>NZ_AYXG01000001.1 GCF_000564855.1 Actinokineospora spheciospongiae
CACATGATCGCCACCCCCGGCCAAACACATCCACCCACCCGGGCGTTTGCTTGGCCGGGCCTGCGGTTTTCGGGTGGCCGGTTGTTGTTGCTGCGCCTGGTGGGGTTCGGAGTGGTTGGTGGCCGGGGTAGGCCGCGTGGCGCGTGGGTCAGGGCAGCAGGAGGAGTTTGCCGGTGGTGCGCCTGCCCTCCAGGTCCGCGTGTGCCCGGGCCGCGTCGGCCAGGGGGTAGCGGTGGCCGATCCGGATGTCGAGGGTGCCCGCTGTGATCGCGGTGAACAGGTCGCCGGTGCGCCACCGCAGTTCGTCCGGTGTGGCGATGTGGTGGGCCAGCGTGGGGCGGGTGAGGAAGACCGAACCCGCGTGGTTGAGCCGCTGCGGGTCGACCGGGGGGACCGGGCCGCTGGAGGCGCCGAACAGGGCCAGTGTTCCGCGTGGGCGCAGGACCGACAGGCTTCCGTCGAACGTGGTCTTGCCCACCCCGTCGTAGACCGCCGCGACACCCTCGCCGCCGGTCAGGTCCCGGGTGCGGGTGGTGAAGTCCTCCTCGGTGTAGCGGATGACCTCGTCGGCGCCCGCGGCGCGGGCCAGGTCCGCCTTCTCCTCGGTGGACACCGTGGCGATCACCCGGCCGCCGCGGGCCTTGGCCAGTTGCACCAGCAGCAGGCCGACCCCGCCCGCCGCCGCGTGCACGAGCACCGTGTCGCCTGGTCGGACCGGGTGGGTGGAGGTGACCAGGTAGTGGGCGGTGAGGCCCTGGAGCATCGCCGCGGCAGCGGTCTCGTCGTCGACGCCCTCGGGCACCGGGACCACCGCGGTGGCGGGGACCACGGCCTGCTCGGCGTACCCGCCCAGTGGACCCGCCCAGGCGACCCGGTCCCCGACGGCCACGCCGGTGACCCCGTCGCCCACGGCCGTCACCGTGCCCGCGCCCTCCTGGCCGAGGACGAACGGGCAGGGGATCGGGTACAGGCCGGAGCGCTGGTAGGTGTCGATGAAGTTCACCCCGGCCGCCGCGACGGCCACCAGCACCTCGCCCGGGCCGGGGGAGCGCTCGTCCACCTCGGTGTGGCGCAGGACCTCCGGGCCACCGTTCTCGGTCACCAGCACGGCCTTCGGCACGGTTTTGCTCCTCTCGGGACGGGTGTTCATCACGCCGGGCGAACTCCGCCCGCCCCGCCCAGGATGCTCCAGTGGCCCCGCTCACGGTCGACAGGTGGCCCGGTCGCGCAGGGCCTACGCTCTGTCGGGTGGCTGACGAGAAGACCGCTGACGACAAGACCGCCGACCGCGCGCCCTCGGTGCCGCCGAAGGCCGTGAAGGCCGCCGCCGCCTTCGTGGCCAGGCACGGCAAGCCCGCCCGCGCCGTGGTCGAGAACATCGGCCGCAAGGGCGCCCGCGTGGTCCTGGTCGGCCACGACGGCGCCATGGGCGACGTGCTCGTCCCCAGCCCCGCGCTGGGCGAGCGGCTCATCGAGAAGGTCAGGGACCTCGAAGCCGCCGAATGGGACCGCGAGACCGTCGAGGCGGCCAAGATCGGGCACGCGCACCGCGTCAAGATGGGCGGCCGCGCCCGCGGCTGAGTCGAACGCCCGGCTCGGGCGGCGCTGCGGAGGGCGCGCCCGAGCCGTTCGATCCGCGTGGCGCGGCCACCCGTGACTTCGCCGAGTTCCCGCTGCTCAGCTGCGGGTGACCAGGACCCGGTCTGATCCCGGGCGCACCAGCGGGCGCTCGCGCGTCCCGTCCCACAGGCTGGCCGTGGCCGCGATGACCGCCGTGGCGCCGAGGACGTGCAGCGACACCAGCAACTCCGGGACACCGGTCCAGTACTGCACGAAGCCCAGCGCCCCCTGGGCCAGCACCACCGCGATCAGCACCGTGAACCGCCGCCACAGCACCGGGGGAGTGCCCGCGTCGGTTTTGATCATCACGCCGACGGCGATCAGGATGCCCAGGTACAGGAACAGGAACGCGGCGTGCACGTGGGCCAGCGTGTCCACCGGCAGTGCCAGCCGGGGGGTGTCGGGGTCGCCCGCGTGCGGGCCCGCGCCGGTCACCATCGTGCCGACGGCCAGCAGGCCCACCAGGACCACGACCATCACCGGGAACAGCCCGCGCAGCGCCGCCGGGCCGCGGTGCACCGCGGGGCCGTCGCCCTGTTCGATCGCGTGCAGGAGCAGCGTGGCCAGCCACACCATCACCGCCGAGGCGAGGAAGTGCACCGCGACGGTCCACCAGAGCAGGTCGAAGCGGACCGTCAGGCCGCCGATGATCGCCTGCACGACCACGCCCGCGGGCATGATGAAGCCGAGGCGCACGTAGCGGCGGCGGCGCGGGCGGTCGAGGTAGGCCAGGGCGAACGCGGCGAAGGCGATGATGCCCACCACCCCGGTCAGCAGCCGGTTGCCGAACTCGATCCACTGGTTCAGCGCGGCCAGCTCGGGGTGCTCGACCGGGACCATGCTGCCGGGCTGGCACTGCGGCCAAGTGCTGCACCCGAGGCCGGAGCCGGTGACCCGCACGACCGACCCGGTCACGGCGATCAGCGCCTGGGTGATCAGCACCCCGACCGCCACCGTGCGCTGCGTGCGCACACTCGCCCCGGGGAGCCGATCGATGCGGTTCTTCAGTGTCTCCAGCGCCACGGGCCGATGGTAAGCGCGGGTGGCTGAGAACCCGCCGATGGGCCGCTTTAGCGTGCCGTGGCTCTCATCGCCGGGTGAACCGTGAAAGTGTGTGCATCTTCGCGGAAGTGCTCCACGCAACGATCATGGCGGACTACACTGCGTCGTCGGAGGGCGAACTCCCCCATCGCCTTCCCGTGGGCTACCGCCGGACGGGTCACTCCCCCCACGACCCGTCCGGCGGTAGCGTTCCCCCAGGCGGGGTGAACATATACTCCGCCTGCGCAGGGTTTCAACAGTAGTGCAACGACCGGTGCTTGTTTTCGACAGGTGTCGAACACCATTCGCCGTGAGGTGGGGGAGATGGACCACGGGGATCTGGGGCTGTCCGCGAAGCTGAACCGCTTGGTGGCCACGGTCCACCCGGCCGGGCGGGGCCCGTTCACCAACGAGGAGATCGCCGCCTCGATCCGCACCGAGCAGTCGGTCGACATCTCGCACAGCGCGATCTCGGCCTGGCGCCGCGGCACCAGGGACAACCCGAGCTTCCGGCACCTGTCGGCGCTGGCCCGGTTCTTCGGCGTGCCGCTGGGCTACTTCTCCGACGACGCCGAGTCCGCCCGCGTCGACGAGCAGCTCGACCTGGTCGCCGCCTGGCGCGACGCGCAGGTGCGGGCGATCGCGATGCGCGCCGGGGAGCTGTCGGAGGCCGGGCGGGCGGCGATCCTGGAGATGGCCAACCGGGTGTGCGAGATCGAGCGCGCGCACGCGCGCCCGGAGCGCAGGCCCGAGAGCGGGAAGCCCGAGCTGAGGTGAGGGCACCGCGACGGCGCGGCGGCAGCGCGGCGGTGGCACCGTGAGGGGCCTGGCCGAGCACCGCAGGCTGCGCAGGCGGGTGCGGGAACTGCTGGCCGAGGTCGGCGTGCCGCGGCCGTGGGACCTGGGGGAGTTCTGCGCCAGGGTCGCCGCGCACCGCGGCAGGCCGATCCACGTGCTGCCGATGGTCATGCCCCCGGGCGCCCCGGACGGCGCCTGGCTCAGCGGCCCCACGGTCGACCTCATCGTGCACGACGCCGACAGCCCACCGCTGCGCGCCGAGCACATCGTCTGCCACGAGCTGGGCCACATCCTGCTCGGCCACGGCGGCACCGGCCTGGGTCCGGAACTCACCCCGGACGTGTCCCCGGACCTGCTGCGCCGCATGGGCGTGCTGCACCGCGCGGGCTACGACGACGTCATGGAGCAGCAGGCCGAGGTGGCCGCGTCGCTGATCTGGCGCCTGGCCGACCGCAGGCTCGTCCCCGACCGGCGGGCCCTCGACCCCACCGAGGCCGCCGTGGTCGACCGGTTCGCCGAGGTCATGGAACGCCGCGCCGACGGGGGCGGCGGTGTCGGCTGAGGCACTGCACCTGGCGGTGATCGCGGTCGTCGGCCTCGCCGTCGCCTACAAGGCCGCCGACCTGCTGCGCGCCCCGCGACCGGGCCACTGGGCGCTGTGGTCGGCCCTGCTGGCCCTGCTGCTCGCCCTGGCGGTGGGCCTGCGCACCGTGGGCGGCGTGCTCGACGCGGTCCTGCCCGGCGCGGGCTGGATCGTGCAGCACGAACTGGTAGTCGGCGGCACCTTCGCGTTGCAGGCGTTCTTCGTGCACTCCACCCACCCGCCCCACCGCGTGCCCGCCGCCCTCCGGTCCCGGGCCGCGCTGACCGGCACCGGGATGGTCGTGCTGTTCGCGGCCTGGCTGGTCGCGGCCCTGGTCGAATCCCCGGACTGGAGCCGGGTCGACTGGGGGCGGCAACCGTGGACGTCGGCGGCGAACCTGCTGTTCGTCCTGGGCGTGGCCGGGTGCCTGCTGGTCAACGCCCGGCTCACCGCCCACTGGGCCCGCATCGCCGACCGCCGCTGGCTGCGCCGGGGCCTCTGGCTGCTCACCACCGGCGGCTGGTGCTGCGTCGCCTGGGCGGGCCACCGCGCCTGCTTCATCCTCGGCGGCCGCTTCGGCACCCCACCGCCGTGGAAGCAGACCTTCCCCGAACTGACCATGCTCGCCATCGGCCTGAGCACGGCGATCGTCGGCATCACCCTCCCCGCCTGGGGGCCCCGGGTCGACGCCGCCCGCACCTGGCTCGCCCACTACCGCTCCTACCGCCGCCTCACCCCGCTCTGGCACGCCCTGCGCACCGCCACCCCCACCATCGAACTGCGCTCACCCACCCCGTGGTGGCACATGGAATACCGCCTCTACCGCCGGGTCATCGAGATCTGGGACGGCCGAGCCGCCCTGCGCCCCTACCGCGACCCGACCCCGGGTGAACTGTCCGCCACCGCCGAGGCGGAATCCCTTCGAGCCGCCCTGCGCGCCAAGCTCGACGGTGCCGACCCCCACCCCACCCCGGCCCCGGAAACCCACCGGGGCACAACAGACCTCGCCGCCGAGGTCGGCTGGCTGGAGTCGGTCGCCGCGGCGGGGAACTGGCGCTCCCCGATCTTGTCATAGTCAGTTGATCGGTATATGCAACCGGTATGGCTGATGAGGCGGTGCGGGAACCGACGTTCCTGATCATGACGGCGCTCGCCGACCGGGAGCAGCACGGCTACGGAATCCTGCTCGACGTCGAGGCGATCTCCGGGGGCCGGGTGAAGCTGCGGGCGGGAACGCTCTACGCGGCGTTGGACCGGCTGGCGTCGAACGGCTGGGTGGCCGTCGACCGGGAGGAGGTCGTCGACGGGCGGTTGCGCCGCTACTACCGGCTGACCGACGAGGGGGCGACCCGGTTGCGGGCCGAGGTGGACCGGGTACGGGCGCACACCCGCGCGGCGGCGAGCAGGCTGCGGCTGCGGCAGGCGGGGGGAACGGCGTGAGCGACCTCGAACGCCGCTACCGGCGCCTGCTCGCCCTCTACCCCCGCGACCACCGCGAACGCCGGGGCGAGGAGATGCTCGCCGTCCTCCTGGAGAGCGCCGACCCCGGGTGGCGCGAGTCCGCCGACCTGGTCCGGGGCGCCCTCCGCCTGCACCTGCGCCGCGCGTTCGCCCTCGACGGCGGTGTGGACCCCCGCGACGTCCTGGCCGTCGTCAGCCTCCTCGCGCCGGTCGCCGTGCTCGCCGGGGCGACGACCGCCGTGCACGAGGTGGCCTGGTGGGTGCGCAACGACGCCCTCGGAGACCTGTCCTGGACCCAGCAGGTCCCCGACGCCCCGGTCTGGGCGATCTGGCTGCTCACCGCCGTGCTCAGCGCTTTCGGGCTCCGCCGGGCCGCCGCCGCGGGCGCCTGGCTGGGCGCGATCGGCTTCCTGGTCCTGTCCGTCGACCCGCACTGGATTCCGGCCCCCCACGCGGGCTCCACCCTCCTCGGGCTGCTGACCGCGATCTCCCTGACCTGGTCGCCCGGGCCCCGGAGCGGTCGGGAACGCGTGGGTGGGGCCGGGGTCCCGATCGTGGCCGCCGCCGTCGTCGCGCACGTCGCGGTGGGCACCCTCGCCCACGGATCGCCGTCGGTGGAGTTCGTCGAACTGGCCGTCCTCGCGGTGGGCGCGCTCTTCGCCTGTGGAGCGGGATCGCGTGTCGGCCGCCGGGCCGCGCTGGTGCTGGTGCTGCCCGTCGCGACCGCCCTGCTGACCGCCGTTGTGCAGGACGTGTCGGGCCGCCTGCCCGACATCGCCCAGTACGCACTCCTCTACGGGCTGCCGCTGGTGGTGCTGGTGCTGCTCGGTGCGATGCCCCGCAGCGTCAAGCGGCGGACGGGGCGGTGACCACCGGAGTGCAGCCGCCGCCGTCGAGGTCGGCCTAGACCAGTTTGGTCGTGCGGGCGGCGGCGACCCCGCCCACCGCACCCCACACCGCCAACGTCACCCACACCCACCACGACGGCGTGACCCCGTCGACCAGAGCCTGCGTGAACCCCTCCGTCAACGCCCCGGAAGGCAGCAACCGCACCACAGCGGCCATCCCGCCGGGCAACGCGTCCACCCGCAGCACGATCCCGCCGGCCAGCAGCAGCACGAACCAGATCACGTTGGCCAGCGCCAGCACGACCTCCGCCTTGAGCGCGCCCCCCAGCAGCACCCCCAGCGCCCCGAAGGTCAGCGTCCCCAGCACCACCAGCAGCACCGTCCACCCCAGACCCGCCGCCGACGGCGACCAGCCCAGCGCCAGCGCCACCGCGCCCAGCACCACGAGCTGCACCGCCACGACCGCCAGCGCCGCCGCGACCCGCCCGGCCACCAGCAGCCAGCGCGGCAGCGCCGTCGCCGCGAGCCGCTTGAGCACGCCGTAGCGGCGGTCGAAGCCCAGGGCGATGGCCTGCCCGGTGAACGCCGAGGACATGATCGCCAGGGCGAACACCCGCGGGGTCACCGAGTCGACCCGCGGGGCGGGCATGGTGATGACGTCGAGCAGGCTCAGGCCGACCAGCAGCGCCAGCGGGATGAGCAGCGTCAGCAGCACCTGCTCGCCGTTGCGCAGCGTCAGCACCGCCTCGGTGCGCGCGTGGACCAGCAGCATCCGCCCGGTCCGGCCGCGGCCGGGTGCGGGGGTGAAGGTGCCCGCGGGGAAGGTCACGACCGCAGCTCCCGTCCGGTCAGCTCCAGGAACACGTCCTCCAGGCTGCGCCGACCGACGTTCAGCTCCTCGGCCAGCACCCCCTGCTGGGCGCACCACGCGGTCACCGTCGAGACCACCTGCGGGTCGACGGTCCCGGTGACGAGGTAGCCGCCCGCGGTGGGCTCGGTGACCCGGCAGCCCTCCGGCAGCGCGGCCAGCAGCAGCGCGGTGTCCATGCCCGACTTGGCGCGGAACCGCAGCCGCTGGTCGTCGGGGCGTTCGGCGGTCAGCTCGCCGGGGGTGCCGTCGGCCACCACCCGGCCGTGGTCGATGATCACCACCCGGTCGGCCAGCGCCTCGGCCTCCTCCATCAGGTGGGTGGTGAGCAGCACGCTGACGCCGTCCGCGCGCAGCGCCGCGACCAGGTCCCACACCAGGCGCCGGGCCTGCGGGTCCATCCCCGCGGTGGGCTCGTCGAGGAACACCAGCTCCGGGCGGCCGACCAGGGCGCAGGCCAGCGACAGCCGCTGCTGCTGCCCGCCGGAGAGCCGCTTGTACGGGGTCTTCACCGCGCCGGACAGGCCCAGCACGTCGATCAGCCAGGCGGGGTCGAGCGGGTTCGCCGCGCACGCGGCGACCAGGTCCAGCATCTCCGCCGCCCGCACCCCGGGGTAGGCGCCGCCGCCCTGGGGCATCACGCCGATCCGGGGGCGCAGCGCCGCCGCGTCGGCGACCGGGTCGAGGCCGAGCACCCGCACGGTGCCCGAGTCCGCCCGCAGGAAGCCCTCGCAGGTCTCCACCGTGGTCGTCTTGCCCGCGCCGTTGGGGCCGAGCAGCCCCAGGACCGCGCCGCGCTCGACCCGCAGCGACAGACCGTCCACGGCTGTGGTGGACCCGTATCTCTTGACCAGGTCGGACACCTCGACGGCGGGGGCGCTCACGACTGTGCAGCCTAGGGCGTGGTTGCCGTCACCCGCCGCCCGGGCAGCCACTCGCCGCGCGGAATCCGCCTGCGGACCACCACCACGGCGATCACCGTCACCACGACGGCGCCGATGATGGCGTAGGGCAGCACGAACACCCGGCCGTCGAAGGTCTGCCCGGTCGGCGCCAGCGCGACCGCCAGCCCGGCGCTGATGATCGTGGCCGCGGTGCGGAACTTGGTGTTGCCCGCCGCCGCGGCCAGCGGCACCGCCGCCCACAGCAGGTACCAGGGCTGCACGGTGGCGCCGAGGACCAGCACCGCGCCCATCCCGACGCCGAGGCCGGTCAGCGGGCGCAGCCGCCAGCGGAACGAGTCCAGCAGCAGCTTCGCCGCCAGCAGCGGCCCGAGGACCCCGCCGACGGCCCGGCTGACGGTGATCGCCGCCTCGATGTGGTTGCCCAGGCCCAGCAGCACGCCCAGCCCGCCCGCGCCGAAGCCGAGCGCGGTCATCGGCGCCATCCAGCTCTTGATCGTCGAGGCGGTGTTCAGGGTGGCCACCCAGCCGTAGCCCAGGCCGCTGCCGAACGAGCAGGCGCTGAGCACCACGGCGAACACCACGAACAGCCCGCCCGCCGTGGCGAACAGGTGCGACCACCGGCCGCCCACCCGTCGGGCGATCATCACCCCGAGGAAGCCCAGGGCCAGCGCCGCCGGGATCTTCACCGCCGCGCCGAGGGTGATCACCGCCGCGCCGATCGCGTACCAGAGCAGTTCGCCGCGTTGCCACGGCGGGAACGGCCCGTCCGGGGTCACCCTGGGCATGTTGCGCAGCGCCAGCTCGAACCCGACGAGCATCAGCCCGATCGCCAGCGCCTCGTTGTGCACGCCGACGACCAGGTGGAACAGCACCAGCGGGTTGGCCGCGCCCAGCCACAGCGCGCTGACCGGGCTCACCCCGAACCGGCGGGCCAGCCGGGGCAGCGACCACACGATCATCGCCAGCCCCACCAGCGCGATCAGCCGGTGCGCGGCCACGCCCATCACCACGTGGTCCCCGGTGAGCCAGCTCACCGCCTTGCCCAGGGTCAGGAACAGCGGCCCGTACGGCGACGGGGTCTCCCGCCACATCGTCGGCACGCCCAGGGTCAGCGGGTTGTTCAGCCCGAGCGCCTGCGCCGGGCCGACGGTGTACGGGTCCTGACCGAGGTTCACGATCTCGCTCTGCGCCAGGTAGCTGTAGACGTCGCGGCTGAAGCTGGGCACGGTGAACACCAGCGGGGTGATCCACATCGCCAGGGTGCGGCCCATCTGCGGCACCGACACCGCCCGCGCCCGCCCCGGCCGCGACAGCCGTCCCAGCGCCAGCCAGGCCAGCACGATCATGAACACGCCGGTGAACGCGAACGCCAGCGCCACCGTCGTCATCCGGCTGAACAGGCCCAGCACCGGCAGCCGGAACACCGGGTTGAACACCGGGGCCGCGCCCGCGCCGAGCGAACCGATGGTCAGCAGCAGCGAGCCCACCGTGCCGAACCGGCGCACCGTGTCCAGTTGCGCGCGCTCCACCCGGTCCAGCGGTGCCGATTCCCCCGGTGCGCGACCGCGCTCCGCCTGCTCCTGCGTGTCCGCTGCCACCACGTGGCGAAGGGTAGCGGGGTGGCCGCGGCGGTGAAGCCGGTCACGCGATCGGGGGGTGCCTTTGCGGGCCTCCAGGAAATAAGACACACTTGTGTTGTGAAAAAGACCGAACCAGCTCCACCAGCACCGGGGGTGACCGTCCCCGGTCCCGTCGGCGCAGGTCAGCAGGTCGACGGTCGCACCAGGCACGGTGTGGCCCGACTGCTGCTGGAGCGCGGGGAGGTCACGGCGGCCGCGATCGCCGAGGCGCTGGGGCTGAGCCCGACCGCCGTCCGCAGGCACCTGGACGCCCTGGTCGCCGACGGGGAGGCGTACACCCGCGACGCACCCCGCCGCGGTCAGCGGGGCCGCGGACGCCCGGCCAAGCTCTTCCTGCTGACCGAGTCCGGGCGCGCCCGGTTCGGCCACGCCTACGACGACCTGGCGATCTCCGCCCTCCGGTTCCTCGCCGAGTCCGGCGGGGAGCAGGCGGTGCGGGCGTTCGCCGAGCGCCGGGTGGCCACCCTGGTCGACCCGCACCGCGAGGCCGTCACCGCGATCGCCGACCCCGCGGCCCGCGCCGAGGCCCTGGCCACGGCGCTGACCCGCGAGGGCTACGCCGCCTCGACGCGCAGCGTCGGCATCGGTGAGCAGCTCTGCCAGCACCACTGCCCGGTCGCGCACGTGGCTGCGGAGTTCCCGCAGCTCTGCGAGGTCGAGACGGCGGTGTTCGCGGACCTGCTCGGTACGCACGTGCAGCGGTTGGCGACCATCGCCAACGGCGACGCGGCGTGCACCACGCACGTCCCGCACGTGCCCGACCAGCAGCGCGCGCGGCGCACCACAGCTCGAGAAGTTCCGGATGGAGGGAAGTCCCTATGACTGCCGCTGCCGAGCAGCGAACCACCACAGCGACCCCGATGACCCAGGAGCAGACCCTGGACTCGCTCGGGCGCTACGAGTACGGCTGGGCCGACTCGGACTTCGCTGGCGCGAGCGCCAAGCGCGGCCTCTCGGAAGCCGTCGTGCGGGACATCTCCGCGAAGAAGAGCGAACCGGCGTGGATGCTCGAGTCGCGCCTCAAGGCGCTGCGCCTGTTCGACAAGAAGCCGATGCCGACCTGGGGTTCGGACCTCTCCGGGATCGACTTCGACAACATCAAGTACTTCGTGCGCTCCACCGAGAAGCAGGCCGCGAGCTGGGAGGACCTGCCCCAGGACATCAAGAACACCTACGACAAGCTGGGCATCCCGGAGGCGGAGAAGGCCCGCCTGGTCTCCGGTGTCGCCGCCCAGTACGAGTCCGAGGTGGTCTACCACAAGATCAACGAGGAACTCGAGAAGCAGGGTGTCATCTTCCTCGACACCGACACCGCGCTGCGCGAGCACCCGGAGCTGTTCGAGGAGTACTACGGCTCGGTGATCCCGCACGGGGACAACAAGTTCTCCGCGCTCAACGGCGCCACCTGGTCCGGCGGCTCGTTCATCTACGTCCCCAAGGGCGTGCACGTCGAGATCCCGCTGCAGGCCTACTTCCGGATCAACACCGAGAACATGGGCCAGTTCGAGCGCACGCTGATCATCGTCGACGAGGGCGCCTACGTGCACTACGTCGAGGGCTGCACCGCGCCGATCTACTCCTCGGACTCGCTGCACTCCGCGGTCGTGGAGATCATCGTCAAGAAGGGCGGCCGCTGCCGCTACACGACCATCCAGAACTGGTCGAACAACGTCTACAACCTGGTCACCAAGCGCGCCAAGGCCGAAGAGGGCGCGACCATGGAGTGGATCGACGGCAACATCGGCTCCAAGGTCACCATGAAGTACCCGGCCGTGTTCCTGATGGGCGAGCACGCCAAGGGCGAGGTCCTCTCCATCGCCTTCGCGGGCGAGGGCCAGCACCAGGACGCGGGTGCCAAGATGGTCCACATGGCACCGCACACGTCCTCGACGATCATCTCCAAGTCGGTGGCGCGCGGCGGCGGCCGGACCTCCTACCGCGGCCTGGTCCAGGTCAACAAGCGGGCGCACCACTCGAAGTCCACGGTCAAGTGCGACGCGCTGCTGGTCGACCAGATCAGCCGCTCGGACACCTACCCCTACGTCGACATCCGCGAGGACGACGTGGCGATGGGCCACGAGGCCACCGTGTCCAAGGTCAGCGACGACCAGTTGTTCTACCTGATGTCGCGCGGCCTGACCGAGGACGAGGCCATGGCGATGATCGTGCGCGGGTTCGTCGAGCCCATCGCGCGCGAACTCCCCATGGAGTACGCCCTCGAACTGAACCGTCTCATCGAGCTCCAGATGGAAGGAGCGGTCGGCTGATGTCGGCAGCACAGCCCGCGGTCATCGAGAACACCGCGGCCAAGCCCCACTCCCACGGGGCTGTTGTCCCGGAGTCCTCCCGGGCCGAGTGGTTCACCTCCTACGACGTCAACGCGTTCGAGGTGCCCACCGGCCGGGAGGAGATCTGGCGCTTCACCCCGATGAAGCGGCTCGCCGGACTGCACACCGGTGCCGCGGCGACCGGCTCCGCGTCGATCGCGGTCGACACCCCGGCCGAGGTGACCCACGAGGTGGTCGGTCGCGACGACGCCCGCCTCGGCGCGGGCGGTGTCCCGGCCGACCGGATCGCCGCGCAGGCCTACAGCTCGTTCACCGAGGCCACCGTGCTGACCGTGACCAAGGAGTCCGTCGCCTCCGCGCCGGTCTCGGTCACGATCACCGGCCCCGGTGCGGGCCAGGTCGCCTACGGGCACCTCCAGGTGCGCGCGGAGCAGTTCGCCGAGGCCACCGTCGTGCTCGACCACCGGGGTTCCGGGGTCTACGCCGACAACGTGGAGTTCGTCCTCGCCGACGGCGCCAAGCTCACCGTGGTGTCCATCCAGGACTGGGCCGACGACGCCGTGCACGTCTCCGCGCACCACGCGCAGATCGGTCGCGACGCCGTGCTCAAGCACACCGTGGTCACCCTGGGCGGCGACGTCGTGCGGGTCTCGCCGACCGCGAAGTTCGCCGACAAGGGCGCCGAGGTCGACCTGTCCGGTGTGTACTTCGCCGACGCGGGCCAGCACTTCGAGCACCGCACCTTCGTCGACCACAACCAGGCGAACTGCACGTCGAACGTGACGTACAAGGGCGCGTTGCAGGGTGAGGGCGCGCACACGGTGTGGATCGGCGACGTGCTCATCCGCGCGGTCGCCGAGGACACCCAGACCTACGAGCTCAACCGCAACCTGCTGCTGACCGACGGGTGCCGCGCCGACTCGGTGCCGAACCTGGAGATCGAGACCGGCGAGATCGTCTCGGCGGGCCACGCCAGCGCGACCGGCCGCTTCGACGACGAGCAGCTCTTCTACCTGCAGGCCCGCGGCATCCCCGAGGGCCAGGCCCGGCGCCTGGTCGTGCGCGGCTTCTTCCACGAGCTGATCCACAAGATCGCCGTCCCCGAGGTGCGCGAGCGCCTGGAAGCGGCGATCGAGGCGGAGCTGGAAGCCGTCGGCGCATGATCCGCGCCGACGTACTCCCCGCCGCGGAGGCGAGATGAGCAGGGCGTGTGCGTTGACCGACCTCGACGACAGCAAGCCGTTCGCCGTCGAGGTCGACGACGTGCCCGTGGTGCTGGTGCGCCGGGGCGAGCAGGTGCACGCGCTGCGCGACTCGTGCAGCCACGCCGAGGTGTCGCTGTCGGAGGGCGAGCTGACCCGCAAGGGCCTGGAGTGCTGGCTGCACGGGTCGTGCTTCGACCTGCGCACCGGCGCACCGTCCTCCCCACCGGCCACCGACCCGGTCGAGGTCTTCCCGGTCACCGTGAACGGTGACGACGTCCTGGTCGACGTGACGACCACCCTGAACTGAACCACCACTGGAGAGATGAAGAGAATGGCCACCCTGGAGATCAAGGACCTGCACGTCTCGGTCGCCACCGAGGACGGTCCCAAGGAGATCCTCAAGGGCGTCGACCTCACCGTGAAGGCGGGCGAGACGCACGCGATCATGGGCCCCAACGGGTCCGGCAAGTCGACGCTGTCCTACGCGGTCGCGGGCCACCCCAAGTACGAGGTGACCTCCGGCACGATCACCCTCGACGGCGAGGACGTGCTCGCCATGTCCGTCGACGAGCGCGCCCGCGCTGGCCTGTTCCTGGCCATGCAGTACCCGGTCGAGGTCCCCGGCGTGTCGATGTCGAACTTCCTGCGCACCGCCGCCACCGCGGTCCGCGGCGAGGCCCCCAAGCTGCGGACCTGGGTCAAGGAGGTCAAGCAGCAGATGGGCGAGCTGGAGATCGACCCGGCCTTCTCCGAGCGCTCGGTCAACGAGGGCTTCTCCGGCGGTGAGAAGAAGCGCCACGAGATCCTGCAGCTCGCGCTGCTCCAGCCGAAGATCGCCATCCTGGACGAGACCGACTCCGGCCTCGACGTCGACGCGCTGCGCGTGGTGTCCGACGGCGTGAACCGGTACAAGGCCTCCGGGGAGACCGGTGTGCTGCTGATCACGCACTACACCCGCATCCTGCGCCACATCACCCCGGACTTCGTGCACGTCTTCGCCGGTGGGCGCATCGTCGAGTCCGGCGGCGCCGAGCTGGCCGACGTCCTGGAGAACGAGGGCTACGTCAAGTACGCCGCGATCCAGGAAGCCACGACCGCCTCCTGACGTTGCACCCGGCAGACACCCGAACTGACAGACAAGGAGGTGCCGGTCAGGTGACCACCACAGTCTCCGCACCGCTGGACGTCGACGCCCTCCGCGCCGACTTCCCGATCCTGGGCCGCACCGTCCGCGAGGGCAAGCGCCTGGTGTACCTGGACTCCGGCGCCACCTCGCAGCGACCGAGGCAGGTCCTCGACGCCGAGCGCGAGTTCCTCGAGCAGCACAACTCGGCGGTCCACCGCGGCGCGCACCAGCTCGCCGAGGAGGCCACCGACGCCTACGAGGCCGCCAGGGCGCGCATCGCCGCGTTCGTCGGCACCGACGCCGACGAGCTGGTGTTCACCAAGAACGCCACCGAGGGCGTCAACCTGGTCGCCTACGCCATGGGCAACGCGGCCACCTCCGGGCCGGAGGCCGCGCGGTTCGCCCTCGGCCCCGGCGACGAGATCGTCACCACCGAGATGGAGCACCACGCGAACCTGGTGCCCTGGCAGCAGCTCGCGCAGCGCACCGGGGCGACCCTGCGCTGGTTCCCGGTGACCGACGAGGGCAGGCTCGACCTGTCCGACCTCGACGGGATCGTCAACGAGCGCACGAAGCTGGTGGCGTTCACCCACCAGTCGAACGTGCTCGGCACGGTCAACCCGCCCGCGCCGATCGTCGCGCGGGCCAAGGCCGTGGGCGCGCTCACGCTGCTCGACGCCTGCCAGTCGGTGCCGCACCAGCCGGTCGACCTGCGGGCACTGGACGTGGACTTCGCGGTCTTCTCCAGCCACAAGATGCTCGGCCCGTACGGTCTCGGCGTGCTCTACGGGCGCCGCGAGCTGCTGGCCGCGCTGCCGCCGTTCCTGACCGGCGGCTCGATGATCGAGACGGTCCGGATGGAGGCCAGCACCTTCGCCGCGCCGCCGCAGCGGTTCGAGGCGGGCACGCCGATGACCTCGCAGGCGGTGGCCCTCGGCGCGGCCGTGGACTACCTGTCCGCGCTGGGCATGGCGGAGGTCTCCCGGCACGAGCACGACCTGACCCTGGCGACCCTGGCCGGTCTGGCCGAGATCCCGGGCATCCGGGTCCTCGGCCCGGGGCTGGACCCGGCGGGTGCGGTGACCGACCGGGGCGGGGCCGTGGCGTTCGTCGTCGACGGGGTGCACCCGCACGACGTCGGGCAGGTCCTCGACGACCAGGGCGTGGCCGTGCGGGTGGGCCACCACTGCGCGTGGCCGCTGCACCGGCGCCTGGGCGTCCCGGCGTCCGTGCGGGCCAGCTTCTACGTCTACAACGACCTCGCCGACGTCGAGGCGTTCCTCGCCGGGGTGCGCGAGGTCCAGCGGTTCTTCGGGGTGGTCTAGGTGCAGTTGGAGTCGCTGTACCAGGAGATCATCCTGGACCACTACAAGAACCCGCACGGCCGCGGCCTGCGCGACCCGTTCGACGCCGAGTCCTTCCAGGTCAACCCGACCTGCGGGGACGAGGTCACGCTGCGGGTCAAGCTCGACGGCGAGCGGGTCGCCGACGTCTCCTACGACGGGCAGGGCTGCTCGATCAGCCAGGCCTCGACGTCGGTGCTGACCGACCTGGTGGTCGGCAGGCCGGTGGGGGAGGCGTTCAAGAAGCTCGACGCGTTCGTGGAACTGATGCAGGGGCGCGGCAAGGTCGAGCCGGACGAGGACGTGCTGGAGGACGGCATCGCCTTCGCCGGTGTGGCCAAGTACCCGGCGCGCGTGAAGTGCGCGCTGCTGGGCTGGATGGCGTTCAAGGACGCGGTCGTCCGCGCCGAAGGGGAGGGTCGAGCATGACCGAGCAGAGCACGCAGGACACGGTGCCCGGGGTCTCCGCCGAGGAGGTCGTGCGCGGCGCCGCCGGGATGACCGACCAGGTCGCCGCCCCGCGCGCCGACGTGGCCTCGGTGGAGGACGTCGAGGAGGCCATGCGCGACGTGGTCGACCCCGAGGTCGGCATCAACGTCGTCGACCTGGGCCTGGTGTACGACATCCGGGTCGAGGACGACAACACCGCCACCCTGGACATGACGCTGACCTCGGCCGCGTGCCCGCTCAGCGACGTGATCGAGGAGCAGACCCGGGTCGCGCTGAGCGGGTCCGGGGTCGTCGACGACTTCCGGATCAACTGGATCTGGATGCCGCCGTGGGGCCCGGAGAAGATCACCGACGACGGGCGCGAGCAGTTGCGCGCCCTCGGGTTCACCGTCTGACGGAAAAAGCCCCGGGCAGGCCCCGGGGCTTTTCTCACACCTTCAATATCGACCATAATCTATTCACTATAAAGATATCCAGGTCCTCGGATCGGCGGGGAGCCTCCGGGGTGGGGCACAGTCGGAATCCACATGGGGGAGTGGGAGGGTGAAGCGCTGCGCGGGAAGCAAAGGAAGCGGCCGCCGCGCGGATTGCCTCTTTGTGACAAAAGGTGTCCCGCCGGTGGGGTGACCCGTTCGTCGGCGGACGACAGGTTCGGACCAGTCCGGCCGACCCGGTGGCAGCCGTGATCGACTTCTGTTCCCATGGGGTCGTGCCCAGACCCACTCGTGACGAACTCGCCGCCGCCCACGACCGCACCATCCCCGACGTCCTCGCCCCCGACCTGGACGTCCTGTTCTGTGGCATCAACCCCGGCCTGTACTCCGGTTTCACCGGCCACCACTTCGCCCGGCCGGGCAACCGCTTCTGGCCCGCCCTGCACGCCTCCGGCTTCACCCCCCGGCTGCTGCGGCCCGCCGAGCAGGAGGAGCTGACCTCGTTCGGCCTGGGGCTGACCAACCTGGTGGCGCGGGCGACCGCGCGCGCCGACGAACTGTCCGACGAGGAACTGCGCGCGGGCGGGCAGCGGCTGGTCGAGGTGGTCCGGCAGTACCGGCCCGGGATGCTGGCCGTGGTCGGGATCACCGCCTACCGCACGGCCTTCGGCGTGCCCAAGGCGACGATCGGCCGCCAGGGCACCACGATCGGCGACGCGGGGGTCTGGGTGCTGCCGAACCCGAGCGGGCTCAACGCCCACTACCAGTTGGAGGCGCTGGCGGCGGAGTTCAGGCTGCTCCGCGAAGCGCTGCGCTGAACCCGCCCACCGCCATCGCCGCCCGCAACCGCCACGGCACCCCCCGGAACAGCTCGGTCATCGCCCTGGTCGTCCCCGCGACGTCCTCCCGCCCGGTCAGGTACGGCAGGCGCACCTCGGTGGGCAGCGCGAAGAAGGCGTCGAAGAACTCCGGCAGCGCGGCGGCGGGCAGCGACCGCAGCACCCGGGCGCCGTGCGCGCGCAGGGCGTGCACGGCCCGGGCCGCCGGTGTCCACACCACGTCCCGGCCCGTCCCGCCCGCGGCGATCGCGTCGGCCAGCCGGGGCGCCACCGCGAGGGAATCGGCGACGCTGTAGCCGGTGGCCGGGTGGACCATGCCCGCGGCGGCGCCGATGGCGGCGGTCCGGGGCCGGGGGAGGTCCATGGGGAAGCGGACGTTCTCCGCCGCGGTCGCGGCCCCGGGGTCCACCCCGGCGGCGCGCAGCCGGGCGATCAGCCGCTGCCGCAACCGCTCCACGGGCACACCGGGCTTGGCGACGAGGGAGGTCTCCTCCACGAGGGTCCGTCCTCCCGGGAGCGGGACGGCGTAGAGGAAGGTGGCCAGGCCGTCCTGTGTGGACCAGTCGTCCATGAAGATCGCCTGCCCCGGCGGCACCAGATCAGCGACCGCCTCGGCGGGGAACACCAGTCCGTGGGCGGTCTGCTCCGCGCGGTGGCCGCCGGGCCGTCCACCCGAGAGCACCCGCAGCGCGCCGCTGGCGTCCACCGCGACCCGGCACGCCAGGCGCCGCCCGGACGCGAGCACCACCGTGGACCCGCGCGGCCCGTGGTCGGCCGAGGCGACCCGGTCGGCGATCGGGGTCACGGACCCGCGCGCGTAAGCGGCCTGCGTGGCGGCGTTGTCGAGCACGACGTACCCCTGGTCGAGGAGCCGCCCGGCCGCGCGCACGCCGGTGGCGGCCGTCGTCGCGGCCCCGTCGGGCAGCACCGCGGCCTGCTCGGCCCACATCCCGTAGGTCGCGGGCCACGGGGTCAACGGAGCGGGCGCCACCAGCGCCACCTCCAGCCCGCGCCTGCCGCAGGCGTCGGCCACGGCCCACCCCGCCGGACCCGATCCCACCACCACGACGTCCATGCCCCGATCCGACCACACCCCGGCCGTCGCCGCCGATCCCACCCCGACCGCCGACCGTGACCTGTGGACGGATTCCGACCCGTGTCGGTGCCGCGCCCTAAGCTCTGCGGCATGTCCGAACCAGCCGACACCCCGGCCAGGGAAGCCCGCCGCGACCGCGGCGCGGGCGCGGCCGACCTCGCCACCAGCCCGTACCGCGCCGACCGCGACCGCATCGTCGCCTCGCCGTTCTTCGCCCGGCTGGGCGGGGTGACGCAGGTGGTCAGCGTCAGCGGGTCGGGCCTGCTGCACAACCGGCTCACCCACAGCCTCAAGGTGGCCCAGGTCGCCAGGGCCATCGCCGAGCGGCTGGCCGCCGACGCGGACCTGGTTCCGCTGCTGGACAAGCTGGGCGGCTGCGACCCGGACGTGGTGGAGGCCGCCGCGCTGGCGCACGACCTGGGGCACCCGCCGTTCGGGCACCTCGGCGAGCAGGTCCTCGACCGCATCGCCCGGCACCGCTTCGCCCTCCCCGACGGTTTCGAGGGCAACGCCCAGAGCTTCCGGATCATCACCACCACCGACACCCGGGGCCCCCGCGCCGCGGGCCTCGACCTCACCGCGGCGGTGCGCGCGGCGGTGCTCAAGTACCCGTGGGCCCGCCTGGCCGGGGCGCCGCCGCACCCCAGTGCCCTGCCCGACCCGCCCCGCGGCGCCGCCGAGCCCAAGGACGCCCCGGGCACGGGGTCGAGCAAGTTCTCCGTCTACGTCACCGAACTCGACGACCACGCGGGCGCCCGCCTCCCGTTCGCCGGTCGCATCCCCGACTGGCAGCAGACCGTCGAGGCCTCGGTGATGGACAACGCCGACGACATCGCCTACGCCATCCACGACCTGGAGGACTTCCACCGCATCGGCGTCCTGCAGCACGCCCCGGTCTCCGCCGAACTGGGCCAGTGGGAGGCCGACCGCGCGGGCTTCGCCGCCCTCGACGACGCAGCCCTGCGCTCCGACGAGCGCCGCCCCGGCCGCTCCCTGGAGGTCCTGCGCAGGCGCCTGCACGCCCGCGACAGTTGGATGGTCGACGACGACGCGTTCGGCGAGGCCGTGTCCAGGGTCCGGGCCGAGCTGGTCGACTCCCTCCTGGCCGTCCCCTTCGACGGCTCGGTCGACGCCGAACAGGCCTTCGGTCGCTTCTCCTCTGGCTGGACCGCGCGCCTGGTCGCCGGGATGCACGTGCTGCCCGACCCCCCGACCCGCTCCGGCCACGTCCTGCTCGGCCGCACCCAGTGGCACGAGGTCCAGGTCCTCAAGTTCGTGCACCGCCGCTTCGTCCTCCTCCGCCCCGACCTCGCCCTCTACCAGCGCGGCCAGGCCCGCCTCCTGACCAAGCTCGTCGAAGCCCTCGACCAGTGGCTCGACGACCGCTTCGAGGCCGACCGCCTCCCCCGCCGCCTCAACGACCTGGTGGAGCTGGCCCACGCCGAGTACAGCGCCCTGGCCGCCGACCACCCGGAAACCCTCATCGGCGCCACCGGCGAGGGTCCCGCGGGCCGCTCCGGCGTCCTGGCCCTGGCCAGGGGCCGGGCGGTCATCGACTTCGTCGCCTCCCTCACCGACACCCAGGCGGCCTCCCTCCTGGAGGCCCTGTCCGGCCGCACCGCCCAACCCTGGTCCGACACCTTCGTCCTCTGATCCACTCGCCAACGCCCTCGATACGGAGACCACACATCCCCGAGGCGCACCATGAGACATGGCCGACACCCCGAACCCCGGCCCCGAGCGGCCCGACCCCACCCCACCGCTCCCGGCCCCCACCCCCACCGAGCCCACCCCCACCCTGCCCGGCTCCAGCTCGCCCGCCGGCGCAGGCTCTGCCATGCCCGGCTCCAGCTCGCCCGGTGGTGCAGGCCCTGCCCTGCCCGGCTCTGCCGGGCGTGGCCCGGCCCAGCCGGACTCCGCTCAGCCCGATGCAGCCCGGAGCGGCACACCCGACCCCGGCTCCACCGCCCAGCAGGTGTTCCCCCCGGCCGCGGCACCGCCGATGATCGCGGCGACGGGCTCCAAGCCGCCGCGCACCGTCAGCCTCCTGGTCGCCGCCCTGCTCAGCGCGACCCTGCTGCTCGTCGGCGGCATCGCGGGCTTCGCCATCGGCGCCGCCGGTGACGACCACGGCAGGCACGGCGGCCACGCCCGCCACGAGCGCGGCCAGGACAACCGGGACCCCGGCGACCGCGGCCCCGGCCGCTTCGACCGCCCGGGTGATCGCGGCGGCCAGGGCCCGCCCCGACCGCCCCGCCAGGGCACCCCGACCGCCCCGCCCTCCACGGCCCCCAGCACCACCACCGGCTGACCCCCGCCCCGCCCGCAACGCTGCCGACTGCACCGCGAACCGCCGGCCCGGCTGTCGGCTACGCCGAACCCCACTGGCGCAGCCGCCGACCACCCCGAAACCGCCAGCC
>NZ_AYXG01000002.1 GCF_000564855.1 Actinokineospora spheciospongiae
CCGCGCGGGGGCGCGGCCCGCCCGCCCGGCCCGGTGCACCGGGCACCACCAGGGAGAACGACCCCGGACGACGAAGAGTGGGGTGGAAGCGGTGATCCGCACGGTAGGGACCAATCCGCCATGGGAGGGCCTGCAGGGCGCCGATCGCCACGCGGCGTGCGTGCTCGCGGCCAGAGCGGGCGACAAGTCCGCCCTCGACGTGATCGTGGCGGAGCTGTCCCCGCTGGTGTGGCACATCTCGCGCGGCGTCGGCCTCGACCGCACCGCCGCCGAGGACGTGGTGCAGACGGTGTGGCTGGCGCTGCTGCGCAACCTCGACAAGGTCGCCGAGCCCAAGGCGCTCGTCGGCTGGCTGGTGATCACGACCAAGCGCGAGGCGGTGCGCACCCGCAGGCGCGGCACCGCCCAGGGCGACCTCCCGCAGGAGGCCGCCGAGCACGTGCACAGCACCGAACCGATGCCCGAGGCGGAGGTCCTGCGCGACGAGCGGGACCACCGGCTGTGGAGCGCGTTCCACCGGCTGCCCGCGCGCTGCCAGGAACTGCTGCGGCTGACCGTGCTGCAGGGCCGCGCGAACTACCAGGTCGTCGCCGAGGCGATGGAGATGCCGCGCGGCAGCATCGGCCCGACCCGCGGCCGGTGCCTGCAGAACCTGCGCGACCTGTACGAAGATGGGGAGGGTGGCAGATGAGGACCATGGACGGACACGAGATGGAACCCGCCGAGCACGACTACTGGATGGGCGAGGTCGCCCGGCTCATGGACGAGCTCGACCCGGTGCCCGAGGGCCTGGTCGAGCGCTCACAGTTCGCCCTCGCCATCGAGGACATCGACGCCGAGGTCGAGCTGGAGGCCGCCCGCTGGGCTGACCAGCGCGCCCTCGCGGGCGTCCGCGGCGGCGGCACCGGCACCATGACCTTCTTCGTCGGCGACCTCACGGTCATGGTCAACGTGACCCGCACCGGGGAGCGCCAGCGCATCGACGGCTGGCTCGTCCCGGCGGGCGAGCACGGCGTCGAGGTCCGCGTCGCCGACCACGACACGGCCAAGACCGTCGCGGACGAGGGCGGCCGGTTCGTGCTCACCGAGGTCCCCCGGGGCACCACCCAGATCCGCGTCCGGATGCACGGCGGCAAACCGCGCACCGTGGTCACCCCGACCGTCGACCTCTGACCGCTTCTCCCCCTCGCGCAAAGTCGGTTCGCGCACCCGCCTGCGCACAGTTGACATGCTGCGCGAACAACACGCCCGCAGGCAACGCCAACTGGCGGCATTCAACGAACTGCGGGCATTGGAAGACGACTGATCTGGCTCATCATGCCCACCGACCGGTCTTGGGCGGCTGTGCCAAGCCGGTGGATGCCCTCTCGCGGTGGTCTCACGGTATCGCCTGCGACAACGGCTTTGTTGTCACCACCAAGGGCGGTTGTCCTTCCCCGTCAATGCTGAGCACTCCTGAGCGAGAGTGCTGTTCATTTCGGCTGAACTCGCCGACTTGCTCGAAGCGCGAGTTCACATGCGTCGCAGTGGTGTCGGCTGTGGGCGGGTTGTGCTCGCTGGCCCCGGTCAGGCGGGGAGGGCGGGGAGGGCCGTGCGGTACAGCCAGCGGGTGAAGAGCGCCGTCAGCGGGCCGGAGGCGTGGGTCTCGGCCAGGGCGATGAAGGCGTCGGTGGTCACCGTGCTGTGGTGGTGGGTGGTGGTCCAGGTCTTGAGCAGGGTGAAGAAGGCCGGGTCGCCCAGGGTGGACCTGAGGGCGTGGAGGGTGAGGGCGCCGCGGAGGTAGACGCGGTCGTCGAAGAGGTTTTCGGTGGTGGGGTCGGCGAGGACGAGGTCCTGGGGTTGGGCGGCGAGGGTGCGCCAGGCCCGGCGGGCGTGGGTGTCGACCGGGACGCCGTCGGCGGCGGCCGACCACAGCCACTCGGCGTAGGTGGCGAAGCCCTCGTTGAGCCAGATGTGCTTCCACTCGGCGACGGTGAGGCTGTTGCCGAACCACTGGTGGGCCAGTTCGTGGGCGACCAGGTGTTCCGACCCGCGCCTGCCGTCGACGTGGTTGGTGCCGAAGACCGACAGCGACTGGGCTTCCACCGGGGCGTCCAGTTCCGCGTCGGCGATGACGACCGTGTAGCCGGGGAACGGGTAGGGGCCGAAGAGGCGGGAGAACTCCTCGATCATCCGGCCCTGGCGGCCGAAGTCGTGCCGGGCGGCCGAGGTGATCCGCGTGGGGGCGGCGAAGCGCTGGGGCACCGGGGAATTCACCGCGAACGCGCCGTAGCGTCCGATTTGGACACCCACCAGGTACGTCGGGGTCGGCGCCGCGAGCACGTACTCCCAGGTGCTGGTGCTGGCCGCCGAGCGCAGGGACGCCAGTTGCCCGGTCGCCTCCACCAGGTACGCCGACGCGGTGGTGACCGACAGCCGGTAGGTGGCCTTGTCCGACGGGTGGTCGTTGCACGGGAACCAGGACGGGGCGCCGACGGGTTGGCTGGCGACCACCACGCCGTCGTCGAGGTAGTCCCAGCCGATCTCACCCCACCGGCTGGGCACCGGGGTTGGCGAACCCAGGTAGCGGACCTCCACCACGAACGCCACCCCGGCCTGCACCGGGCGGGCCGGGGTGACGTGCAGCTTCGCCCCGCGCTGGACGTAGCGGGCCGCCCTGCCGTCCACGGTGACCCGGGCGGTGCGCAGGCCGCGGAAGTCGAGGCTCAGCCTGGACAGCGCCTGCGTGGACACCGCCGAGATCCGGGCCCGGCCGGACAGCCTGCCCGGCCCGACCCGGTAGTCCAGCTCCAGGTCGTAGTGGCTGACCCGATAGCCGCCGTTGCCGTTCTGCGGCAGGTACGCGTCGTGGGAGGTGCTGGCCCCCGGCTCCCCTGCCTTCATGCCCCCATTCAATCAGCGACCGGCGGGCCACGCCGAGATCGGGTTGCCCAACCAGCGCGTCCCGGCGGGCACCGACTCGCCGCGCATCACCAGCGACGCCGGGCCGACCGTGGTGCGTTCGCCGACGGCCGCGCCGGGCAGCGTGATGCCGTGCGGGCCGAGGGTGGCGCCCGCGCCCAGGGTCACCGGGGCCATGCTCATGATCCGGTCGTGGAACAGGTGGGTCTGCACGACGCAGCCGCGGTTGACCGTGGCCCCGTCGCCGATGTGGACCAGGTCCGACTCGGGCAGCCAGTACGTCTCCACCCACGCGCCGCGACCGATCCGGGCACCC
The DNA here is from genome assembly GCF_000564855.1 of Actinokineospora spheciospongiae. Classification (GTDB taxonomy): domain Bacteria; phylum Actinomycetota; class Actinomycetes; order Mycobacteriales; family Pseudonocardiaceae; genus Actinokineospora; species Actinokineospora spheciospongiae. The sequence goes on from NZ_AYXG01000002.1 coordinate 3,218, forward strand.
ATCGCCCGCAGCCACACCGACAGCAGCGGGGTGCCCTGGGTGGCCGGGACGGACCACGGCACCGCCAGCACCTCCACGAACGCGTCCGCCAGCTCGGTGCGCCACACGAACGAACTCCACAGTGGACGTTCCACCGCGCGGAACCGGCCGACCAGCAGCCATTTCGCCGCCACCGACACCGCGCACGCGGCCACACCCGCACCGAGCAGCAGCACCCCGCCCAGGGCCAGCCCCAGCCACGGGCCGAGCCAGAGGAACCCGGCCGCGGCGAGCACCGCCAGCGCCGCCGACGCCATCACCGGGACCACCCGGCACAGCTCGACCAGGGCGCGGGCCACCATCAGCCGCTTCGGCGGGTCGAAGGTGGTGCTCTCGTCACCGGTCTCGACCGTGCGGGGCAGCTTCATCGGCGGCATGCCCAGGTAGGACGACCCCGCCTTGGCCTTCTTCGGCGTGGAGGACAGCACCCCGACCAGGCCGCGGTTGGGCACCGAGCGGCCCGGCGCGGTCATCCCCGAGTTGCCCAGGAACGCGCGCTTGCCGACCTTGGCCGGTTCGATCCGCAGCCAGCCGCCGCCCAGCTCGTAGGTGCCGATCATGGTGTCGTCGGCGAGGAACGCGCCGTCGCCCACGGTGGTCATGCTGGGCAGCGCCAGCACCGTCGACGCCTCGACCCGGCGGCCGACCTTCATGCCCAGGGCGCGCAGCCACACCGGCGTCGCCAGGCTCGCGTACAGGGGGAACAGCCCGACCCGGGCCAGCCCCATGATCCGCTCGGTGGCCCACGCCTGCCACGCGACCCGGCTGTGCACCGGGTGCAGCCCCGCCCGCAGCCCGATCGACAGCGCGCGCACCGACACCAGCACCAGCAGCGCGTACGCCACCAGCCAGGTGACCGTGGCCGCGGGCACGCCGAGCAGCGCGGAACCCAGGGCGGCGGGCAGGTCCGCCGACCCGGCGGCGAACGCGCCGAGCACCAGCAGCGCCGGGACGGCCGCGAGCACCGGGAACAGGCTCAGCGCGAACGACGTGGCCGCGTACACCGCGACCCAGCGGCGCCGCCGCGGCGGCCGCACCACCCGGTGCGGTGCCTTGCCGGTGCGGCTGGCGGGCGACCCGCCCCACCGCTCCCCGGCCGGGACCGCGCCCAGCACCCCGGAGCCGGGCGCGACTGCGGCGCGCTTGCCGACCCGGGCGCCGGGGAACAGCGTGCTGCGCGAGCCGACGGTGGCACCGGCGCCGACCTTGATCCGGCCGATGCGCAGGACGTCGCCGTCGAGCCAGTGCCCGGACAGGTCCACCTCGGGCTCCACGGCCGCTCCCCGGCCCAGCTTGAGCAGGCCGGTGACCGGGGGCAGCGAGTGCAGGTCGACGTCGTCGCCGATCTTGGCGCCGAGCGCGCGGGCGTAGTGGGTCATCCAGGGGGCGCCCGCGAGGTTCGTGGCACCGGTCAGGTCGACCACCCGCTCCGCGGCCCACAGCCGCAGGTGGACGCCGCCACCGCGCGGGTAGTCGCCGGGGGTGACCCCGCGCAGCAGGACCCGGGCGGTGCCCGCGGCCAGCGCCATCCGGCCCATCGGGCTCAGGAACAGCAGCCAGCCGACCGCGACCAGCCACCAGGACGTCGTCGGCGCCCAGGTCAGCGCACCGGTCAGCGCCAGGACGTTGCTCAGCGCGGCCACGGTGACGGCCCAGCGCGCGCCGACCAGGGTCAGCATCGGGACGGTCGCCAGGGCCTGCACGACCTGCGCCTTGCGCGGCATCGGGGCAATCACGCGGTCGCTCTGCACGCTCGCGGCGGCGGCGTCGACCAGTTCGGCCAGCTCACCCAGCGTCGGGTTCTGGTACAGGTCGCTGACGGCGATGCTCGGGTACTCCGCGCGGATGCGGGAGACGAGCTGCGCGGCGGTCAGGCTGCCACCGCCGTGCTGGAAGAAGTCGGCGTCCGGGCTGCCGACCGGCACGCCCAGGATGTCGCGCCACAGCCCGGCCAGCCAGGTCTGGGTGCCGGTCAGCGCGGCGGCGTCGACCTCGGTGGTGTCGAGGTCCAGCGGCCACGGCAGGGCGTTGCGGTCGACCTTGCCGGAGGTGCGGGTGGGCAGCGTGTCGACCTCGGCCAGCAGCGGCACCAGGGCGGCGGGCAGCGCGGCGCGCAGTTGCTCCACGGCGGCCCTGGCGTCGAACCCCGGCTTCGGCACCAGGTAGCCGACCAGGAGCTGGTTGCCCGCGGCGGTGGTGCGCACCGCCGCGGCGGCGCCCGCCACGTCCGGCAGGGCCTGCAGGGCGGCGTCGACCTCGCCGAGTTCGATCCGGCGCCCGCCCAGCTTGACCTGCTCGTCGCCGCGGCCGAGGAACAGCAGGCCCTCGGGGTCGGCGGTGACCAGGTCGCCGCTGCGGTAGGCGCGGTCCCAGGACAGCGCGGGCAGCGGGGCGAACTTCTCCGCGTCCTTGGCCGGGTCGAGGTAGCGGGCCAGGCCCGCGCCGCCGATGACGAGCTGGCCGCTGGCCCCCATCGGCACCAGCTCACCCGCCTCGTCGACCACGGCCAGCTCCCAGCCGTCCAGCGGCAGGCCGATGCGCACCGGGCCCGCGCCGGTCAGCCGGGCGGCGGTGGCCACCACGGTCGCCTCGGTGGGGCCGTAGGTGTTCCACAGCTCGCGGCCCGGCACGGCCAGCCGGGCGGCCAGCTCGGGCGGGCAGGCCTCGCCGCCGAAGATCAGCAGCCGCACCTCGGCCAGCGCCTCCGCGGGCCACAGCGCGGCCAGCGTCGGCACGGTCGACACGACGGTGATCTCGCGCTCGACGAGCCACGGGCCCAGGTCGACCCCGGTGCGGACCAGCGCCCGCGGCGCGGCGACCAGGCAGGCGCCGTGGCGCCAGGCCAGCCACATCTCCTCGCAGGAGGCGTCGAAGGCCACCGACAGCCCGGCCAGCACCCGGTCGTCCGGGCCGATCGGCTCGTCGGCGAGGAACAGCTCGGCCTCGGCGTCGACGAACGCGGCGGCGCTGCGGTGGCTGACCGCAACGCCCTTGGGCTTCCCGGTCGACCCGGAGGTGAAGATGATCCACGCGTCGTGGTCCGGCGTCGGCCTGCCGGGGGCGTTCCCGCTGCTCGCGCGGGTGGTGATGGTGCGCCCGGCGCCGAGGACGGCGGTGACGGCGGCCTCGCCGAACACCAGCTCGGCCCGCTCGTCGGGGTCGTCGAAGTCGACCGGCACGTAGGCGGCGCCCGCGGCCAGCACGCCCAGGACGCCGACGTAGAGGTCGACGGTGCCCGAGGGCACGCGCACGCCGACCCGGTCGCCGAGGCCGATGCCCGCGGCGCGCAGGTCGGCCTTGACCGAGTCGACCTCGGCCAGCAGCGCCCGGTAGGTCAGGACCGTGGTGCCGTCGTCCACCGCGTCGGCGTCGGGGTGCCGGGCGGCGGTGGCGGCGAGGACGTCGAGGAGGGTGCGCGGGGCGCTCTCCGGGCCTGCCCGGAAGACGGCCAGGCCGCGCGCGGCGGCCTCGGCGAGCGGGTCGGGAGCGTGGAGCAAGGACGGCGGGGAATCCATGACCGTCATCGCTTCGTTCGCATTTCTCACCTTTTCGGACCAGGGCTTGCGGTGCGTTGCCCGATGCACGTTACCCCTGGTCACCGACGTCCGGCCGCTCCGGTGGGGGTCTTCGTGTCATGTTTCACACGTGTGAGTTACGTGTAACGCCCCTTTCGTGCAAGCGATTCCTGGTATCGCTTTCCGATATCGGAAAGAATCATGTTTGCTGGCATGGAAGTCCGCTGGTTTCGCATCCCGATATCGGGAACTGATATCCTCGGCCGATGGATGTGGTCCAAGACTTCCGCAACGGGGCGCTGCGCCTGCGCGTCCTGCACCTGGCGGCCCAGGACGAACTCCACGGCGCCGTCCTCACCACCCACCTGGCCGATGCGGGCCACCGCGTGTCACCGGGGACGCTGTACCCGCTGCTGCACCGCCTGCAGGAGGCCGGGCTGCTCAAGTCGCGCACGGAGGTGCTCGACGGCAGGCGGGTCCGCCGCTACCGGACGACGAAGAAGGGCCGCCGCGCCCTCGCCGACTGCCGGGCCGTGCTGGCGGACCTGGTCGCGGACGTGACCCCCGAGTAGCGGCCACCCCGGGGCGCTCGGCGGGGGGCTCCGCGAGGGGTCACCGGGCGGCGCGGCGGAGGGCTTCCACGTCGTGGATGACCAGGCGCTGCCTGCCGGTGGTGAGGACACCCCGGTCGCGGAGGGGCCGCAGGGCCCTGGTCACCGCCTCGCGGGAGGCGGAGATGAGGCCCGCCAGGTCGCTCTGGGTGACCCGGAGGGTGATGGTGACGCCATCGGGTGCGCGGCGGCCGTAGCGGTCGTGCAGCTCCAGGAGGAGGGCCGCCAGCCTGCGGGCGGTGCCCGCGTCGGCGTGGTCCATGCGGCGCTGGTTGGCGTAGCGGAGCCTGCTGGTGACGATGCGCAGCAGGATCGCCGCGACCGCCGGGTGGTCCACCAGGAGGGCGCTGAAGCGCCCCCCGGGGACGTGCAGGCCCACCACCGGCTCCACCGCGGTCACCGTCGCCGACCGGGGACTGCCGTCCAGGGCCGCCATCTCCCCGAGGATGTCCCCGGGACCGCGCACGGCCAGCACCGCCGCGTGCCCCGCCGGACCCGCCGCCACGACCTTGACCCGCCCCGAGGCCAGCACGAGGACCCAGTCGCCGCGGTCACCCTCCCGGATGAGCACGTCACCGGGCTCGAAGCGCCGGGCGGTGGCGGCGGCGCGCACCCAGCCGCGCTGCTCGGGGTCCAGCAGGGCCCAGAAGGTGCCCTCGTTCGCTTCCCGGATGTCCACGCGGAACCCCCACCTGACCGGCCGTTGCCCCGGGTTGACCGACGCCGGTCCGATGGTAGGCACCCGCCCGCCCCCGCCGACCGGCGCGACGCCGTGCGCACCATCGCGACCCCGCCGTCACAACACCCGGCGCACGGGCGGGGTCGGTGGGGGAAGTGGTTCCGCGGGTTGTTCCGCGTTGTGAGTCATCGTACGCGGAACTCCTTTCCGGTCCGTGTGAATCTTCCGGCACGGCCACGGAGGTCGGCGCCGGGAAAGGATTCCCCCGGCGTTCGGGAAGTACCGGGAGGAGGTTTCGCGATGGAACCGCACTTCATCCTGACCGTGCTCGGTTGGCTCGCCGCCCTCGGCGGCTGAGGCGCCCACGGGGACGGGGCGGCCGCGGACCCCTGTCCACGCGGGAGTGCTGTGGGGTGCTGGCGTTCGGTGGTGGGGTGGTGCTTGGCTGGTGGCCGAGGGAGGTGCGCGTGCGGGACGTGCTGGAGGAACTGGTGCGCCACCACGCCGGGGGGCGGGCGGTGGCGCTGGCGACAGTGGTGGCGACCTTCTCGTCGGCGCCCCGGGCGGCCGGGGCGGCGATGCTGGTGGCCGAGGACGGGAGCGTCGCGGGCAGCGTGTCCGGGGGGTGCGTCGAGGGCGCGGTCTACGAGTCGGGGCGGGAGGTGCTGGAGACCGGCAGGCCGGTGCTGCAGCGCTACGGCGTCAGCGACGACGACGCGTTCGCCGTGGGGCTGACCTGCGGGGGGATCATCGACATCTTCGTCGAGCGGGTGGACCCGGTCGGCTACCCGGAGTTGCCCGCGGTGGTGGAGTCGGTGCGGGCGGGGGAGCCGGTGGCGGTGGCCACGGTGGTCGCTCATCCGGCGCTCACCGGACGGCGGATCGTCGTGCGGGCGGGGGACCACGTGGGGGGCACGGGGAACGCCCGCATCGACGCCGCTGTCGTGGACGACGCGCGGGGGCTGCTGGCGTCCGGGCGGAACGCGACGCTGCACTACGGGGTGGACGGGGAGCGGCGGGGGGAGGGGCTGTCGGTCTTCGTCAGTTCGTTCGAGCCGCCGCCCCGGCTCCTGGTGTTCGGGGCGATCGACTTCGCCGCTGCGATGGCGCGGATGGGGGCCTACCTCGGATACCGGGTGACGGTGTGCGATGCGCGGCCGGTTTTCGCGACCGCATCGCGCTTTCCCGGGGCGCACGAAGTCGTGGTGGATTGGCCGCACCGGTACCTCGCCGCGGAATCGGCGGCGGGACGGGTGGACGGGCGGACGGTCGTCACCGTGCTGACGCACGACCCGAAGTTCGACGTGCCGGTGTTGGAGGTGGCGCTGCGCGGGGGGCTCGGCTACGTGGGGGCCATGGGGTCTCGGCGCACGCACGAGGACCGGATGGCGCGGCTGCGCGCCGCGGGGGTGAGTGAGGTGGAGCTGTCGGCGTTGGCTTCGCCGATCGGGTTGGACCTGGGGGCGCGGACGCCGGAGGAGACCGCGGTGTCGATCGCGGCGGAGATCATCGCGTTGCGGTGGGGGCGGGGTGGGGAACGGCTGACCGAGGGGTCTGGGCGAATCCACGGGTAGGTGGTGCTGGGGATCTATGGCTGATCTGCTTCGCCGTGTCTGTGGTTTTTGGCCCGGTTTGGTGGATGTGCTTCGCCGCGCGCCGTTTTTAGGGCCCGGTCGTTTGGTTGGGGTGCCCGGCTGGGTGGATGTGTTTGGCCGGGGCCCCTATGGCG
>NZ_AYXG01000003.1 GCF_000564855.1 Actinokineospora spheciospongiae
CCCGGCCAAACACATCCACCCACCCGGGCAGGGGCGTAGCCGGGCCGGCGGTTTTCGGGGTGGTCGGCTGGCAAGCGCGTCCACCCACCCGGGCAGTTGGCTGGCCGGGCCGGCGGTTTCGGGGGTGGCTGGCTGGGCAAGCGCGTCCACCCACCCGGGCAGTTGGCTCGCCGGGCCGGCGGTTTCGGGGGTGGCTGGCTGGGCAGGCACTTTTCAGCCACCCGGGCATTTACTCGCCGGGCCGGCGTTTCGGGGTGTCGGCCTGCGTTGAGGACAGGCCCTGGGAGCCAGCCCACCTGCTGCCCATCGGCGCCAGGGCAGCCCCCAAATCAACCCAAGCACCACCCACCGACGAAAACCGCCGCTCCGCCCGGAGTTGTCCACAGCCCCAGGGGACCCCCGAAATCAATTCAACCAGGGGCCACCGACAAAAGAGGCTCCGCCGAGCCGAGTTGTCCACAGGGCCGGGGGAGCCCCCGAGGTCAAGCCAACCGGCAGCCACCGACGGAGGAAGCGGCCCTCCCGGGGTTGTCCCCAGGGCGGGCCGGTCGGCGTGGGGTCAGCCCTCGCCGTCGATGACGCCGGGGTCGAGGCCGAGGTAGGCGGCGACCTGCTCCACCAGCACGTCGTGCACCAGGTCGGCCAGGTCGCCGCCGTCCTTGGCCCTGGCCTCCAGGGGGCGGCGGTAGAGCACGATCCGGGCCCGGGTCGGTTGGCCTCGGCGGTCCACCCCGGCCGCCACCAGGCGGGCGAGCGGTACGCCGCTGTCGGCGAGGACGCCGTCGGGGGTGGGGGTGCCGGTCTCGGGGACCTCCGGCACGTCGTCCACCGCGACGTCGAGCTTGGTCAGCTCCGTGCGCCAGCGGGCCTCGATGGGCTCCAGGGCGTCGAGGACCAGCGCGTCGAACTTCTCCGCGCGGGTGCTGGCGGCGGGCAGGGTCGAGGGGAAGAGGGGGCCGCGCAGGCCACGTCCGTGGCGGTCGCGGCTGCGTCGTTCGCGGCGCCGGGAACCGCGGGCTGTCACCACGGGGAACCAGCGTACGCGGGTCGGCAGTTGCCCCGGTTGGGCGCTCCGGGGGCGTGTCGCGGGTGCACATGCGGTACCGGGCCGGGGGGAGGCGCTATCGTCACCAGTTGTGCGGAGCGTGCGTCGGTGTTCACGAACCGGGTGTCTGAACCCGGCCGTCGCCACGCTGACCTACGCCTATGCCGAGTCGACCGCCGTCGTCGGGCCGTTGGCCACCTACTCCGAGCCGCACAGCTACGACCTGTGCGAGGAGCACGCCCTGCGGCTGACCGTGCCGCGCGGGTGGGACGTGGTGCGCCACGACGGGTCGTTCGCGCTGCCGGAGCCCTCCGTCGACGACCTGACCGCGCTGGCCGAGGCCGTGCGCGAGGCGGGGCGGGTCGACCGCCCGGTGGAGCAGCCGGACCCGGGCACCGGGAGCAGGCGCGGTCACCTCCGGGTCCTCCCCGACCCGGTCAACGACTGACCCGCGCCGGTAGGCTGCCGGGCGAGGACCACCGAACCCTGGGAGAACCCGTGCGCGACCTGTCCGGCGTCTTCAAGGCCTACGACATCCGCGGCGTCGTCGGCGAGCAGATCGACGCCGACCTGGTGCGGGCGGTGGGCGCCGCCTTCGCCCGGCTGGTCGGCGGGCCGACCGTCGTCGTCGGCCACGACATGCGCGAGTCCTCCCCCGACCTGGCCGCCGCGTTCGCCGAGGGCGCCAACGGCGAGGGCGTCGACGTGATCAACATCGGCCTGGCCAGCACGGACATGCTGTACTTCGCCTCCGGCAGCCTGGACCTGCCCGGGGCGATGTTCACCGCCAGCCACAACCCGGCCAAGTACAACGGGATCAAGCTCTGCCGCGCGGGCGCCGCCCCGGTCGGGCAGGACTCCGGGCTGCGGACCATCCAGGCCGAGGTGGAGGCCGACACCCCCGGTTCGGGCAAGACCGGTTCCGTGGAGATCCGCGACCTGCTCACCGGGTACGCCGAGTACCTGCGCGGGCTGGTCGACCTCTCCGGCATCCGCCCGCTCAAGGTCGTGGTGGACGCGGGCAACGGCATGGGCGGTCACACCGTGCCCACCGTCTTCGACGGCCTGCCGCTGGACGTCACCCCGATGTACTACGAGCTGGACGGCAACTTCCCCAACCACGAGGCCAACCCGCTGGACCCGAAGAACATCGTCGACCTGCAGGCGAAGGTCCGCGAGGTGGGCGCCGACATCGGCCTGGCCTTCGACGGCGACGCCGACCGCTGCTTCGTCGTCGACGAGAACGGCGACCCGGTCTCGCCCAGCGCGATCACCGCGCTGGTGGCGGTGCGCGAGCTGGCGAAGGACCCCGGCGGCACGGTCATCCACAACCTGATCACCTCGCACGCGGTGCCCGAGATCGTCGCCGAGCACGGCGGCGTCCCGGTGCGCACCCGGGTCGGGCACTCGTTCATCAAGCAGGAGATGGCCGAGACCGGCGCCATCTTCGGCGGGGAGCACTCCGCGCACTACTACTTCCGCGACTTCTGGAAGGCCGACACCGGGATGCTGGCCTCCATGCACGTGCTGGCCGCCCTCGGCGAGCAGCCGGGCACCCTGTCCGACCTGACCCGCGAGTACAACCGCTACGCCGCCTCCGGTGAGATCAACTCCACCGTGGACGACCAGGCCGGGCGGCTGGCCGCGATCAAGGCCGAGTACGGCGCCCGGGACGGGGTGACCCTCGACGAGCTGGACGGGCTGACCGTGCGGCTGCCCGACGGCGCCTGGTTCAACCTGCGCGCCTCGAACACCGAACCCCTGCTGCGGCTCAACGTCGAGGCCGCCGACGACGACGCCGTGGCCGCGGTGCGCGACGAGGTGCTGGCGATCGTGCGGGCCTGACCGCGCCCGCCCCGCCCGCGACCCCCGAACCGGAGGAGGACCACCATGGCAGTCACCCTGGACCCGCAGCTCTTGGACATCCTCGCCTGCCCGTCCGACGACCACGCCCCGCTGACCGCGGGCACCCCGGACGACCCGGCCGCCGACGCGCTCACCTGCACCGAGTGCGGGCGGGTGTTCCGGGTCGACGACGGCGTGCCGGTGCTGCTGCTCGACGAGGCCACCGAGCCCCGGCTCGACAATGTCACCGAGCCCCGGCCCGACGCGGACCGCTGAGTTGACCTCCCTCCCCGACGACACCCTCCTCGACGACGCGGCGCGCATCTCCGCCGCCGACCCCGAGGGGCTGCTGCGCGCCGCCGCCGGAGCGGGCGCCCAGGTCCGCGCGACCGCCGACGCCGCCCGCGAGGCCGGTCTCGACCGGTTGACCGGGTTGCGCCCGCGCGCCCTGGTGCTGGTGACCAGCCCCGGCCTGGGGCCTGCGGTGGCCGGGCTGCTGGCGGCGCTGCTGCCCGCCTGCCCGGTGCCGGTGCTGCTGGCCGACGAGGTGCCCGGCTGGATCGGCCCGCTCGACGTTGTCGTTGCGCATACCGACGACCCCGGCGACCGCCTGCTGGCCCGCGGTGTCGACCGCGCGGGCCGCCGCGGCGCCGCCGTGGTGCTCACCGCCCCCGCCGAGGGCCCGGTGGCCGCGGCCGCCGCGGGCAACGCGGTCCTGGTGGCGCCCCGGATGCCGGTGCGCCCCGGGTTCGGCTTCGCCACCGCCTACACTGCGGGCCTGCTCGCGCTGTCCGCGCTCGGCCTGCTGCGCGTCGACCTCGACGCGATGGCCGACGAGCTGGACCGCGAGGCCGAGCGGGCGCACCCGAACCACGAGTCGTTCGTCAACCCGGCCAAGGCGCTGGCGCTGCGGCTGGCCGAGCACACCCCGCTGCTGTGGGGGCTCGACCCGGTCGCCACCGCCGTGGCGGGCAACGCCGCGCAGGCCCTGGCCACCCACACCGACCTGGTCTGCGACGTCGCCGACTACCAGCAGGCGATGAGCCGCACCGCCCTGCACCGGGCCGCGGTGCGGGCCACCTCCGGCGGCGACATCTTCGCCGACCCGGACGACTTCGACGGCCCGGCCACCGCGCCACCGCGGGTGCTGCTGCTGGCCGTGCGCGCCGACCCGGGCGACCCGGCCCGCAGGTTGGCCGCGGAGACCCTGCCGGGGGCCGACCTGATCGACCCGGCCGAGGAGATCACCGCCGCCGACGAGCCCACCCGGGCCGCGGTGCTGGCCCTGCGCTTCGACCTCGCCGCCCTCTACCTCGGCCTGGCCGCGGGGACGGCGGGCGGTTCCGGACGGTACGCACCCGCGACGGCCTAGCGGCGGCGCAGCCGCGGCAGGTCGTCGGGTGCAGTGAGGGAGTTGAAGGTCTGTGGAGCTGCTGCGCAACGCCGTGCGCCCGTACGCGTGGGGATCGCGCACCACCCTCGCCGAGCTGCTGGGCAACCCCTCGCCCGCCCCGCACCCGGAGGCGGAGCTGTGGATGGGCGCGCACCCCGGCGACCCGTCGCGGGTGGTGGACCCCTCCGGTGCCGAGCGGTCGCTGCTGGAGCGGATCGACGCCGACCCGGAGACCGAGCTGGGCGCCGACACCGTCGCCCGCTGGGGCAACCGGCTGCCGTTCCTGCTCAAGATCCTCGCCGCCGAGGAGCCGCTGAGCATGCAGGCGCACCCGTCGGCCGCCCAGGCCGCCGAGGGCCACGCCCGCGAGGAGGCGGCGGGCATCGCCAGGGACGCGCCCAACCGCAACTACCCCGACCCCACCGCCAAGCCGGAACTGGTGTGCGCGCTCACCGAGTTCCACGCCCTGGCGGGCTTCCGCGACCCGGTGCGCACCCTGGCGCTGCTGGAAGCGGTGCGCACCCCGGGCCTGGCGCCGTACGCGGACCTGCTCGCCGGGCAGCCCGACTCCGGTGGCCTGCGCGCGCTGTTCACCATGTGGATCACCCTGCCGCAGACCGCCCTGGGCAACCTGCTGCCGGACCTGTTCGACGCCTGCGTCCGGCACGTCAAGGACCACGGCGAGTTCGCCCTGGAGTGCCGCACCGTCCTGGAACTGGGGGAGTCCTACCCCGGTGACGCGGGCGTGCTGGCGTCCCTGCTGCTCAACCGGCTGGTCCTGGGCCCCGGTGAGGCGATCTACCTGCCCGCGGGCAACCTGCACGCCTACCTGCGCGGCACGGCGGTGGAGATCCTGGCCAACTCCGACAACATCCTGCGCGGCGGCCTGACCCCCAAGCACGTCGACGTGCCGGAACTGCTGCGGGTGCTCGACTTCGGCAGCAACGACATGCCGGTCACCACCGGGGAGGACCGGGGCAGGCTGCGCGTCTACCGCACCGAGGCCCCCGAGTTCGAGCTGTCCCGGGTCACCTGGGCCGAAGCCGACCGCGACGAGGTCGCGCTGCCCGGCGGCACCCCCCGCATCCTGCTCTGCTGCGCGGGCACGGTGGTCGTCGGCGACGGCGAGCGGGAGTTGACCCTGCGCCCCGGCCACTCCGCCTGGGTCCCGGCCACCGACCCCGACCTCCTCGCCCGGCCGTCCGGTGACGGCGAGGCGCACCTGTTCGTCGCCACCACCGGCACCGACGCGCCCTCGCACGGCGAGCGGTGACCCCGGTGGCCTAGGCTTCCCCCGAAATCGGACATCGACGAACACCAAGGGAGCCACCGTGTCAGCAGGGGGTAGCACCAAGGCCATCCTCGCCGCACTCGCCGCGAACGCGGGCATCGCGGTGGCGAAGTTCGTCGGGTTCCTGGTCACCGGGTCGTCGTCGATGCTGGCCGAGTCGGTGCACTCGGTGGCCGACACGTCCAACCAGGGCCTGCTGCTGCTGGGGCAGAAGACCTCCCAGCGCAAGGCGACCAGGGAGCACCCGTTCGGCTTCGGCCGCGACCGGTACTTCTACTCGTTCATCGTGGCCCTGATGCTGTTCACCCTGGGCTCGGCGTTCGCGCTGTACGAGGGCATCCACAAGGTCACCCACCCGGAACCGCTGACCTCCCCGATCGTCGCGGTGCTCATCCTGGTGGTCGCCATCGGCCTGGAGAGCTACTCCTTCGCCACGGCCATCACCGAGTCGAAGAAGGTCAAGGGCGACGCCACCTGGTGGGGCTTCATCCGCCAGTCCCGCACCCCCGAACTCCCGGTCGTGCTGCTGGAGGACGCGGGCGCCCTGCTCGGCCTGGTGCTCGCCCTCGCGGGCGTCGGCCTCGCGGTCCTCACCGGCGACCCGGTGTGGGACGGTGTCGGCACCATCTGCATCGGGGTCCTGCTCGGCATCATCGCCGTCATCCTCATCGTGGAGATGAAGTCCCTGCTCATCGGCGAGGGCTCCACCGACGCGGAACTGGCCAGGATCGAGGACGAGCTGGCCACCGGCAAGATCGAGCGCGTCATCCACATCCGCACCCAGTACATCGGCCCCGACGAACTCCTCGTCGCCGCCAAGATCGCCCTGCGCCCCGGCCTGCACATGGACGACGTCGCCCAGGCCATCGACGACGCCGAGGCCCGCATCCGCGCGGCGGTCCCCACCGCCCGGCTGATCTACCTGGAACCGGACCTCTACCGCACGTCCGCCACCGCCTGACCCGGCCAGACGCGAAGCCCCCGCGGGGTCGGGGCTCGCGCCTCGTCCGCCCCCGGTTCGCGGTGCCGGTCTTCAAGCGGACCGCCCACCGCGGCGCTAGCCTCCCTGGACTGGACAACGTCGAACCAGGAGGTGGGCCGTGCCGGGGAGTGGTCTGTGGCGCACGAAGTCGATCGAACGGTCCATCGCCGATACCGACGACCCGGACACCAAGCTCCGCCGCAACCTCTCCACCTGGGACCTGACGGTCTTCGGGGTCGCGGTGGTCATCGGCGCGGGCATCTTCACCCTCACCGCCAGGACGGCCGGTGACTTCTCCGGCCCGTCGGTCTCCGTCGCCTTCGTCATCGCCGCGGTGGCCTGCGCCCTGGCCGCCCTCTGCTACGCGGAGTTCGCCTCCACGGTCCCCGTCGCGGGCAGCGCCTACACCTTCTCCTACGCCACGTTCGGCGAGTTCGTCGCCTGGATCATCGGCTGGGACCTCATCCTCGAACTCGCCGTCGGCTCGGCCGCGGTGGCGAAGGGCTGGTCCACCTACCTCAACACGGTCATGGGGTACCTGTTCGGCTTCGACCCGGACCGCACCAGCGCCACCGTCCTCGACGTCGGCCCCATCACCGTCGACTGGGGGGCGCTGCTGCTGGTGGGCGTGATCGTGACCCTGCTCGCGGTGGGCACCAAGCTGTCCTCGCGGGTGAGCATGGTGATCACCGGAATCAAGGTCGCCATCGTGCTCTTCGTGATCGTGCTCGGCCTCTTCTACGTCAAGGCCGCCAACTACACCCCGTTCGTCCCGCCCGCGGAACCGGCCGCCGCGGGGCAGTCGGGGGTCGAGCAGTCGCTGCTGTCGTTCCTGTTCGGCAGCGGCAGCAGCTCCTTCGGCGCCTTCGGGCTGCTGGCGGGCGCGTCGCTGGTGTTCTTCGCGTTCATCGGCTTCGACATCGTCGCCACCACCGCGGAGGAGACGAAGAACCCGCAGCGGTCGGTGCCGCGCGGCATCCTCGGTTCGCTGTCGATCGTGACCGTCCTCTACGTCGCGGTGTCACTGGTCGTGGTGGGCATGGTCAGCTACACCCAGTTGGCCACGGTGAACCCGGACGGCAGCGAGAGCAAGAAGACGCTGGCCACCGCGTTCTCCGCCAACGGCGTCGACTGGGCGGCGCAGGTCATCTCGATCGGCGCGCTCGCGGGCCTGACCACCGTGGTCATGGTGCTGATGCTGGGGCAGATCCGGATCATCTTCGCCATGGCCCGCGACGGGCTGCTGCCGCGCGGGCTGGCGAGCACCGGCGGCAAGGGCATCCCGGTCCGGGCCACCCTGGTCGTCGGCGGCCTCGTCGCCGTCGCGGCGACCTTCTTCCAGGCGGACAAGCTGGAGGAGATGGTCAACGTCGGCACGCTGTTCGCGTTCATCCTGGTCTCGGCGGGGGTGGTCGTGCTGCGCCGCACCCGCCCGGACCTGCCCCGGGCGTTCAAGGCGCCCTGGGTCCCGGTCGTGCCGGTCCTGGCGATCCTCGCCTGCGTGTGGCTGATGCTGAACCTGACCGTGCTGACCTGGCTGCGGTTCGTGGTGTGGATGGTGCTCGGCGTGGTCATCTACTTCGTCTACAGCAGGCGGCACTCGCTGCTGGGCAAGGACCCCGAGGGCGCAGGGGCGGCGGGCGCGGCCGGGCCGCCGGGGGAGTCCGGGAAGTAGCATCGCCCGCGTGCCGCTGCTCTGCCTCGACGTCGGGTCCACCTGGACCAAGGGTGCCCTGGTGTCCGAGGCGGGGGAGCTGCTCGGCACCGCCCAGCACGCCACCACCGCACCGGAGGTGCTGCGCGGTGTCGACGCCGTGGCCGCCGCCCTCGAACCGGGAACCGCCGCGCGAGCCGCAGACCTCGGGTCGGGGGCGCCGGGTTCGTCGCGCACCGCCGCGCAGGCGGGTGGGGCGGTGGTGCCGGTCCTGCTCTGCTCGTCGGCCGGGGGCGGTCTGCGGCTGGCGGTCGTCGGCCAGGAGCGGCTGGTCAGCGCCGAGGCCGGGCACCGGGTGGCGCTGTCGGCGGGCGCCAAGGTCGTGCACGTGTCCGACGGCGAACTCGACGGCGCGGGCCTGCGCGCCCTCCGCGCGGCCTCCCCGGACGTCGTCCTCCTCGTCGGCGGCACCGACGGCGGTGATCAGCGCACCCTGCTGCACAACGCGTCCAGGCTCGCCGCCAACCGCGTCCGCGTCCCGATCATCCTGGCGGGCAACACCGCCGCCCGCGCCGAGGCCCTGACCCGCCTCGCCGGTCGCACGGTCGTGGTGACCGACAACGTCCTGCCCGACATCGGCGAACTCGCCCCCGCCCCGGCGCGCGCGGCCATCCGCGAGGTCTTCCTGCGCCACGTCATCGGCGGCAAGTCCCTCTCCCGCGGCCCCCGCTTCCGGCGGCTGGTCCGCGCGGTGACCCCCGACGCGGTCCTCTCCGGGGTCTCCCTGCTGGCGTCGGCCACCGACGACACCGGCGCCGTGCTGGTCGTGGACGTCGGCGGGGCCACCACCGACGTCTACTCCGCGGTGTCCACAGTGGATGAAACGGCGGGTGCGGTCGGGCTGCCCACCGACCGCCGCACGGTCGAGGGCGACATCGGCATGCGCTGGTCGGCGCCCGGGGTGGTGGCCGCCGCCACCGCCGACCGCCTCATCGGGGAAGCCGACGGGCTGGCCGGGGCCGCCGCCCACCGCGCCGCCGCGGTCGACTGGGTCCCGACCACGCCCGAAGAGTCCACTGTGGACTTGCGGCTCGCCGCCCTGGCCGCCCGGATCGCCCTGCGCAGGCACATCGACGCCACCGGCGGCCGGTTCGGCCCCCGGGGCATCGGGCTGCTCATCCTCTCCGGCGGACCCTTCCGGCACGCGGAATCCGTGGCGGAGGTGGAAACCGCCCTCCGCTCGGACCCCGCCCTGCGCCCCCACCTGCGCACGGCGGCGGTCGCGGTGGACACCGACTACGTCCTCGCCCCGGCGGGCCTGCTCGCCGCGGCGGGCCACCGGTCCGCCGCGGAAAACCTGCTCACCACCCGCCTGCGCACCACCCACCCGCACTGAACCCGCCGCCCACGAGGCCAAGCGGCCACGAAGCGACCAGGCGGGCGCGACGCCAGGGGCCGCGGCGTCAGGTGGGCGGGGTGGATTCCCGCTTCGGCGGCCACGACAGGCCGCCCGCCGCCGGGGCCTCCGGGTCCAGCGCCGCCGCCAGCGCCACCGCGCGGTCCCACTCCGGGTCGGCCGGGTAGTCGGTGTGCGCGAGGGTGCCCGGCGCCCAGCGGCGGCCCGCCACGGGTCCGCGCATGGGGTCCGGCAGCCAGTGGTCGCCGCCGAGGACCAGCGCCCCGTGCGGGGACACCGACGCCGCCGGGAGCGGGCCCTCGGTGCCGTCGGTGCGGAAGCCGGTGCCCAGCAGCCTGCCGTCGCACACCTGGCGGTTCCACGTGGTCACCGCGCCGCCGATCGGGTCCGTGCCCCGGCACAGCGCCCGCCACCGCCCGCCCAGGCCGCCCGACAGGTGCGCCAGGCCCCGGTGCGACACCACGGCGGGGAAGGCCCTCGGGTACGCCCACTGCAACTGCGACCCCGCTGTCACGATCCCCAGCCTGCTCGCGGCGGCCGGGTCCAGCGTGCCCAGCAGCCGGGCCGCGGCCACCGCGACCAGCAGGCTCCCCTGGCTGTGCCCGGTCAGCACCACCCTGGTCGACGGGTCCCTGAGGTGCTCCGCGGCGCGCGCCGCCAGTTCCGGGACCACCTTCAGCGCGTAGCAGGGCGGCACGGCCGGGTGCGACTCGCGCGGCCAGAACGACGCCAGGTCCGCGATCACGCCCAGCCTGCGACCCGCCTCCGGCTGCCGCGCGGCGTCGTACACCGCTTTGAGCAGCGCCCCGGCCAGCGCGCCCAGCGCCAGCACCCCGAACGCCGACAGCGGGTCGGTCCACGGCGGCGGTGTGAAACCCGACACGCGCAGCGCGATCACCGCGACCGCGCCCGCCACCAGCACCGCCGACGCCGCGAGCACCACCCGGTGCAGGTTGCGCCGCTGCCAGCCCGCCACCCGCCAGGCCTTCAGCGCCGCCGCGGCCTCCGGGCGGCCCGCGTGCAGCAGGCCCGCCTCCGCGTAACCGGACCCGCGCAGCAGCCGCACCAGCGCCACCACCAGCATCGGGACCGCCACCACCACGCCCAGCGCCGCCGCCGCGCCCCACAGCAGCGCCACCGGCTCGTAGCCCGCGGGCAGCCGGGCGCCGACGCCGATCAGCCGACCCACGGCGATCGCCAGGCCCACGCCGAAACCACCGCCGAGCAGCACGCCGAACGCCAGCACCGGCGCGGCCATCCAGCCGCCCGCCCACGGCCGCAGCTCCCTCGGCTCACCGGCCCAGGTCCGCCGGGCGATCAGCGCCGCGGGCACCAGCAGCACGCCCACCAGCACGACCACCCCGAACAGCGCCACCGCCACCAGCTCCACCGTCGGCCCGGTCCCGGTCACCGCGGCGGGCATCGGCGACATCACCGCCCCGACCGCCACCACCAGCGCGCCCGCGACGACCAGCAGCACCCGCCGCGGCCACCGCCCCAGCGCCCCGCGCAGCGCCCGGCCCACCCGGCTGTCCCCGGCCCCGCGCGGGTCGTCGAGCAGCAGCACCGCCAGCAGGCACAGGCCCAGCAGGGCCAGCGCCAGCAGCCGCAGCACCCGCGCCACCGGCCCGTCGGGCTGGTGGAAGGGGCCGCCCACGGCCAGCAGCGCCACCGACGCCAGCGCCGTCACCAGGTGCAGCGCCCGCAGCGCCGGGGTGTCCGGGTCGGCGACGAGCCTGCCGCCGGGCAGGTCGCTCTCGGTGGGCCGCACCCGCGCGCCCGGCCGCCAGGACACCGTGGAGATCCGGTACAGGACCAGGACGAACAGCAGCGCTGGGAGCAATCCCACAACCTGGCGGAAGGGGTAGGCCGAACGGACGCCGCCGGGCACCCAGGCCAGGCAATCCGCGCCCGGCGCCAGGCACTGCGTCGCCAGCAGGTCGAGGGTGACCACGGTCGACTGGGTGATCAGCAGCGCGGTCAGCAGCAGGGCCGCGAGCCGCACCAGCGAGCGGTTGACCGCGGCGAGCACCCGCCCGGCCCGGTGCCCGGAGGGGACCGGGGGCAGCATCCAGTGCGCCATGTTGGCCAGGGAGAACGGGAACAGCAGCGCCCAGGCGGCCTTCGCCCAGCCGCCGGAGGTCATGGCGCTCCACACATACCCCTCGACCACCCTGGGCACGGACCTACCCTCCGCGCGCAGCACCGGACCCGGTGCGGGACGCTGGAGCCGATCCGCCGGGCGGACCAGCCGACCGACGCCGTCACCCGCGACGTCCACCGCGGCGACGGCGCCGACCAGCGACTCCGCACCGGTGCCCAGGACGCCGTGCACGCGCAGCTCGACCACGCGCGTGTCCGATCCGGTGAGCAGCACGTTTCTCCCCAGGTCGCCGATCCGCCGGGCGCTTGCGCCCGCATTGCGTCCATGGTCCACGCTGGTCGGGCGCGGATCACCCGTTTCGGCCGATCCCTGCCCACGGACCGCGACGGTAGTGTTCGGCAGGAAACTGAGTCTGGAGGATTTACCCGATGACCGCAGAAGACACGCGGACCACGACCGGGGAGCGCTTCGCGCAGACCCTCAACGGCGTCGACTTCGCTGTGGCGGACCTCTCCCTGGCCGAGTTCGGCCGCAAGGAGATCCGCCTCGCCGAGCACGAGATGCCCGGCCTGATGGCGCTGCGCCGCGAGTACTCCGAGGTGTACCCGCTCAAGGGCGCGCGCATCTCGGGCTCGCTGCACATGACCGTCCAGACCGCGGTCCTGATCGAGACCCTGGTCGCGCTCGGCGCCGAGGTGCGCTGGTGCTCGTGCAACATCTTCTCCACCCAGGACCACGCGGCCGCGGCCGTCGTCGT
Source organism: Actinokineospora spheciospongiae (assembly GCF_000564855.1). GTDB lineage: Bacteria > Actinomycetota > Actinomycetes > Mycobacteriales > Pseudonocardiaceae > Actinokineospora > Actinokineospora spheciospongiae. The sequence continues at coordinate 12,489 of NZ_AYXG01000003.1, forward strand.
CGGCCCGCACGGCACCCCGGAGGAGCCCAAGGGCGTCCCGGTGTACGCCTGGAAGGGCGAGACGCTGCCGGAGTACTGGTGGGCCACCGAGAAGATGATGACCTGGCCCACCGGCGGCGGCCCCAACATGATCCTCGACGACGGCGGTGACGCCACGCTGCTGGTCCACAAGGGCAAGCAGTACGAGGCCGCGGGCGTCGTCCCGAACGCCGAGGACAACGACCCGGAGGAGTGGGGCATCATCCTGGAGACGCTGCGCGCGTCCCTGGCCGCCACCCCGGACAAGTGGACCAAGATCGCCGCCGACATCCGCGGCGTCACCGAGGAGACCACCACCGGCGTGCTGCGGCTCTACCAGCTCGCGGCCGCCGGTGAGCTGCTCTTCCCGGCGATCAACGTCAACGACTCCGTCACCAAGAGCAAGTTCGACAACCGCTACGGCATCCGCCACTCGCTGGTCGACGGCATCAACCGCGGCACCGACGTGCTCATCGGCGGCAAGCTCGCCGTGGTCTGCGGCTACGGCGACGTCGGCAAGGGCTCGGCGGAGTCGCTGCGCGCCCAGGGCGGTCGCGTCGTCGTCACCGAGATCGACCCGATCTGCGCGCTGCAGGCGCTGATGGACGGCTACGAGGTCCGCGCCCTCGACGAGGTCATCGAGAAGGCCGACATCGTCATCACCACGACCGGCAACAAGGACGTGGTGACCGCCGACCACATGGCCAGGATGAAGCACCAGGCCATCCTCGGCAACGTCGGCCACTTCGACAACGAGCTGGACATGGCGGGCCTGGCCCGGCACCCCGGGGTCACCCGGATCAACATCAAGCCGCAGGTCGACGAGTGGGTGTTCAAGGACGGGCACTCGATCATCGTGCTGTCCGAGGGCCGCCTGATGAACCTGGGCAACGCCACCGGCCACCCGTCGTTCGTGATGTCGAACTCCTTCTCCAACCAGGTGATCGCGCAGGTCGAGCTGTTCACCAAGCGCGAGGAGTACGACAACGAGGTCTACCGCCTCCCGAAGAAGCTGGACGAGAAGGTCGCCCGCATCCACGTGGAAGCGCTCGGCGGCACCCTCACCAAGCTGACCAAGGAGCAGGCCGAGTACATCGACGTCGACGTCGAGGGCCCGTTCAAGTCGGAGCACTACCGCTACTGACCCGAAGCGGTTCGGTCTGCCCCGGCACGCAACCCGCGTGCCGGGGCAGACGTCTGTAGGGGTGCCCCCACCTGCGGGGTGTAACACCCGGGGCCGTCGGAACGATCTTGAATAGTTCTGGCGCGCGCAGGGGGCGCGTCAGTGCCGGTGAGCCGCCCCGGGGGTGGGGAACTGGGGGGCGCCGGGGGCGGTGCCACCGTCAGAAGAGAGGGGAGACTCTTTTGACGGCGACACCGCCCCCGGTTCCACTGTTCCCCCCGGCACTGTTCCCCCCGGCTCCGCCGAGGTGCGCACGGCCCACCGCGGAGCCGCCCCCACCCACGCCATGGGTATGGTCGCCGCGTGGGCCGACTCATCGTGATCGAGGGCTTGGACGGCGCGGGCAAGCGCACCCTGGCCGACGGGCTGACCACCGCGTTCACCCGCGCGGGCGCAACGGTCACGGGCATGGCCTTCCCCAGGTACGAAACCTCCACCGAGGCCAAGCTCATCCGCGACGCCCTCTACGGCGAACTGGGCGGCCTGGGCGAAGAGGCCTACGGCATGGGCATCCTCTACGCCCTGGACCGCCACCACGCCCGCGAAGACCTGATCACCGCCCTCACCACCCACGACGTCCTGCTCCTCGACCGCTACGTCGCGTCGAACGCCGCCTACGGCGCCGCCCGCAAGCACGAGGGTGCCCACGGCCCCTTCGTGGAGTGGGTGCGCGCCACCGAGATCAAGCGCTTCGGCCTCCCCGTGCCCCACGCCCAACTCCTGCTCCGCGTCCCCCCGCAACTCGCCGCCCAGCGCTCAGCAGACCGCGAACGCACCGAGTCGACCCGCCCCCGCGACACCTGGGAAACCGACGACAACCTGCAAACCAGGGTCGGCAAGGTCTACGACGAACTCGCCGAAACCCACTGGCTCTCCCCCTGGCACATCATCGACGGCACCACCCCCACCGACCTCGACACCCTGGCCACCACCCTCCTCGCCCCCTGATCCAAAAACCGCCTGCCCGGCGGCCGGCCACCCGGAACCCCACCGGCGCAGCCGCCCAGCTCACCACCCGCCAGCCGGGCGGCCCACCAAGCAACGCGCCAGCGGCGCAGCCGCCGCCCACCCCGCCACCCGGAATCCCGCCATGCGCAGCCGCCAACCACCCCGCCACCCCCGGCCTGGCGGCCCGCCACCCGAACCTCACAGTGCGCAGCCGGCGACCAC
>NZ_AYXG01000004.1 GCF_000564855.1 Actinokineospora spheciospongiae
GAAAGGTCTGAGTGGGATGACCGGTATGGCGGATCGGCTGATGGACGCGTGGGGTGATTACATCGTCGCCCTGCGGTCGAACGAGGGCTTCAAGGAGGACCTGTACGACAGGTTGGTCTCGGTACTGCGCGACTGCGCACCGGAGTGGCGCGACGCCGAGGCCATTCCCAAGCTGGCTGTGAACGTGCTGGTGGACATCGTGTCCGTGAGCCAGGCCGTGGCCGAGTCCTACTCGGAGCCGGTCCGGCAGCGGGTCTACGAAGCCAATTTCGAGCTCTACGACCTGATCGTCGAATGCGTGGGGGCGGCGCCGAGCTGATGCGCCTGTCGGGGACCGAAGGGGTGAGTACGAGACGAGGGGTGCTGGCCGGGCTGGGGCCCTGCTGACGGCGGCGGCGTCGGTGGTGGTGCCCGCGGGCGTCGGGCACGTCGGGGTTGCCGTTGTCCGGGTTCGGGGATGTGGTGGTCGATGCCGCGCACCGGCAGGTGTTCGTGTCCGGGGGGCCGTCGTCGAACAGTGTCGTGGTGGTCGACTTCAACGGGTTGGCGCGGAGGACGATTCCGAACCAGGCGGGGACCGACGGGCTGGAGTTGAGCGCCGACGACTCCCCGGCTGTTCGTGGCCCTGTCACCCGGCAACGCGCACGTGGTCACCGGCACCTCCGCCACCGACCTCCTGATCTACCCGACAGGCGGCGCCACCCCGACCCGCACGATCACCCTCGACGGCGGCGAGGCACTGCTGCCACGCGGCCTCGCCTGGTCAGCGGACCAGGAGTACCTGGCCGTGGTCAGCCGCTACGGCAACGAAGCGCAGCCGCGCCTGTCGCTCAAGTACCGCCCCCTGGGCTGGCAGGCCGTTCCCGGGACCGTCGCCCGGAGCCCCCGGGCGACGGCCCCCTTTCGCGGTCACCGGGGCTTGGCCGCGATTTCGAGAACCGACAGCGCCTCCGACAGAACTCCCGCTCGGTCACCGTCGTGCACGACGGCAAGCGGGTGTCATCGATTCAGAGTTGCGGCGGGTGCAAGCCTGTTCAACACCAGATCGAGATCTGGCACGACCCCGGCGGCCGGTTCACCACCTGCGACGCGCCGGTGCTGGTGCCGTTCACGAAGAACGTCCGCCGCGACCTGCTCAACGCCCCGTGCATCCTCTGGCCGATCAGCCCTCACGGGTCGAGCCTCTCCGAGGACTTCGTGGGCGAGAAAGCTGTGATCCGCAAGGCGAACGCGCAGCTCAGGACCACCGTGCGCACTGAGGTCGAGCAGCTGATCCCGGTCCAGCTGACCGGGCGGGATTCGCTCACGGTGACCCAGGCGATCATCGCCGCCGGTGGCCTCCCGGCCATGGTCCGGGCCTTTCCGCGCGTCGGGTTGTCGTCGGCGCCATCGCACCCCACTGACGATTGCCGCGGGTCGCACTGTTCGGCGAAGCGGCGTTGTCAACTGGCGAGCAGGGTTGTGGCGGGGAGTTCGTCGCGCAGGATGTGTTCGAAGGCTTCGCGCACGTTCGGGCCCGGTTCCACGCCCAACTCGCTGCCGAGCCTGTCACGCAGTTCGTGATAGACGCCGACGGCGGTGGCCTGTCTCCCGCTGTCGGCCAGGGCGAGCATGAAGCAGATGTGCAGTGTCTCGTCCAGGGGTTCGTGATGGGTGGCGGTCGCCAGGAAGGGGACGGTGGCAGGCAGTTCGCCCTGCAGCGCCGCCACCCTGGTCAGTTCGACGGCGGTGGAACCGAAGCGCAGCCGTATGGGGAGAGTGGGCCAGTGGAGGTCCTCTCCCACTCCGATGTCCGCCGCTACGCCGCCTTCCCACAGGGAGAGGGCAGTTCGCAGTTTCTCCAGTGCGACATGCAGGTCACCTCGGTGCTCGGCGACCAAGCCCTGAGTGCGCAGGTGCTCGAACCGCAGCAGGTCGAGGTGCTCCGAATCGGCGTCGTACTGGTAGCCGCCTCCGGTGGACTGTATGTAGCGGGAGTCGCCGCGACGGCGATGCCCCGGTTCGAGTATTCGCCGCAACCGGGCCACGTAGGTGTGCACGAGGTTCACCGCTGATCGCGGCGGGCTCTGGGGCCACACCATCTCCACCAGTTCATCGCGCAGGACGGTGGAGTTCGCCCGGAGCGCCAAGGCGGCCAGCACGCGGCGCTGCTTGACCGGTCCTGGGTCGAGCGCAACAGGGCCGCGGTACAAGCGCACCGGTCCGAGCACTTTCAGGAAGACCTGGCTGTCGTCGACGGCTCCGCCGACCGATTCGGTCGTCGACGCGTACGGCATCATCGGGCTTCTCCCTGTGTGGTTGTTCTGCGACTGGTACATCACTACAGACATCGGATGATCCTTTCGTGGCCACCGTATGCACCAGCCATCAGGGAGTCAATGGTCCTTTCCGGTGTTCCGTCGTCAGTACCCGTGAACTGTCGGATGGAAACGTCCGAATATTGAGAACTAGGAAAATTTCTCCGAAAACAGATTATTCCGGACCTGCCAGAGATATTCCAGAGCGCATACAGACCGACCTGTCAAGGTGGTGCCGAAGCGCCGCGGCGTCCCGGCAGCTCCTCGGCGGGCCACCCTGAAGCGGTGGCCGCGCACACCTGAGACCGCATATCCAGAACGGTGGGAAACGATGTCCGTGAGCACGAGAACCGGTATGGTCGTGGACCCCGCGCTCAGCGAGGTCCGCGCCACCCGGTACAAAGCGAAGGTCGAGTCGGTATCACCGAAGGCCAACCGGACCGCATTCGAGGACGCCGACGAGTGCTTCCTCGGTGTCAGTCTCGAGAACGACAGCTTCGACGTGCCGAAGCTGGAGGGTATCGTCGAGTGGATCTCGCGGCGGTTTCGCCGCTGCACGGTGCTGGTGGGTGACAGCATCCACCGGTTGACCCTCAGCGCGACGGCGGCGCTGTCGCCGGAACCCGCCCTGGCCAGGGCGCTGGAGCTCGGTCGGGAATTCATCGCCGACCGCCAGCCGGTGTTCGATCTGTTCAGCGACCGCACCGACTTCACCGTCGTCACCTGTGCGGAGGTGCGGTGGTGGGCTGATCACGACGGCTTCCACCGGCGATTGCGCTCCCAGTTCGCCGAGGACCCGGTTTTCCGAGCCTCGGTGGAGTCCTTCGGGCGCAGATACCACTCCCGCGGTGCAACTGACCTGGATGGGCAGGAACTGGCGAAGCGTGTGGCGATCTCGTCGGAATACTTCCTGGAGGAGTTCGCCGTCTTCTGCTGCCTACGGGCCAGAGGTCTGTCGGTGATGGTCTACCCGGGCTCATTCAGCAGTCTGGCCGAGGTGGCCGAGGGCGCGCACCCCGACGCACCACGGGAGCTGCGCGATTTGACCGTGGTTTCCCTGCAACTCAAAGGACGGTGAGATGAGTACTGAAGCGACTCCTGTAGCTCGGGGCCGAATCTACCGCGACGTCTACGCCAAGCGCGTGGACACTGACCCGGTCACCGCCACCGCAGACCTCCGCCGCGCCGAACTGGACGCTGACGGACTGCACTTTGTCTCCGTCGGTGACCGCGCCGCAGCCCTGTCCGACGGCGTCTTCCTGGTGCGGATTCCTGACGGCATTCCGATCCCGGACGGTGACGCATTCGCCTCCGGTTTCCACAGGGGGCCGGAGCACCCGCCCTACGGAAGATTCCGCGACATCACCGCCGGCCGTTTCGGCGACCCTCTGCTGGGCTTCCACCAACGGGTCAATCAGATTGAGCAGTTCTTGCTGGAACGCCGGTTCTGGCCCACCGACTACCCTCAGGAGATCGCCCGCCTCGGCGAACGGCTGACCATGCTGTCCAGGCTGATCCTCGCCTCCGTCCTCGACCACGTCGGTGTCCCGACCGAGGAGCGGCACACGGCCACCGGCGGCTGCTCGGATGGCACCGGTTCCTACCACCTGACCTTCAACCACTACCGGCCCACGATGTCCTCGGTCGGACTGAGCTCGCACAAAGACGACGGTTTCCTGACGATCCTGCGCACCACGACGCCCGGCTTGGAGGTCAATCGGAACAACCGTTGGGAACGGGTACCGGTCGATCCGGACCACTTCGTCATCAACTTCGGGTTGTCGATGGAATTGCTCACCGCCCGGTCGGGCAGCCCAGTGGCGGCCATCATGCACCGCGTCACGCAACAAGGTGAGGACAGGTGTAGTTACGGTCATTTCTCATCGAGCAATTGCCTGCCCGGCAGTGACGACGGAGTGTACCAGTGGAGTCCGACCGAGGGCCTGACCCGCATCTGCGGATCCCGGGAGCTCATCGACCTGAATGACTACGAAATCTACGCCGGGACTGACGTTCCCGAGGAGGAATCCGATGGTTGAGCAACGGGCGCCCGAACCGGTGGTCCTCGAACGGGCGGCGGTTCGCGGCGGCGGGATCGTGTTCGCCGAATCCGATGGACTCGGCCGTGCGCTCGACGCCGGGCTCTTCGCGCTCGCCGTGCCCGAAGGCCTCGACCTGCGGCCCGGGGTTCGGCTGTGCAGGGAGTTCCACCGGCCCCGCACGGGTGCCGACGCCGCGACGAGGCCCTACCGCGGGATGCGCGAACTCGAGGGCGTGTACTTCGACCGCGAGCACTTCCAGACCGAGCACCTGCTGGCCGACGCCGAGGCCCGCGCGCGGCACTTCCCGCCCGAGGTCGTCGCCATGGCCGACCGGATGAACGAGTTGGCACTGTTGGTGCTGCGCACCGCCCTCGACGCGGTCGGCGTGACAGCGCGGTTGTGGTCGCAGGTCACCAGTGGAGCTGTCGACGGCTTCGGCACACACTGGTTCGCGGCCAACCACTACCGCAGCGACCGCGACCAGTTGGGGTGTGCCCCGCACAAGGACACCGGGTTCGTCACACTGCTGTACAACGAGCAGGACGGCTTGGAGGCGTTCTCCGGAGGTCGGTGGTCACCGGTGCCGCCAGTGTCCGGGCACTTCATCGTGAACTTCGGAGGCTCTTTCGAGCTGTTGACGGAGGACCTGGCGCGGTCCGTGCATGCTGTGCTGCACCGGGTGCGGCGGTGCGCGCCTGCCTCTTCCGACGACGAGCGGTTCTCGTTTGCCGCGTTCGTCAACCCCTCACCGGCGGCGTTGCTGCACAAAGTCGACGACGGCGGTGGGCACCGGGTGGTCAGCACGGTGGCGGACTTCCTGCGGGATTTCAACCGTGACACCTGGAATGACCGGCACGACGACTTCGGCATCGCCACGACCCGGGGTGGTGGTACCGCGTGAGCGCACCCGAGGCGATCGCGCGGGGCGCGGTCCTGCCTGGCGTGCTGGCCCACCACGACGGGCCGTGTCCGGTGACCGGCCACCGGGCGTCGTTCCACGAGGCCACGGTGGTGCGAGGCAGGCAGCCGACCGAATACTTCGCCGACACGGGGGTGGCGGAGCTGGCCGCCGCCGCCGGTGGGGTGTGCACGTTCTGGATGGGCGACACCCCCGCCGTCTACCAGATGACCAACGCCCCACTGGTGCCCGATTCCGCCCTGGCTCCCTCCACCGACCTCAATCGGGACATGTTCGGAGACTTCATGGGGTCGCTGAACCACGACGACCCGCGCAGACCCGCCAAGCGGCGGATGATCGAGGCCACGTTGGGCAGCACGCGCTTCGTCGAGTCGCTGGAGCCGCACATCGCCCGGCACGCCGAGGAGTACCTGCGGCCGATGGCCGGGAGGCAGATGCCGATCGATCGTTTCGCCACCGGACTTGTCGCGCACGTCGACAGCCACCTCCCCGGTGTGCTCGACCTGACCCAGCGCCCACTGACGGCGTACCTCACCGACCCGCTGCACCGGCGAGCCGCACTGGAGTTCTTCGAGATCGCCTCGCGGGTGATCGGCACGGTCGACCCGGATGCGATGCGCGAGTTCGACTCCGTCGCCGACTTCATCCGCGATCTGCTGGTGGCCAACGCGGACGCCATCGCCGCCGCTCCCGCCACGAACCTCGTGCGGGGGCACTTCGCACTCTGGGGCCTGCCCTTCGACCGGACCGCCGCCCAAGCACTGGACCCCGTGTTGCTCAAGGAGTTGGGCACTTCGCTCGTGGCCGTCTACGACACCTCGGCGCTGAGCCTGACCTGGGCCCTGACATGTCTGGGAGCGTGTCCGGCCGCGCACCGGGCGGTCGCCGAGTCCGCCTGCGGCGGTGTGGATCCCGGGCCCGTGCCGGTGGTCGACCTCGCCGTGGTGGAGGCGGTGCGCTGGGGCGGGTCGAACCCGACCGCGTTGTGGCGGTGCACCACCGAGCCCGTGGAGATCCGGCACCGCGGACGGGCCGGCGAAGTACCCGCCGGGACGATGCTGTGGCTCGACCGCAGCCGCGCCAACCGGGATCCGGCGGTTTTCCCCGTTCCCGACCGGTTCGACCTGGCCAACCCCGCCGCACTGGTGCGATCGGATCGGGAGACCGTCTCCTCGCTGCTGTCGCGGTCCCGGTACGAGATCAACTCCTTCAGCATGGTCAACACCACCCGCAACCCGCGCAAATGCCCCGGGCGCCTGTTCTCCGTGCGCGTGCAGTCCGTGCTGCTGCGCACCCTGCACGCGAACTACGACGTCGAGGTGAGAGACGCCGACCCCGGCCTGCGCCCGGCGTCGGCGATGCCCCGGCCCGCCGAAGCCGGGTTGATCACGCTCACCCCGCGACCCGTCAACCCCAGAGGAGGACGCGCATGAACCAGTCGATGACCTACCGCGACCGGGTGCCACTGCCCCCCATGCCGGACGAGTACGAGGCCGGTCTGCGCTATCCACCCGCGAACCTCGAACGGGCACAGGTGAGGGCGGGTGAGTTGGTGTTCGACCGCGAGGATGGTCTGCAGCGTGCCTGTGCGCAGGGTTTCTTCCTCGTGGGCATCCCGGAGGGTGTCAACACCGACCCGGGGGACACCCTGGCCGCCGAGTTCCACCGCGACCGCACCGGAGATCACCTCGACCCGTTCCGAGGGTGGCGGGACGTCGAAATCCCCGGCGACTACCAGGGCTACTTCGACCGCGAGCACGATCAGTGGGAGAACCTCTACGTCGAGTCGGCCAACTGGCACCTGCTGCCGCCCGGTGTGGCCCCCCTCGGTCACGCCATGACCGATCTGGGGCTGCTGGTCCTGTGCTCGGTCCTGCGGGGCGTGGGGATCCCCCGCGACGCGTGGGCCACCGTGACCTCGGCCTTGTCGGAGAAGCGAGGTCACCAGATGCTGGCGTTCAACCACTTCCGCTCCACGAAGGACACCCGAGGCTCGAAGTTCCACCGCGACTCCGGCTGGGTCACCGTGCTGCGCTCGACCGAACCGGGGCTGCTGGCACTCATCGATGGTGAGCTGCGTTCCGTGGATCCGGTCCCGGGACACTTCATCGTGAACTTCGGCAGCTCGTTGGAGGTGCTGACCGAGCGCCTACCCGCCCCGGTACGGGCCAACGTACACGGTGTCGCACACACCCGGCGGGCACCCGGGACCCCAGACCGCACCTCTTATGCGATCTTCCTCGACTCCGCGCTCGGCGGAACCATCCACCGTTGGGAGGACAACACCGCTCACCCGGTGCAGAGCGTGGCGGAGTTCGCCGAGCAGGAGGTCAACCGCACTTATGACGACACCACCCACCTGTGATCGAGGAGTCGACGTGACCAGCACTTACTCAGGACACAGCAGCGAAAGCACCGAGCACGTGCGGTTGCCCGTCGCCGGGACCCGGGGTGGTGGGGTGGAGTTCGACCGCCCTGACGGTGCTGCGGAGGCACTGCGGGCCGGGGCCTTCCTGCTGCGCATGCCCGACGACCTCGACCCCGCACCCGGCCTGGACCTGTGCAGGCGGTTCTACCTCCCGCCGGTGCCCGGTGATCGCTACCGCGGTCACCGGGAGCACGGGCACCCGGCCTCGAAGCTGGGCTATGAGGATCGGCCCGATCAGGTGGAGCAGCTGCAGATCGAGGCGCACCTGTGGCAGCGGTACTTCCCCGAAGAGGTGACCTCCCTGCTTGAGCGGATGGAGGAAATCACCGGGACCGCCCTGCACGCCCTGCTCTCCGCCGCCGGGGTACCCGCGGGAGACGCCGACGAAGCGCTGGGTGGGCACCACGGTGGCCTGTGCTACACCACAGTCAACCACTACCGGGGTGATCTCGACCGGCGGGTGGGCATCGTCGAACACACCGACAGCGGGTACATCACCCTCTTCCACGCCGACCAACCCGGCTTCGAAGTACTGGACAACGGCAGGTGGACACCGATCGAACTCCCCGAACGGCACTTCGTCGTCAACCTCGGGGACGCCTTCGACGTGCTGACCCGACACCTACCCCACCCCGGAACAGCGGTGCTGCACCGTGTTGCGGCTGCGGGACCCGGCCAGCCGGACCGTTCCTCCTTCACCATCTACATGGGCCCCAGCTACGGCATGGTCCTGCGCCAGTACACCTCCGACGGGGAGCTGGTCGACTACCAGTCCTTCCGCGACTTCTCCGTCGCCAAGGCGGCGCGAATGGGGTACCAGTTCCACGACCGGATCTGAGAGCAGGAAGGAAATGGCGATGCACCACAGGAACGGCTGGGATTGGCAGCGGGCCCAGGTGCGCGACGGGCGACTGGACTTCCGCGAACCAGACGGGCTGGACCGCGCTCTGCGCGATGGCTTCTTCTTCGTCGACCAACCACCGGACACCGACCTCACCGGTGGCGATCGGTTCGCCCGCAGCTTCTACCTCCCCGCGGACAGTGGCGACCCCTACCGCGGGTTCCGGGGCTGGGACGAACAGCGCCTGGGCAAGCACCAAGGTTACTTCGGCCGAGATGAGGACCAGACCGAGCAGTTCTTCCTTTCCAGTGCGCACTGGAAGGACGTCTACCCGCCCGAGGTCGCTGACCAGGCAGCGCGGATGCGGGACTTCGCCCTGGTGGTGCTGCGGTCCGTGCTGGCGCGGCTCGACCTGCCGGAATCGCAATGGGACACAGCGACCGGCGGGTGCCTCAGCGGCCGGGGAACCTACACACTGACGTTCAACCACTTCCGTCCACAGGTGCGCGCCCGTGGCCTGAACGTGCACAAGGACTCGGGCTGGGTCACCGTCCTGCGCTCGACCGAACCGGGACTGGAGGTGCTGCGCGACGGCGAGTGGCACCCGATCAACCCCACGCCGGGGGCGTTCATCGTGAACTTCGGCTGCGCCATGGAGATCCTGACAGCACAGTCCGCGACGCCGGTCTCGGCGGTGGCTCATCGAGTGGGCGAACAGAACTCCCGCGGCGGGCCGGACCGCTTCTCCTATGCGCTGTTCGTCGACAGCAGCCTGGATGGAGAGGTGAGCCCCGGCATGTTCCGGTACGAACCGGGCAGGGGGCTGGTTCTGGCAGGCCGTTTCGACGAATTCCTGGACCGCATCCTCGGCAACACCTACCGCAAGGACACCACCGGCCTGTACTGATCCACCCTGTGGGTGAGGGCACCGGTTGGCGTCCTCACCCACAGGTGCTATCGTGGGCCTCTCTGGGGTTCTTCCCTGCTTCGGCATCTCATACGCGGCGCGGTGTTCTTGCCTGCGCTTTCGCGTGCCCTCCCCCTGCTGCCCAGCCGACAACTGTGGCGGTCCTGGTCCGCCACCCGCTTGAAAGGTGGTCAGTCGATGAGCGCACACCCCCACCGGTGGTGGGCACTGACTGCGGTGGCTCTCGGGATCTTCTGCATACAGTTGGACTCGTTCGCGTTGAACCTGGCTCTCCCGGCGATCGGGCGGGGCCTGGGGACGAGTTCGGACGACGTGCAGTGGGTGGTCAGCGTCTACTTGCTGACCGTGGGCGCGTTGATGCTCGGCGCGGGTGGGCTTGCCGACCGTGTGGGTCGCAGGCTCGTCCTCGGCGTCGGACTCGGCCTGTTCGGGGTGGCATCACTGGTGTGCGCGGTGGCTCCTGCCCTGCCCGTGCTGGTCGCGGGGCGTGCACTGCAGGGCGCGGGTGGGGCGCTGATCATGCCCGCTGGGCTCGCGCTGCTGTCCACGGTCTTCGCACCCGGGCGGCGTGAACGGGCGATCGGCGCCGCGATCGGACTGGGCGGTGTGGCGACCGCCATCGGTCCCTTCGTCGGTGGGGCGCTGACGGAGGCGCTGGGGTGGCGTGCGGTGTTCTGGCTCAACGTCCCGGTCGCCGCGGTGGCGGTCCTGGCCGCGCTGCGGGCACCGGAGTCCAGGGCTCCCCGGGCGGGCGGGGACTTCGACCTCCCCGGGCTCGCGCTGGGGACGGCCGCGCTGGCAGGCCTGGCGCTGTTCGTCGATCGAGGTCCGGTGTCCGCGACCGGGGTGATGGCCGCCGCCTCGGCGGTGCTCCTCGGGGTGGGTTTCGTGCGGCGGGAGCGGCGGGCGCCTGCGCCGCTGGTGGAGTTGTCGTTGCTGCGCAACGGTCCTTTCGTCGCGTTGACCGGAGCCGGGATGGTCGCCAACGCGGCGACGGTGGTGTTCCTGTTCGTCGTGCCCTGGTCGTTGCAGCGGGTGTGGTCGTTGGACGTCGCCGCCGCGGGCCTGGCGTTCCTGGTGCCCGCTGTCCTGATGGCCGTCGCCGGACCCGTGGCGGGAGCGGTGCGCGCCCCACGGGCGGTGGTCACCATGGCGGTGTGCCTGGTGGCAGCGGCCATCGCTGTCGCCGCGCTGCCGCTTGCGGGTTCGTTGCCGCTCTACCTGGCGTTGAGTGCCGCCGCCGGGGCCGCGTTGGGGGTGGCCAATGCCCTGACACTGGTCGCCACCCAGGCCCTGGTGCGCCCCGAGCGGGCAGGTGAGGGATCCGGGGTCACCAAGACCGCCATCACCGTCGCGGCCGGGATCGGGGTGGTCCTGTCCGGTCCGGTGGCCGACAGCACTCCCGCCGCTCCCACTGCGGACGTGGCCGCGGTGGTGCTGATCACGACCGGGGCCGGTTGCCTGGTGGCAGCGGCAGTCCTGGTGCTCTGGCTTCGCTCGGGCACACGCAGGGCACCGGCCCCCGTGTGATTTCAAGGCGCACTGTCGAGACCTGTTCGGTTCGTGCCGACGGGCGCCGACCTCGCGTAGGCGGGCGAACCCGCTCACCGCTCCTTGGCCACCCTGCCCTTGAAGCGGAGCTGATGTCCGACGGCTTCGTCCCCGACGTCTCCGACATGCCCAAGCACGACGGCGAAGCGACCTCCGGTCTTTCCCGAAGACCTACCTCTACCCGAGAGCTGTCTCGTAATCCGGTGATCGGGTTGTGTGGCAGGTGGTTGTGCAGGTGATCTCGTCGTCGCGTTCGGAGTGGATGGCGCCGTTCACCGGGTTGGAGCCTGTGGGGTGCCAGAACCCCGCACGGGGCTGCTGAACTGCGGGTTCGCAGGCGATGGATCGTAGGAGCATGATCGAGGCGTGGTGTTCGGCTGCTGTATCTGATCTTTGCCCGCCTGCTGCGCGCGCACCGAGTGGTGACACCAGGCACTGTCTTGCGATGGCATAGGTGGATGGTCGCGAGGAAGTGGACCTACCCGAACCGGACAGGGCGCCCACCGCTCGACGACACGGTTGCGGCGTTGATCGAGCGGATGGCTCGAGAGAACGCCGGCTGGGGCTACCTGTGGATCCAGGGCGAACTGCTCAAGCTCGGTTACCGGGTAGCCGCCTCGACCATCCGGCGCGTGCTCAAGCGCCCGCGGATACCACCTGCCCCGATGCGTACCACCGACCTGTCATGGAGGAGATTCCTCCATGACCAGGCTACGAGCATGCTGGCCTGCGACTTCTTCCACGTCGACCGCGCGGTCACCCTCAAACGCGTCTACGTGTTCTTCGTCCTGGAGGTCGCTACACGCCATGTCCATGTCCTGGGCACCACCACCAACCCTGACGGCCCGTGGACGACTCAACAGGCCCGTAACCTCCTCATGAACCTCGGCACCGACATTAAAGGCCGGGCCGACGAGTTCCGGTTCTCGATCCGCGACCGGGCCGGAGAGTTCACCACCGCGTTCGATGCCGTCCTCGCCGACGCCGACATCGACGTTGTGAAGATCCCACCACCGTGTCCGCAGGCGAACGCCTATGCCGAGCGGTTCATCGGCACCGTCAGACGTGAAGTCACCGATTGCCTGCTCATCGTCGGCGAGCGTCACCTGAACTCGGTGCGGGACCGCTACGTCTCGCATCACAACCATCGCCGCCCTCATCGGGGATTGCAGCTCATGCCACCACGACCAGACAGCCCAGTTCCGCAGCCGAACCGCACAGCTGTACATCGCCGACCGGTCCTCGGCGGCCTGATCAACGAGTACGAACCAATAGGGGCTTGACGCAGGTCAAGGCCTGCGCACCGACTTTTGACACCCCACAGGGGCGCCCAGGACGTGGTGACCCGCACCGACACCCGTCTCTACGGCACCGCGACCGCACATGCCTGGAACCGCCTGCATCCACGACTGACCCACCGGGCCGCCTGGATCGATCACGACGGTTCCCTGCCGATCATCGAGGGCACCGTCGTCCGTCTGACCGTCGAACACCTGCCCAGCGGCGGGGTGAACAAACCGGTCTGGCTGTGGTGCTCCGGCACCGACGCCGACGAGGCCCAGGTCGACCGCTATTGGCAGATGTTCCTGCGGCGCTTCGACATCGAGCACACCTTCCGGATGCTCAAACAGACCCTGGGCTGGACCAAGCCCCGACTGCGCGATCCCGAGGCCGCCGACCGCTGGACCTGGCTGCTCCTGGCCGTCCACGCCCAACTCCGCCTGGCCCGCCCGCTGGTCGCCGACCTGCGCCACCCCTGGCAACGACCCGCCGAACCCGCCATGCTCACCCCCGCGCGCGTCCGTCGAGGGTTTCGCAACCTCCACACGAAGATCGCCCGCCCAGCCGGGGCGCTGAAACCCGGTCACCCCGGCCCAGGACGACCGGCCGGATCGAAAATCATGTTGTCGCGCAACGCTTCGACGTCGGACTACTCCTGGTCACCGGCCAAGCGCACACCCAACCGGCCCACCACAAGAAGGGCACCAAACCCCGCCGAAAAGGTTAAAAGACAAGCTTAGAATGAAGAACTCGAGATCGTCAAGCCAGAGTCTGTAGACCTCGCGCGAGATCGTCCTGGGCTACGACGTCGCGTTCGGCCGCAGTCAACCAGGCTGCTGTGGAGCCGGAGGCGTTGCGCTTCACCCACAACACGTCGTCAACCGCCTCGGCGACGACGTGGAGGTGGCTGATCACCAAGACCAAGCGGTCACTGCCCGCTTGTGCGCGCAGGACGTCTAGGGCCGACTCGAGCGCCGTGGTGTCCAACGTTCCGAAGCCCTCGTCGAGGAAAAGGGCTCCCAGTCTCGGCCCGCTGCGGGAGTGCAGTACCGCCAACGCCAGGGAGAGGGCGAGCGATGCCAGGAACTTCTCACCGCCGGACAGGCGGTTGGGGGTGTAGGTCACGTCGGACCCGCGGCTGACGATGTCGAAGTTCTCGGCGAAACCGAACCGCATGTCGGTGAGCCTGCCCAACAGGTCGCTCGCGACACCCAGCAGTGCGCCGGTGTTCAGGGCGGTTAGGTGCCCGAGGAACTTGGCGTCGACGAGGTTGCGGCGCAGCACGTCCAAGGCGTCTCGGCGGGCGGTCCCTGCGGCGATGGCGAAGTCCAGGTCCGCGGCAGGCTTGACTAGCGCCTGCGCCCGGGCCTCCTCTTTGCGCTGGGTCGCCTCCTCCCTCCGCGCCGTCGCCGCCGCAGCGACCAATGGGTGCAGCGCGTTCTGGGCGGTCAGGTCGGCAGTGGAGTCGAAGCCGTCGACATCGCGAAGGGGGGCGGCCAACTCCCGGAGGCGGTCAACCGCGGCACGGGTGCCTGCTGTGTTCACCTCGTGCGCCGTGGTCAGCTCGTTGACGAGTGCGCCGGAGTACGAAGACAGGTCCGCCGCGAACGCCCGGGTCTCGTCGATTCCCCACGCCGAGGGGCGTTCGACTGCCGTGAGGCGTTGATCCGCCCGGCAGTGGGTGCGGGCCCTCGCTGCGGACTCAGCCCACGCCTCGAGCGCGCGGCGCAGGGCGTCGAGCGGTTTGTCGTGTTTCGTGATTGCCTCCCTGTCCAGGGCCGCCTGCTCCACCAACAGGTCGGATCGGGTCGCGCCGAGTGCTTCCTTGGTCTTGATGGTCTGCTTGATCTGCGACAGCAGGTCGGCGAGAGTGACCTGCGCGGCTGACAGGCTTTCAGGGGTGACGTCCGCGAGTTCCCCCGGCAGCACCGATCGAAGCCTCGGCGGCAGACTGTCCAGGTCCGCGGAGCCGTCTGCCATCGTGAGCCGGAGTCGGGCGGCCCCCGCGTCGACTTCGCGGCAACGCCGCTCGTGCGCCTTCTTCCTGGCTTCGAGGACCTTGCTGTCCGCTGCGAGTTCCTCGGTGTGGCGATGTTCGTCGTGGACGAAGCCTGCAGCGCGATCCGATGCTTCCCGGGCACACGACCCGAGAAGCGCCGTGCTGGATTCCACAAACCGCCTGGCCGCCGCTCCGGCAAGCCCGACCTGGTCGGTGCGAAGCTCGGCGAACTCAGTCAGCATCGACAGCGCGGAGTCGACGGCGAAGTCCGATCCTGCTTCCTCGGCGAGACGACACACGAGTTCGTAGTCCTGCCGCAGCGCGGACACGGCTGTCGTGGCATCGCTTCTCGCCTGTGCGAGTCGCGTCGCGCATGCCGCCTCTCGCTTCTGTCCCTGTCCGGCGGCCGCTGTGGCCTCCGCGACCTCGGTGCCCAGGCGGTTACGGGCCGCCGTCGCCTCCTTGACCCGCGTGCGTGCCGTCCGCAACTCGACCGCGCTCGTGTGGGACGCGGGCTCGAACCCAGCCGGTACCGGTCTCCGGCACACCGGGCAGTCGTCGCCTGGATGGGTGGTCGAGGCGAGCGCCGCTGCCCGGTCGCGCGACTCGAGCGCGTCCACCTTCCCACATGCCTCGGCGAGTTCTCGGTCGACTTCGGCGGTGTCGAGTCGGGCGACGAGATCACGGGCGGTCGTCAGCTCGTGGCACGCGGTGGCGTGGTCTTGTTCTGCTTCGGCGCTGTCGGTCATCGCGGTCCCCACGGCGGTGACGAGTGAGCGGGTGCCCGTGAGGTGTGAGTCGAGCGCACTGCTCGCCGCGACCGCGATCCCGGTCGCTGAGCGAAGAGCGGCGCTCCGCTCGGCGCGGGTGACCAGGTCCTGCTCCACTCTCGCGATGCCCTTCTGCTCGTCACCCAGCTCAGTGCCCATCGTCGCCAGTCGGGCCCGTTCGGAGCGGTGTGAATCCGCTCGTGTGCCCAGACCGCGCAGGACCACCTCGGCTTGGATGAGCGCGTCACGGCCCTCACCCACGGTCTCGGCGTCGGTGATCATCGTGTCCAGCGCGCTCTCGCGGGCGTCGACGTCGTTACGGCGCGATGCCAGGGAACGTCGTCGGGCGGTGATGTCGGCGGCGACCGCATCGAGGCCTGCCAGGGTTTCCCCGGTTCCGAGAACCGTCCGCCCTCGCAGGTCCTCCAGTGCTGCGGAGATCACCGTCGCCTGCTTCTGCCTGGTCGCGATCTCCTGTCGCGCGGACGTCATGTCCTCGATCGTTCCGGCCAGGTTCGTTGCCAGGGCCTCGGCGGCGTCAGCCGCCGCGCGCGCCGTCGCGGCTGTATGGGTCGGGTTGTCCGGCATGTGCGCGCGGACGGTCCTCGCCTCGGTGAGCCGCAGGTCGAGCCTGGCCTTGCGCTTCTCGGCCAGGCCCTGCTGATCCGCCAGTGAGTCGGTCGCGAACAGTTCCCGGAGGAGTCCGCTGCGCTCCTTCGGGGTGGCGGTGAGCAGTTTGTCGAACCTGCCCTGGGGCAGGAGTCCCACTCGCAGGAAGGTCTCGTAGCCCATGTGCAGCAGGCCCGCGATCCGATTGTCGACGGCGGTGGCGCCGTCGACCTCCTCCCCGGTGTCCAGGTCGGTCAGGTGATGGCGTCCCGGGGTGGTCTTGGCGTTCATGGTGCGGCGCACTCGCCAGCGGTGCCCGTCGTGCAGGAAGTCCAACTCCACGCTCAGCGAGTCGGCCCCATCCGCGATGAGCGCCCTGGGCTCCCGCGCGTCCCAGGAACTCTTGCGGTACAGCGCGAACGTGATGGCGTCGAGCAGGCTGCTCTTGCCCGCTCCGGTGTCACCGATCACTCCGACCAGGCCCTTGCCGGTCAGGTCGACCCTGACCTCGGCCGAGTAGCTGCGGAGCCCTTTGATCGTGAGTCTCAGCGGTTTCATCGTCGTGCCTCCGTCCCGGTGACCGTGCCGTCGGTGAGCAGCCCGGTGCGGTCGATCCCGTCGAACCCCTTCCCTGCGATGGCTGCGTCCAACAGCTCCTCCTCGCAGCACGGTGTGGTGTCGGCCGGATCCGGTTCGGCCCGCATCCCCGCGAACGTGGACATGGCCTGATCCAACGCGATCCCGTGCGTCCCGTGCTTGGACAGGTAGTCGTGGAGCATGTCGTGGACATCGGGAAGGTCGGTGTCCACCGCGACGCGGTCGAGCACGGCGGTCACGGCGCCGGGGCAGCGCTCCTCGACGTCGACGATCGTTGCTTGGGGAAGCAGTTCCTCCAGCCTTTCGCCCAACAGGGCCATGGGGCTCTCGCTGTCCACCACCGCCTTCACCCAGGCGTCGCCGACGCCCGCCGCACGCTGCGCGATCTGGTCGAGCGTTCCGGTCAGGCGCCGCAGCGGCCTGCCGGAGTCCAAGGGGGCGAGCTCGACCCGAGGCGGCCTTCCCGGGGTGATCTCCACCAGCGCGATGCTCTTGGCGTCGCGCGTTTCGCCGAAGTCCATCTGCAGCGGGCTGCCCGCGTAGTGGGCGGGATACCCCGCGCGGGGGACGAGCTGCGGCTTGTGGATGTGGCCGAGCGCGCCGTAGTCGACCTCCGGCAGGGCGACGGCCTCGACCGCGTAGGCGGAGGACACCGAGATCGTTCGCTCCGAGTAGGACGGTGTCGCGCCCTCGACGAACAGGTGGGCGGCGTACACCAACAGGTCTCGCGGACCGCGGGATGCGGCCAGGCGCCGGTACACCTCCGCTTGCACCTCGCGCATCCGCTCGGCGTAGCTCGCCGTCGCCGAGGCCGGGTCGTCGAACTCGTAGGCGAACCGGTTGGGGTGCAGGTAGGGAAGCGCCCCGACGCGCACCGTCAGCTCCCCGGTTTCGGCGGGGTACTCCGCCAGCAGGAGCCCTCCCGGCCGGGCGTCGGTGGCGAAGCGCACCCGCGCCCGATCACCCGTCCGTGCGCCCAGGTCGCTGAGCATGTAGTCCAGGAACGCCAGGACGTGTCGTGTGTCGTGGTTGCCCGCGACGACGACGACAGGGGCGATGTCCCCGAGTTCGCGCAGGGTCTGGGCGGCCCGACGCATGTCGTCGAGCGAGGGCCTGGGGCTGTCGAAGAGGTCTCCGCTGTGCACGATGAGGTCCGGGGCGAAGTCCTGTGCGACGGAGACGATCTCGCCGAGGACGGCGTCGAATTCCCGATCGCGTCGGTGGCGGCCGATCTGGCGGCCCAGGTGCCAGTCGGAGGTGTGGAGAACACGTGCGGACAAGGCATGCCTCCCGGGGAAGGAGAGGGGTGCCGCGATGGGCGCGCACCCGGGGTCGACGGGTTCAGGGCGCCCACCGTACACCATAGTAGGGAAGACTATGGAAGAGTCTGGATTTCTGGTACGATGAGACCATGAGCGACCCCTTGGACGTGCTCGAGAAGAGCATCGCCGACCTGCGCCGCGCGATCCGTGACGCGTCCGCCGTCGGTGACGCGGAACGCGCGGGCATGCTCCGCGCGCAACTTCGCCGCGCGGAACGGGCCTGGGACACGCTCATCGATGTCGACCCGGCGCCTGTCGCCCCGGCCGTCGAGATCCCGCCCCGGACCGGGGCGACGGGTGCCCTGCTCCCCGCTCGCGAACATGTGCACCGCGCCCTGACGCTCTTGCGGGCCCCGGCCGCGCCGAAGTTGATCGTCAACGTGCACGAGGCGTTCTTCTCCGGTGAGCTGCCGCCCACCAAGCTCTCCAGCCTCCGTCGAGACGAGGAGCGCTCCTACCGCTCAGCGCCCGGCGCCCGGCCCTACTACCTGTGCCCGGCCCTCGCCCACGACCTGCTGGCCCCGGCGCGGGCACTGCTCACCCTCAGCACCTGGCCCCTGGAGCGACGGATCATCGGTCCGCTGTCACCCAGGGTCGATTTCCTCGGTAGCGCGATCCGCGTCGGGGAAGCGGTCTTGGCGGCCACCCCGTCGACCGACAACGCGGGCCACCTGGCCACCCGCCTGCTGCGGCGCTTCGCGACGAACATCCCGAACGCGCTCCCGCACAGCCACGGCTCACGCGCGCAGTCCGACCCGCTGGATCCGGAACGGGTCATCGATGCGGCCCACGCCGAACTCGAGGTCCACCTCGACGCCGACCACCGCACAAGGGTCGAGTCCGCCACCCGCGCGCGCAAGCAACTCCGCGACGACGAACAACTGTTCGGAACCCGGCTGCGGCGCGTCGGGAGCGAGCACCAGGCCTGACCGGACACAGACCACCACACGCGCCACCGCAAGGAACAGAAGCACCGTGACACCAACCACCGACGACCGCCTGGACGCGCTCCGCGGCTCGGCACCGCGCCTGACCTACAGCGCCAGGTCCCTGGCGGCATTGGAGAACAACCCCCGCTGCACGCTCCGGGCCGTGTTGGACGCGTCCGGCTCGGACAAGGCGGCCATCGCCACCCACGCCGGGTTCCCCGCCCCCTTCGGGCAGTCGACCTTTGCGATAACCCGGGGCAACGCGTTCGAGAACATGGTCAAGGACAACGGTTGCGCCGAACTGCTGCGTGTTCTCAGGGAGACCTTGGGACTCACCCTCCCCGAGGTCGGGTACGTCGACCTCAACGACGTGGGCGGCGACGCCAGCCAGCCTGCCCGGTTCGCGCGCACCAGAGGACTGCTGGTCGCCGCCGCACGGGGACAGGGCGACGGCACCCTCTTCGACCACCCCGTGCTCCGCTTGGTCGTAGGCGGGCACGCCGTGTTCCTCGAGCCGGACCTCGTGGCCTTCCGCGTCGACGACCGCTTCCACGTCGTAGAGATCAAGAGCTTCCCGATCGTCGACGAGCAGGCCGACACGGCCAAGGTGCGGGCGGCGACGACGCAGGCCTGCGCCTACATCATCGCGCTGCGAGCCGTGCTGGCGGAGTCGGGCATCGGCCCCGAGGCCGTGTCCGAGACGGTGGTCCTGGTGGCCCCCAAGGACTTCGGCAACCGGCCGACCGGGGCCGTGGTCGACGCCCGCAAGCAGGTCGCCACCCTGACCCGCCAGCTTGCCCGCATCGAGCGCATCGGTGAACTGGTGGGCCTGTTGCCGGACGTGGTCACCTTCGACCTCGACCCGGACGACGCGGGCAGGCCACGACGCCCTGCCGACGCGCTGACCGCCGCCTTGGACCAGGTGCCCGCCACCTACCGGCCCGACTGTCTCAACCACTGCGAGATGTCCTTCTACTGCCGGTCCCGCGCCCGCGCCGAGGGCTCGCTGGACGTCCTCGGTTCCGCGGTGCGCGAGCAGCTTGGTGGCCTGGACACCATCACCATGGCCTTGGGCCTGGCCCAAGGCGAGCTGGCGCCGGGGGCGGACCAGGCCGAGATCGCCGTCGCACTCAGGCACGCCGACCGGCTGCGCTCCGAGCTGACCGGGACCTCGGGGAGCGCGTCGTGACCACGGTGTCCGCGCTGGCCCGCCTGCACGCCGCGCGGAACATGGCCGCGGAGCCGCTCACCCGGTTCCGGCACCGTCACTTGTCCGACCGGCCACTGGTGGTGATCCCGCTGACGATGGCAGGTGAGGCGGGTACCCCGCTGGCGGCGATGGTCGGCAACAACAGGCGCGCGCCGACCTTGTTGGTGGTCGGACAACCACGCAACCGCGACCAGCGGTTCGCGTTCGCGGCGGCGCTGGGCAGGCTGGTGATGGACCACATCGATTCCTGCCGCCAGGATCGCAGGCAACTCACGCCCAAGGTGTCCGGCTACACCCGGACACCGCAACTCCTCGTCCCCAACCCCGGCGGCGTCAAGGCCCTGGCGGACCTCGGGCGCGTGTGCCGCTACCGACAGACCACCGGGGACCACGCCGTGCCCGGGATCGTGCCCGAGCTGGGGAAGTGGTTGACGTTCCTGGCCGAGCAAGCCGAGCAGGCGGGCACCTCCATGCTGTTGGCGGTCACCGACCTGCTCGCCGAGCACTGGGCAACCGGCCAGAGCGCGCTGGAGGACCGCAACCTGGCCTCCATCATGGCCTGGATCGAGCCGCCGTCGGGTCTGACGGTCGCACAGGCGCTGGAGGACGCCGAGAACCCCACGGTGTGGCCCCCGGCGGGACCGACGACCTCACCGGAGTTCGACAACACCTACCTCTCCACAGCGATCAAACGCTTCGACGCGGCCCGCGCGGCGGGCGATCCGGCCGCGATCGCGACGGCCCAGGCCGACCTGCACGACCTCATCGGCGCACAGATCAAGCCCACGTGGCGCATGATGTGGGACGCGATCGCGCTGCTGCGCGGTGTGGCCGAGGCGCCGCGGACGAGTACGCGCTTGGCCCAGGACCGCAAGGCGTTCACCGGCTACTCCGACTACCAGGAGTCCGAGGACCCGCGCCCGCAGCGCAGGCGGGATGACGCCATCGGCGCAGCGAGACGGCTGAGCAGGCTCGAGCGGGCGCAGGCGGATTTCGAGGCCGACATGGCCTTCGACGACCCGTTCGTGCTTGCTGACAGACGCAGCGCGGGCGAGGCCTTCGCGGGCGAGGTCGTGGAAGCAGAACCCGGCCGGGTGGTCGTGAGTGCCGCCAACCGACGGACCCTGCGCCCCAGGGCCACCATCCGCACCCTCGACCCCACCCGGCTGGCCGACGGGACGACGCTGATCAGCCCTACGATGGGCGCGAGCCACAAGGCCGTGGTCATCTCGACGACACCGGACGGCGCCGCCAGCCTGGTCGAGGTCGAGGTGACCGCGGGCATGGGCGGAGTCAAGTCCCCCAACACGGGCAACATCCCCACCGCCGGTCAGAGCATCGCGTACCTGCCGGACCCGGGCTGGCGTCCCTGGCCGGTGTTCCCTGAGCGCGACGATGCCCCCTGGACTCACACCACCGACACCCCGGGGTCCGATGCCCCGGCACCCGACGAGACAGCCGCGGAGGCCTGGGGCGATGACTCCTGACGACAACACCCCCGACCCCGCTCGCGCCGCCGAGGCGGTGACGGCGGCGATCCTGGCGGACCTGGCCTCCACCGACCACCGCGCGGTGGTCGTCGACTCCCCGCCCGGTGCGGGCAAGAGCACCCTCGTGGTCCGGGCGGCGGGCGACCTCGTCGACGGCGGCGAGCGGCCGATCATCATCGCCCAGACCAACAACCAGGTCGACGACCTCGTCATCCGCCTGGCCACCGAACACCCCGACCTCCCGGTCGGCAGGCTCAGCGGCGGCAACTACACGGCACCCGCTGCGATCACCGACCTCGCCAACGCCACCGTGGGCGGGACCCTGGCCGACCTGGCAGGGTGCGGACTGGTCGTGGGGACCTCCGCCAAGGTCGCGACGGTCCGCGACGGCACGTTCGGCTGGGCGATCCTGGACGAGGCCTACCAGATGCGGTCGGACATGCTGCTGCAAGTCGTGCCGCGGTTCGACCGCGGCCTCTTCGTCGGCGACCCGGGACAGTTGGACCCGTTCACTGTCGTGGGAACCGAACGCTGGATCGGGTTGCCGCACGACCCGACCCAGAACGGCGTCACCGTGCTGCTGGAGCACAACGAGGGCACCCCCGTGCACCGCCTCCCGGTGTCGTGGCGGTTGCCCGCCTGTGCCGCGCCGACGATCTCCCAGGCCTTCTACCCGTTCACCGGGTTCTCGGCGGGGACGACGCACGGTGTCCGATCACTGCGCTTCCGCAGCGCCGGGTTCGGTGGGACAGACCTGGACGAGACCCTCGCGATGGCGTTCACCACCGGGTGGGCACTGCACGAACTGCCCCGCCGACACGTCCCGCGCACCGACACCGAGACCCTGCGCACCGCAGCGGGCCTGGCGTGCAGGCTGCTCGAACGCGGCGCGGTCGGCGTGTGCGAACGCCACCCCGGCGAGCGGGACCTGAGCGCCTCCGACATCGCCATCGGAGTCGCCCACCGCGACCAGGCCGGCCTGGTCCGGTCCGTGCTCGCCCAAGCGCCCAACCCGACGGCCCGGCAGGTGGCGGTCGACACCGCCAACCGCCTGCAGGGCCGCGAGTTCGAGGTCGTGATCGTGGTGCACCCCCTCTCCGGTCGCCGCGACGCCACCGCGTTCCACCTTGAGGCCGGGCGGTTGTGCGTCCTCACCTCCCGCCACCGGCAGGCGTGCATCGTCGTCGCCCGCGAGGGGATCGTCGACATCCTGGACAGCCACCCCTCGACCGACCCGGTGCACCTGTCGGTGCCCGCGAAGTTCCCCGACGGCTGGGAGGCCAACCAGGTCGTCATGGCCAAGCTCGTCGATCACCGGGTCGCGGCGTGAACCCGGAAACCGCTGTCACACCGGACCGGCCCCGTCCGATGTCCCCGCCGACAAGAGCCCGTCCCGCGCGCAGGTGCCCGATCATCGTCGTCCGAGGAGTCCACCTATGAGCAGCACGCCGGAACAGCCCCGAAGTTGGTGGCGCGGTGTCGTCGCCAGTGACTGGACCGTGTTCTCCCTGCCCGAGGACATCGTGCGGGATCGCTACTCGGCCTTGCTGGCCGCCCTGGAGGAACTGAGCACCCGGGGTCCTCGGTCGACCGTGGCGGAGATCGTAGATCGGCTGCGCGCGGTCGGCTTCCACGACCCGTTGACCGACGCCGACCTGCGCGCCCTGCTCGACCAGCTCGCCACCTGGGGTTTCGCGGAGCCGTTCCGGGATTTCGCCGCACCAGTGCGCAACTACCGCGGTGTCGTGGCCAGGCAGGAGGCGTGGGCGCTGACCCGTCGCGGCCGGGCCGTGGTCAGCGCCGTCCGCACCGCGGTCGCCTCGGCCGACCGCGCGCTGCAACTGCCCAGCAAGCTCCTCGACAGCGTCGAACAGACGGTCCGGACGCTGTTGGCCCACGCGGACGACAAGGAGGCCCACGGCCTGCTCGGGGCCGACCTCGGCAACGTGGGCACGCGGATTGCCGAACTGCAGCGGGTCACCGCTGACTTCTACGACGCGCTCGGCAGGCTCGTGCAGTCCGACGTGACCCGCGACGAGGTCTTCGGCAGCAACCGCGACCGGGTCGTCGAGGCGCTGCGGCAATTTGCGCGGGAGTACGACCGGGGCTTGGTCCGGGTCTGTGCCGCGCTGGACGCGCTGCGGCGCGTGGGTCACCAGCACGTGGTCCAGTGCGCTGTCGAGCACGCCGGGCTGCTCGACTCCTCCGCGCAGCAGCAGTGGGTGACCGAGCAGGTGTCGCTCCTGTCGGCACTGGAAGCCTGGTTCACCCCGGAGGGGAGCATCCCGGCACTGGTCGAATCCGCCCACGGAGCCGTGAACACCCTGCTCAACGCGATCGACCGACGCTACAACGCACGCCTGCGCGGTGCCGACCTGTCCGTCGACTTCCGACTGCTGGCGCACTCGCTGCACCGGCAAGCTGACGACGAACAGGCCCGCCGGGTCTACGCCGCCGCGTTCGGTGACTGGCCCGCCTGGCACGTCCTGGCAGGTCCCGCGCGCGAAGACGTCGACCACTCCTCCACAGCGGCCGCCGGGACCACTCCCTTCGTCGTGGAGCTGACCTTGCGCGAGCACGAGCGGCACGGGCCACCCAGCGGCCGCCCGAGGAAGGTGGCCGACGCGTCGACTGAACGAAGCCGTGCCCTGGCGGAGGCCAGGGAACAGGCACAGCGCCGCGGGCGCCGCGCGGCGGCGTTGCTCACCCCAGGCGAAGTGGGGCTTGAGCACTTCACCGATCTCGACGCCGACTCCGCCGCCGTGCTCTTCGACGCCATCCAGTCGGCACTGGACGCGGTCGACCCCGCGACCGGTGTCGGTCAGGTCGACGCGGACGAGGCCGGGGTGCTCGTCGCGGTGCGGGTCCCCGTCGGTGCCGAGCGGAGCCTCGTGCGGCTGGCGGAGGGCGACCTGGATGCACCCCGGCTGCGCGTCACGGTGACCGCGGCGGAGTCGGCCCTGCCCGATCCCGACACGATCGGCACCGGATCGAAGGCTTCCCGGAGCGTCGCATGAGACAGGACACACTCCTGCCCCCGGACCTCGCCGACTGCGCCAGGCAGTTGGCCGCCCGGGGCAGGCTGCTGGCGGAGCGGGACCCGGAGCTGTACCGGACCGCGGTCCTCGGGCAGGAGCAACTCGGGAAGTTCTTCGCCACGGAGTTGGGGTGGCGGGTGGACGTCGTCGAACACGCGGACATGGTCCGGCTGCACAAGCGCAGGCAGGACGTACCGGGAACGCGCGGTCCTCGACTGCGGCGCGAGAGCCGGGACCGGCCGCTGGCACCCCGTCTGGTGCTGATCGTCGTGGCTCTGGTCTGCGAACAGTTGTGGAGACGACCTCGGATCACGGTCAACGACCTCATGCAGGCCGTCTCCCAGGTGTGCGCGGCCGACAGCGCGGACGGGTTGCTGCCGAGGTTCCGCATCGTCCCCGATGAGGAGGTCGGCAAGCGCGAGGCGCGGGAGAACCGGCAGAGCATCGTGGACGCGTTGCGCCTCCTGGACGCCGACGGCACCATCGTGTTCGAGGGCGACCTGGACCACGCGGTGGACGAGGACGGCGCGGACGGAGTCGTCGCGGCGTCCCGCGACCGGCTGTCCGCCCGGTTCTCATCGTTGTCGCCCTCCCTGCTCAAGCTCTCGCAACTGCCCCCTGACCGACACGTCGAGGCGCTCGCCTCGGACCGGGTGCCGGACGACGCGGACGTGGACGACGGAGGCGCAGAGGATGGAGGCGAGGAGGACTGGGACACCGCGGCGCCAGGCGAGCACAACGCCCGCACCGCGACGACCGTGCGCCGTCATCGGGCGGTCCGCAGGCTCGTCGACGACCCCGGCACCGACCCGGTGGCCGATGACTACCTGCAGAGCTCGACCGGGCGCAACAGGGCACTCAACGTCCTGCACGCGCTCGGACTCGTCGGGACTGTGCGCCGGGACTGGTGGCAGGTGGGCGATCCGACCGGCCTCGGCAGCACGATGGACTTCCCCCACGGCAGACGCATGGAGAGGCAGGCGGCGCTCGCCCTGCTGCGGCACCTAGGGACCCGCCCGATGCTCGACGGCGGGGAGGCCCCGGTGACCTCCGCGGAGATCGAGTCGCTGTTCGAGCGGATCCGGGAACGGTTGCCGCGCTGGGCCGCCGCGTACGACCGGCAGCAGGCCGCCCTGGCCCGTGCCGCGGCGTCGGAACTCGTCGACGCGGGCTTCCTCGTCGACGTCGCCGAGCCCCCCGACCAGGCGACCGCCACTCCCGAGCCCCACTGGCGGCCCACCCCCGCCGCGCGGATGTGGCAGGTCAAGGTCACCGAACCCGATACATCCGACAGCCACCACAGGTCTGGTGGCCACCACACATCCGGTGGCCACCAGACATCCGACGGCACAGTGCCGAAGCGACCAGTTGTGCCCGACGACTCGGAAGGAGGCCTGTGGTGACGGCTCTCATCACCGGTGCGGAGACGGCCGGATCGGCTGCGCGGCAAGGCCTTCCCGCCGTGGAAGGACGGTGGCAGCCGACCCGCGCCGGTGTCCTGAACAGTTGGAAGTGGACCGACGAGCGGTTCCACTTCGCGAACGGGTGGTTGGCCTTCATCGGGAGCAACGGATCCGGGAAGTCCCTGACGGCGTCCGGGCTCGTCACCGTCCTGCTGGACGGTGACACGTCCCAGGCCGCGCTCAACGTGTCGGGCAGCGCGGCGGGCACCCTGTTGAGCAGGCACACCGACAACAGGGAGAAGGAGGACAAGACCGGGGTGTGGTGGCTGGAGTACGGCCGGACCGACCCCGACACCGCGACCACCGAATACGTGACCACCGGCCTGTGGCTGCGCTCCTCGGGACCCACCCTGCTGAGGGCGTTCTTCCTCGTGTCCGGCCGGGTCGGCCACGAGATCGAGCTGCAGCAGGATCGGAACCCGGTGGGCATCGAACGCATCAGCGAGCAGTTGGCGGCCCACGGCGGTGAGCTGTTCACCGACGCTGCCCGCCTGCGGACGAAAGCCGGGGCGGTGCTGCGGACGGTCAGCCCCCAGGGCGCCTATCGCGCGGCGGTGCGCCTGCGCCTCTTCGCGCCGCTCGATGAGGTCCAGTACGACGCCCTGCTCAGCGTCCTGCGGACGCTGCGCAGCGTCCGGACGGCCGAGAAGATCTCCGCCAAGGACATGCTCAGCGTGCTCACCGACGCCCTTCCCGCGCTGGACCAGGTCAAGCTGGCGGAGATCGCGACGGCGATGCAGCGCATCGCCACCCAGGAGGCGCGCCTGGTCGCCACAAGGGACCAGGCGAGGAAGCTCACGAGGACCGACCGTGCCTACGACCGGTACCGGCAGGCGGTCGCGCTGGCCACCGCAGCGTCACTCCGGTCGGCCAACACCGAGTTCGACAACCTGACCCGATCCGAGACGGCGGCGGAGAACGACCTCGCCCGGGCGACCGCCCGCGCGGACGACGGCAGGGAGGCGCTCATCCAGCGCAAGCAGGAACGCTCCCAGTGGGAAGGCAAAGCGGGCGCCGCTGAGACCCTGCTCCGCAAGCACGCTGGGGCCGAACTCCCTTTCCGGGAACAACGCGCCCGAGAGCTGGATGAGGCCGCCGAAGCGGCCGAACGCCGCGCGCGGACCGCGATCGACCAGGCCAGGGCCGGGGGAGCCAAGGCGGCCGAGACCGCCCGGGTGGCGGCGGAAGCGCAGCAGAGCGCGTCCGGCATCGCACACGAACTCGCCACGACCGGGAGACCGCTCGGAGCGGCGGGCGCGTTGGAGAACATGCTGGCCGCCACAGCGGGGCTGACACTCCCCGAGGCGCTGCTGCCGGACGCACCTGACGTGGAACTGGCCGTCGACGAGCTGGCAGTGGTCCCCCTGGTCTGGGTCGAGGCGCGCGAGGAGGCTGTGGAGAACGTGGTGACGGCGCTCGGCAAAGTCGGAACCGCCAACCAGTCGGCGGTCGACGCAGGCGAACGACTGCGCCTTTCGCAGGACATCGCGGCCCAACGAGCCGACCAGCTCACCCGGCACACCGCGGATCGGGCCAAGGCCGAGCAGCACTTGACGGCCACGATCGCCGAGTGGCACCGGGGATGCGACCACTACCCACCGGTTCCGGACGACCTGCTCGCGCCGGATCTGGTCGACAACCGGGTCGACCCCGCCGGGCTCGCACACTGGCTGGCCCAGCAGACCGACCGGATCAGGCAGGACATCGACGTCCCCGGGCACCGTGGGAGCAAACAGAGCGCCGACCGCGCCGCCGAGCAGGCGGTCGTGTTCGCCCAACAGCAGAAAGACAAAGCCAACACGGCCGCCGACGCCGTGACCGGGGCCCGACGGACCCTGGACGACCAAGTCCGTGAAGCCGATGACGAGGCGGACAGGGATGCCGCGGCGCTGGCGGACGCGGAGGCAGCGCACGGCCGTCGGGTCGAGGCCGCGCTGTCGAAGCGCCACGACCACTTCCTCGCGCTGCTCGACGACACCGGTGCCGCACTGGAGGCCCTCCGGCACTGGGAGCGAGAGGCCGAGCGCTGGCGGACCGGACTGCGCCACCTGAACGGGTCTGCTCTGACCATCCCGATCTCAGCGGCCACCCGCCTGTCGCGGGAACTTCGCGATGCCCGCCGCAGCGTCGCACAACCGGAACTGGAACAGTCCTCACCTGCGGTCCGCGTCGCGGGCAGCGCCCTGGAGATGCTCGCCGGGCACGACGACACCGCCCTGCGGTCGGCCGTGGCCAGCGCCGCCCAACAGACCGCGCGGCGCCTGCACGGGAAGGTCGTCGACGCCGACAACGTCGTCAGGCGGCTTGGCCAGGAATCGGCCGCGGTGGAAGCCGACTTGGCCGAGGCACGGAAGGCGCCGTCCCCACCCCCCGCACCAGCGTGGCGGACCAGGTCGGACGGGCACCCCCTGTGGTCATTGGTCGATTTCCACGACGACGTGCCCACCGAGTTGCGCGATTACTGCGAGGGGGCCCTGCTCGCCGCCGGCATCCTCGACGCGGTGGTCACCGCCGACGGCCGGGCGCGCGTCGGCGACACGGTACTGGCAACCGACCGTCCAGCGGCAGACCGTTCACTCGCCGAGGTCCTGTTCCCCGAGCGCGATGCCGCAATCGAACCCGGTCGGATACAGGCCCTGCTGCGCGCGGTCGACCTCGTCGACGTCGAGGCGGGTGTGGAGGTGCGTTCCGGAGTCATCACCGCCGTCGCACCACCCGGCCACACGTCGCGCTTCATCGGCACGACGGCTCGGGAACGAGCCCGAGCAGCGCGGGTCGTCGAGCTGCAAACCCAGCTCGCTGTCCTCGAGGGTGCACTGGAAACAGCCACCACCGTTCTCCGACGATGCCAGGACGACGAGACCGAGGCCGCTGAGGAGCAGGCCACCCTGCCCGGCTCCGCCCTGTGGCAACCGGCCCACGCAACAGCTCGGGCCACGAACGGTGTCGCCCAACGAGCAGACCGTGACGCCACCACGGAACAACAGCGGGCCGGAGCGGAACTCGACTCCGCACGCGAAGCGGCTTCGACCGCCCTGCGGCTCAGGGAGCGGAAGCTGTCAGCGGCCCACACCGCCTTCGACAAGGTGGTGGCCGCCGCCGAGAACGCGGCGAACGCCGCACAGGTGGCGTCGGACAAGGCAGAGGAGGTCAGGGCGACGGCGGCCGAGGCCGCCGCCGCCCTGCGGAACACGGTCGAGGAACAAGCCGGTGCCGACGAGGAGCGGCAGCGGTTTCCCTCGTCTCAGGCATTGACCGAGGCCAGGGCAGCGGAGGACGACGCGGAGCGCCGCTCGACCGACGCGCAGGCACAGGTCGTCGAGGCCACTGAGCGGTCCCGGCTCGCCAAGGACAGGTCGAGGCAGGAGATCACCGCCCTCAACCGGCTCGCCGACCTCGGCGGCGGGCGGATGCTGCCGACCGGGCACCCCGAGATCAAGAAGTTCCGAGACGACCTCCAGCGGCTGTCCCACATGGTCCGGTCCTGGCAACGGGTCGCCGAGCGGACCCTGCGCCTCTGCGAACAGGCCCGGGTGGCGACCGCCGCGTCGCTGGAGTGGGCAGAACACGCCGAGACGGAAAGGGCCTCGGCGGCCGAGGCCCGGGCCACCGCTGTGTCCGAGGCCGCCGCTGTCGCGGACCTGCGCAGGATGCATGGTGCCGACTACGAGCTGCTGCGCGAGAACCACGACAAGGCCAGGCGGGCATTGGAGGCCGCTGTCAAGGCGGTGGAGGACACCACCAACGACATCCATGGGGCAGAACTCGCAGAGGAAAGAGCCCGCGCCACTCTGGACGGGATCGCCCCTCGCCGCGCCGACGCCGAGCAGGAACGGGGACGGTGCCTGGACCGCGTGCACCTGCTGGTCGAGGAATCCTTCGCGAAGGTGGAGGACGGCGTCCCGGTCGACGACTCCGGCAGACCCGCCAACCTCACCGCCGCGTTGACCTGGAGCACACGGTTGCTGGACGACCAGCCGCGTGGGCAGTCCCGCGAGGACCTGGCCCGAGCGGTCGAGGCCCACCGGTCCCGCTTGGAGGCGGAGGCGAAGCGGGTCAGCGCCGAACTCACCCGCTACGACCGGCAGGTGACGCTGCAGACGATCCCCCGCACGGACTGGCGTCGAGCCGTCGTCGCCGCGCCGGAGGCCCTCGTCGGCGAGGACCTGCACACGACGGTCACCACCTTGGAGCAGACCGCGGAGCAACTCGAGTCCGACCTGCGCGACGATGTCAAGATCACGCTGAAGACCAGCATGTTCACCGCGCTGCGGCGGGACATCGCCACGCGACGCGCCGCCGCACAGGAGCTCGTCCGACAGATCAGCTCCACCTTGGAGGGAGTTCGGACGGGAGTGGCCAGGGTGGGCGTCAAGGTCGAGTGGGCTGTGCGCGACGATCCAGACGCGAAGCGAATGGTCGGCCTCATCAACGCCATACCCTCCGACGACACCTTCCAACAGATGTATGACGTGCTGCGGCAGCGCTTGGAAGACGCCACCGGGGACACATGGGAAGCGCGCGTCGCGCACACCTTCGACTACCGCATGTGGCACGAGTGGCGCATCGACGTCACCCACGCGTCCTTCAGCGACGGCACCACCGAGGTCTTCCGCAGGCTCAAACCGCGTTCCAACCCGCTCGCCATGTTCAGCACCGGCGAGATGCGCCTGGCCACGATGCTCCCGCTGCTCGCCGCGGCGTGGTCGACCTACGAGGCACCCGGCTACCAGGGGCCGCGCCTGCTGTTCGTCGACGAGGTCAACGCCGCGTTCGACCCGCAGAACGTCCGCAAGCTCCTGGCCCTCCTGCGCGAATGGGAGTTCGACGTTCTGGCCACCGCGCCGGAGATGAGCGCCATGCTCAAGGCGGAGGCGGAACAGGTGATGATCGCGCAGGTGACCCAGATGGGCCGCATGCGGGTGTCGGTGCCCTGGCTGTGGAGCGGATCGGGCCAGCCCGTTCTGGTGGAGGGCACCGCATGACCGACGCCGTGCCGGAGGTGGTCCGGGTGCTCGCCGAGGACGCGGACCTCGTGCCGCTGTGGCAGGCGGTCCACAGGAGACTGTGCGCGGGAGACGCCCCGGACAGACTCGCAACCGTGAAGGTCGACGGCATGTCCTCGGCGGGCATCGCGGTGCTGCGCGGACTCCTGGACACCACCACCCGCCGGACTCGGGGCAGCTCGGCCGTCCAGAGCGTCGGTGGAGTCACTCGCGTACCGCTGCGGGAGTTCCTCACCACAGTGGGAGTCGCGGCCGCCCAGCTCCAGCTCCTCGTGGAGGTGGCCGTGGGCCGTGCGGTGGTGAACCGGGCACACGAACGCGCGGCAGGCACTACCGCCCGCCGGGCACTGTGGGCGACCGTGGAGACGAACCTGGCCGCTGTCCCCTCGTTGGCCCGGCGGATCAGGGCGGCAGGTGTCTCCGAACCCGACATCCCGCTGATCGAGGCGCAGTCCGAGCAGCTCGGCGCGGCCCTGGCACGCATCGCCACCCTGCGAGCACCCGTGTCCTTGGCCAAGTTGGCGCACGATTGCGCGGGCACTCCCCACGCCTTCGACCTCGGTACCCTCACAGGCAGACGCCTCGTGGAGGCGATCGCGGAAGTGCGCGCCGAAGCAGTACCGGAACGTCCGGACGCCGTGCGCGCCATGCTGGCCCGAGCCCGTGTCCTGGCCGACCGACTCTCAACCTCCGTGCTGTTGCTCAACGTCTGGGCCACTGGGCCCGGAGTGGTCGACCAGCGACTGCGACTGGGCGGCGGTCCCGTTCCGGTGACGCTGTACGACCTCACCGTGAACCCGCCAATCCTCGGCTCCGCCCCCCTGCTGGTCGTCGAGAATCCCTCGGTCCTCGAAGCGGCAATGGCGGCTGGCCACACCGCTCCGCTGGCATGCACTAGTGGACATCTGGGCGCCGTCGATCATACGTTTCTGCAGCGAGCCGTCGAATGCGGAGTACCTTTGTCCTACGCTGGTGACATTGATCGAGACGGGCTAATCATTGCTCGCCAAGTGCACCAGTTCTATGGAGCCGCCATCATGGGCATGGACGCGGACATTGTTCGACGAGCGGGCAGGCACGCGTCGGTAACACCGTTGGGGCCTCTGCCCGACGGAGTGTCACCCGGCTTGGCGTCCGCGCTGGCGGTCACAAGAAGGGCTGTTTTTCAGGAGAATGATGTGGTGCTGGATCGTCTATTGGCGCGAAAACAACCAAAGCAACAATGATCCACTATCCTGGATAGGTTGCGCTAACAGAAATGAGTTGTCGCTGATCGCGGGTTGGCGCACTTGATTTGGTGAATATCCCGACAAGCGATCTCACCGTCTTAATGTGAGGCGCTGCGTCAGGGGCCTTACCCGTCACCCCGAGGTAGGTGACGAGTTCCCTGATTCAGCGCTGGTAGACGACCCTACTTTTTGCTGTCGTCGAAGTTCAGCAAGGCGGCGTTCACCAGACTAATCCGGGTAGGTCGCGTGGCGCTCGGCCACGTACTCCGGACTCAGTGATTTCAGCAAGGAACCGAGGACGATTCCCCGGTGCCCTTGGTGCGACGGCTGAATAGCCCTCAGGTTACCGGCCCGTCAGGTTCGCGCCCTGTCTCGGGCCATCATCAGGCGAGACACCTGACAGACGCACAAATGCCCCTGCTCTGACCAGGGCAAACGGTCGCTGTGGTCGCGGTGTGGTCGCATGGCGCGCACGCTCGGTGCGGGCGGCCTGTCGTGGGCCGCCGACAGGACCATTCGAGCCGAGGAGTGCGTGATGAAGAGTCCGACACGGGGAAGGGTCTACCGCCGGTGTGCCTGCCGGGGTTCTGATGGGCGGCAGCGGGGTGCGAGATGTCCGAAGTTGGGGACCAGGGGGCATGGCCGTTGGTCGTTCGCGGTGGACTTGGCGACGGTGGACACTGCCCGGAAGACGATGCGTCGCGGCGGGTTCGCGACGCGTCGGGATGCGGAGTCCGCTTTGGGGAAGGTGTTGGAGTACGAGCGCAGCGGTCTGCATGTGGATGACCGGGAGACGGTGGCCGAGTACCTGCGCCGGTGGTTGCAGGTCAAGGCATTGGAGCTCAAGCCGACCACGATGGCCGGGTACGAGGACTACGTGGCCAAGGACCTGGTCCCGGCGCTCGGGGCGCTGCGGTTAGAGGAACTCAGCCATCGGCACATCGCGTTGTACATCCGCGACCAGCTCGGACGCGACCGCGGTGCGACCACCTTGCGCCGGTGCGTGGCCACCCTGTCCAGCGCGTTGGGCGACGCGGTCCGTCAGCACCGCCTGTCTCACAACCCGGCCCGGTACGCGACGGTGCCCCGGTCGCCGAAGTACGAGCCGGTGTGCTGGACACCGGCCGAGGCGGCCCGTTTCCTGCGCTACTGCGCCGACCAGGGCGACAGGCTGACGAACCTCTTCGAGGTGCTCGTCGGCACCGGCCTGCGCAAGGGAGAGGCTCTGGCCCTGCACTGGGAGGACGTGAACCTCGACGACGGTGTACTCCTGGTCCGCCACACCCTGTCGAACATCAACAACACCACCCCGGTCTTTACCGCCCCGAAGACCAAGTCCAGTCACGCGTGGGTCTGCCTCTCACCCCGCGTCACCGCCGCCTTCCGGGACCAAGCGACCCGACAACCCGGCCGGGACCTGGTTTTCACCCGCGAGAATGGCCAGCCACTGCGCCCCGAGTACGTGCTGCGCCACTTCCACGCCCTCACCGCCGAGACGGGTCTGCCCAGGATCCGGGTCCACGACCTCCGCCACTTCGCCGCGACAACCATGATCAGTGCCAACGTTCCGCTGGCCATGGTCTCGAAGACACTGCGACACTCCACGGTCTCGACCACCACGCAGGTCTACACCCACCTGCTGCTGCCCGCAGCCCAACAAGCCGTCGGGGCCATCGCCGACGCCCTCGACAATGCCGGGCAGGAATCAGGCGACCACACTGCGACCACAAACCCGTAAAATGAGACCAGCGGGCTTGTCCGTGAGGACAAACCCGCTGGTCACGGCCGTCGGGCTGACAGGATTCGAACCTGCGACCCCTTGACCCCCACCTGCGTAAATGCGAATTCGGCCATCCGCTTCGTGGTGGTTGGCGTCGCCTGGGCGCACTTTGCGCCTCTTGGGATAAGCTCAGATCTCCCATTTGCTTCTTCTCATCGGCATAGTCGGCTTTGCTGTTGTCCAGCGCTTGGACCGTACATACCGAGTCGACTTCGTCAACCTTCACTCGGCACCGCTCATCGCTCTGCGGCAGTGCGGAGGCTCTGGGGCGCCGCGACGGGTCGGCCTTGACCGCTCGGCCCAGGCAGGTGCGGTAGTCATCTGCAACGGTGGGTTGGGTCATGACCACCGTTGCCGTCGAGACCGGTTGACACTGTGACAGTAGGACGAGCAGGGCACCTCCGCCTGTCGGCGAACTCCATGGACACCGCTGCTAACGCTGTGGTGAGACTTGAGTCACACGTTGTGTGGTTTCGACGGTGTCGACGAGATGAACAGTGCAATAGGCCCGAGAGGCGCACCATGGATATGAAGGAGAACCCGTGCAAGCCGACCCCGCTGGCGGCAGGGACCCCCTCGTAATTGACGCAAGCGGCCGCGGCCGCCTTGCCCGGCTCGTCGACGCCGTGATCACCGCCCGTACCGGGCTGCATCAGGCTCGCGACCGCGGCGACACTGCCATCGGTTTGGCCGACACGGTTGGCCAGCACGGCGGCCGGTTTGAGGCCACATTCACCGAACCGGACGGGGCGTGCTGGTCGATGTCCTACGACGTCCCCGGCGCCCCGCAGACCGCGACCGCGCAGACCCTGCCCGTCCCGCGGCCCGGCCTTGGAGCCGAGATTGGGTCCGAGCTGCGAGAGATCGAGTCGGGGGACGCTCTCCGGTGAGCCAGTT
Source organism: Actinokineospora spheciospongiae (assembly GCF_000564855.1). Classification (GTDB taxonomy): domain Bacteria; phylum Actinomycetota; class Actinomycetes; order Mycobacteriales; family Pseudonocardiaceae; genus Actinokineospora; species Actinokineospora spheciospongiae. Next base: position 34,627 of record NZ_AYXG01000004.1, read on the forward strand.
GCCCATCCCCGGCCAGCAGAAAGGGGGCACATACACCCAAGCGCTGGAGGCCGTCCTCGCGAAGATCCCCGCCGTCTACTTCCGCCACACCATGCGCAGCATCGGCTACGACAATGCCGCCGCCGACGACATCTGCCAGCAGACCGCGCTCGACCTGTACCTGTACTGGCACCGCGAGGGTGGGTTCGACGAGCAACGCATCGCCAAGACCTTCTGGACGATCCTCAACCGCCGGATCTCCGACCATCTCGACAACACCCGAAAGGAGGTCGGACGTCGCCACCTCCGCGGCCTCGACGGCGCCCACCACGACGGCGTGCGGCCACTGGCCGAGTGCTTGGCCGATCCCGGTGCTGAACACGCCTTCGCTGAGGTTGTGGATGCCCTCGACCGTCCCGGCGTGTTCGCCCAACTCCTCGACGGCATCCCCGACCCGCAGCGCCAAGCCCTGTTGCTCGTCCATGTTGACAAGCTCGACCAAGCCGCCGCAGCGGCCAGTCTCGGCCTCAGCGTCCGCGGGCTGCAGGCCCGGCTCCACGCGGGTCGCACCCGCCTGAGAGCCAACTACCGCCGACACCGTGACAAGACCCCGGAGGAGGACAACCGATGATCCCAGAGACCAACGCATACAGCATCGAGGCCCTAGCCACCGCCGCCGCCATGCTCACCCCCCAGGAGCAGGCCGATCGACTGGCAGCCGTCGACTCGGCGCTCATCGGTGCGGACGCCTCCGACCTCACCGCCGACCACCTCGCCCACGGCAATCTGCACGCCGCTGCCCGCTGGTACCGCACCGCCCTTCATCACCACGCCGACGGCGCTCGACGCGCACTCGACGATATCGAGGTTCTTGTCCAAACTCCGCACACCCCCGATGCCGAGCACATCATCGAAGGCATTCCATTTAAGCCCCGCGACGCCGAACAACGCCGTGAGGCCGCCCTCGCGAACGCAGCCGACGCCGTCCGCGACGCCCACTGTGCCGCTGACCGTATCCGCGCCGACGCCCAACAGGTCGCACTGCACGCCGAGGACCAGGCTCGACACTTGGTCGACGATGCCCGTGCCGAAGCTGAACGTCTCATCGCTGAGGCTCGCCACAACATCCGCCGCCCGCGTGAGGGGCACCAGCCTGCAGCCGACGACCGGACAACCGTCGAGAACGATTCCCCAGACATACATCGCTTCGATCAAGCGTGGGGCGTCCTTGCGCGCTTGGCACCCAGCAAGACAGGCACGCCAACCGGGCCTCTCCTGCTCCAAGAACTGCGCGAACTCGTCATGCTGCTGAGGGCAACCAGCCACGAAGCGGAGGCAGCGTGGGCGCGAAGCGCAGTCACGCTTCAAGAGGACGTGGAACGCGCGATTGCAAGGCCCGGCGGCCTCAAGCCCGACGAACTCGTCGACATGTTGGCCAGGATGCACATGCTGCTGACGACCTCCCCCGATGCGGCAAACACCCACGACATGCAGCAGTCTGCTTCTGACCACCTCGCGGAAGACGCCCCCGAGTTGCTCTTCGACGACACCTCACACTCACCGGATGTTGCCGTGCAACCGTCCCAGGCCCCAGCAGACGACGTCGCCGCGGCCAGTCGCACGCCAGTGCCCAGCCGAGAGGTCGAACCGGGCGTACGCAGGTCGACGACGCCGTTTGCGCGTAGCCGCCAGCAAGCCGTGGCGCAGGTGCGCGCCGTGCTCAGCACACGCCCACAGCGGCCGCTAGAACTGCGCGAGGAGGAATGGGAGCGACCGGCACTGCCGCGATGGCGTCCGTGCGCTGTGGTGAATGATCTCGATGAGGTTTTCCGCGCCCGGTTCGACAAGCTCTCGGCAAGGCCTGTGCAGCGTGCCGCGGTCGAAGAGGCCGTCAGGCTAGCCGAGTCGGGAATCGTGGTGATCGAAGCGCCAATGGGGTCGGGTAAGACCGAAGCCGCATTGCTGGCCGCCGAGGTGCTGGCCCACCGCAGTGGGGCGGATGGGTACTTCATCGCGTTGCCCACCCAGGCTACGGCTGACGCGATGCTCTCGCGTGTACGCCACTGGTTTGATCGGCTGCCGGGGGATGAGACTGTGTCGACCACCCTCGCACACAGGAAGGCACACCTCGACGACGAGTACTCCGATTTGGCCCGCCGCAATCTGCATCTCGGCGTCGGAGAGATTAATGACAATCGGGCAATTTTGCGCCAGTGGATCAACGGTAGCAAGAAAGGCAGGTTGGCCTATTTCGTGGTTGGTGCCATCAACCAAGTTCTATTCGCCGGGTTGAAGAGCAGGCACCTGATGCTGCAGCACCTCGCGCTTGCAGGCAAGGTCGTCATCATCGACGAGGTGCATGCCTACGATGTCTACATGTCGCGTTACCTGCACCATGTCCTGCATTGGCTCGGGTCATACGGTGCGCCTGTGGTGCTGTTGTCGACTACATTGCCCGACGCTTACCGGGCGGAGTTGGTCCGCGCCTATGCCGAAGGCAAGGGTGCTATGGCGACGATCACCGACGGGCACCTGGGGTACCCGGCCATCACATCCATGGGGGGGTCGACGATGATCGAGGCGGTGGCTGAGTCCACATTGGTTAAGGTAGATCGCCTAGCCGATGACCTCGATACCCTTGTCCGTTACCTCAGGGAAAACCTTGCCGACGGCGGCTGCGTCGTGGTGGTGCGCAACACGGTCGCCCGGGTGCAGGAGGCCGCCGCAAGGCTCGTGAAAGAGTTCGGTGTCAAGGTGGTGACCATCGCGCACTCGCGGTTCTTGGCGTGTGACCGGGCAGCGATCGACCGGTCCCTAGCCCAACGGTTCGGTCCGTTCGGTGATCACCGGCCCGGATTGCACATCGTTGTAGCCTCCCAAGTGGTCGAGCATTCCCTGGATCTTGATTTCGATCTCATGGTTACCGACCTCGCGCCCGTTGACCTGATCCTGCAACGGTTGGGCAGACTGCACCGGCATGACCACATCCGTCCCACCGGAATGCGAACCTCGCGGTGTGCCGTGGTCGGCGTCGAGGATTGGGCCGCCGCGCCGGTGGTTTCGGTGGCGGGGTCACGCCGGGTTTTCGATGACCACACGCTGCTGCGGTCCGCCGCCTTGCTGGCCGACCGGGACACCATCGTGCTTCCCGATGACATCGCCCCGCTCGTGCAGTCCGCATACGGTCCCACAGCGCTAGGTCCGGACTCCTGGCAGCCTGCGATGCGCGCCGCCGCTACGCAGACGGAGGCATTGTCACAATGGCGAACCGACTCGGCCGCCACCTTTCTGGCCGACCGGGCAACCAACCGCGGCACGCCCATGGGCTGGTTGATCGCGAGTGAGGGGAACGCCAAGGGCGAGGCGAAGGGCGCCGCCCAGACTCGTGACGGCAAAAAACCACTGGAAGTGCTGGTCGTGCAGCGCGATGCCGACGGTAGGTTGCTGCTGCCCGACTGGATCAAGGGTGGCAGGGAGCAGATCCCAGAGTATGAAAGGGTTCCCTGGACACAAGCTAAAATTATCTCCACCTGTTCGTTGCGACTGCCGATGGCGTTGAGTCACGGTGGAGTCATCGCCGAACTGGAGAAGACTCGGATCGCCAGCTTCGACCTCACCCCATTGCTTGCCGGTCAGCTCATATTGGTGCTCGATGACAACCGCAAGGCCGTCCTGTATGGCCACCACCTCACCTACGACCCGCACAGAGGACTGCTGCATGAACGAGCCCGACCCATCCTTTGACTCGACCGCACAACTCTGAGCAACGGCAGGCCGGGCGTCAGCCGTACGGTCGAAAGCCACCTAAACCGCAGCTCAAGAAGTATCTTCCCCGCGCGAGCGGGGCTATTCCCAATTCCTTGGCTGTGGAGACCGAGGTCTTCAGCGGCATCGGTCTGAGACTGGCCCGCCAGTTCGCCGGCTATGACATCCCGTGATGCTGGTTGCGGACGAGAACCGAGTCCATACCGAGGCTGCGATGCTCTTGGGAATTACTCGATCCGGTGCGCCTGTACTTACCGGAAGGTCTGGACGGATCGCTGAAGCAGGTCCTCGTTCAGGCGTTGTTGGAGTCGAACCTGGCGTTGGCTGAGCAGGTACTGGCCGCTGACAGCGACCTCGACGAGCGGCGTGACCGGTGTGAGGAGCAGGGCCAACACTTTGTTGGCCCTGCAGGCCTCAGTGGCCGAGGACCTGCGCGATGTTGGCCGCCTACTACGGTGCCGAGCGCATGGGCGACCTGGCTGTCCGCATCGCCCATGTCCGCATCGCCCACCCCACCCGGGGCGTCCCAACTGAGCTGCCTCCGGTGCCCAGTCGCGTGGGCAAACGGCTGCGGACATGACCGATCGGGTCGGCGAACTGGTCGGCGGCCCCGCGCAGGGCGGGCACACCGAGTTCGTGGCCGCCGACGAAGTCCTCGACGGCCTGCACGGTGAGGTCTTGGCCCACGTCACCGTGTCATCTTGGGGCATGGCCTCGCCGCTGCGGTCACCTTGGCGTTGATCGCCCGTTGCTACGGGCGCTTCGACGACCAAGCGTTGTCGGTCGTCAAACAGTTGGAGTTCACCGCCACTGAGGCTGACCGGTTCACAGCGAGCACGCGGGCATACCGACGGGTACGTGCCGGACCCGCCGCCGAGCAAGTTGGGCGGAAAGGATTCGGTCATGGACCTGGCCGCCAACCCGGTGACACTAATGGCCATGCGGTACGTGCGCGCCGCTCCCAGTCCTGGCCCCCTGCCCGACCCCGGTCAGAATCGGTACCCGGGGTACCCGCCGACCCCAAGCTGCTGGAACGGGCTGCCCGGCTGGCTGGAGGTGCTAGCCGTGGGCGCCGACGGACCCCCGCGGCCGCAGCGCTGTCGGTGGCGCTGCACTCCCATGTCCCCGACGGGGTCGTCGCCGAGGCTAACGCCGAGTCCGTCCGGCTGGCAGACCAGTGGTGCACCCCGAAAGCGTCGGGCCCCGGGACGTCATTGAGCACACCGCGGGCCTGGCTGTGCCAACGGCACACGAAGCACACCGCTGAGTTGGACCGGCATCCGGATGATGACGGTCACCACGCCATATCCCGACGACCATGTGCTGGTGGCTTCGACGAACCCGTCCGCGCATCAGGTGCGGCCCTTGGCTGCGACATTCGAGAAGTGGCCCGAGCCACATGCTCGAACCCAGTCGAACCAGGCGGAAGCGGACTGCCTAACGACCTCGTGCATGGTTGGTATCGGGGCGCGTTGAGCTGGGGAAACGACTGTTGGTGATCACAATCCGGTTGCCGGGTTGAGGGCTGCGACTGGCCGACGGTGCAGTCGGCTTTCGTGCTGGAAGTCGAACGGCAGCCTGGCGACGGCACGGAGGTTAGGGTCGAGGGTTTCGCGGTGGCCGAGGTGGCGGGCGAGGCTGCGCCAGTTCTTCAGGTGGGCGATGCCATGCTCGACCCGAACCCGCCGGGAAGCGTGCTCCCTTCTTTTCGCTGCGCGGAGTCCGGCGATGCCCGGCATGCGTTCGAGGGCCTTCTTGTGATGCTTCCGGGTGGGTGTGACGACCTGTTACCCAGGTCTGGGCACCGAGTCCCTGGTATCCGGCATCGGCGAGGATCTCCACCCCGCGATACTCGAGCAACGGCACGATCCCGGCGTTGCGGGCCTGGGTGATGCCACTCGTGCTGCCCCGGCACGTGGCGCCGCAGAACAACAACCGCCCCTGCGCATCGGCGATGATCAACGCCTTCATGGCGTTCTGGCGCGACTCGCCGGAGATGAACCGATGCCGCCCCGCCCGCTTCACGCTCGGACGGCGAACCTCGATTTCGATCGCATCCATCAACCCCGTCAACCCCGTGTGATCGAGATGGGCGACGACGTCGGCCAGGGTGCGCAACCGGACACCACCCTCGACACGACAACCCCGTTGAGCCAACAGCGGGCGGATCTCGTTCACCGCACGGGTGATGGTCGAGCGATCCACCCGGAACCACGCCGCCACCACGTCATGGGTGGCGTTGAGACGCAGACACGCCAGCGTCGCCAGCAGTCGGTCGACGAACACCAACCGGTACTCCGTGCCCGCACCCGGTGCCCGCCGCCGCGGCCTGTCTGTCAACCGGGCGGCCTGACGCGCCTGCCACATCGGGCCGATCTCGGCCACCATATCCGCGATCACCCCCCGCCGACAGTCCGGTCACCCGACGATTCGACACCACAGCCACATGACCCGCACTAAGATCATCCCAGTCGATGTCCGCAACCATGCACGAGGTAGTTAGGGCGGGGCAACGGACCATCCTTAACTGGCTGAAGCGCCACTAGGCGTGGTGGCGGATGGGCGGAAGGATCGGGGGCGTATCAGCGGCGAACCTGTCTCGGGGAGCAGTCATGGACATCATTTCCGTACAGCAGAAGGCGTGGCAGAACAAGGTGTTGAAGGGATTCAACACCACCGATGTGCCCATGGAGTTCTGCATGCTGCAAGAGAAGGTGGCCGCCGCGTTCACGGCGTGGCGACGCAAGGACATGATCCTCGCCGAGGAGTTGGCCGACGTGGTGCTCTACGCGTCGAGCATCGCGGAGATGGTTGGTCTGGACCTGGGACGCGAGGTGCAGGTCAAGGTCGACAAGAACGCCGCGCGGTCCGACTGAAGGGGCGGCCATGCCGGAGAGCACGTCACGGGGGTTGGCGTTCGGGGAAATCGCCGAGCGTTATGACCGGTTTCGGCCGGGGGTGCCCGCGGCGGCGTTGGACTGGTTACTCCCTGCGGGGTGCGCGGCGGTGGTGGACCTCGGCGCGGGGACCGGTGCGATGACGCGGTCGCTGGTCGAACGGGTGCCTCGGGTCGTCGCGGTGGAGCCGGATCCGAGGATGCGCGAGGCGTTGGCGCGCGGGTGCCCGGATGCCGAGCTGGTGGCCGGGACCGGTGAGGACGTGCCCCTGCCGGACGGGGTGGCGGACGCCGTTGTGATCGCCATGGCCTGGCACTGGATGGACCCCGCACGGGCCATGCCCGAGATCGCGCGGGTGCTGCGGGTCGGCGGCGTCCTCGGCGTTCTGTGGAACCACCGCGACCTATCCGTCCCCTGGGTTGCGGACCTCGACCGCTTCACCCGCGCCACGCGCGCCGAGGCGCTTGGGGGAGTCGGCGCAGCGGCACCCACCGAGGACGTCGTCGACCCGCGGCCGGACCCGTGGTTCGCCCCTGTGGCAGAGCGCAGGTTGTCCTGGTCCATGACTCTGACCGTCGCGGAGCTGGTCGGTCACCTCGGTACGGACGCCAGTGCAGTCGCGTTGCCCGCTGAGGCGCGGACGGAAGTGGACGAGCAGGTGGCCTGGTACGTGCGCGACCAGCTCGGCCTGGCCAGCAACCAGGCGGTCGACCTGCCGATGGCCTGCCGCTGCTTGCGAACCGTGAAGACCGGGGACTGAGAATCCCCATCCAACCAGCACGCTACCGCTTGGAGGAGAGACGTGGTCAGTCCAGCGCCGCGCGAAGTGCGGGACCTCCCGCCCCACAGCGGCAACCTGATGTCGGCGGGGCAGCGGCGGCGCATCCTGCTGCGGGAAGTCGACGTGGTGATCGACGGCGGCGCCAATGGCGGGCAGTACGCAAAGTGGATGCGCAAATGCGGTTTTCGAGGGCGGATTCACTCGTTCGAGCCCGCGTCATCGACCTTCGCGGTGCTGGCGGACGAGGCGGCGTCCGATGTCGATTGGTACTGCCACAACACGGCTCTGGGGGTCGCGGACGGCGAGGCGACGCTGCACCTGACGCGCACGTCACTCGGGTCGTCGATGTTCCAGCGCACCGAACTGCACTCCCGGATGTGGCCCCGGGACGTCGAAGCCGGTGTGGAGACCGTCCCGGTGCGCTCGTTGCGCTCGCTGTGGCCGGAGCTGGGCTGTGCGGGCCAGCGCGTCCACCTCAAGCTGGACGTGGAGGGCGCCGAGCTGTCCGTCCTCGAAGGGGCGGGACCGCACTTGGACGACCTCGCGCTGCTCGAACTCGAACTGCCCCTGGTCGCTGTGCACCGGGGCGCGCCCTCGTTCTGCGACATCTTGGACTTCCTCACCGAGCGCGGCTTCGACATCATCGCGCTGGAGCAGAACCATCGCGGCGACGAGACCACCGGGCAGATGTTGATGCTCGACGGCCTCTTCCGGTCGTCAGGTGCCCGGCCGGAAGGCTGTCGGTGAGGCGCGTCGTCATCACCGTGGACGGTGTGGTGCACGAGTCGGAGGTGGAGCCCCGGCTGCTCCTCGTCCACTTCCTGCGCGACGTGCTGAACCTGACTGCGACCACGATCGGCTGCGACACCGGCAACTGCGGGGCGTGCACGGTCGACCTGGATGGGGCGAGCGCCAAGAGCTGCTCTGTCCTCGCCGTGCAGGCCGACGGCAGCACGGTGACCACGATCCAGGGGATCGCCATACGGGGCGAGCGCCACCCGTTGCAACGGGCCTTTCACGAGCGGCACGCGCTGCAGTGCGGTTACTGCACCCCCGGGATGATTATGGCCGCCCGCGACCTGCTGGGCCGGGTGCCCTGCCCGCGGCCCGAGGAGGTTCGGGAGGCGTTGCAGGGTAACCTCTGCCGCTGCACGGGGTATCAGAACATCATTGCGGCGGTGATCGCCGCAGGGCGGGAGCAGGGCGGTCCGGCGTGATCCCCGCACCGTTCGACTACACGCGTCCCACGACCGTCGAAGACGCTGTCACCGCCCTGCGAGCCGGCGGCGCGGGCGCGAAGGTGATTGCAGGCGGTCAGAGTCTGGTGCGGATGCTGCAGCGCAGGCTCGTGAGGCCCACGCTGTTGGTGGATGTGGGCTGCCTGTCCCGGATGCGCGAGGTCGTCGAGGAACCCGATCACCTGGTCATCGGCGCGACAACGACCCAGCACGAGCTGCTGCACGACGCCCGGGTCCGGGCACACGCCCCGCTGCTGTCCCTCGTCGCGCGGCATGTCGGCGACCCGGCGGTGCGCCACCGCGGCACGCTGGGCGGGTCTGTCGCGCACGCCGATCCGGCCGGGGACCCGCCCGCCGCTGTGCTTGCCCTGGACGGGGAGATCATCGTGGAGGGACCGCGCGGCGAGCGGGTCATCCCGAGCGCCGAGTTCTTCGTCGGTCCCTTCCGGACGGCTCTGGAGCCTGACGAGCTGCTCGTCGGGGTCAGGGTGCCCAAGATGGGCGAGGGCTGGACCGTGCACTACGAGAAGTTCCGCCTGTCCGCGCAAAAGCCGACGTTGCTCGGCGTCGCCGTCATGGTGCGCCGCGTGGGCGATTGCTTCACCGACGCGCACATCGCCCTGGCGAACAGCGGCAGCACACCTGTTAGAGCCACAGCGGTGGAGGTGGCGCTGGTCGGAGCCGACGTCACCGAGGAGGCGGTCACGAAGGCAGCTGACCTGCTGGACGGGACAATGGAACCGTTCGCCCGCCAGGGCGTCTCGCAGGCCTACTTGGCCCACCTGGCGCGCGTGCTGACCCGTCGGGCTGTGGTCGCCGCGCTCAGCTGGTGAGGCGGCGCAGGGCCGCGCTCGCGGGCGGGCCCCAACTGGGCTTGCCGCCTGGTCGGCCGTGGACCCCATTGTCGCCGATGATCAGACAGGCCAGGGCCTTGGTCACCGCCCACCCCCGGGCCCGCAGCAGGGACGCCGCGTCGGCGCCGGGGGTGTAGCCGCGGTGGAAGAGGTCAAGCCCCCCGTCGGGCAGCACGTGCCAGGCGGCGGCAAGGTCGCAGGCGGGGTCGCCCGCGCAGGTGTCGCCGAAGTCGATCACACCGCAAAGGTCGCCGTCGCGGGTCAGCAGGTTGGCCGGGTGCAAGTCGCCGTGCAGCCACACCGGGGGGCCGGTCCACTTCGGCGCGGTCACCGCCTCGTCCCAGACCGCGCGGACGGCGCCCGGGTTGGGGAGCAGCCCGCGCTTGACCGCGTCTTCGAAGAAGAAATCGAAGCCCTCGCTGGTGTCGGCGAGGTCGCCGCCGCGCTTGTGCCTCCCGGCGGGTACCCCGTCGGCAGCGGTTCCGTGCAGGGTGGAGAGAAATGCGGACAGGGTGCTGGCGGCCTCGAGCCGGGTGACGGGGTCGCGGTCGGCGGGTGTGCCGGGAACCCAGGTGGTGATCAGCCACGGGTGCGGGAACCGGTCGGACGGCTCGCCCAACCGCAGCGGGGTCGGAATCGGCAGCGGCAGCCGCGGCGCCAGGGCGGGGAGCAGGGCGTGCTCCTTGCGCAGCAGTTCGTCGGCGTCGGTGGTCGCCCAGGGGAGCCGGACGGCGAGGTCGTCGCCCAAGCGCCACAACTGGTTGTCCCATCCGCGGGCGCCGAAGGCCAGCGGCAGGCCTGCCAGGTCAGGGTGCTGGTCGCGGAGCAGCGCCGCGACGAAGTCCGCGGAGATCTCAGTTTCCGTCTCAGCCACAAGGCGAACCCTACTCGAACCATCCCCCGGGAACGCCTGGGGGACCGGGGTCTGGTCAGGCATCGCGGAACCACCCGGTCGCCATCTTAGCGGCCCGGTCACGGACGCGGGTCGCGGCCTCTGCGGCGGTGGCCGGGTCCACGCGGGCGCGATCGTGCTCGAACACACCGACAAGGCCTCCGTCGGCCGAGGACTCGACCGACAGCGCCGTCAGGAACAGGCTGTCGACGGGGCTGTCGAACTCCAGGATCGGGGCTGCGGCGGGCAAACCGGGTGACTCGGGGACCGACCGGCGGGTGCCGACCAACTCTGCGGTGCCCGGCGAGCTGTTCTGGAGCGCGAACAGGGCGGTTGCCCGGGGAAGCTCCGGGACCAGCTCGACCAAGTCGTTGCGCGGTACGTCCTGGCGGTCCAGCGCGTCGATGCACCCGCTCCGCAGCGCGCCGACCGAGGCCCCACCGTCGGGGGAGTGCTCGACCGAGCCGAAGACCGGGACGAGGTTCATGAAGATGCCCACGCTGCGGCCCCACGAACCGGACAGCCTGCCGGACATGGGTGTCCACACAGGAGCGTGCTGTGCGAGCAGGCCGTATTCCTCGACGGCACAGCGGTAGGACGCCAGCAGAAGCATGTGCAGGGTGAGCCCCTGTTCGTCCGCGCCTCGCACCAGCGACTCCCGCTCCTCGCGGCTCCAGCGCAGGGTGACCGCGCCGAGGTCCGCGCTTGCCGGGCGCGGTGGCGCGGCGGCCCCGCCCAACGCCTCGAAGTGCCGCGACCGGATGGCGTCGGCGACCTCGACCGCCCTGGCTCGGCGGGACACCGCCTGGCGCACGGCGAAGTCGCTCTGCTGGATCGGTGCGGGCCCGGCCGCTGCGGTGTCGTACAACCGGCACAGGTCGTCCCACAGCACCCCGAGGGAGTAGCCATCGACGACGATGTGATGCCACGACAGGACCAGGACGTGCGCGTCGCCCGCGCCGACGATGAGTTCCGCGTGTGCCAGCGGCCCGTCAGCCAGTTTGAACCCCGCCGCTCGATGCCGGTCGACGGCCTCGACCGCGGTCCGGGCGTCGACCACGCCGCTGCGGATGGCAAGGTCGCTCGTACGCGTCCCCACCCGCTGGCGCCAGCGTCCGCCGACCTCGACGAACGTGGTCCGCAATGCGTCGTGTCGTTGCTGCAGTGCGGTCCACGCGTTCCGCAGCCGCGTGGGATCCACCTGGCCCGTAAGGGTGAAGACCTGGTGCAGGCCCGCGCTCCGGGTGTACGGCCGATCGCGCGCGATCTCGAGGACCTCCTCTTGGAAGGCGATGGTGGGGAAGGTCTGACCACTTTCCGCCGCGGTCTCCTGGTGGTCTGGTCGGGTCCGGCCCGGCGCCAGGGGCAGCGCGTGGTCGATCCGCACGGCGAGGCTGCGGATGGTCGGGTTCTGGAAGAAGTCGGTGACGCTCAGACGCACGCCAAAAACCTCCCTGATCCCGCCCAGAACCTGGGTGGCCTGCAGGGAGTTGCCGCCAAGCTCGAAGAAACCGGCTTCGGGGTCCGGGGCGGGTGTGCCGAGCACGGGACCGACCAACTCGACGGCCAGCAGATGCTCGGTGGGGGAGAGGTCGTGCCGGATGTGGCTCGCGTCCGGCCTGTCGTGCTCGACCAGCAGCCGCTCCAACGCGTGCCGGTCAACCTTGCCGTGCGCGGTGAGCGGGATTTCCGGCAGCGCTACGAACCGACGGGGGACGGCGTACTCGGGCAACCGCGTCCGCGCATGCCGGCGCAGCGCCGCCGTGGTTGGCGCCGTTCGACCCGGAACGGGGACCACGAACGCGGTCAGCACCCGGCCGATGGAGGGGTGGTCGAACAGCTCCACCCGCACCGCCGCCACACCCTCCGCCCCGCCCAACCCCTGTTCGACGTCGGACGGCTCGACTCGGAAACCGTTGATCTGCACCTGGCGGTCGTTGCGTCCGTGAAACTGGAGGTTGCCGTCGGGGCGCCACCGCGCCAGGTCACCGGTTCGGTAGACGCGCTCGCCGACGGCGTCGACGAAGCAGAAACCGCTGTCGGGGCGGTCGAGGTAACCGTCGGCCAGGCTCGGTCCCGCGACGCACAGCTCGCCCAGTGCCATTGGCGGCTGGAGTTGGCCGCGGTCGTCCAGGACGTGGGTCCGCAGACCCGGCAGGGGCCGTCCGATAGGCGGCGGCGTCGACCACCGCCCGTCGCAGCGCATCAAGGTCACCGCGACGGTGGTCTCGGTCGGCCCGTAGCCGTTCCAGAACTCCCGGCCGTCCCGCGCCCACTCCTCGACCAATGACCCCGGGAACGCCTCGCCCCCGACCGACACCAGCCGGAGGTCGGGGTAGTCCCCGCGCAGCTGCGGCATGAGCGCGGGTGGCAGCTCAGCGACCGTGACCCGTTCGCCGCGCATGAAGTCGCGCAGCAGCATGGGATCTCGGCGCTGCTCGACCGTGGCGACGCAGACCGTGGCGCCCGCGTACAACGTCGCCAGGACCTCAAACACCGAGACATCGAAGCTCGGGCGGGCGAAGGCCAGCACCCGATCACCCGGCGCCATCTTGTAGGCGGCCACGATCTCGTGGGCGAAGTGCGCGAGGGCGCGCTGCCCCACCACGACTCCCTTCGGCGTCCCGGTGCTGCCCGAGGTGAAGATCACGTAGGCTGGATCGTCGGGGTTGGCGGAGCGGGCGGTGGGCCGAGCCGCGCTGCCGCGCGGCCTGCCTGCCCCGATGTCGAGGACCGGGATGGAGCCGTCTGCGAGGTCATGGGCGTGATGGGCGCCCGCGCCGACGATCAGCACCGAGGCGCCTGCCCCCGCGGTGATCGCCGCCAGCCGCTCGACCGGGGCCTCGACGTCGAGCGGGACGTAGGCGGCGCCCACCGCGGCCGTCGCCAGGACCGCGCTGATGGCCTCGGGGCCTTGGCTGCTCAGCAGCAGGGTCCGTGACCCAGGTCCGACGCCGAGGGCGGCCAGGTCAGCGGCTATGGCCTCGGCGACGGCGAGGACGTCGCGGTAGGTATGTGCGCGACCGTCGTGGCGGACGGCCACGCAGTCCGGCTGCTCCGCGGCGTGGCGGCGCACCGCGTCGAGCACGGTCGCGGCGGAACCGGTGGTTGGCGGGCCGCCGTCAGCGATCCGCCGGAGCACGGCAGCCTGACGGTCACTGACGATGCCGAGTTGCCCGACGGGGGTGCGGCCTCCGCGGCACGCGACGCGGACCAAGTGGCCGAATGACTCGACGAAGCTCTCGACGCCCACGCGGTCGCCGCGGTGGTGCGCCAGCAGCTCCAGACCGCTGCCGCACTGCCGGATCGCGAACGCGACGTCGACGTCCAGCGCGCCGGGAACCACCTCCTCGAGGCTCACCTGGCAGCCGTCGAGGACGGCGTCGCGCATGAGCGATCGGACGTCGTCGAACGTGTACGCGACAGCTGGTCGATGGTCCGGCACTCCGCGTTCGCCCACTGCGGAGGCGCTGGTCCCCACCGCGGTGAGGAAGGCCGACAAGTCGAGGTCGAGGTCGACTGCGGTGGTGACGGCCCCGCCCCAGGCGATCGTCACCTCGTCCAAGCGGTCCCACCGGGCCACCAGAAGGATGAGGAGGCCGAACACCGCCGTCGGCAGGTCGACGCCGACCGCGCCCGCGAGGTCGGTGAGCGCGGTGGCCTCATCCCGTGTGCAAAGCGCCACATCGCTGTGCGCCGGGGCTGACTCGTCCGCGCGGCGTGGCCGGTCCCAGTGGCCGGGGTCGAGGCGGGCGGGATCCGGTGCAGTGGTGGCCGCGTAGCAGGCCGCTACCTCCCGCATGAAGGCCGCGACTGAGGTCGAGCCCCACTTTCCCCTGTGGACGGTCCAGAGGAGGGAGTGGCTGATGGGGGAGTGGTGGACGAGCGTCGCGCGGGCGGGTACCGGGTCCGCCGACGTCAAGGGGATCGCGGCCTCATCCAGCAGGACTTCGCGCGCCGGTGTGTCCGCGGCGCGTACGACGCGCACCGGCAGGTCGCCTGCCCACATGCGCAGGGCGGGAAGCTTCCAGGCCGCCGCCCGCAGCGCGGCGAACAGCCTGTCGTCATCCACCCCGCCGCGCAGAGCGAACCGGTGGACGGTGGTGAGGTCGGACATGTCAGCCTCCGCGTTGCTCGTCATCGGCGGTCGCGATCGCCGCCCAGACGCGGTCGGGGGTCAGCGGCATGTCGAGGTGCCGGACACCGAGGTGGGCGAGCGCGTCGACGACCGCGTTGTGCACGGCCGGGGTGGAACCGATGGTGCCCGCCTCGCCGATCCCCTTGACCCCGAGTGGGTTGACGTCAGTGGGCGTCTGGCTGACCTCCAGCTCGAAGTCGGGCAGGTCGGGGGCGGCCACGGCCCCGTAGGCGGCGAGCGCAGCGGTGAGCGGGGTGCCTTGGTCGTCGTGGCGCACCTCTTCGAACAGCGCTTGGGCGATGCCCTGCGCGATACCGCCCTGCCGCTGCCCCTCGGCCAGGACCGGGTTGAGGATCGGCCCCGCATCGTCGGCGCTGATGTGGCGCAGCACGGTGGTCTTGCCCGTCTCGGTGTCGACCTCGACCACCGCGAGGTGCGCGCCGAAGGGGAACGTCGGGTGCTCCGCGGTGAACTCGACCTCGGCGCTGATCGGGCCCCCGGCGTGCGCGACGACCTCGCACCACGCCGCACCGCGGTCGGGCTGGGCGACGGGGTGCCACCGCCCGGAACAGGTGTCGAGCACGACATCGTCCTCGGCGACACCGAGGAGCGCTGCAGCGTGCGGTCGGGCCCGATCGCGCACCGCGGCGGCGGCTTGGTGGACCGCTGAGCCGCCCAGTTGCAGCGAACGACTGGAGTATGTGCCGACGGCCTCTGGGATGAGGTCGGTGTCCCCGTGCGTGACGGTGGTGTCGGCAATCGCGACGCCGAGCGCGTCCGCGACCAGCATCGACCACGACGTCTGGTGACCCTGCCCCTGTGCTGAGCTGCCGGTCAGCACCGCGACCCGCCCCCGGGCATCCACGGTCACCTTCGCCGTCTCCCCGCCGCCGCCGGTCATCTCGACGAACACGGCGATGCCGATGCCAAGCGCGACCCGGTGCTTGCTGGCGCGGCGCGCGGCCTGCTCGGTCCGCAGGCGTCGGTAGTCGGCGACGCGGAGGACCTGGTCAAGCACGGCGGCGTAGTCCCCCGAGTCGTAGCGCACCCCGGTCGCGGTGCGGTGCGGAAATGCCTCCGGCGGGATGAAGTTGCGGCGGCGGACCTCTACCGGGTCCAACCCGATCTCGGCGGCGAACAGGTCCACCGCGCGCTCGATGGCGGCGGTGGCTTCCGGCCGCCCGGCTCCCCGGTACTTGTTCACCGGGGTCGTGGTGGTGACTACCACCCGGAATCCGGTCTGCACCTCGGGGATGGCGTATACGCCGGGGGCCATCCGGCACGTCACCGGGGCCAGGGTGCTGGTGCGGGGGTAGGCCCCCGCGTCCTGGACGACGTCCAAGCGGTAGGCGGTGATCCGCCCCTGGAGGGTGCCCGCGAGGGTGACATGGTTGAGCTGGGCCCGGCCCTGGGTCATAGCCAGGAGGTTCTCGGTACGGGTCTCCGCCCAGCGCACCGCGCCGCGGCTGCGCCACGCCGCCCAGGCGACGGCGATCGCGTCCCGGTCGATGCCGATCTTCGCACCGAACCCGCCGCCCACGTCGGGGATCACCACCCGGATCGCCTCGACGGGTACGCCCAAGGCAGCGGCCAGGGAGCTGCGGCAGCGCTGGGCATTCTGGCTGCTGTGCCAGACGGTGAGTCGCCGCCCGTCGGAGACCGCGGCGGTGGCGCGACCCTCGATCGGCACGCACGCCACGCGGTGGTTGGTGATCTCCTGCTCGACGACGACCTCCGCGTCGGCGAAGGGGGCGTCGTCGTAGGTGTCGCGGTCGCGCTGGTCGGCGACGTTGGTCCCGGTGCCCTCGAACAGCAGCGTGGAGCCCCGCAGCGCCTGTGCGGGGCCGACGACGGCGGGCAGCCGCTGAAAATCGACCTTGACCAAGGCGGCGACGTCCGGGCCCGCGTACCGCGAGGTGGTCAGAACCAGGGCCACCGGCTCGCCGACGTGCCGCACCCGCTGCCCACACCCGGTGAGCAGCGGTTCGGCGAACAGGGACGTACCGTCCTCCGCGCGCTGGAACGGTGGGGGCGCGGGAAGGTCGGCCAGGTCCGTCGCGGTGTAGACGGCGACAACGCCAGGGTGGGCCAGTGCCGCAGCGGTGTCGACCCGGGTGACGATCGCGTGCGCCCACGGCGACCGCACGAAGGTCACGTGCGCGGCGTGCGCGAGATCGGGCACGCGCAGGTCGTCGACGTAGGTCCCGCCCGAGGTGAGTAACGTCTCGTCCTCGACCCGATGCACCCGGGTGCCGAAGGACGGTCCTCGCGTCCCCTGCGCGGCGTTGGTGATCATGTCCTTGATGCTTCCGCTGCGCTCCCGGCTGGGCTAGTGGCCCTTTCGCCAAGGCAAAGCGGCCGACGGTGGGCCACCGGGAGGGGTCAGCCGGGCTCATGCCGGTCGGCGGCCTCCGCCCGAGGCAGCAGATCGCGTCTGGTGGCCATGACGGCCACCTCCACCCGGGACCCGGCCCCGAGCTTGAGCATGATGCGGGCGATGTGCTCGCGCGCGGTCCGCTCGGTGATGCCCAGGGCCGAACCGATGCCCCGATTGGTCATCCCGGTGGTGACCAGGTCGAGCACTTCGCTTTCCCGGTCGCTCAAGGTGGCCATCCTGGAGTGGAGTTCTCCGATCTCGACCACCTGCTTGGCAGTCTTTCCCAACGCATTGCTCCATCTACACCGAGGTCGTGCTGTGGAAGTCTGGTCGCTTGTCAACCGGAACATGGGTGATCGTGGAAGCAGCCTCCGTCCCCCTGGTCAGCGCGATGCGCTGCACTCGGTTGCCTGCGATCAGAATGATCCCATCATCCTTTTCGGCTGTCAAACTCGCAGGTGGATTATTCCGGGTTCTTCGGGTCCGATGTGGAATGCGGAACTTCCGCATCGTGAAATGGATTGCGCCGATTGTGTGATCTGTGCGAGGGGTTGACGATGCTCCTCTCGTGCACGTTTTCGGCGTTATCGCAGCGTTGGCTGACCAGCCGGCGTCGAAGAGCCAGTAGTCAGGGATTCCCCACACCGCCAAGAATTGAAGTCGTTCGGAGGAATGGTGCGTGGTTGCGCTCCGCGACCCGCAGGCTGGGCACAGCACTCTGGGGGCCAGGCGATGACAGACATCCGGCAGTTGCGCGAGCTGGCAGCGGGGTTCCGCGCGCAGCGGGAAGCCGCTGACGCCGCCGTCAACCTCGTGCCCAGCGAGAACAGGCTGTCCCCGTTGGCGCAGCTGCCGCTGGCCACCGACTACTACAACCGCTACTTCTTTAACGAAGCGTTCGACCCGGGGTTCTGGCAGTTTCGCGGCGGGCAGGAGGCGGCCGGGGTCGAGGTGGACTTGGCCTTGGGCCACCTCAGCGAGTTGGCCCGCGCCCCGCACGTCAACGCGCGCCCCATCTCCGGCCTGTCGGCGATGATGATCGCCATGGCCGGGCTCGGCGGCGAGCCGGGCGGCACGGTGGTCTCCGTCGACGTGGCCTCCGGCGGGCACTACGCCACCGCGGACCTCGCCCGCAGGCTCGGCTTCCGCTCGGCGACCGTCCCCGTGCTGCGCGGCCAAGTCGACGAGCGGCGCCTGGAAGCGGTCCTGCGCGCCCACTCACCGCGGCTGGTATACCTGGACTTGCAGAACAGCCGCCACGAGCTGCAGTTGTCCGGCGTGGCGGACCTCATCAGGGCCGTCTCTCCACAGACGCTGCTGCACGTCGACTGCAGCCACACCATGGGCTTGATTCTCGGCGGCGTCCTAAGCAACCCGCTGGATCTGGGCGCGAACTCGATGGGCGGGTCGACGCACAAGAGCTTCCCCGGGCCGCACAAGGGCGCCCTGTTCACCCGGGACCCGGACCTGCACCAGCGGGTGAAGGCCGCGCAGTTCACGCTGCTCAGTAGCCACCACTTCGCCGAGACCCTCGCGCTGGGGCTGGCCGCTGCGGAGTTCCGCCACTTCGGCCAGGCCTACGCCGAGCAGGTCGTCGACAACGCCCGCCTGTTCAGCAAGTTGCTGGCCGCCGACGGGTTCGACGTCGCCGCCGACGAAGACGGTCATACCACGAGTACCCACCAGGTCTGGGTCACGCTCGGCGACGCCGAGCGCACCGACGAGTTCTCCGAACGCCTGTACCGCAGCGGGATCCGGGTCAACGTTCAGGTGGACCTACCGGGACTTGCGGGTCCGGTGCTGCGTCTAGGCCTCAACGAGTTGACCTTCGCGGGCGGGCGCGAACCCGCCGTGCACGCCCTCGTCAAGGAGTTCGCCCACGCACGTTCCGGCGCTCCGGACGGCGGGGGAGGCGGCAGACGGGTCCGCGAGCAGTGCGGACCGCCGTTCTACTTCGCCGAGTTCGCGTGACCCCGAAGCCGAACCCCGATTGGAGGTGCGCGTAGACCGATGGCCCCTTCCCACACCATCGTCGTTGACGCCGGATCGTACTCCTTGTCCGAGACCGCCATCGCGGGCGCGGGACAGCGCCTCGTCGAGATCACCCAGGCCCTCGGCGACCGGCATGCAGTGCGCGTGATTGCCCGCCCTGCCCCCGACATCGTCGACCTTGGCGCTGCCGACCTTGTCCCGCCGAGCGCCGCGGAGCCGGCCATCGCCGCCGCTGACGCCGTGCTGTTCTTCGACACCCCGGACCGTGAACGCATCGAGCTTGCCGTCGCCCATCGCAAGGTGATCGTCGGGGAGTGCCGCGCGCCCCTTGAGCACATGGGCTACCCGTCCGTGCTTGCCTGTCCTGACCCGACCGGCGAGCACCAGCGATTCCTCGGCGCCTACCGACGGCTGTTGCAGGTGGCCCACCACTTCCTATGCCGCTCGCAGGTCGAGCGCGCGGCACTGCTGTCGACCCTGTGCGCGTTCGGCCGGATCACCCCACCGGACATGGTCCGCTCCTGGACCCTCGACCACCTGGTCACCACCGTGCCGGTCGGGTTCAGCAGGCGCGGGCTTGCGGCGGCGGACGCCGCCGTGCCGCGCCACCTGGCGGACTTCTTGTGGACCGGTGGCATCTGGGCATTCTTCCAGCCGCTCATGCTCGTCGAGGCCATGGCGGTCCTCCGTGACCGGGGAGTGGACGCCACCGCCGCCTACCTGCACGCGGCGCCCACCGAGGACACTCGGGCCACCATTGATTCGGTCGCCAAGGCCATCGCCGACGCGGCCCTCGCCGACCGCGTGTACTTGCGCACCGAGGCTTTGCCGCTTTCCGAGCGCGACCAGTATGTCAAGGCGGCCCAGGCCTACGTCTGCGTTGCCAAACCCGGGGTCGAGAACGAGACCGGCACCCGGCTGCGCCTGCGCGACACCTGGCTGCACGGGATCCCCACGGTCATAGACCCGTACGGCATCTCCGGCGACTTGGTCGCCAGCGAGGGACTGGGCGTCGTCCTGCGCGACCCCAGCCCTGAGAGCTTGGCGGACGCGCTGCAGGCAGTGAAGACCGGTGCGGTCGCCGCGCCGGGCAGGCGGCTTGAGCGGCTCTATGAAACCAGCACCGCCGCCTTCGCCGACTGGCTGGACGAGGAACTGCGCCGGGGCTGAGTCCGCACCATCCGGATGTCAACAGTAAGGAAATGGAGCCGCATGTTGGAGTACGGGGACCTTGGCGTCCCACCCGTTGTCAGCGCGCAGGCCAACTCGACTCCCCTCGGCGGTTGCACGCTCAGCGACGGCGTCATTGCGGCGATGCGCAACGCCGCCCGGTCCCACATCGACCTGAATCGGTTCTGGCGGGCCGCAGGCGACTTCCTGGCCGGGGTCACCGGCAGCCAGGACGCGTGCCCGGTGACCGGGGCCGCCGCGGGCATGGCGATCGCGGTGGCCGCCTGCGTGGCGGGCACGGACCTTACCCGCGTCCAGCGTCTGCCAGACCCGGGTGACCGACCCAACGAGGTCGTGCTGCAGAAGGGTCACTCCATCAGCTATGGCGGCGCGCCGATCGCGCAGATGATCGCCCTCGGCGGCGGCGGCGTCGTCGAGGTGGGGGCGGTCAACGGGACCTCGCGTGACCACGTGGCGGGCGCCATCACCCCGAGGACCGCCGCGCTCGTCTACGTCACCTCCACCACCCACGCCGTGCACCGCAAGGGCCTTTCCCTGGTGGAGCTGGTCGAACTGGGACGCGAGCACGGCGTGCCGGTGATCGTCGACGCCGCGGGCGAGAGCGATCTGCGGCGCTGGGTGGCCAGCGGGGCCGACCTGGTCATCTACAGCGGGCCCAAGACGCTGGGCGCCCCGACCTCCGGGTTCATCTGCGGCGGGGCCGACCTCGTGCGGGCTTGCCGGATGCAGTACGCGGGCATCGCTCGACCGATGAAGGTCGGCAAGGAGAACCTGCTTGGCCTGCTCCAGGCGGTCCGGGAGTACATCGCCGTCCCCGAGCGCGAACGCGCGGCAGCGCAGCGGGAGCGGATGACCAAGCTCGCCGCGCGCCTCGATGGGCTCCCTGGCCTGTCGGCCAGCATCGTCCAGGACGACTCCGGCCGCATGATCCACCGCGTTCTGCTTGAAATCGACCCGGTCGCCGCCGGGCGGAGCCCCGAGCGGCTCGTCGAAGAGATGGTCTCGGGCGAGCCCGCCATCCACCTGCGCGACTTCAAGCTTCACGTCGGACTGCTGGAGGTCGACCCGCGCGCGCTCAGCGCCGACGGCGAGGAGGAGTTGGTTCGCCGGTTCACCGAGCTGCTGAGCGGTGACGCCCCGCGCGTGGGCCTGGAGGCGAGCCGGTGAGGCGGATCGCGGTGATTGGCGCGGGGTTCCTCGGCAGCGCGCTGACCGCGGGCGCAGCACGGCGTGGTTGGGACGCCACGGCCATTAGCCGGTCGGACCCCTACGACACCCAGCGGGCCGACCCCGGGATGGGCGTGCTCCGCGTGCTCGACGGCGACGGCGTCAAACGGCTGCCCGAGGCTCTGGACCACGGCGTCGAGGCCGTCGTCATCGCTGCGGGCGGGCACTTCCCGCTGCCTTCAGCCGCCGCGCCCGCCGCCGACGCGATGGGCACGCTGTCACTGGTGATCGGACTCTGCGAGGCGGTCCGCGCGCGCAAGCCTGACACCAGGGTCGTCTTCCTCTCCTCAGCGGGCGCGGTGTACGCCCCCGGCGACGGTCTCAAGAGTGAGTCCGACCCCGGCGAGCCCACCTCCCCCTATGGCATGTCGCGGCGCGTCGGCGAGGAGTACATGGCCTACTACGCGCGGGTGCACGGACTGTCGACGCTTTCCTTGCGTTGCGCGAACATCTACGGCAGGTTGCTGCCCCGCTCGCGCGGGCAGGGCGTCGTGTCGGCGGCTTTCTGGAGCGCGTTGACCGGGGCCCCGTTCACCCTCCACGGCACCGGGCGGCAGCGGCGGGACTTCCTGCACATCGACGACTTCGTGGCCGCAGTGCTCGACCTGCTCGACGGCGACCCGCCTGCGACGGTCAACGTGGGCAGCGGTGAGGGCAGCTCCATCACCGACGTGCTGGCCGCAGTCGAGGTCGCCACCGGATCGACCATCACCACCACCCCTGGTCCCAACGCACGCACCGACACCGGTCAGCTGGTGGTCGACCTGTCGCTGCTGCGGAAGGTCGTCGACTTCACTCCGCTGGACCTCGCCGCCGGGATCGAGCGGATGGCCCGCGCAACCGCGGCGGGTGGGCTCCCCGACCACCAGTGACCCCCGTCCCGCCGCAGCGCCGATTCGGAAGAGAGCCGCCCATGCCCGCCAAGGCACCCCGGTCCGACGGATTTCTGGCGTCGTCGTTGACCCCGACCACTGAGCAAACACCGGACCCCGATGAGTTCCTGGAGAAGCGGTCGGCGTCCTCGGACTACCGCATCGAGGAAGTGCCGCTCGACGCGCTGCCCAACTGGCGGATGGGCGACCGCCTCGCCCATGCGTCCGGGCGGTTCTTCGCCGTCGAGGGCCTGTCGATCCGCACGGACTTCGGACCCCGGCGGCACTGGTGCCAGCCGATCATCATCCAACCGGAGATCGGCATTCTCGGCATCCTCGTCAAGCGCATCAACGGTGTGCAGCACTTCCTGATGCAGGCCAAGATGGAGCCCGGCAACAGCGAACTGGTCCAGTACGCCGCGACGGTGCAGGCCACCCCGAGCAACTACCAGCGCGTGCACGGCGGCCGGGAGACCCCGTACCTCCACTACTTCCGCGAGCACGCCGGGCGCCGCGTCGTGTTCGACCAGCTGCTGTCGGAGCACGCCTCCTGGTACCTGCACAAGCGCAACCGCAACATGATCATCGAGATTCCCGAGGACGAGGACGTCGAGGTCGCCGACGACTTCGCCTGGCTGACCCTTGGGCAGCTGCGGCGCCAGCTCGAACGCGGCAACCGCGTCAACATGAACGCGCGCACAGTGCTGTCCGGGATCTCCTATGCCCCCGACGACGACCCAGGCGCGCACGGGGATGTCGAGGACGCCTTCCGCCACCAAGTCGTCGAGTCATACGGCAGCGGCCGCTCCGACGAGGACCTGGCCGCAGCCATGACCTGGCTGATCGACCAGAAGGCCAAGTTCACCTTGGACGTGCGGCGGATCAGCCTGTGCGACATGGAAGAGTGGGACCGCGGCGCCGCCATCCGCCACCGCGACGACCGCTTCTTCCGGATTATCGGCCTGTCGATCACGGCCACCAGCCGCGAGGTCGACGCTTGGTCGCAGCCGATGCTCGCGCCGACGGGCGCCAACGTGGTCGGACTGGTCTGCCAGCGCCGCGACGGGGTGCTGCGGGTCCTCGTCCAGGCGATGGTGCAGCCCGGGCTCACCGACCGGCTGGAGCTGGCCGCGACGGTGCAGCTGACCCCGAGCAGCTACGACGGCCCGGAGGACGTCCCGCCGCTCGCGGAGTACCTGGACGCGCCCGCGGCTTGGATGCGGCTGAACGCCGTGCAGTCCGAGGACGGCGGGCGGTTCGCACGCGCGGACACGACGCACGTCGTGGTCGAGGTCCCCGAGGGGCGCCCGGTCGAGGCCCCGGACAACTACCGGTGGATGACCTTGGGCCTGCTCAACCGCCTGATCCACTCTGGCTACTACGTCAACGTCGAGGCCCGCAGCCTGATCACCTGCCTGCTCTGAGGGCAATGACAGAAGGGAGAGGCACCATGTCGGCCTCCACTATTGATTGTTCGCCGTTCCGAGAAGAGTTGGCCGAGCTCGCCTCGGCGCTGCCCGGGGTGCCGCGCGCAGACCTGGACGTCTTCTTCCAGGAGTCGGTGCGCCTTGCCGAGCGCCTGCCGAGCGAGCTGCGCGACCGCGTCGACGAGTTCAACGACAATGGCAATGTCGACGGCTACCTGCTGTTGCGCGGGCTGCCGGTGGAACCGGACGAGGACCTGCCCGCGACCCCGACGGCCAGCCCGCCGCCGCAGGACCGGCCGCTGTTGTCGATGGAGGCCATGCTCTGCCTTATCGGCAGCCAACTGGGCCTGCTCACCGCCTACGACCAGGGCTATGGCAACCGCCGCTCGATCACCGTGCTGCATGAGCTGTACCCCACGCCCGAGGCCCACCACCTCTCCGGCGGGACGTCCACGATCCAGCTGGAGTTTCACACGGACCTGTCCCACCACGCTCACCAGCCCAACTACATCCTGCTGTCCTGCTCCCGCGGCGACCATGAGGGCAAGGCCGCCACTCTCGTCGGCTCGATCCGCAAGGCGCTGCCTCTACTGAGTCCCGAGGTCCGCAGCCATCTGTTCGATCGGGTTTTCACCCGGCAGTTCGACGCGGCGGACCCGGGTGCCACGGCCAACGTCAAACCGCTCTACGGCGACCCGGACGACCCGTTCGTGAGCTTCAACCGGTCGTTCCTCACCGCCGAGACCGAGGAGGACGTCGCCGCCTTGGACGCGCTGTCGGCCGCGCTCACCGCTGTCACCGAGCCGGTGCTGCTCACCCGGGGCGACCTGCTCGTCATCGACAACTTTCGGATTGCCCACGGGCGGGCGCCGTTCAGCGCGCGCTGGGACGGCCGGGACCGCTGGCTGCACCGTGCCTATGTCCGCACCAAGCGCAACGGCCAGTTCGAGGGCGGCGAGCGGCCGGGCGCGATCATTCCCTTCATCCCCCGCCGTTGATCCGCCGTATGGACTTCCTGCTGATCGGCCTATCGCGATTCGCCCGCCGCCGCGTGCTCCCCGCCGCCGACGCGCTGCCAGGGATCACGCGGATCGATGTCGCCAGCGCGCACGCGGACGCCAGGGACCTCGCGGACGTGGCGAAGCTCGGCCGTCTGCATCGCGACTGGCGGGACGCGGTGACGGCGGCTCGGCCCGGCCTCGTCTATGTCTCCTCGGCCAACGGCGACCACGCCGAGGCCGTCCGCCTCGCGCTGCGAGCCGGGCACCACGTGGTGGTCGACAAGCCCGCCCTGCCCGACTTGGCGACCGCCGTCGAACTGGTCGAGCTGGCCCGCTCGTCGTCGCTTGTCCTCGCCGAGGCGACCTGCTACCCGTGGCACCCGGCGTTCGCGGTGGTCGAGTCAACCCTGGCCGACTTCGGCGCGGAGATCACCAAGGCGGTGGCGGTATTCACCCCGCCGGTGCCGCCGGACGACTGGCGGCACGACCGACTCCGGGGCGGCGGCGCACTGGCGGATAACGGTCCCTACGCGGTGTCTCTTGGCCGGGTGCTATGGGGCGTGGAGCCGGAGAGCGTGAACGCCGTCGTGGGTGATCGGGCCGCCGACGGGCTTCCGACGTCGTTCAGCCTGCTGGCGGGCTACCCCGGCGGCCGGACCGTGGTCGGCCAGTTCGGCTTCACCACGGCCTACCAGAACACCGTCCGGCTGCTGGGGCGCGGCTTCGCGATCGAGGTCCAACGCCCGTTCTCCGCGCCGCCAGGGATGACGGTCGAGGTGGTGGTCCAGGTGGGCGGTGACCGGCGCGTGCACACGGTCGAGCCCGCCGACAGCATGGCCGCCTTCCTGTCGGACGTTCTCGCGGCCATCGCCGCGGGATCGGGGGATTTGATGGAACCCCTGCTCAGCGACGCCCGGGTACTCGCGCGCCTGACGCGGGCCGCCTCCGGGGCCGGGAGCACCTGAGCCTCACATCCGCTCGACCACCAAGCTCGCCAGAGGAGGCGACAGCGTGCAGCAGTTGCACACCGACTTCCGAGACCCGCAGTGCGGAGGGCGCATCGCATTCCCCGACCGCGACGCGCCTGCGGCACTCACCCGCGCCACCGAGGAGCGTGGGTTCGCCGTGGCCGCGCTCGCGCCGTCGCAGCCGCCCGACGACGCGCTCGCGGCCGTGGCCGCCGCGCTGGGGCTGGGTACCCCCTACATCCCCGCTCTCTACCGGTACCCCGAGACCCGGGCGTACTCGGCCGCCTACAGCCACATCCGCAGCGACCCGGGCGACCGGCACCCCGGGTTCAGCACCACCGCGGGCCAGGCCTGGCACGTCGACGGCCTGCTCGACGAAATCGGCACCATCAAGACCACGATTCTCTACTGCGTCCGGGCGGCGCACCGCGGCGGCGACACCCTGCTGTTCAACTCGCTGGCCGCTTTCGCCGAGCTGCGCGCCTTGGACCCCGACGCGGCGCTGGCGATGCAGTCGCCGAAGGCGCTCAACCGCCGGTCGACCATCCCGGCCATCGGCGTCGACGCCGACGGCCCGGTCTTCGCGCGCGACAGCTTCGGTGCCTGGACCACCCGCTACACCGATAACGACACATGCACCTGGAACTTCGCCGAGGGCCCGCCGGGGGGCCTGCGCCGCGGGCTGGAGTTCCTGCGCGCCGCCGCGCGCGAACCGAGGTACCGCCTGGCTGTGTCGCTGCGCCCCGGGGAGGCTCTGATCTTCCGCAACGACCGCCTCTCCCACGGCAGACAGCCTTACGAGGACACCCCAGCCGCTCCCCGTCACCTGATCAGGGCGCTTTACGCCGACGGCCCCACCCCGCAGTGAGGAGTAGGACGTGACCAGAGGCGGATTCTCGGAGAAGCGGCTCAGCCGTGTGCGCGACGTACTGGAGCGCCACGTCGACACCGGGGCGGGGCCGGGTGCGGTGGCCGTGGTCGCCCGGCGCGGCGAGGTCTACGTCGAGGCGACCGGCATGCTGGCCTTCGACGGCCCGGGGTCGACCACGGCGATGGGGCCCGACACCCTGGTCCGCATCGCGTCGATGACCAAGTCGGTCGTCGCGGCCTGCGCGATGGCGCTCATCGAGGACGGCACGCTGCGCCTCGACGACCCGGTCGACCCACTGCTGCCGGAGTTGGCGGACATGACCGTGCTCGCCGACCCGGACGGGCCGCTGGAGGACACCGTCCCCGCTGAGCGCCCGATCACCGTGCGCGACCTGCTCACCTGTCGCCTTGGCACCGGGACGATCGTTGCGGAGCCGGGCACCGTGCCGGTCTGCGACGCGATCGAGGCCCTTGGCCAGGTTGAGCGGCCGGGCGACCCCGACCCGACCCCGGACGAGTGGATCCGACGGGTCGGGGACCTGCCCCTGGTCTGCCAGCCGGGCAGGCGCTGGCTCTACAATACCGGCCCCACCGCGATGGGCGTGCTCATCTCCCGGGCGACGGGGATGTCGCTGGGCGATGTGCTGCGCGAGCGGATCTGCGAACCGCTCGGGATGCGCGACACCGCCCTGACCGTCGACGAGGACCAGGTAGGCAGGCTTGCCACCCCGTACATCCACGACGCCGCGGGCGAACTGGTGGTCGAGCCGGGATCGGCGGGGGTGTGGAGGCAGCCTGCGGCGTTCAAGGCGGCGGCCAGCGGGCTGGTCTCCACCGCCGAGGACTGCCTGGCGTTCGCCTCCGCGCTGCTCGCAGGCGGTGCCCACCGCGGCCAGCGGGTCCTGTCCCGGCCTGCGGTCTCGCTGATGACCAGCGACCAGCTCACCTCGGCGCAGAAGGCGGCGTCGCGCTGGTTTTGGCCGGTCGACCACCACGACGACTACGGCTGGGGCTTCGGAATGGAGGTCCACACCCGGCGCGCGAACCTGGGCCCCTCGGCGGGCAGCTACGGCTGGTACGGCAAGTACGGAACGGCGTGGGCCAACGACCCTGCCGAGGACATGACGCTGATCCTCATGCTGCAGCGGCCATTCGACGTGGCGTTCCAGCAGGACTTCTGGACCGCCGCCTACCAGGCGATCGACGACTGACCGCGAGTAGGCCATGACCCCGACCCCCGCCCTGCGGCGCTCGGCCGCGCGCACTCTGCTGCGGCTGTGGCCGCTGATCCGACCCGTACGCGTGCACATGATCACGGCGGTGTGCGCTGCCGTCTTTGCAACGGGGGCCAGCCTGACCATCCCGTTGGTGCTCAAGTGGATGGTCGATGGGCCGGTGTCCACCGGCGACCTCGCCGGCGTGTGGGCGGGCGGCGCGGTGTTGCTGCTGATGGGCGGTGCGGAAGCGGTACTGGCCGGGCTGCGGCGCTGGGTGCTGGCCCGGCCGCTCGCACGGGTCGAGGCCTCGTTCCGCGCCCTGCTGCACGCGCGCCTGCAACGGGTGCCCATGGCCTTCCACGACCGGTGGTCGTCGGGCCAGCTGCTGTCCCGGGTCACCAGCGACCTCAACCAAATCCGAATGTTCCTGTCGTTCCCGCTGATGTACCTGGTGGTCAACGGCACAACCATCCTGGGCGGCTACGCGATCCTGCTGGCCCAGCGGTGGACTCTGGGCATGGTGCTGCTGGCCCCGGTGGTCCCGCTGCTGGTGCTCTGCGCCGTGTTCGAGTCCCGGTACCTGGTGGCCTCGCTGCGGGCGCAGGACCAGAGCGGGGACTTGGCCACCGCCGTAGAGGAGTCGGTCCTGGGCATTCGGATCATCAAGGGCTTCGGCCGCCAGCGCCATCAGATCGACACCCTGGTCGGATTGGCCGGTCGGATCCGCGACACCGAACTGGACAAGGCGCGGCAGCTGGCGGTGGTCCGCGCCGCCAGCGCCCTGCTCCCCGAACTCGCGCTCGGTGCGGCACTGGTGATCGGCGTGGCGCAGGTCGCGGGCGGCGACCTGTCAGCGGGCACGCTTGTCGCCTTCTTGACCACGGCCCTGGCACTGCGCTGGCCCGTCGAGTCGATCGGATCGCTGCTGGCGATGGGCAACGAGGCCGCCGCCGCGACCCAGCGCTGCTTCGAGGTGCTGGACGAGCCCGAGGAAGGGGAGCGGGAGCCGAAGCCGACTGCCGTCACCACCACCCGGACCGGACCCGGCGAGCTGGTGTTCGAGGGCGTTGAGTTCCGCTACCCGGATGCCCTCGCCGGTTCCCCGCCCGTCCTGCGCGGAGTGGACCTGCGCGTCCGGGCGGGTGAGACGGTGGCAGTCGTGGGCGCGACCGGCTGCGGCAAGACGACCCTCACCGCGCTCGTCACCCGGATGCACGACCCGACCGGCGGGCGGATCCTGCTCGACGGCGTCGACATCACCGACATGCCGCGCGAGCGGCTGCGGACCGAGGTCGCCGTCGCCTTCGAGGAGGCCACCCTGTTCGCCACCACCGTCGCCGACAACGTCCTGCTCGGCGGCGACGGGCTCGGCGAGGCAGACATGTGGTCCGCGCTGGAGGTGGCGCAGGCCGCCGCGTTCGTCGCCGCCCTCCCGCAGGGCGCGCGGACCGAGGTCGGGGAGCGGGGGTCTCGCCTGTCGGGCGGCCAGCGGCAACGGCTGGCGCTCTCCCGCGCCATCATCGCCCGCCCGCGCTACCTGGTCCTCGACGACTTCCTCTCGGCGCTCGACATCCGCACCGAGGTACTGGTCGAGGCAGCCCTGCACGACGTGCTGGCCGACACCACGGCCCTGGTTATCGCCCACCGCCCCTCGACGGTGCTGTTGGCCGACCGCGTGGCACTGCTCTCGGGAGGCCGGATCGCTGCGGTCGGGACCCACCGGCAGCTGCTCCGCGAGAACACCGAGTACGCCGACCTGATGGGGAGCGGCCCGCAACTGCGGGGAGGAGGCGACGACCGATGACGTCCAGGACGACCACCGGGCAGGCCACGGACCGGCCCCGGCGCGCAGCCCCCGAGCAAGCCGCGGCCAGCACCCTGGCCGACGACCAAGAGGCCCCCTTCGACCAGGACCGGCTACCGACGCCCCCGGGGTCCTCGCGCGCGCTGCTCGCGTCGCTGCTGCGTCCGCACTCCCGCAGGCTGTGGGCCTCGGCCCTGCTTGTCCTGCTCCAGCAGGGCGCGGTGCAGTCGGGCCCGCTGCTGGTGGTCGTCGCCATCGACACCGCGGTCCCGGCCCTGCGGGGCGGCGACCCGGTTCCACTGCTGTCTGTCGCGGTGGCCTACCTGCTGACCGCAGTGCTGGCGGGTGGGGCCCAGTACGCTTTCGTCCGGCAGTCCGGGCGGGTCAGCCAGGATGTGCTGTTGGGCCTGCGCACCCGGATTTTCCGGCAGTTGCAGGACCTCAGCGTCGACTTCCACGACCGCTACACCTCCGGCCGGGTCATCTCCCGGTCCACCGCCGACGTGGAGAACCTGCGCGGGCTGGTGCACAACGGCCTTCAAGACCTGGTTGAGATCGCGCTGTCCACCCTCTACATCTCCGCGGTGCTGCTCTACCTCGACTGGCAGCTGGGTGTGGCGGCGCTGGCATCCACTCCGGTGCTGGTCCGCCTCGTCCGGTCGCTGCAGCGGCGCTCGATGCGCGCCTACCGCCGGAAGTCGACCGCCACCGCCTCGGTCGTGGTGAAGCTCGCCGAGACCCTCAACGGCATCCGCACTGTGCGCGCATTCCGCCGCGAACGGGCCAATGACGCGGCGTTCGACGTCGTGAACCGGCGCCATGAGCTGGCGAGCGGGGACGCCTCCCTGGAGATGACCCGCTACATCGTCTTCTCCCGCCTGGTCGCCGACACCGCCGTGGCCGTGCTCATGCTGTGGAGCGCCTACCGGGTGGCCACGGGGATGCTGGAGCTCGGCGTGCTCGCCGGGGCGGTGCTGTACCTGCGCAGGCTCTACGACCCGATCGACCGGTTGGGGATGCTGCTCAACTCCTACCAGGCTGCGGCGGCCTCCCTGGAGAAGATCGCCGGGTTGCTACTGCAACGCCCCGGTGTCCCCCCGCCCGCGACCCCGGTCGAGCTGCCCGTGCCGCGCGGACCGGGACCGGGGCGCGCCTTGGTCGTTGAGGCTGCCTCCTTCGCCTACCGCACCGGCGGCGAGGTCCTCCCGCGCACTGACCTCGCACTCCGGCCGGGCAGCACGGTCGCCGTGGTCGGGGCCACCGGCGCGGGCAAGTCCACCCTGGCCAAGCTGCTCGCCCGCTTCCACGACCCGACCACCGGCAGGGTCCTGCTCGACGGCATCGACCTGCGCGACCTGACCGACGCGGACCTGCGCCGCGCCGTGGTCATCGTCGCCCAAGAACCCTTCCTGTTCTCCGGCACCGTCAGCGACAACATCGAGATCGGTCGCCCGGGGGCCACGAGGGAGCAGGTTGTGCGCGCCGCCGAAGCTGTCGGCGCGCACGCCTTCATCACTGCCCTGCCCGACGGCTACGACACCGACCTCCGCGCCCGCGGCGGTCGCATCTCCGCAGGCCAGCGTCAACTGGTCTCCTTCGCCCGCGTCCTGCTGGCCGACCCCGCCGTCCTCATCCTCGACGAGGCGACCGGCTCCCTTGACCTTCCCGGCGAACGCGCCGTCCAGTACGCCATGCGCACAGCGCTGCACGGCCGCACCGCCGTCGTCATCGCCCACCGCCTCTCCACCGCCGAGACTGCCGACCGCGTCTTGGTCATGGCCGACGGCCGCATCGTCGAAGACGGCGCCCCTGCCGACCTCGTCGCTGCGGGCGGCCGCTTCGCCGACATGTACCGCGCCTGGAACGAAAGCCTCCGCTGAGATGGTTTTCGCCGGCGCTGTGAGGTCGGGGCGCGTGTGGTCGCGCGCGGAGGGTCGTGGTGGGATCCGGTGTGTGAGCGTGGTCCCGAACCGGTGCCATAGTGGGGTGATGGGCGCAAGCGGTGCGGAAACGGCGTGGGAGTTCGCGCTGTCCAACCTGGCAGGGATTGGGGCGGTGGCGGAGACGGGGGTGCCGGTGCGCAGCGACTGCTCGCCGCTCAGTCGCGCCTTTACACCGACGCCCAACGCATCCACGACGCGCGCCTGATTACCGTGCTGGCTCTGGCATCGATCCGCGGTCGCCTCGTTCAGCGAGTGCGGCGGGGGACATGCTGATCAGGCGAAGTCCAGGATGGCCTTGAGTCAGCCGTCCTTGCGGCGGTCGAAGGTCTCGTAGGCCCTGACCGCGGATCGGTTTCTCGTGCTGGGTGATGAAGGCGGTGGGGTTGACCATGCCGCTGACCACGAGGTCGAGCAGTTCGGGCAGGTAGCGGCCGTGGTTGTAGTTGCCCATCTTCACGGTGAGGTTGCTGTTCATGGCCTCACCGGTGGGAAAGCTGTCGTTTGAAGCGAACCACGATCGAACTGCAGGCCACGGGATCAACTGGTCCGCCGTAGCTGCCGGAGGGAGCGAGGAACATCCGGCGCAGGCGGTGCTCCGATCAACGGGATGGGCAGGTTGTCCGGCTGGAGGCCGGTGACGGTGAAGAGGGCGTCGTTCCAGCGGCGTTGCAGGGAGTCGAGAAGGCGGGTTTCGACTTCGGGGGCGACGTGGCTGTAGAGGTGCTCGATCTTATCGGGGATGCGGTGGCCGAGGCGTTTGGCTTGGGCGATTTCGGGGATAAGGTCGGCGATGAGCCAGGTTTTGTGGCTGTGGCGCAAGCCGTGGACGGTGAGGCCGGGTTGGACGGGTGGGAGGGTGGGCCAGTGGTCGGGGTGGTTGCGGGTGCCGTCGGCGGCGGGGCGCATGACGCGGCGGGAGAAGTTGGAGCGGCGGGGGTGATCACCGTTGGGGGTGAGGAAGACGAAGTCGTGGTCGTGGGTGGCGAGGTGGTGTTGCAAGAGGACGACCAGGAACGGAGGCAGGCTGATGGTGCGGGCGGACTCGTCGGTCTTCGGGGGTCCGAAGAAGAACCTGCCGTCGATTTCGAGGAGGTTGCCCTCGTCGAGGTCGATGACCATGTGCCCGGTGACGAGGTGAAGGTCGTGGCGTTGCAGGCCGAGTAGTTCGCCCCAGCGGGCGCCGGTCCAGGCGGCGGTGATGAGGAGGATGGCGGCCCAGGGGCCTGCGAGGGTGGCGGCGTGCAGGGCGATGCGCAGGGCGCGGTCGGGGGTGGTGTGGACGCGTTCG
Organism: Actinokineospora spheciospongiae; assembly: GCF_000564855.1. Lineage (GTDB taxonomy): Bacteria > Actinomycetota > Actinomycetes > Mycobacteriales > Pseudonocardiaceae > Actinokineospora > Actinokineospora spheciospongiae. The sequence goes on from NZ_AYXG01000004.1 coordinate 67,348, forward strand.
CGGGGTGTGGCGCGGCGGCGGCGTCCGCGCCGGTTGGGGCGGTAGGGGTTGGCGTGGATGAGGCGCTCGTCGGCGGCGTCGGAGAGCATCATGGACAGGAGTTTGACCATGGCGGCGACGGTGGTGGGGGCGTAGCCGTCGTGGTGTTTGGTCTTCATCCAAGCGCGGATGGACAGGTTGGTGATGGAGTCGAGGCTGTGCTGGCCCCAGTGGGGTGTGAGATGGTTGTTCCAGAAGCTGCGGTACTGCCGTTCGGTGTTCGGGCCGACGTCGAGGGCGTCGAACCACTCCGTGGCCCACGCGGTGAGGGTGGTCTTCCCGCCGTCGGGGTCGATGAACTGTGCGCGTCGTTGGTCGACGGTGATCTCTTGTGCTGTGTTCTCGGCTTCGGTTTTGGTGGTGAAGCCGGACAGGGAGCCGAGGCTGCCGTCGGGTTTGGGGTAGCGCACACGCCAGGAGTCGGGTCCGGCGGGTTCGACGTAGGCCATCGTCGTTCGTCGCCCTTCGGTTGGGTCGGTTCGGGGGTACGGGTGTATGGACCCGTGGTGGGGCCGAGGAGGGCAAGCGGTGTCACCGAAGGTTCCCTGATCAGGGGACGCGGTGCCCGCGGGTGCGAGGGTCTCCGGTGGTGCCCGCGGCGCTCTGCTCGGCGATCGCGGTGAGGTCGGCGTGGGTGAAGCGCAGGTGCTTGCCCAGGTACCGGCAGGGGATCGCGCGGGCGGCTGCTTTGCGTCGCAGCCAGGACGGGCGGACTTGCAGCAGTGCGGCGGCCTGTTCCGGGGTCAGCAGCATTTGGGAGTCCACGGGCGCTGCGTTCGGTCGCGGTGGTGGTGTCGCCCGGTTGTGGGGGTGCGCTTCGGTGGTGGGCGGCGCTTCGCCGGTGAGAGGCCGCCGGGGCGCGACGGGGTCGCCGATGCCGGGCCGGCGGGTGCCGGCGATCCGCCTGGTGGGTGTTTTGCCGTGCTGCATGGGTCACTCCGTTCAGCCTGCGGCACTGTGCTGGTGCTGCTCGTGTCGGTGTGTGGGCTGGAGTCCAGGCGTTGGGTGACGCGCCGGTACCAGGACAGGGCGAAGCCCAGACAGTTCGATTCGCTGCGGTGGGTGGGGGAGCAGCCGGGCACGTACCGTCCGCTGAAGCTCCAGGACATCGAGTCGCTGGAGGTGATGGTGTCGCCGTAGCGGTCGAGGCCGAGGATCTTGGCGCCGAAGGTATGCAGCCGGTACCCGCGGGCGGTGAGGGCGCGGACGATGGCTTCGACCTCGGCGGTGTGCTGGCGGCGACACACGCTCCCAACCCCCACCAAAGGAAGCGTCGCCAGGTCGACGCCGTGGCGTTCGTAGAGGTCGGCGCAGTGGTGGTAATCGGTGATCGACTGGCCTTGCAGGACCGGGATGAACGGCAGGTCCGGGGCGAGGTCGCGCAGCCGCAGGTAGTCGGTGACGGTGCGACGCTGGTGGCTGCTCAGGCTCAGCCCGGTGCGGGCCAGCACCGAGCCCTCGGTCATCCAGTCGCGGGGTGCGGCCCAGTCGAGGTTGCCGATCTCGGTGGCGTAGCGGCGCACCGCTGTGGCGTAGGCGACCGCGTCGGTGCGCCACCGGCCGTGCAGGGACAGTTCGGTGAAGCCGCCCGAGTCCAGTGCCCACGGGCCGCTCGCCCGCGGGAGGCTGCGGCGCCCGGCGAGGCGCCGATGGCTGACCAGCAAGGGGACGCCGAGGTCGCGGGCGAGCCAGGCGGGTTGATGGGTTCCCAGGTAGAACCTCACGGCCGCACCATCCGACCCGCGGCGTGCAGGGCGAGCAGGGTGCACGCCGTGGCGGCTGTCTTGCCCAGGATCTGACCGGGCACGGCGGCCACGTCACCGAAGGCCAACGGGACGAACACCGCGCTGTCGACCACGAGTCCGACCACGTTCGACACCGCGACAGCTCCCAAGCGCGTGCGGTGTCGAACCCGCGTGTAGATGACGGCGTCAAGGGCTTCGGAGAGGACGAAGGCCACGACGCTGGCCACCGCGATCTGCGACGAGGCCAGCACCGCGGACACCCCGGTCCCGGCCACAATGCCCGCGGCCACGCCACGCGGTCCGCACACCTCGTGCACCAGGTCCCGGGCGGTCAAGCTCACCCCGGCGAATAATGTTCCCGCCGGGATGAGCAACCCACCACCGGCCAACGGCGACCAGTGCACCGAGACGACGTTGGCGGCGACGACCGAAAGCAGGTATCCGATCATCGCCGCCACACCGAGCACCACCGACGGCCTCGATGCCGCCGGACACAACACCGGCGTGGACGCTGCAATAGGGGCCTGCGTCGTCGTGGTCGCGGTGCTCACGCCGCACGCTTCCCGGAGCCGGGTACCGGTTCACCGGAGCGGCACGACCACGGCGAGCAGCCGTCCGGGTCGCCGTCCTCCTCGGTGTCCGCGCCAAGTGCCGCTTCGGCGGTGATCAGCCGCAGGTGCTTCTTGGTTCTCGTGGGCGCGTCGAGGTCGACCTGGTCGAGTGGGACGCAGGAGCGGTGCAGGAAGTACTGCCCGCGCAACTGCTGTCCCTGGGTGGTGGCGCGCGGGTAGCCGTGGCGGATGGCCCGGTCGAACTCGATCGCTTCGGCCCACCCGAGTGGGTCGTGGTCGCGGATCCACCGCCACCCGGCGTTGCCGTGGAACGGACACCCCACGCAAGCTGACTTCACCGTCGCGCCGAATCCGCGTTCAGTGAGGTAGTCCACGCACCGGGTGCGGTCGAAGCCGAGGTCGATCAGGGGGAAGGTGTTGCGCAGGAACCGCAGACCGGAGTCCTTGGCGCGGGTGAACTCGTCGGTGCTGATGCCGATGGCCTGCTCGGCGTACACCCCGCGCGGCACCCGCCGCGGGTGCGGATACCCCAGCAGCTCCCGGGCGGCCTTCTTCAACGGGACGAGCTTGTACTCCTTGGTGCATTGGCGGCGGGCGAGCCCGCGTGACCCGTCGGGGTTGAGGGTGTGCAGCGGCATGGACACGAACCGGTGGCGGGGGTCGAGGGCGTCGGCGCGGATGTCCCCGGCGGAGACCTGCCGCACCGGGATGCCTCGCTTGCCAGCGTGGATGGCCAGGCGCCGGAGGTTGGCGTAGACCGCGCGGGGTTCCCAGCCGGTGTCGGCGAACAGGGCCACGTCGAACGGGGGGATCTCGCCTTCACAGGCCAGCAGCAGGACCGTGGTGCTCTGCACTCCGGCACCCAGGGACAGCAGCCGCAGCGCGGGCCCGGTGTCGGGCGCGGTCGAAGTTGGTGTGCTCATGCCGCTGCCCTTTCCTGCCCGGTGCGGGGCTGGTGGTCGGTGTGGATGAGTGCGTCGAGGTCGGTCAGCAGCAGCGACACCGCGTGGGCCGCTTGCTGGGGGAGAACGCCGTTGCCCAACGCCCGCAGTTGCGCGGTGCGGGGCAGGGGGAGGTCGGTGACCCACCCGCTCGGTAGGCCCATGAGGTGCTCGACGAAGGCGGGGGCGAGCACGGGGCGACCGTGGTTACCGGGCTGGGTCGGGTACGGCGCCGGGCGCCCGAGCACCGCCTCCCAGCGGCGGACCGCGGCCTCATACGGGCCCCAGTTCACCGGCCCCGCGGGCGGCGGGCCGACCGGCTCGACGACCGGTCCGGGAACCGCTGCGAGGTGGCGCCGTCCGGCGCGTCCGGTGGTGGGGTGAACAGGCTGATGACCGCGGAGGGCAGCATCAGGTCGCCCTTGGACCCTCGCTGCGCCGGGCAGCCCTTCGTGCCGTCGGTGGCCCGCGGTGTCGGCAGCAGTCGCACCGTGTCCGGCAGTGACGACCCACCGGCCTGGGTTCGGTGCGTGCAGTTCTTCGCGTCGGAGGCTGTCGGCGTCGGCAGCAGCCGGAGCCGGTCGGGCAGCGGCGGGCCGCTGCTCGGCTCGGCGGCGCAGACACTGTTCGACGAGTCGTCGGGTGCGGTCCTCGATGACGCTGTTCCCGTGTCCTCGACCTGTGTGGGGTGGGCGCGGCCAGGCGAGGAGGAACACGCGTTCGCGGCGGTGGGCGGCGCCGATGTCGGCGGCGCGGACGCTACGCCATGCCGCGTCATACCCCGCTTCGGCCAGGTCGCCGAGTACACGGTGCAACCCGCCGTTGCGCCAGCGGAGGGCGGCGACGTTCTCCACGACGACGAGTGCGGGTCGTAGAAGGCGAAGGCCCGCCACGATGTCGGACCACAACCCACTGCGGGCCCCTTTCTCGATGCCCGCCCGGGTGCCCGCGGCGGAGATGTCCTGACACGGGAACCCGGCGACGAGCACATCGACCGGGGTCAGGCTCGCCCAGTCGATGTGCCGCAGGTCCCCGAGGTTGGGGACGGCGGGCATCCGGGCGGTGAGGATGGTGGTGATGTGCGGGTCGGGGTCGGCGCACCAGGCGACGCGGCCCTCGCCGAGCGCGGCGAGCACACCGAGGTCGAGGCCACCGTGCCCGGTGCACAGCGACCCGACAATCGGCTCCCGGCTGTCGGTGAACGGCGACGCTGGTGCCGTGGCCGGCCCCGCCCCCGCCGCCGTGGCGGCGGCGGGGACGCGGGCGCACCCGGACCGGCGCGGTGCGGTGTGCGCTCGGGTGTTCATGCCGCCCGACTCTCCGGCGCACTCGGCCTGCCGCTGGGGTCTGCGGTGTGTCGCGCTCGGTCGCGGGGGCGGTGCGCCTGCCGGCGGTCGGTCGCGGTGTCCGAGGTGGCGGTGCGGCGCAGAGGGGTGCGGAAGATGAGCACGTCCTCGTGGGCGATCAGGTGCAGGGGCAGCCCGGCTTCGCGCTGTTTGCGGATGAAGTCGCGTTGGAAGAACGACCCGCGGGCGACGAGGTCGGTGTCCGCGGCGCGGGCGAGGAGCGCGACGTTGCGTTCGATGGGGATCAGACCGGCGTGCAGGCCGCAGGTGAGGATCTGCGAGGGCAGGTCGATCAGTTCGGCGTGTTCGCGCCAGGGGCGGATGGTGATGGCGATGTGCCCGCCCGGCCGCAGGTAGCCGGTGAGTCCGGCGAGGATGCGGGTGAACCCGGTCAGCAGTCGGTGGTGGCCGATGTTGGCGAGGTTGCCGCGGTCGAGGGTGTTGCCGTAGAGGTGGTGGTATTTCTGCACCCCCGCCCCGGGGGCGACCGACACCTGCCCGTGCGTGGAGGGCCCGTACGGGGGTGAGGTGACCACCAGCGCCGCCTGCCCGTAGTACTCCGCCGGCAGCAACGAGGAGAGCCTGCGGGCGTCCCCGTGGAACACCCGGCCCTCATGGGTTGCTCCGGTGTCGTGGGCGAGGGCGAGGTTGGCGCGGGCGACGTCGACCCAGTGCGGTTCGTACTCGACCCCGACCGCACGCCGCCCGGCGTGCAGGGCTTCGACGAGGGTGGTGCCGATCCCGCACATCGGGTCGAGCACCAGGTCCCCGGGGCGGGTGTAGTGGGCGATGGCATGAGCGGCGACGGCCGGGAGCATCTTGGCCGGGTGCGCGGTCGAGCCGGGCACGTAGCGGCCCTTGCGCTGGGACACCGGGGCACGTTGCGCGGTCGTCCACACCGACACCGCCACGTCCCCCACCGAACCCCCCGTCGTGTCCTCGACCGTGCCCGCGGGCAGGACGGCGGTGGTGGTGTCGAGGTGGTCGATGACGGCGCGCGGGATGCGCCGGGTGGGCCCGTCGACGGGCCCCGGACCGGGGTCGGGCACGGGGGAGAGCGGGGTGCGGTCGTCGGCCACGGGGGTGCCTTCCTGGCGGTGGTGTCCGGGGTGGGTGGGGCCGGGAACCCGGGCGCGGCTCATCGGATGACTCCGCTCTCGTCCGCCTGCTCGGCCGGGGCGGGGCGAGGCGGCTCGTGCTCGTGCGGCTGGGCGAAGACGAGGACGTCGGAGTGGATGCGCTGGTGCGGGGCGGGCAGCCCGCGCACAACCGCCCGGTGCCGGGCCCGGTCCTCGGCCTCGGTGTCGTCGGGGGCGGTGGGCGGTTCGGTGGTGAACCGGCCGCCGTGGACGGGGGCGTGTAGGGCGACGATGTGCTGCAGGTAGAGCAGGTCGGCGTTCTGCGCCGAGGCCACCACCGCCCCGGTCGGGTCGATCAGCTCACCCGAGGTCCAGTCACAGTGGGTGAGTACGACGAGGATCCCGCCGACCCGCAGCAGCCGGGCCGCGACTGCGGCCAGCAGGTCTGCGGACCGCTCGTCGCCGTCCTCGGAACGCAGACTGGTGATGACCAGGTCCGTGTCCGCCGGTGCGTCCTCACCCGGGTCGAGGACACCGTCGTCGACACCCAGGTGCGCCTGCGGGAAGCCTGTGAATGGCGGGTGCTCGCCATCGTCGACGAGGTCGACCCGCGACGACCGCACGCGAGCGCCGAGGGCGGTCGGATCGACCGCGACGCGCACCACGCGCGCGGTCCGGTCGAGGCTGGCGACGGTGGCGAGCGCGGCGGCGAGTTCGTCGTCCGGACCGGTCACCGGGGAACGGTCGATCACCCCGCCCGAGTCGACCAGGGCGAGCCGCGGGCGGGCAGGGGAGACCGGCCAGGGCAGGAGCGCGACGCGTGCGCCGGGCTCGCTGAACGAGCCGACGACCGTGGTGATGATCGGTGTCGGCCACGGGGTGTGCAGGTCGATCGGAACCGGACCGGCGGTCCAGACCGTGGCCGGGGTGGGCGTCGTGGCCGACCCGCGCGACCGGGAGCCGGTGCCCGCCGGATCGGGCTTGGCCGGGCTGATGCGGGTGGTGGCCGCCGCGGTCGGATAGGGGCGGCGGTCCCCGCCGCGGCGGGCACCGGATCGGGTGCTCGCCGGGCGGGTGGCATCGCCGCGCCGCTTCGGTCCGCGGGAGGCGGAGTGCTCGGACTGGGGCATGGAATCCTCACAGGAACCCGGTGGGATGCGCCCCGTGACGGGGGCGCTCTCGGACACCCCCCGACTCCGAAAAACGACCCACTTTTCCAGTCCTGTTATCCAATCTTTATCAACGATTTTCGTGGGCCCGTGATGGGAAAACACCGGGACAAGGCTCGCGCGTCCACTCGCGCGGAACATGGCCCGCACCGACAAGGGGTGCCCTCACCGAACGGTTCCGACGATGTCCGGCAACAGGGCGGCGAGTGAGGTGCGCCCGGCACCGAACCGCGTCCCGCGGCCACTCGGCCGGCGCCACCACACCGCCACCGGGGCGCCATCGGCACACCGTCACAGCAGGTGAACCACTGTGGCCGTCGCTCAACAGGTGATCTCGGCCGGTCACCGTGGCGGGCATCGCACCCGACCGCGAACGATCTCCGTGGCGCCCGGGTTGATCATCCACAGATGTCGGTGGCGCTGGGGAGGCGGCGCGGATGCGGTGTCGTGGCGTTGCGGTGGAGGTGATCGGTCTTCCTTGTCCAGTCGTTGTTTCCTCTGACCGGACAAGGAGCCGACATGGCCTCGGATTCCCTTTCCAGTAACACGTCTTTCGATGTCGATTCGCTGCCGTTGGATTCCGTGCGGGCGGCGTTCGAGTGGTTGGTCACCGGACCGCGCCCGCTGTCGATCGAGGGCCGTCACTTCCCCGGCCTGCCCCGGCGGCGGGTGCCCCTCGACGAGCTGCGCGCCCTGCTGCTGAGCGCCGACCTTCCGATGCCGACGGTGGACTCGGTGTGGGTGCACCTGGTCACCCGCTCCCGCGACGAGGGCGACGCCTGGACCGTGGCCTGCGTCGGGCTCGCGCTGCCCGCCCTGTTCGCCATCGCCGCGGGCCTGTGCGCGCGCTTCGCCGACGACCACCGCGACGTCCACGGCGCGATCCTCACCGAGTTCCTGGCCGAGTTGGCGGGCATGGACCTGGGCAAGCCGTGGGTGATGTGGCGGCTGCGCTGCGCGGCACTGCGCGCGGGACACCTGTTCATCCGCGATGCACTGGCCCGCCCAGTGCCCTCCGACGAGGACTTCCACGGCCGCAAACCGGCACCGCCGTGGGGGCACCCGGACTTCGTCCTCGCCCGCGCCGTCGCCGCCGGTGCGATCACCGGCGAAGAAGCCGAACTGATCGGCTCCACCCGACTCGAAGACCGCACCCTCACCGCCGCCGCGGCCCAGCGCGGCGTCGGTGTCACCACCCTGCACTGGGCCCGCAGCCACGCCGAGGCACGCCTGCTCGCCTGGCTCACCGAACAGGCACCGCACGACGACCCCGCCGACCGCCGCGACCGCGACGTGGAGATCCGCGCGGTGCACTCCACAACCATCACCGCCGCCGCCGACACCCCACCTCGACCCGCCCGGCTGTCACCCACGGTGAGCAAGGGCGACGGGGAAACGTTGGTCACGGTTCGGCATCGCCACTGGAAAAAGACCCCCGAAAACGGAGTCGAGGATCGCGAGGCAACGGCACCGACCCCTACGCCGACCCCCGCGTCCACCACCTCGCCCGACCATCCCACCGGGACATCCCGGCGGCCGTCGAGCACGACCGCGGAGGTGCCCCGATGCGCCTGACCCACTCACCCACCCACCACCGGCCCGACCGCCGCGCCCACAGCCACCTGCTTCACCGCGGGCACGCCAACGCGTCGCGCACGGCAGCCCGCCGAACCGACCCCCGCACCGCAGAGCCGAACACCATCCCCGCGACCTCCACCGTCTCGGCGAGCCGCAGCGGCAGCGCCCTGCGCGCGATCGCGGTGCTCACGGGCGTGGCCGTCCTCGTGCCCGTGCTGTGCGCCTCCACCGCGCACGCCGACACCACGGTCCTCGCGCTCGCCGGCAGCGTGGAGGAAGTCCTCAACAACATCCGCAACTGGCTCATGGGCATCCTGGCCACCCTCGCCACGGTGTTCCTCACCATCGGCGGCGTGCGCCGGGTCTTCGGCGGCGGAGACCCCGGCGAACAGGAGAAGTCCAAGGAGGCGTTCAAAGCCGCCGGGATCGGCTACGCCCTGGCCGCCCTGGCGCCGCTGGTCGTCACCGTGCTCAAGGGCATCGTGGGGGCCTGAACGATGACCCCCTCAATCAGCCCCATCACGTCCCGCCCACCGGCAGGCGCGGGCCTCGACGCGGTGTCCTCCGGGCCGACATCAACGCAGGGCGATGCGGCGTCGGCGGACCATCGGAAGATGCTCGCGCCCCCGACGGCGAGCCCCCACCGAGCCCGCCGGGTGGTGCGAGGTGTTGCCCGCGGTCGGGTGCTGGCGGCGTTGGCGGCGAGCGTGCTCGTCGTGCTGGGCGGGGCCCTCACCGCCGCGGCTCTAGGCTCCGGCGCGGGTTCGCCTGCCGTGTCCGCCGCCGCGGCGCAGCCACCGCTGCCGACCGTGGACCCTGGCCCGTGCGCCCCTGGGACGCCGCTGCCGGTCTGCACCCCGCCCACCCCGCCCACCACGCCCCCGGTGAACGGGGTGCCGCTGCCCACCGTGGTCCCGACGCTGCCGCCGTGCGACCCGAGCCTGCCGTTGCAGCCATGTGCGCCGACCGGCACCACGGCCCTGCCGGTGCCGTCGACACCGTGTTCCGGTGTGGGCTGTCTCCCGCAGCCCGGCGCCACCACCCCGCCGCCGACCGGCCCCGGAACCGGGGCACCCGACCAGGGCGAGGAGCCGCAGGACGAGTGCGGGATCACCGACATCGGGGCGTGCGTCACCGAGGCCATCGACACCTTCTTCCGGGGCTTCGTCATCGAGGCGCTCAACCCGTTGCTGGACTTGCTGTCGGCGACGTTGTTGACCACCCCGGTACCGGGGGCGCTGCCGCGGCTGGGGGAGTTGTGGGACAACTCCTGGCAGATCCTGCTCGTCTGCTATGGGCTGCTCGTGCTCATCGCCGGGATCATCGCCATGGGGTATCAGAGTGTCCAGACCCGACACTCGGTCAAGGAACTCGCCCCGCGCCTGGTGTTCGGGTTCCTGGCCGGGGCATTGTCGTTGTGGGTGGCGGGTACGGGCATCGAGATCGCCAACGCCCTCGTCGCGGCCATCATGGGTGGTGGTGTCGATGTGAGCACCGCCGGGCGGGCCCTGCGCGAACTCGTGCTCGGGTCGGTCCACGGCGGCCTCTGGATCGTCTTCACGGGCCTCGTCCTGGCCGGGATGCTCATCGCCCTGCTGCTGACCTACATGGTGCGGGTGGCACTGACCATCGTCCTGATCGCCGGTGCCCCGGTGGCGTTGATGTTCCACGCCCTGCCGCAGACCGAGGGCATCGCCTACTGGTGGTGGAAAGCCTACGGCGCCTGCCTGGGCATCCAACTCGGCCAATCGCTGACGCTGATCACCGCGATCAAGGTATTCCTGACCCCCGGCGGGTTCGCCCTCTTCGGCCCGACCACATCCGGGTCGACCAACCTGCTCGTCGCCCTCGCACTGGTCTACATCCTGTTCAAGATCCCCTCCTGGATGCTGTCCTCGATCTGGGGCGGGGGCAGCCGAGGCGTGATCGGATCGATGGTGCGCGCCTTCGTCGCCTACAAAACTTTCGGGCTGCTCGGTGGCCGAGGCGGCGGTAAGGGCTCCAAGCCTCGTCCGCCTGGTGGTGGTCGAGGTGGAGGCGGGCGTCCCGGCGGGGGGTCGTCGGACCCGTACGCGAGCCCGCGCACCGCCGCAGGCGGGCAGTACGTGTTGCCGCTGCCCGGGGTGCGCCGCGCCCGCCCCGCACCGAAGCCGAAGTCTGCTCCGTCCCCGAAGTCCTCGGCGCGGCAGGGCCGCCAGTTGGCGTTGCCGTTGAGGGAGGACTGGCCGGAGAACAAGCCGGTCCTCGGCCGCGACGGGCAGTATCAGCTGCCCCTGGACGTGCAGCGCACCACACCGCCACCGGCCTCGCCCGCCGCCGAGACCGGTGCCCGACGCCCGGCACGCAAGGGCAGGCAGCCGCAGTTGCCGTTCGACCCCTACCAAGGCAACCGGGCGACCCGGACCGGGCAATACCCGCTGCCGTTGGACGGCGTGCGCCGGATGCCGCCCCCGACCGCTCCGTCACCGCCCGCAGCACCGCGCCCGCGCGGACGCCGGGTGGTCCAGCCGGAGTTGCCATTCGACTCCTACCAAGGCAACCGTGCAACCCGCGACGGGCAATACCCGCTGCCGCTGGACGGGGTGCGACGAGTACCGCCACCCAAGCCCACCCCCGTCCCGCCGCCCGCGGCACCGCTGCCGTCCGTCCCGCGCACGGGACGGCAACTGCGGCTGCCACTGGACCTGCCCACACCACCCAAGGCGCCGCCGACACCGGCCTCCGCTCCACCACCGCCACCACCGCCGCCGCGGCGGTCACCACGGAAACCCAAGCCTGGAGGTAAGTCCTCATGACCGCGCCTGTGCGTATCCCGGCTGATGTGGACATGGCCGACCGGGTGCTCGGCCCGTTGACCGCACGTCAACTGGGCATCCTCACCGCCGCCGGGGCGATGCTCTACCTGGCCTGGCTCGCCACCCGCGCGTTCCTGCCGCTGCCGGTGTTCCTGGCCTTCGCAGCCCCCGTCGGTGCGGGTGCGGCGATGCTCGCCCTGGGCCGCCGCGACGGCGTGCCGATGGACGCGCTGCTCGTCGCCGCGATTCGCCAGCGCCTCGCCCCACGTCACCGCGTCGCCGCACCCGAGGGGGTGCGCCCGGCCCCGGTGTGGCTGACCCCAGGCGGCGAACAGACCGCAGGCGCGGGCGGCAGGGGCCGGGTAGGGCAACCGGAGCAGGTCTCGCCCTCGGCGCTGCGGCTGCCCGCCGAGGCTGTCACCGAGACCGGGGTCATCGACCTGGGCGGCGACGGCCTGGCGGTTGTCGCGGTCGCCTCCACGGTGAACTTCGCGCTGCGGACCGCGAACGAGCAGGAGGCACTGGTCGCCTCGTTCGGCCGGTACCTGCATTCGTTGACCGCACCGGTGCAGGTGCTGGTGCGCACCGAGCGCCTCGACCTGTCGGGCCAGATCGCCGAGTTGCGTGAGCGCGCCGGTGGGTTGCCGCACCCGGCGCTGGAGGCCGCCGCGGTCGAGCACGCCGACTATCTGGCCCACCTCGGCGCCCAGTCTGACCTGCTGCGCCGCCAGGTGCTGCTCGTGCTGCGCGAACCCCGCGCCGCGGCGGCACCGACCGACGGCCTCGGTGGGCCCGGCCCGTTGGCGGTGCTCGCCTGGATGGCGGGCAAGCGCCGCACCCAGACCGGACAGGTCGACGCCGGGATCCGGCGGGCCGCGGAGTCGCGCCTGGTGCGCCGCCTCGGCGAGGCGATCGAGCTGCTGGCTCCGGCCGGGATCGTGATCACCCCGCTTGATGCCGGGCAGGCCACGGGGGTGCTGGCCTCGGCGTGCAACCCCGACAGCCTGCTGCCCCCGTCCGCGGGGCTGGCCGGGGCGGAGGAGGTCATCACCACCACCGGCCCACACCCGTCCGAAGACGACTACCCCACCGACACCACGTTCTCCACCACTCCGTCGCCTGGAGGGGATGAGGACTTCGACGACTGGGACTACGAGGACGACTACGACGACGAGGAGAGGGCGCGATCCTGATGGCCACCCGCACACGCAAAACCCGCGGCAACCACCGCCCAGCCGCCTCGGCGTCCTCAGCTGCCGCGGCGTTCACCCCCGATGCTCTGTCGGTGGCCGCCCGGCACTTGGAGGTGGGCGGCGAGTGGGTCGCCTCCTTCGCCGTGGTCGGCTTCCCGCGCGAGGTGCACCCCGGGTGGCTCGCGCCGCTGCTGACCTACCCCGGCCGCTTGGACGTCTCGGTGCACATCGAGCCCATCGACCCGGCCACTGCCGCCTCCCGGCTCAAGAAGCAGCTGGCGAAGCTGGAGGCCGGGCGACGGCACACCGCCGAGCACGGCCGGTTGTTCGACCCGCACGTCGAGGCCGCCACCGAGGACGCCTACGATCTGTCCTCCCGGGTGGCCCGGGGGGAGGGCAAACTGTTCCGGGTCGGGCTGTACCTGACCATCCACGCCGCCACCGAGAAGACCCTCGCCGACGAAGTGGCCGCGCTGCGGGGGTTGTGCGCGTCGTTGTTGCTCGACGCCAAACACACCACCTACCGGTCACTGCAGGGTTGGGTGTCGACGCTGCCGATGGGCTTGGACCTCATCGGCATGAGGCGCACCTTCGACACCAGCGCCCTGGCGGCGGCGTTCCCCTTCACCAGCCCGGACCTGCCCGCTCCCGACCCGACCAGTGTGGCCGCCCCGTCGGGGGTCCTCTACGGCTACAACATCGGCTCCCAGGGGCTGGTGCACTGGGACCGCTTCGGCAAGGGAATGCACAACCACAACTCGGTCATCCTGGGCCGCTCCGGTGCGGGCAAGTCGTATCTGGTGAAGCTGGAGTTGCTGCGGTCGCTGTACCGGGGCATCGAGGTCGCCGTCATCGATCCCGAGGACGAATACGCCCGCCTGGCCGCCGCGGTGGGCGGGGTCTACGTCCACCTCGGCGCCGCGGGGGTGCGGCTCAACCCGTTCGACCTGCCGATCCACACCCGTCCCGATGGTCGTCGCACCGCCCCGAAGGACGCACTCGTGCGCCGCAGCCTGTTCCTGCACACCGTCATCGCCGTCCTCATCGGCGGCGAACCCGATGCCGCCGGGCGAGCGGCGTTGGACCGGGCCATCGCGGCGACGTACCAGTCCGTGGGCATCACCGCCGACGCCCGCACCTGGACGAGGCCATCGCCGACTCTGCGCGTTCTGCGCGACCGGCTCGCGGACGCCGGGCAGGCCGGCGACCGGGCCGCCGCCGAGTTGGCGGCGCGGCTGCACCCGTTCGTCGAGGGCGCCTTCAAGCAACTCTTCGACGGGCCCAGCAGCGTCAACCCCGAAGGGCACCTGGTCGTGTTCAGCCTCCGGGACCTGCCCGATGAACTGAAGGCGATTGGGACGCTGCTGACCTTGGACGCGGTGTGGCGGCGGGTGTCCAACCCGGCCATCCGCCGCCCGCGGCTGGTCGTGGTGGACGAGGCGTGGCTGCTGATGAAGGACAAGGCCGGCGCGGAGTTCCTGTTCCGCATGGCCAAGGCGTCCCGCAAGCACTGGGGTGGTTTGACCGTGGCCAGCCAGGACACCCCTGACTTCCTCAGTAGCGATCTGGGCAAGGCGGTCGTGGCGAACGCGGCCACCCAGATCCTGTTGCGCCAGGCCTCGCAGGCCATCGACGAGATCACCCGCGTGTTCGACCTGTCCGCAGGCGAGCGGGCGTTCCTGCTCTCCGCCGACCGAGGGCAAGGGCTGCTGTCGGCGGGCACGCAGCGGGTGGCGTTCCAGAGCGTCGCCTCCCCGACTGAGCACCACCTGGTCACCAGCGACCCGGCTGAACTCGCCACCTACACCGACACCGCCGAGACCGGTGACGACGCCGCGTTCGTCGACCTGGGTTTCGACAGCGGCGACCTCACCGAGGGTGTCGATGGTGACGAGTTCGACTCCGATGACCAGATCCACCTCGACGCCGCCTGACCCATCGCGTCGCGCGCCCGCGCATCACTCGAAGGAACCGTCATGCTGCCCGGAATAGGTGCCTGGGTACCGGCTGCCCTCGACCAGCAGCTCCCGCTCACCGACGCGTCCTTTCCCCACTCCGCTGCCCCGGCCACCGCCGGGTGGTTGGAGGACTACCTGCGTGACCCCGGCGGCGCCCTGCTGGGGCTGCTGGACCGGTTGCGCGACCTCGTGTTCGACTGGGGCCTGATCGCGGCCCCGGCCCTCGCCGTCCTCATCACGGGGATCGTGGCCAGCAGGCGGTGGTGGGCGCGGCGCTGCCACGAGGCGCTGCTCGCCGACGCCCGGCAGGTCACCGTCCTCGCCCCACCACAGGTCGACCCCGCGGGCGGGGCGGCGCTGTGGTCCAACCTCGTCGGCCTGCTGCGACCCGGGTGGCGGCGGGCGTTCACCGGCCAACCGCACGTGGTGTGCGAGTACGTGTTCTCCGAGGCCGGGGTTGCCATCCGGTGGTGGGTTCCCGGCGTCATCCCACCCGGGCTCATCGAACGGGCGGTCGAGGCCGCGTGGCCCGGCGCGCACACCCGCGTCAGTAAGGCCACCCCGCCCCTGCCCGCACCGGGGCAGGGGCAGCGGCGGCTCGTGGTCGGCGGGGAGTTGCGGCTGGCCCGCCCCGAGGCGCTGCCCATCCGGTCGGTGTTCGACGCCGACCCGATCCGGGCGTTGCTCGGCGCCCCGGTCGGGCTCGGGCGCGAGGAGTACGCGTGCGTGCAGGTGCTGGCCCGCCCGGTCACCGGCCGCCGCGTGCAGAAGGCGCGCCGCGCCGCCCGGCACGTGCACACCGGCGGCTCGACCCGCTTGGTCGGGCGCCTGCTGGACATGGTCACGCCAGGTCCGTCACGGTCCCGGCGCTCAGCCGTGGCGCGGACGGCGACGGGGGCGTTGCACAGCGACCCGCGAACCTCCCTGGAGTACTCGGCGCAGAACCGGGCCATCGTCGGCAAGCAGCGCGCTGCCCAGTTCGAGACCGTCGTCCGTTACGCCGTGGCGACCCTGCTGCCCGCCGACGTCGGTGACGGCGAGGTCCGCCAGGCCCGCGATGTCGCCCGCGGCCGGGCCCACGCCCTGGCCGCCAGCTTCGCCTCCTACACCGAGCACAACCACTACACCCGCCACCGCCTGCGCCACCCCGGCCCCGTGCTCGACTCCCGCCGCCTCGCCGACGGGGACCTGCTGTCGGTGTCGGAGTTGGCGGCGATCGCGCACCTGCCCACCGACGAGGCCATCCCCGGCATCCAACGCGCCGGTGCCCGCGCCATCGCACCCCCACCCGGCATCGCCACCCCCGGCCCCGAGGCCAAACCACTCGGGGTCACCGACACCGGCCACCCACGCCCCGTCGCCCTGCGCGTCCCCGACGCCCGGCATCACCTGCACGTCATGGGCGCGACCGGCTCGGGCAAGTCCACCCTGCTGGGCAACATCATCCTCGCCGACGCCGAAGCCGGACGCGGGATCGTGCTCATCGACCCCAAGGGCGACCTCGTCACCGACGTCCTGTCCCGGCTGCCCCGTAGCGCGGCGGACAGGGTGGTCCTCTTCGACGCCGACAGCAAAGCCCGCCCACCCTGCCTCAACCCCCTCGACGGCGGAGAGACCGACCTGACCGTCGACAACCTCGTCAGCGTGTTCCGCCGGGTCTACTCGGCGTTCTGGGGCCCACGCACCGACGACGTCATGCGCGCCGCCTGCCTCACCTTGCGCACCCAGGAAGGCGTCGCCACACTCGCCGACTTGCCCAAACTCCTCACCGACGCGGCGTTCCGCGACCGGGTCACCGCCGGGGTCACCGACCCGGTCCTGCGCGGATTCTGGACCTGGTACGACGAACTCACCGACTCCTCCCGCTCCCAGGTCATCAGCCCACTGATGAACAAACTCCGCGCGTTCCTGCTGCGCCCGTTCGTCCGCGACGCCATCGCCGCCGGGCACTCCACCGTCGACATGGGCCAAATCCTCGACGGCGGGATCTGCCTGGTCCGCATCCCCAAAGGCTCACTCGGGGAGGAGACCACCCGGCTGGTCGGGTCGCTGGTCGTCGCCCGCACCTGGCAGGCCACCACCGCCCGCGCCCGCACCCCACAACGACTGCGCCGCGACGCTTCGATAGAGATCGACGAGTGTCACAACTTCCTGAACCTGCCCTACCCCATCGAGGACATGCTCGCCGAATCCCGTGCCTTCCGCGTATCCATGATCCTCGCCCACCAACACCTCGGCCAACTCACCCGCGAACTCCGCGAGGGCCTGTCCACCAACGCCCGCAACAAAATGTTCTTCAACGCCAGCCCCGAAGACGCCCGCGAACTTTCACGCCACACCGCGCCCAGGTTGTCCGAGCACGACCTCGCCCACCTCGGCGCCTACCACACCGCGGTCCGCTTGGTGCTCAACGGCGAAGAAGCCCAACCGTTCACCATGCGCACCCAACCCCTCCCACCCGCCATCCCCGGCCGAGCCCGGGAAATCCGCCGCGCCGCCCGCCGCAACACACAAACGCGCGCCGCCGGGGCGGTCACCGGTGCTGGCACCCCGCAGCCCGGCGCACGGCCACCCCGTGCCCCGTCAACTCCATCGCGACCGGCAAACCGGACCGGGCCCGACATACGCCCGCGCAACCCGGACCCACGTCGACGGTGACCCCGATGGCAGCACAAACCATTCGGCCCACTGACATTCGGAGGTTCCGGCATGATCACCGATCCCACCCGGCAGCGCGCCCTGCGCGGCCACAAGCCCACCCGTCCGAACCCGCGCGCCGCGAACACCGCCGAGCACCAGGCCGTGCTGGCGTGGCGGCTGACCGCACGGGACAAGTGGATCGCCCGGATGCTCTGGGAGCACCGGGTGCTCACCGCCCACCAGCTCACCGCGCTGGCGTTCCCGTCCTTCCGGTCCGGGCGGATGCGGCTGCGTGAGCTCTACACCTGGGGTGTGCTTGACCGGTTCCAGCCGTTCGTCACCGTCGGCACCGCCCCCATGCACTACGTCCTCGCCCCCGCCGGGGCCGCGGTGCTCGCCGCCGAGGACGGTGTGGACGTCAAGGAGATGGGCTACCGGCACGACCGGGTCTTCGGTGTCGCCCACAGCCTGCGCCTGGCCCACACCGTCGGGGTCAACGAGTGGTTCACCGCCCTGGTCGACCGCGCCCGCCACCCCCAACCCGGTGAACAGGCGACGTTGGCGGTGTGGTGGTCGGAGACCCGCTGCGCCCGCCACTTCGGCGACCTGGTCAAACCTGATGGCTACGGCCGCTGGCAGCACCGCGACCAGCACGGGGACCGGCAGGTCGAGTGGTTCCTGGAGTACGACTTCGGCACCGAGGTCCTGGGCAAGCTCGCCGGGAAACTCACCGGCTACGCCGCCCTCGCCCAGGCCACCGGCATCACCACCCCGCTGCTGGTGTGGCTGCCGACCGCACGACGCGAGGCCACCGCGAGGCGGCTGCTGGTACGAGCCTGGCGTGAGCTGGACGACCCGCGCGTTGTTCCGGTCGCCACCGCCGCGGCCGACCTGCTCAACCCCGACGCCGCCCATCCCAGCCCCGCCGACGAGGTCTGGCTGCCCCTGGACACCCATGCCGGTGGAGGACGGCGGGCGCTGCCGGGGCTACTCGACGCCTGGCCGCACCTGCCACCGCCGGTCACCCCCGATGACCCCACCGCGCTCGGCTTCGAAACCCACCCGCTCTCGCCCCCACCCCCGCCGATGCCGCCCACCGCCCCACCACACGCGCCCGGCCGACACGGGCGGAGGTGACCCGGTGCTCGACAAGGCCGGCATCGGCGCCGCCGCACTGCTGCTGCTCATCCCCGTCCTGTTCGGCATCGGGGTGGCGGCGGTGGTGGACTCGGTGCTCGGCGGTTCGCCGGGCACCGTCGACTGCACCACCCCCATCGCCGACATCCCACCCGAGTACTGCCTGCTCTACCGCACCGCCGCCCCGGACTGCCCCGGTCTGGACTGGACCGTGCTCGCCGCCATCGGCAAGATCGAAACCGACCACGGCCGACTTCAGGCCCCCGGTGTCACCGAGGGGGAGAACTTCGCCGGGGCCGCCGGGCCGATGCAGTTCCTCGCCCCCACCTTCGACAGCGTCACCGCCACCCACCCGTTGCCACCCGGCGGGGCATCACCACCCTCGCGGTACAACCCGCACGACGCCATCCACGCCGCAGCCCACTACCTCTGCGACAGCGGAGCCCGGAACGGGGACCTGCGAGCGGCGATCTTCGCCTACAACCACGCCGACTGGTACGTCGACGACGTCCTCGACCACGCCGCCCGCTACGCCCACGCCGCCGCCGCCAGCGTGGGCACCGGGGACTGCAACGCCATCCAGGCGCCCAACGCCGCCGCGTTCGCAGCGATCAACTACGCCTGCGGACAACGAGGACTGCCCTATGTCTGGGGCGGCAACGGCCCCGACAATGGGCACACCGGCTTCGACTGCTCCGGGCTGACCACAGCCGCCTACGCCGCCGCCGGAATCACCCTGCCCCGCACCGCGCAAACACAGTTCAACGCGGGCCCCCGTGTCCCGGCCGGACAGTCGCTGCTGCCGGGCGACCTGGTCTTCTACGGCACTCCCGACCACATCCACCACGTTGGCCTCTACCTCGGCGGCGGACTCATGATCAACGCCCCGACCTTCGGACAACCAGTGCAGATCGACGCCTACCGGTACACCGGCGACGACTACGCCGGAGCGACCCGCCCGGCTGCCTCCACCATGGTTGCGGCCTCCGCACCAACCTGAGCACCTTCCGGGACAGTGGTTCGGCTGGATCATGAGGGTGCTCCGCAGAATCACGATCAGCCCGTGGAGTGAGAGCGGACAACGGTCCGACCTCACCCCACGGGCATCATGTGGTGATCATGTGACAGAAGCTTCGCGACCACGCGCGACATCAGCGACGACAATCCACCACGGTCAGTCAGGGTGTGAGTCGTTCGGGTTCGCCCATGCCGGCGCCGATCTTCGCGGCGAACGGGTATCCGTGGGGGTCGACGAGGACGATGTGTTGGGTGAACAGCGGCGGCGAGGTGGGGTCGAGGGTGATGATGTTGTGGTCGCTGGCCAGTTCGAACAGCGTGTTCATGACGTCGCGGATGGTGGTGCGGTCCGGGTCGGTCTCGACCGAGAGGCCCTCGACCTGGATGTGCAGGACGCGGTGTTGGGGCAGGACGGTGATGAGGGTGCGGACATGGTCGGGGAGGCCGCCGTCCTCGCGCAGTTCGGCGATGTCGTCGCACAAGTGCACGGCGACGGCCTCCAGCCGGTGACCGCGCTCGATGTCGACCCGGGCACCCCACATGACCCGCAGGTCCGCTGGAACATCGGGTTCAGCCATGACGGATCTCCCTGAGGCGTGTCTTCAGGTTGAGCGGTCGGTGCGAACGAACAACGGCGGGGTCACCGGTCCCGCTGGGTGCGCAGGTCGGCGCGCAGGTCGTGCAGGGTGCGGCCGTCGCTGGTGCGGCGCCACGCGGTCCAGCCGTGGTGGTGGATGCCGCTCAGCGCGGTCGCGGCGGCTGCGGGGGTGGCGTACACGCTTTCCCCGTCGGCGAGCATGAGGGTGCCGTCGATGCGCAGGCGCGCGGTGTGGCGAACCGCGCCCGCGCGGCGCTCCCACACCAGTTCCTCCCCGTACTCGACCAGCTTGGTGGCGAGCAGGTCGCTCAGGACGGTGCCCTCCCACCGCAGCGGGGAAGAACCGGGGCGTTCGGAGGCCAGCACGACGGTGCGGCTGAGGGTCTCGGCGGCGTCGACGTAGAGGCTCATCGTGGCGGCGGCGGTGGGGGCGAGGGTCCACGACCAGCGTTCGTCGAGCCCGTGCCAGCGGCCCAGGGGCATCCACCGGCCCCGGTGGGCCAGCAGCATCTCCACGTCGGCGACGTGGTCATCGACGAGCGCCCCGGGCGCTTGGGTGGGTGGGAGCGGTCGGATGACGAGGTCGCCGTCGTGCAGGTCGGCGGGCGGCTGATCAGCCAGCCACGTTCCGGCGAACAACGCCACCTTCCCGGCGGTGTCGGGATCGACGTCGCCGTGGACGTCCACGGCGAGCACGAGCATCGCCCAAGCGCCATCCGGGACGCGCATCGGTGTCGGCCCCAACGACGGCACGAGGACCACCGCGTCATCGGGCAGCCCTTCCTGACACAGCAACGTTGTCTCATCGTCGCGTGGCGGCGTCGCGGTATGCGCACCGGGCAATGATGCGGCAGCGGTCGCCTGGAGGGACGCAACGGCGTCGGCATGGGTATTCATGGTCGTGTCCTTGGTGATCGAGGTGTCGTGGTGGTGTTCGTCGCCGCAAGCCCGCGAAGCGCGGTCGGGCATCGCGGGCTTGCGGCGACGGTGACGGTGTGAGCCCGTTCGGGGCGGGCCTTGTCGGCGGGAAGGCACCCGTGTGCCCGCACACCCGGGGCGTGGGCGGTACTACGTCGGACCGAAGTCACTTTTTCCTGCTGACATCGGTCGGGAGACTGAGTCGTGTTCGGAGCGTGGCGCGCAGATCACTCAGGCTGACTCCATCGGACGTCCTTTGCCAGGTGACCCACCCGTTCTGATGGTTGCCGCCGAGGGCGGTGGTGGCTCCGGAGGGGGTGCGGTAGATCCGCCCGTCTTCCAGCCGCAGCCTGCCGTCGGGTTCGATGCGGGCGGTGTGGCAGATGTCCAGGGCGGGGCGGTTCCAGCGGAATTCGTCGCCGGGGTGGAGCAGACCGGCGGCGAGCAGGTCGACGAGGTCGCCGTTGCCCGCGTAGTCACGCAAACCTGACGGTGACGGTGATGTTGTCCCCGACGGGAACGTGTCGGCCTCGGCCGCGTCGGTGTGCAGCTCGATGATCGCCGCGACGGTCGAGGCTGTGGTCCACGGCCAACGGACATCCAGCGACGCCCAGAATCCGACGCGTCGCCAGCGGTGGTGATGGGCCAGCAACAGCTCCACGTCGACCACGTCACTGTCAGGTGATTCATCCTCGGGCGCGGTCAGGACGACGACCAGGTCACCTTCGCAGAGTTCGGCGGATGGCTGCTCGGCAACCCAGGCCCCGGCGAACAGGGCGATGTCGTCTTCCCGGTCCGGGTCGGTGTGGTTGACAACGTCCACCGCCACAACGAGCATCGCCCACGTGCCCTCGGGCAACCGCATCGGCGTGCCCGTCAGGGACGGGGCGAGGATCACGGTGTCCGAAGGAAGTCCTTGGCGGCGAAGCAATCGACTTTCGTTATCGTCCCGTGTGGTGCTGGCAGCCGTTGGAGTCGGATCGGGTGGGGAATCGTTTTCGGAGGTGTTGGCGGGTGCGTCAGGGCTGGGGCTCGGTGATGCCGTCGGTGTGGTGTTCACGGTCATGGTTGCTGTGTCCCTTCGGATTCAGTGGTCGGGGATGAACGTCTGACATGTATGGACGCTTCGTCTCGGGCACATTGTCAACCCCACGTGCGAACAGATTGATGAGAACAACCCTTGTGGTGTAATGTTTTCCGTTTCTCGGGGGGACCATAGAAGACAGTTGTTCATCTTCCGGTTCCCACTTGACTTCACGGGGCGAAGGAAGCGTCCATAGTCGTGTGACCCGACATCACCGGACACGCGGTGGAAGCCACACCCGCTCCGGCCGGGACACAACCACCCATCCGATACAGCACCCATGCGAGGCAATCATGGTCATCGCCAGCATCCCCACCTTGAGCGCTGTCCCTGCCCCAGTGACCGAACCGGTGACACCGCGCACGGACACCGAGGAGAAACTGTGGCAGGCACTGCTGGACAACCCCGGCAGCGCGGCCGGTGTCCTGTCAACCGCCGCCGGGATCGGCAAATCGACCGCGCCGAAGATCCTCAACCGCTGGGAGAAGGACGGCCTCGTCTCCCGCATCGCCGGAACCGCTGACGGAGGCCCACGCCCTGCCGACCGCTGGTCCATCACCGCCGATGACGAGCCCGGCGGTGATGAGCCGAGCGGCGAGCAGTCGGCCGCTGTCCAACCCATCGGTGTCGAGCCCACCGGTGTCGAGCCCGATGGTGTGGAGACCGGCGTTGATGAGCCGGGCGGCAAGCAACCCATCAACGCGGAAACGGTGGTTTCGGAGGGGCGGGCTACGGGGGAACGGTTGGCGCCAGGGGCGTTGCGGGGAATGGTCGAGGATCACCTACGCGAGCACCCCGGCGAGGAATTCAGCCCGAGCACAATCGGCAAGGCATTGAACCGGTCCTCCGGTGCGGTGCACAACGCGCTGGAGAAGTTGGTCGACAACGGCTGTGCCGTGCGCACCAGCGACAAGCCGAAGAAGTACTCCCTTGCCGCCGCCCAACGGGAAGACGCCACGACGAAGTAGGCATACCTCGCAGACAGGCGCTTGTGCGGCTGTGTCCCCACGGGTTCACCTCACCCTGGGGGCACAGCCACATTCGGCGGTCTGACACGTGGAACGGGGTACTGGCTCGGGAGGGACACCACGGGGTTTCCAAGATCGACGTGGTCGAGGCGACACGAACTCCAAGGTGATCAGGTGTTGCGATCACCCGTAGAACCCAAGCTGCCCGCGTGGGGCCACAGCGAACCGCCAGAGCCAGGGGTCGACCACCGCAGGCCAAAGCCTCAGTCAACGGTGCTGTCCGCGTCGATCACCAGAGCGGTCGTGCGGCGAACACGAGGCGTTCACGGGGCGGCGCGCCGCCTGACCAGGGCTTTTCATTGTCCGAGCAGGTGAAGCAGTCCGGATGGGTGCCCGGCGGAGACGCCTCCGGTCGATCTGCGCGTTGACCGTGCGGGTACAGGGCGGTCATGAGGCAGTGATGGGGCGACACCGGGCATACGCTGCGGAAACAGGTGAGTACTGTGCGCAACGGAGGGGCCGGGAGGAGGGACGCGCGATGGGAGTACGAGCGCTCACCCCGCTGGCCGCTGCTCGTGAAACCGCCGGGTACACCCAGGAAACCCTGGCAGTGGCGTTGAAGGTCGAGCGCACCACCATCGGACGGTGGGAGCGTGGCGTTCAGTCGCCACAGCCCTGGCAGCGGCGCGGCCTCGCCACTGTCCTGCGGGTCTCCCTCGACGAGCTGGACGACCTGCTGCGCCGCACCACCCGATGCCCCGACACAGCCATCGGTCCCACCGTGGCCGCGGGGCGAGCACCGGCCAACGTCGAACTCGTCCCGGCAACATCCACCTCGGAGGACGCCCGCGAACAGACACCAGCGGCGGAGGTCGACGTTATCCACGCCGCCATCCCACGCCTGCGCCGCGCCCTGGACCGGCTGGATCTACCCGACGACGGGCCCACCAGAACCCCGGCCAACCTGCATGGTGACATCATCAGCGCCAGCGACGACCGGTTGCAGTCGCGCTACGAAAGCCTGGCTCGCCGCCTGCCCGATCTCATCGCTGAACTCGCCCGTGCTGGCCAGCTCGGCGACGCCACCGACCGTCGCCATGCTGCCGCGCTGCTGACCCTCGCGCTGCGCGCCGCGGACGGGATCGCGTTCAAGTTCGGCTACCTGGACCTGTCCGCGCGGCTGATCGACCTGATGCGCTCGGTCGCCCAGTTCGCCGAGGACCCGCTCCTGTTGGCCGCGGTGGCCTATGTGCGCACCGAGACGTTCTTCGCCACCGGCGATCTCGACACCGCCGCCCGCGCCCTTGAGCTCGCCACCGACGACCTGCCCGCGCTGGGCACCGCCTCGTCCTCGGCAGCGTTCGGCGCCCTGCACATGCGGGCCGCGGTCGTCGCCGGGCGGGCGGGCAAGCCCGGCCGTGCCGCCGAGCACCTGCGCGAAGCCCGCCGTGCCGCAACCGTTGTGCCTGAAGGCATCTACCAGGGCACCGCGTTCGGCCCGGCCTCCCTGCGCATTCACGAGCTTGCCGTCGCCGTCGAGCTACGGGATCCCCTGGGCATCGAACGTGCGGCGGCCTGGCAGCCGCCCGCCGAATTGCCGGCCGAACGCCGCTCCCACTACTTCATCGACCTCGCCCGCGCCCAGCTCACGCTCGGCAGGCACGAGGACGCCTACCTGTGCTTGCAAGCTGCGCGCCGGACCGCGCCCGAACACACCCGCACGCATCCGCAGGTACGCCAGTCCCTCTCGACATTGCTCCGTACCCACACCACCCCCAGCACCGGACTGCTCGACCTCGCCGCCTGGGCCTGCGCCCGCTGAGCCATTCCACCGATCGGTCAGCATGAGCCCAGCAGCCCTGACAGGTCGCGCAAGGAGTCAATCACCCAGTCCGCGTCACGCCGGACCAGCGGGTCCTCAGCCCAGAGGTAGCCCCACGGACCGCGCCGGATCAACGCCGTACGAAACCCCGCCGCCTTCGCCGCCACGACGTCGTTGTCACGGTGATCGCCCACGTACACCGTCGCGTCCGGTCGCCCGCCGGGCACCATCGAAGCGACGCGAGCGAAGAACTCCGCTGAAGGCTTGGCGACACCCCATTCGCCCGAGGTGGCGATCTCGTCGACAGGCAGGCCCAACGCGCGCAACAACTCGGCCGCACGGGCGGTCTGATTCCCAGCCACCCCGACCCAGAGGCCCCGCTCGCGCAGGTCGGCCAGAGCAGGCCGGACATCCGGGTAGAGGTCGGACTCCTCGATCCGCTCGCCCAGACCGGCATCTTCGCGCAGTTGGCGTTCGTGCCCGAGGTCGAAGCCCGGTCGGAAGTACTGGAAGGTCTCGGCGTTGTCCCGGCCAGCGGCGGTGACCGCCCCCAGCACGGTGGAGAAGGTATGGCGGGGGACGCCGATCCAGTCCGCCCACGCACCCCACTCGCGCGAGTCGTCTAGCAACGTCTCGCCCACGTCGAACACCACTGCGGTCACCATGCCCTACTCCTACGTCACCAGTTGGCCCGGCGCGACACAGGGGCCTCGTCCGCCTTGTCGAGGTGTTTGATGACCTTGGTTCGTGAGTGATCGCGAACTCGGGCGGCCTGCTACGGCCAGCGTGCAGGGGGCGGTTTCGACGATCAGGAGAAGCGGTCGAACTGGGCAGAGGCTCTACAGGCCCGCCGATCGGGTGAAGGCGGTTCATACTCGCTGGCATTTGCCCAGATCACGGTATGCGCCGCCTCACGAACGCCTCATCCTCGCCTCGTCAGCGCACTGGACGATCTTGCTTGCGGGAAGTTGACTGACTCGGGTTGGCCGACGAAGCACCCTGCGCACTCGGCATAGCCCACCGCCACATTTCGTGACCGATCCGGTGGCATAGGATCGGCTGGCCTTGTCTGGGAGAGTAACTGAGTGAGCACACTCCGACACCGCACATCCCGTCCGTACGACGAGTCGGAGGAGGCCGGGCCGCTGCGTGAGGCGATGGTCCGTGACCTCCGCGACTTGGGCGCACTCGACACCGACGAGGTGATCGCCGCCTTCCTCGCCGTGCCGCGACACCTGTTCGCGAAGGACGAGCCGCTGGAGACCGTCTACGCCGCCAACACACCGCTGGTCACGAAGAAGAACTCCGAGGGACAGGCCATCAGCTCGGTCTCGGCCGCGCACATCCAGGCCACCATGCTGGAGCAGGCCGAGATCAAGCCGGGGATGCGCGTGCTGGAGATCGGCTCGGGCGGCTACAACGCCGCGCTGTTGGCCGAACTCGTCGGTGACTCTGGGCAGGTCACCTCGGTCGACATCGATCCCGACATCGTCGCTCGTGCGCAGCAGTGCCTCACGGCGGCAGGCTACGACGAGGTCAACGTGGTCCTGGCCGACGCTGAGGGAGGTGTCGCCGAGCACGCACCCTACGACCGGGTGATCGTCACCGTCGGCGCGTGGGACATCCCGCCGGTGTGGATCGAGCAGTTGTCCACCGACGGGCAGATCGTCGTGCCGTTCCGGTTCCGTGGTCTGACGCGGTCGGTGGCCTTCGGCCGCCAAGACGCTCGCCTGGTGAGCAGGGACTACCGGTTGTGCGGGTTCGTGCCGATGCAGGGCGCCGGGGAACACACCGAGCGCCTTATCCGGCTCGACGGTGACGACGTGGTCCTGCGCACCGACGAGAACGGCCCCTTCGACGAGGACCTGTTGCGGGCCGCCCTGCACGGACCCAAGGTCGAGCGCTGGTCCGGCGTGGTATTCGACCAGGTCGACCAGTTGGACTTGTGGCTCGGTACCTCGATCCCCGTATTTGGGCTGCTCAAGGCGACGAAGGCCGCGATCGAGAAGGGGCCTGTCGGCCGGTCGGCGTTGCTGCCGGTCCCGACCTCGGTCCGGGAAGGCAGCTTTGCGTACCGGATGAAGCGGCCGATCGAGGGCACGGACGAGTTCGAGACCGGCGTGTACGCCCACGGCCCGGACGCCGAGGCCCTCGTCGAGGAGTATGTCGAGCTGATCCGCACTTGGGACCGCGAGCACCGCGACGGTTCGCGCGCGCGGATCGAGGTGTTCTCCGCCGGGACGCCGGACGACAAGCTGCCGCACGGACGGCTCGTGGACAAGAAGCACACCCGCGTCGTCATCACCTGGCCCTGACGCCGGGGCACGCCTGACCGACACGGCCGGGCATTCGCAAGAAGCACCACCACCGAGGAGGAACCTTGACCGTTCAGCTGGAAGACAAGCCGGAAACGACCGCCACGGCAGTCGTGGATTCCGAGTTCGATCTCGACGTCAGCATCGTGGAATCCGGACCGGTCGTCGACGAGCTGCTGCGCCTGACCGACGACGGCTGCGGCGCCACCTGTGAGAGCGCCTGCAACAGCTGCCCTTGAGCGCAGCAGCTCCACGATCCACCATTCGACGACCGCGGCCCGGTGGGCGGGGACACCCCGCCCACCGGGCCGCGGTCGCTGGCAGAAAGGTATTGCCGTTGTACCGAGTGGTCGATGCCGCACTTCTGCGAGCAGTGGCGTATACCCCGAGCTGGATCGGCACCGCGTGGCCGGATGTGCCGGCGGACACCGACGAGCACTTGGCCCGGTGGCGCGAGTGGCTGGACCAGGTGTGGGCGGACGATCACATCGTGGCTGCCATCGAGATGGCCAGCCCGGTCCTCGCCGAGCAAGTCCGCCGAGTGTTCGACGGGAACTCCATTACGCCACGCGACCTGCGGCGGCTGGTGTTGTCGCTGGCACGCTACCTGGTGCGCGGCACCGGTCGGGCAACCCCGTTCGGCCTGTTCGCAGGAGTGGCACCGATCCACTTCGGTCCCGCGACCACCGCACGCTCGGGCGGGCGGCATAAGACGATCGCGCGGGTCGACGCGGAGTGGCTGGCGCGCGTTGTCGAGCGCTTGGAGGCGTCGGTCGAACTCCGGCGGAGTCTTACGGTCGTGGTGAACGATCTGGCGTTTGTCCGTGACGGTCGCTTGGTGGTGGGTTGTGAGCGGCACGCGGGCGCCTCAAGCAAGACCTCGGCGGCCGAGGTGTCGGTCAAGCTGACCAAAGCTGTGGACATCGTGGTGCGGGCCGCGAGGACGCCCATCGCGGTCGTGGACTTGGCTGACGCTCTCGCGGCCGAGTTTCCGGCAACGAGGGCTTCCGTGATCGAGGGCATGGTCGCCGAGTTGGTGACCCGGCGCATCCTCGTGACGAGTTTGCGTCCGCCCATGTCGGCCGCCGATCCGCTCGGTCAGGTGATCGAGCAAGCCACCGCCTGCGGTGGTGACGCCTTGCCGGATGTTGCCGATCTACTCGGTTTGCTTCGCGACGTCCGACGTGACCTGGCTGCCCACAACCAGAGCACCACCTCCCACACCCGGCAGCGCGTGCTGCGCGCCCAAGTGTCGGCGGCGATGAACAACATCGCGGCCACCGGCAAGCCGCTCGCCGTCGACTTGCGCGTTGACGACCGCGTGGTCTTGTCCGAGCAGGTTGCCCAGGAGGCGCAGGTTGCCGCTGACGCCTTGGCGCGCCTGGCCGTGCATCCTGCGGGCAGCCCGGCGTGGCGGGACTACCACTCGCGTTTCCTCGAACGGTACGGAATGGGCGCGATGGTCGCCGTGGCCGACCTCGTCAACGCTGATACGGGGTTGGGCTTCCCCGCTGGGTACCGCGACACCCGCCTGGCACCACCTGCCGCGCCGTCCCTGTCCGAGCGGGACGTGATGCTGCTGGCCTTGGCCCAGAAGGCCGCGTTGGACCGCAGTACCGAGGTCGTGCTCGACGACAATGCCATCGGGCGCCTGGCCGTCGACGACCTCACCGCCGTCCAACCACACACCGAGCTGCGGTTCCGCATTCAGGCACCGACCCGCGAGGCTCTCGACCGAGGCGAGTTCGAGCTGGTGGTCGCCAGCGTGTCCCGCGCGGCCGGAACCACCACCGGCCGGTTCCTGGACGTGCTGGACCTCGACGACCGCGAGCGTATGACCACCGCCTACCAGAGCCTGCCCACACTGCACGACGACGCCTTCGCGGCCCAAGTCAGCGGTCCCACCCTCTACCCGCGGGCGGAGAACGTCGCCCGCAGCCCACAGGTCTTGGCGACCCTCGTGTCCTTCGCCGAACACCGGGCGCCCGACGAGCAGACGGTGGTGGTGGACGACCTCGCCGTGACCGCGGACGCCCACCACCTGTACCTGGTCTCGCGGTCCCGCCACCGGCTCGTGGAGCCGACGGTCTTCAGCGCTGTGGAGTTCGCCCACGCCGCACATCCACTGCTGCGTTTCCTCTGCGAGATCACCACCGCGCGCGCCGCCGTGTGTGCCCCGTTTTCCTGGGGAGCGGCCAACCAGCTGCCCTACCTGCCGCGCATCCGCTACCGCCGCACGGTCCTGACCCCAGCCCGATGGACAGTGGACGCCTCCGACCTACCCGGCCCGACCTCCTCCTCGGCGGCCTGGATCGAGCAGCTGGCGGCCTGGCGACGTCGCTACGCGCTGCCCGAATCCGTCTATCTCGGCGAGGACGACCGACGGCTCCACCTGAACCTGAACCGTCCCGCGCACCTGCACCTGCTGCGGGTCGAGCTTGACCGCGCCGGCAAAGTCCAGCTCCGCGAAGCACCCGAGGGCGACGCCTTCGGGTGGTTCGACGGGCGCGCCCACGAGATCGTCGTTCCTCTCGCCGCCGACCAGCCCGCGCCTGCACGGAGACGGCGACGCCCCTGGTCGCTACCCACAGTCGAGCCTGCACTTGGCCACCTACCAGGCAGCGACGAATGGCTCTACCTGAAGCTCTACGGGCATCCGGACCGCCACGACGCCATCCTCACCGGTCACCTTCCACGCCTGGTCCGGACCGGCCACGAGCCGATGCAGTGGTGGTTCCTCCGTTACCAGGACCCCGAGCCACACCTTCGGCTGCGGTTCCGCCTGCCCGAAGGCGTCGACTACGTCGAGACCGCCCGCCAGGTGGCCACTTGGACGGCCGGCCTGCGCGAACGTGGCCTGATCGGACACGCGCAACTGGACACCTACTACCCCGAAGTCGGACGCTTCGGCCCCGGCCCGACGATGACGGCCGCCGAAGCGGTGTTCGCTGCCGACTCCGAGGCCGTGCTCGCGCAGCTCGCCTCACTGGCCGGCACCGGCGCCCCGCACAAGCAGGCGCTCATCGCCGCGAGCACGGTCGACCTCGCCATAGCCGCCACCGGAGACTCTGGCGCAGGACTGCGCTGGCTGCTCGACCATGTCGACCGGACCGCCATCGAGGCACCAGCCCGCCAAGTGCACGACCAGGCGATCACGCTGGCAGACCCGGACAACCAGCGCGCCGCCCTCCGCGCGATCCCCGGCGGCGACGCCATCGCCGACGCCTGGGAACACCGCCGTACCGTCCTGGCCGCTTATCGCGACAAGCTCGTTGCCACAGACATCACGGCACTGGACGTCCTGCCTGACCTCACCCACCTGCACTTCGTCCGCATGACGGGCCTGGACCCGCACGGCGAGCGAGCCTGTGCCCGCTTGGCTCGTACCGCCGCGTTGAGCTGGACCAGCCGCACCCGAGGAGCCCGGTGAACCGATATCCCCTGAACGCGATGGCCGCCTCGACCGAGCTGGCCGCCCGGCTCAACGATCCGCGCCTCGTCCGCTTCGTCAAGAACTCGACGACCGGCGGCCGTCCCCGTCCGCAGTCTCTTGGCGGTGGAGCTGCTGGCGTCGCCCTGCTGCACATCGAACGTGCCCGCGGCGGTGCAGGCCCTTGGGTCACCGCACACACCTGGCTCGCAGCCGCGACTGATGACGAACTCAGCGCCGGAGCCAACGCGGGGCTGTTCTTCGGCGCTCCGACCCTGGCCTTCCTGACGCACGCCGCCGCCGACCAGCCCGGCAAACTCGCCCGCGCGCTCGCCACCCTCGACACCGCTACCAGCAACCTCACCCGGACCCGCCTTGCCACCGCGCACACCCGCATCGACCGTGGCGGGCGACCGGCACTGGCCGAGTTCGACCTCATTCGCGGCCTCACCGGACTGGGCGCCTACCACCTGCGCCACGACCCGGCAGGCGAGCTCACGAAGGCGGTCTTGTCCTACCTCGTACGGCTCACCCAACCCTTACCCGATGCCAACGACGGCCTGCCCGGCTGGTGGACAGACCTGGCTCCCAACGGAGCACGGTCACCCGACTTCCCCGACGGGCACGGCAACCTCGGCATGTCCCACGGCATCGCCGCCTCACTCGCCTTGTTGTCACTGGCGATGCTGCGCGGCATCGTTGTGGACGACCACGCCGCCGCCATCGGCCGCATCTGCACGTGGATGGACACCTGGCAACAGGACACGCCCTCCGGCCCGTGGTGGCCGGGGTTCATCACCTGGGAGCAGGCCAACGCAGGCCGAGTCCCGTTTTCCAGCCGTCAACGTCCGTCCTGGTGCTACGGCACTCCTGGGATCGCCCGAGCACAGCAACTCGCGGCCCTGGCAACCGGAGACACGGACAGGCAACACATCGCCGAAGCCGCGATGCTGGGCTGCCTGCGCGACCTCGCCCAGCTCGACCGGCTCACCGACAGCGGGCTGTGCCACGGCCTGGCCGGCGTGCTGCAAGCCACCTGGCGCATGGCCGCCGCTTCACCAGAACCCGATCTCGCAGCCGAACTGCCGAACCTGGTCGACCGGCTACTCACCCGATCACCGCAGGACCCCGAGTTCCTCGACGGCCACGCCGGGATCGCCCTCGCCCTGCGCACCGTCGGCGCCGACACCGCCCCGCTCAGCCACTGGGACACCTGCCTCCTCCTCGGCTGACACCACCCACCACGGAACTGAAGGACATGGACCACGACGATCCGAACGCGCCCGAGCAGGCATGGCAGCAGGTGTTCGTCCACTTCGACGACTACACCACCGCCGAACGGATCGGCGCTGGCCACCTCGGGCCCGCGATGACCGACCTTGAGCGCTCCGGCGTGATCACGTCGTGGTTCTTCATCAGGAAGAACCCCTGCTGGCGACTGCGGTTCCTGCCTGCCCGTGCCGTCACCGGCTCCAACACGACGTCCGGAGTTCATCGTCGGCTCGAGGCCCTCACCGCAGGAGGACACATCAAGGGCTGGACCGGCACGATCTACGAGCCCGAGGTGCACGCCTTCGGCGGCCCCGAGGGGATGGCCACGGCCCACGACCTGTTCCACCTCGACAGCGTGCATGTCCTCGGCCATCTCGCCGAGTTGGCTGCGGCCTCACCGAAGAATCGCCGAGATCGACGTCGCGAGCTGTCGGTCCT
This sequence comes from Actinokineospora spheciospongiae, assembly GCF_000564855.1. Taxonomy (GTDB): domain Bacteria; phylum Actinomycetota; class Actinomycetes; order Mycobacteriales; family Pseudonocardiaceae; genus Actinokineospora; species Actinokineospora spheciospongiae. Next base: position 99,402 of record NZ_AYXG01000004.1, read on the forward strand.
GCTGTGCCGAAACCTCCTGCACGGCGCGCACCAGGACTGGTACGAACAGGGAGATATCTGGGCGCGCGTCGCCGACATGCGACCAGCACCACCCGCCACAGCAGGCGAGCGGGCGAACAACCTCCACGCTCAACTACGACGGCTCATGACCGTGGACGCCGACCCCGCCGGACCCCTTCTCGGCCCCACCGGCTCCCTCGCGAACCTCGGAGACTGGGCAGCCGGCTTCGCCGCCTGCGGCCAAGTCCTGGGCGATCTCGCCCATACCGGGGCCCTCCGCCGCGGCACCCGGGCTGTCCTCGCTCACCACGTGATCTTCCATTGGAACCGGCTCGGGCTCTCCCACACCACCCAAAGCGTGCTCGCCCACACCGCCAAGGCCGTCGTCTTCGACCCACAGGAGCCCGCCGAGTGAATGCAGCCACCGACCAGGCGCCTACCCCGGCGATCCCGGCGCGGCCCGCCGTTCCGGCGACGAGGTTCCCGCTCCTCCCACGCCCGAAGCCACCGGGACGTGCACTCATCCTCCGCGTTGCCGAAGTACACGACCTGGCACTCGCAGCCGTCGAAGAAAATCAAGACGACGAACGGTTGGCCAACGCCGCCGAAGCATTCAACAAAGCCGCACTGATCGCCAGCGACTGCGGCCTGCCCGACCTCGCCCGCCAGTTGTGCTGGCAACAGTTCGACCGGTTCGCCGCAGCGGCCCCGCTGACCGCCAAGGCCGCCAAGCTGGCGCTCCAGCCGATCGTCAACCTCGGACGCCTCGCCAGCCGCAACGGTGACGGTGACGGCGCCTACGGGATCTACGAAACCGCCTACCATGCTCTGAACAGTCAAGAATCGGTGATGATCAACGGCCGACAGGTCGACCTAGGACATCTCGCCACGACTACCCAAGACCGTCAAGTCCTGCGCAAATTCCTCTGGACGGTGCTGCTCGCCGACGGCACCCGCGCACTCACTCAAGCCGGTCGATGGCAGGACGCGCTCCAGCACATCAAGCACCACAAGGGCTTGGGACGGCGAATGCTGGACGGCCGTCAGGTCGTCATCCTGGCCCGATCCAACCTCGGGCAGACCGACACCGCCCTCGCCATGCTCGATGACAGCACGCCGGTCGAACCCTGGGAAGAAGCGGTCCTCACCTGCTTGCGCACCCTCTGCCTGCGCTCGGCGAACCGAACAGCGGATACCTCGTCGGCCATGATGGTCACGGCTTACCTGCGCCTTCCCGCGCAACCGGAGCACGCCGCGTTCCGGTCCCAGCTTGGCCTGGCGGTCGTTGACCTCGCGGTCACCCCCGCCCAGCGGGCACAGGTCGCTGGTGAAGTCATCCGCGAGGCGCTCAGCATCGCCGATGCCAATGTCGCTTCCGAGGTGCTCGGCTTCGCGCCATGCCGTTCGGCGATGACCACCGCCGACGCACGCGTCCTGACCTCTGTGATGCAGGAGTCCGGATTCAGGCAGGGAATGCCGGACGAATTGCTGCACAAGCTACAGGCATCAATAGCCACGAGCAGCGAACAACTCGACCTACTCCTCGCCGCGCAGTACAGGAGTCGATGTTCAATGGACGACTCGCACCGTGTTTGACCAGCAACGATAGCTCTATCGAGGTGGTAGTCCGAACGGGTGTAGCTCGTCAAGCGGGTGATCGGCCTTGACCGATGGCTGGTTATCGTGGCAGGCGACCGACGGGGGTGATGTTCATGGGTGATCGGCGAGACGCCTTCGCTGCGCGGCGTGAGCAGATGGGCTACACCCAGGAAAGCTTCGGGTCAACGGTGGGGGTGGAGTTCTCCACGGTTGGCCGCTGGGAGCGAGGCGACCTCACCCCACAGCCGTACCGCAGACCGCGCATCGCGAAGGCGCTCGGTGTGAGCTTGGACGAGCTGGGTGCGTTGCTCACGCCGACCCGGCAAGCTTCCACCGTTGCCGTTGCACGACCCGACCTTGCGGAGGCCGACGATATGAACCGTCGCGATCTGCTGCGCTTGTTCAGCGTGACGGGCGCGTTGCTCGCGCTGCCTGCTGGCGAGGCAGCTCTCGGTGATGCTGACCGGTTCGTCGCGGCAGCGCACACCGGTGTGGTGGACGCGGCGGGAGTGGCCGAGTTCGCCCAACTCAACTCCCACCTGTGGCGTGTGTTCGCGTTGTCGCCGAGCAAAGGCCACGTGCTGCCGCTGGTGCGGGCCCAGCTCGACGTGCTCACCGATTCCCTGCGACGGTCGCAGACACCGACCACTCGGCAGCGGCTCTGCGAGCTGACGGCCGACCTCTTCCAGTTATCGGGCGAGATCTTCTTCGACGGCGACCGGTACACCGACGCCGCCCACTGCTACGCGCTGGCAGGGACAGCAAGCAAAGAGGCCACGGCCTCGGATCTGTGGGCGTGCGCGTTGACAAGGCACGCCTTCATCGCCGTCTACGAACGCAGGTTCGCCGAGGCCGCGCCCATGCTCGATATGGCCGCCACCCTCGCCCGCCGCGGCGACCCCAGCCTGTCGACTCGGCACTGGATCGCGGTCGTGCAGGCCGAGACCTTCGCCGGCCTCGGCGACCTCGACTCCTGCCAACGCGCACTTGACACCGCCGCTGAGGTCCAGCACTTGCGGGGGCCGGTGCACAACGGCGGCTGGCTCCGGTTCGACGGCTCCCGCCTGGACGAGGAACGCGGCACCTGCTACATCACGCTGGGTCGCCCCGACCTCGCCGAAGTCGCTTTGATCGAAGCCTTGAGCGGCACGTTGACCGCCCGGCGAAAGGCGAGTGTCTTGACCGACCTGGCGATGATCGGTGTGCACCGGCGCGATCCGGACCAGGTCGTCGCCTACACCGATGCTGTCCTGGCCACCGCGCGCCAGACTGATTCCGGGGTTGTCGCCCGCAAGCTGCGCGGACTTCAACCGCACCTCGCCCCCCTACTCGCCGACCGGCAGATCCGGCGACTCGACGCCGAACTCACCGACCTCGTCGGTACCCGCGCCACGTGATGGAGGAGAACAAGATGCAGGACGACCGGGGCCGTGTGTTCCGTGAAGCGTGGATCGCCGGAGTCGGCAAGTACTACCCCGGTGAGCCCAAGCCCGGCTACGTCTCGCCGTGGGAGGACACGCCCGATTGGGAGCGCAGCGCCGCCGCCGCCGTCTACGGTCAGGTCCTCGATTTCGTCAAGGCCACCGACGGTGCCACCGCCAAGCTCACCCGCGACCAGAAGAGCCGGTTCGTGGCACTGTGCTGGACCGGTCAGATCTTCACGCACTTTCCCGAGCCGAAACCATCCTATGTGGCGGATTGGGACCAACTTCCCGACTGGCAGAAGGCCACCGACGCTGACATCTTCGAGCGCATCGAACACGACTTCCATGCGGCACGGCTGAACGACAGGAAAAGGCCTGGGGATTAGCGGCGCTGTGTATCCGTCAGTCGGAGGGCGGTTGCGGGGTGGGGCGGTGATGCCCCAATTCGTAGGCGACCATCGCGTCGATCATTGCGCCGATTCTGGTCATGGTGGCCGATGGGATGTTCCGCTCGCGGCTGATGTGGTCGATCGCTTTACGGACGTGCTTGCCGAGGTCTGTGCTGGCGTCATCGGTGGAGGTGAACATGGTGTCGGGCGGTACGCCGATGCTTTGACACATGATGTACATGGATGCGCGGAGGGCGGCCGAATGTGCGATGGCGGCGGTCAGGTCCAGGTCATTGGCGAGTGTACGGGGAGACATGTTTTCAGTGTTGTCCACTGTGGTCCTTTCCGCTAGTTTTGCATGATTTGGGGGATGGTCTGGAAATTTTTTCCTTGATCAGGTTCGGTCGCGGTGTCGACCGCTGGATCGTTCGATGGCGTGGCGCAGAGCGTCGTAAGTGGCTTTAGTCGTCAGTGAGAAAGTTTCGGCGTGCTGGAGGAACGCTGTGTGGGCTGTTGTTGTTGCCGTTTTCTCCAACAGAATGTCGATGTTGTGGTTTCTGATGTGGATAATCGGGTGGAAGTTTTCGACCTCCAGGCAGCGGAACCCTGGGTGAGGTGAGGTGGTGGCGGGCAGGAGTCGGATCTTGTTCAGATAGCCGCGCAGGTGTAGCAGTTGCTCGTGGATCACTTCCCTGGGAAGGCCGGGGTGTTGCAGTGCTTGGGGATGGATGAGGAACCGGCTGATGGGCAGGGAGAGTCGAGCGGCTTTCGATTCGGTGTCCGGGCTCTCCTCGGTGAAGTCGGTGATCGCTTGGTGATAGTTGTCGGTGCGGAGCGGGAGCGGGATCAGGGCAGGTTCGTAGTGAGTGATCTCAGCAGCGATCTTTTCGACGTCGCCGATCGGGTTGTCGGCGTCGTCGGGGTAGAGGACCCAGTCGGTGAGGTCGGCGTTCATGACGAGCCGGTAGAGGGTGTGACGGTGGTCGGTCGGAATGTCAAGCAAGGCGCAGAGTCCGCCGATCTCAAGGCGGTCGGGGACGCGGCGGCCGGTCATTGTGCGGTTGAGCATCGCCGGACTCATCGCCATGGCGGTGGCCAGGGCGCGGGTGGTGAATCCCCGGCGAATCCTGGCGGCATCGAGTGTTCGGGCGAGGATGAGTCCCCGGAGGGTCTTGGCGCGGACGGTGTCGGTGACGTCGGCGGTGTCGGGTTTTGTTGTGGGCGCGGACATGATCGTTTCCTCAGTGGTGTCGGATCGGGGTCAACCGGGGAAGGACCGACGGGCTGCTCCGACCACAGCGGTCCAAGGCGGTAGCGAGGACAACGGCAGGGGTGGTGTCACCCAGTGCGCCCCGTCCACGGGTGAAATCTGTTCAGGAAGGTCGAGAGGGCCGGGGGGCAGTGTGGTGATGTTCATGTTCGTGAGGGCGTTCATGGTTCGTGGGCTGGCGGTCTCCCGGCGACGGGTGAGGAAGATCCACTTGGTGGGAGCATCGGGAATGGTGAGGATCGAGGCGGTCAGCAGACAGAGCGTGAGGTGATGGTTGACCTGGGCGCCGAACCAAGCGGGCATGGACAGGGCATCCACGTTGTCACCGACCAGCAGTCGCGGACGGGCGCTGTTCGACGTGAACGTCACCGGCCACAGCAAGTCCTCGTACAGGGTGGGGGGTTTCTGGACGGTGGTCATGGGTGTCTCCCGGATCAAGATGCCCGTGGCGACGAGGGAATTCGTCATCGGGGTGCGGATGTCGGGTGCGTGGGGTGAGTCCGAGGCCTTGGCGACCGGCTCCGGCCAGGGCGCGAGCGAGCACGGCGCTGGGAGGGTGTGCGGTGTCGCGTATGTGTCTGCCATGCCCGGTGGGATGGTGGGCAAGGCGGACCAGCAGCACGACGGTGGCCACTCTCGCGATCGCGGTAAGCCACAGTCCGTTCATGGTCCCCGCCTTCGGGTTGTGGTGCCCGCAGAACCGTGGTGGTGATGAGTCGCGGCCCGTTCGTGTTCGCGAGCGACCAGCGTGAGGAGATCGATGCTCTCGGCCCTGCTGAGTGCGAGCGCGAGCAGTTCAGCGGTGGTCGTCTCGAACTCTTCTACGACCGTGGGATTGCTGAGCAGTCCGCAGATGTGGTGGTCGAGTGTGTGGACGACCTTGACCGTCGAGTCGACCATGTACAGGGTGAATGCCGTGACCGAGGGGTGGGCGCCCCGATGGAACGGGATCACACGCAGGCGAACCATTCCCCCGTGTACGAGGGTGAGCAGATGTCGCAACTGCTGAACCATCGTCAGCGCCCCACCCACCGCGCGTCGCACCACAGCTTCGTCCAGCACCACGGTGTACATCGGCCCCTGGCCGGTGATCAACCGCATCCGCCTATCCATCGTCGCGGGGCCCAGGGCGGTCCGTCTCCGCACGGCTGCGCTGTATGCGGGTGTTTGCAATAGATCCGGCAGCACCGTCGCGGTGTACTCCATGATCGACATCGCCATGTTCCGCAACGTCGACACTGCCTGTTCGCTGCCGCTGTCGGACTCGCTGGACAACTCGAACCAACCCGGGGGCTCGACCTCGCCCATCAGTCGTCGCAACCGTCCCCAGTCCTCCAGGGAAGCATTGCAGGTGGCCAGCAGCGCGCCGACCTCCTCTTGGTCGGGAATTCGCTTCGCGTTCTCCGCTCGATTCAACGACGCGGATGAGGTCGCCATTCGAAGCGCGGCCTGCCGAGTGGACAAGCCGCTGCGGTGACGCAGACGGGCCAACTCCATCCCGATGATCCGGTGCCGGGGCGCATCCGAGTTCATCGTCGACACGCCCCCACCTGCGAAACCCACCGCCAGGCGACCGCTGTCAGCATCTCCCCGTCAGCCCAGTCCAATTTGTCCGGCTTCGGTATCGTCACTCCGATCGCCAACGGCCCCTCCCGTACCGGTCCGGGAAACGGCACATCCGCCCGGATGAAGACCCGGTGTTGTTCGATGCACACACCCGGCCAGATGGCGATCCGGGTGTCTCCCTTGGCCAAGCGGAAGGTGAAACCGCCGACGAAGACCCGCGTGCAAGCGCGCATCGCGATCTGCGAGCTGGGTGTGACGCCCATCGTTATCACCGTTTTGTTCCACACTTGGCGGTGCTTTGAAAACCAGCTGTGAGAACAGCAGACTGACTCCGGTCACCGCCGCACTCGAAAGTCATGCCGTGGCGGGCACGGTGGGGTAGGTGGCGGCCACCAGTGCGATCGCGCATTCGGGACACACTGCGGCTCCTGCCGGGCGTGCGGGAGAACAAGCCTGCACCGGTGTGCCGCACATGGCGAACACCTGGAACCCTTCTCCTGATCGGTGAACGTCCAAGACGACGTGGGCGCGAAATCGCCAGTACTTGCTGATTCCCCAATGGACCTGCGGAAGCGCGTACATCGCTGTCACCTCGCGTCTTGGGCTCCGAACCAAAGATCACTGCCCCGGCATTCACCGGTCATCACCGCACGCGCACCACGCCGCCAGCAGTCGGGCACCGGCCGATGTCAAACGCGCCACCCGGCTCCCGTCCTTCGCCGCGGGCAACCCCATCGCCACACAGCGATCGCGACACAGAATCCCGAAAGCGGAAGCCAAACCGGCGGACAAGCGTTCAGATCGGTGCCGTACGGTGCCCCCGAAACCATCAGTGCAAATCTCGCCTCGCTCGACCTTCCGCAGCGCTGACAGCAACAAACCCTCCCGGAGAGGGAACTGTGGCTCTGACGGTTCCGGTGGCGCCCAACGGGATGCGAACTCGCGACTGCTCATCGGTGATCCCTTGAAGTGTGCAGTGAGGGGCCGGTCCGCGCCCGGGCGCAGGCGCGGGCGATTCGCACGGGCGCGGACCGGCCTTGGGAGGTGACCATCAATTGCCGGGTGCGCGACCGCCGGGAGGCGGGCGGTGCGCGACGTCCGGCTGACAGCCACCGAGCTGGTGAAAATGGAGCCCGGCAGGCGGGCGGTCTGTCCGTCGCACCCGCCTGCCGGGAGTTTGGAGTCGCCACGTTGAGAACCAGCGACGACGGGAAACCCGGCGAACGCAACCAGCGACTTCCAGGCTGACGGTGAGAAATTCGGTCGGCAGCCCAACAGCTCGATTTCCATGACAGTCCTCCTTGCCTGGTGGTATCGGCTGGTGGCTCGGATTTTGGGAATTCGTTGTTTCACCCGCAGATACATGGTTCAGTCTTGATATCAGATCCGGCTCCGTCACGAAGCGTGGGCGGAGCCCCCCGGCCGTCATGGTGATCGTTTTATCTGCGGTGATCGGGTGCTGCTGAGTTTGGGACGTGGCCTGCGGTTCTGTACACGACACGCACCCGACAGGCGACAGGCCACACGACTACCGTCCACAGAATCGCTCATTGCTGGCGACAACGCGGTTCCTATGGGTTACGGTGGATGTCTGATTGACAGCGAGAGGTGGTGGACCGCGTGGTCGGACTTGGAGATCTGCGCAATTCAGTCGGGATGCAGCAGCGCGACATCGCTGCCCTTCTCAAGGTCTCGGTCCGCACTGTGCAGCGATGGGAATCGGGAAAGTCCAGGCCAGCGGATTCAGCACGGGCGATGCTGGCGAAGATATTGAAGGTCACCGTGGGGCAACTCGCCGACGCGGTGGAAGGTCGGCTCGCTCTGCCTGCGGAATCCGCCGTCATGGCACCGGTCGACGTCCACGCCTTGGTCTCGGCAGCCGCCCGGCGTGCTGCGGACTTCGGGTCCACCCTGGTCAACGCCATAGTCGACGAACCCGAACTGGACTGGCTGGGTGTGTCGCTGATGAAGTTGGCCACCGCCTACGTCCATACACCAGTGATCAACTTGCTGCCTGACATGGTCTCGCTGTGCGACACCGCGTTCGCGTTGATCCGGCGAGGCGTACGTCCACGCCAAGTTCGCGACGCTTACCTCATCGCCGGTATCGGATCCCTGCTGCTGGCCGCGGCCTCGCAGAACCTGGGACACCCTGCGGACGCCCATATTCAACTGCTCAACGCGCAGCGGTGCGCCGAGGCCGCCGACAGCGAGGCGTTGCGCGTATGGGCGCGCGGCAGCGCCGCCCTCACCCTGGAGTGGAGTGCCACGCCCTCCGCCGCGGTGCGGTTCCTGGGTTCAGTTGCTCCGCACGCTGTCGGTCCTGAGACGGTGCGTCGTAACACGGCTCTGGAAGCCCGGATCTGTGCTCGGGTGGGCAACCCGGTTCGTGCCCGCGACGCCTTGCAGCGCCTCGACGGACTCAACTCCCTACCTGATCGGCCTGATGAGGTCAGCACGTTCGGGGGCATCTTCAGCTTCCCAGCAACCAAGCAGACCTATTACCAGGCGGGGGCACATGACCTACTCGGTGACCACGCCTCCGCCCGACACCATGCCCAGAACGCACTTGCCGCCTACGCCGCCGCACCCAAACAGGAACACTCCTACGGCGACATCTCACTGGCCAGGACAATTCTCGCGTACAACCACCTGCGCCTCGGTGACCTCGACGCCGCCGACGCTACCCTCGCGCACGTGCGGGCACTGCCCCCTGGGCAGCGCATCGCCCAACTCGCCCCCGCGGTCCACCGCATCCACCGCCTCCTGCTCGCCACTGGCACCGGCGCCCACCGCGCGACCACGCTTCTCGGTGATCTGGTCACCACCGCCGCCCCGACTCGATCACTAGAATCGCCTGGTGACCGTTCCACCCAGTGATTTCGCCTCCCACCACGCTGCTGTCGTCGTCCGCGCCGCGCATAAGCGCGGTCTCGACACCGGCAACTTGCGGTTGCTGCACCAGCACGCCACCGCGGTGTACTTGCTTCCCCATTGCGACGTCGTTGCTCGCCTGCACACCGGCGACCCCGCACCCGCACTGCGCGCGGTGGCCATCACTCGCTGGCTAAACGACCAGGACTTCCCCGCTGTTGCACCTCTGCCCGGCGTAGACCCAGTCATCGACGAGGAGCACGTCACGACCTTCTGGCACCACTACCCCGCATCCCACCCACCAGCACACGCGGACCCCGCCGACCTCGGGCGACTGTTGCGCCGACTACACGGCCTTCCACCAGCACCCCTGGAACTTCCTGCCTATCACCCGCTGGTTTCGCTGCGTGCGGCCCTCGCCAACTGCACTTGCCTGACGGACACGGACCGGACCTGGCTCACTGACACCGCCGCCACCCTTCTCGCCGACTTCGAGCGCCTCGACTTCCCTCTCGGTCGCGGCCAACTGCATGGCGACGCCTACCCCGGCAACATGCTTCACGACCCAAGCACCGGTACCTGGTTACTCAGCGATTGGGATGAAACAGCCACCGGCCCCCGCGAACTCGACCTCGCCAACACCTACCAGGGCGTTCGCGTCGGCCGCACCACCGCCGACCTCGACCGTTTCGCCACCGCCTACGGCCACGACCTGCGCACCTGGCCTGGACTGGCCACCCTGATACGCATTCGCGACCTCCATACCCTCGGCAGCTTCATTCACCGAGCCGACCAGGGCGACCAGGATGCGGCTACTGAACTGCGACACCGCCTGCACGTGCTGCGCCATGCGGGCTTTCTCATTCCATGGCATCACATCTGACCTGAGATACGACCACATCATCACCATGCCGGTGTTCGCTGCCGCCGACGACCTGGTTTCATTAGTTTGCCGAGCACGAATTGGCAAGATACGTCGAACGCAGTCGGATCTGGAGACTGCCCAAAAGGCGGAAGAACACCACCGGCAGCCGGGTACGTGGCAGCGCATACTGAGGGCTGGTTGGCGGAACCAGGGCTTCGCGTCCATCAGCCCGGCTGTTCGAGACCACGGTCACCAGGGCGCCGAGCTGCGGCTGGTCGAGTTGGCCACGGCACTCGATGACGCCCTGGAAACCCATCCCCTCAGCCCCGACCTGCTCCCCGGCCCGCAGCGCAGCCATCGGCTGCTGGGAGTGCGGCGCGCGTTGGTCGCCGACCGCGGATTCGGTGATCAGCCGCCGCTGTGGCAGCTGCTGGCCCAGTTCGTGTGCGGCTACCGGGACTTGGACCTGCGCGACGCCACCGGCCTGGGCCACGGCGGGCTCATCGCCCGCCACGGCGCCGACCGGACCCGCACTCGGTGGCTGCCGCGGCTGGCCGCCGGTGAGCTGGCCGGTGTCGCGATCACCGAACCGCACGGCGGCACCCGCGTCGGGCAGACCCGTACCCACGCCATCGTCTCCACGGATGGGACGTTGCTGCTCAGCGGCCGCAAGTGCTGGATCAGTCGCCTGAGCGAGGCCATGGTGTTCGTGGTGTTCTTCCGCAACCCGCACGGATGCCTCGCCGCGGCAACCGTCGATGCCGCCGCGACACGCCGATCGCGAAAACCCGCCGCGACCTGGCCGAGCTGCTGTTCGCCGACGGCATCCACGACAGCCTCTACCGCAGCGCGGGCCGCGCCCACACCTCGACACCGATCGCCATGCCCGTGCAGCGTGAGAACGCGCAGGTGGCCTCGGCCGCACGCGTCGAGGCCGCCGGGTAGGTCAGGCGACGCGGACCCCGTGCTCGCACAGGACGGTGACGCCTTGACGGGCCGCGTCCACCGCCACGGCGAGCCGGTCGGCCAGCAGCGGTTTGACCTTCTCCCGCGCCTGCTCGATCGTGTGGAACCCGGCGGAGAGGACCTCGCCGTCGGAGAAGGTCAATCCGGTCAGGTCGGCCTCGTCCAGGACACCGCCGTCGAAGACGAACACCACCCCTCGGGCCTGCTGTCCTGCGGGCGCACGTAGTCGACCACCAGCAGCCCACCCGACGACCGGTGCAGCCCCAACTCCTCGACCAGTTCCCGCGACGCCGTCGCCCACGGCGACTCATCCGCCTCCACCGCACCACCCGGGATCTCCCAGTTCGGCTTGTACGACGGCTCGACCAGCAACACCCGGTCATCCTGGTCACGCACCAGCACCCCGGCGGCCATCCGCTTGCGGGCCAGCCCGGCAACGTAGTCTTGGACCGGTAGAACCCCAGCAGGTCGCGGCGATACATCCATCCGCAGCACCCTAACCACCCGGCCCCACCCCGACTCATCGGGTGCGACCACGTCGGACCGGTGGAGCCCACACCTAACCGCCTGATCCGAGGACCGCGATCAGCGTCCCGGCCAGTAGGCTAGGTCCGGCTGGTACTTCTTCTCCGCGTTCCACTGCTCCCAGCCGGAACACCAGCAACAGCATCACCCATCCGAGCACCGTGCCCACCGCCAGCACTGGCCAGCCCACCCACGCCGAGGTCATCCCGAGCAACCCGCCGAGCTTGACATCTCCGCTCCCGAGCCCACCGGTGCACACTGCCAAACCGAGATACATCGCGGTCATCACCGCGCACCCGACGGCAGCCCGTCCCAACCCGGTGCATTCGTTACGTGCCACTGCGGCGGCGACCGCACAGGCCCCCACGCCCAGGTAACCGGCAGCCAGAAGGGGGTTTGGGAGTCTCATCTCGACCATGTCGATGACGGCCAGCGGGATTGCAACCACCACCAAGCAGCTCACGAGGACGAGGTTCTCGGTCGACGATGTCTGCCAGCCGAGCGCGCCGAAGAGGATCGCGGTCATCAGTGCGCCGATCCACGTCGAGAACAGCTCGGCGTCGTCGCTGCTCGCCGCCAGCATGCGGGTGCCGCGGCTGCCGACGGCCCCGGCCATGGCGCCCAGCAGGCCCCAGATCAGCGGGTGAGTCCAGTGGTCCATGCTCTTGCCACTAACGCGAACGCAGCCGATTGGTCGTATCCAAGAGCTTGTGCATGGCTTGGTGGTAGTGGGAACCGCCCTTTGTCTCGACCACCGCGCCGGGCGCAGGCGCGGTGGTCAGGAGCGGGGGAGTGGACCGAGGTAGATCGTGCCGTCGTTGTCGGTGACGACCCGGTCCAGGGTGTGGTTAATCTCGATCATGTCGGTTCCGGACACGGGTGCGGCGGGCACGGCGGTGCGCAGCAGGGCGAAGAGGTGGAAGACGGCACTCGTCGGCAGCTGCATCGCGGGGGTGCGCATGCGGTGGCGGGTGAAGGGGTAGGTGAGGACGGTGCCGCGTTCGCCGATCTGGTCGAGGGTGGTGGTGTCGAGGATCCGGTGAATGATGGTGTCTGTTGTGGATTCAGGGAGGAAGTAGTTCACCCAGGGGTGTGGGCACAGCCAGTCCCCGATTTCGCGCATCCGCCGCTCACCGTCGCGCAGGCGGGTGGCGAAGGCGTTGTAGTCGAGCTCTTCGTACTCCCGGTCGTCGAAGCTCAACGAGGTGAGATCCGCCGGAGCATCGGTTGCCTTCCCGGGGTACTGCACGAACTCCAGTTCGTAGCGCCAACCGTTGCCGGTCCACTTCGCCTGGCCTTCGAGGTAGTCGGCGTCCGGGAGGGTCATCGCGCGGCGCTGGTCGGCCAGGAACGCCGTCAGCGAGGTGTAGTGCAGGACGTGCCGCCGGATGGTGTCCGGGGTGGGTGTGAGGGGCAGGACGGCGGTGGTGATCACACCGTGGCGGCCACGGCCCGCGCGGATCGAGTCAAAGACCGCGCTGTTCCGTTGAGGTGAACACGTCACCAGGTCGGCGTCCGGCGTGACGGCGTCGAGCGCGGTCACGTTGTCGGTCTGGGCACCGTACTTGTGGCTTGCGCCGCCGATGCCGCCGACGGAGAGCGTGCCACCCACCGACAGGCCGAGGTAGTCGGTCAGGACGGGCGGTGTCATGCCGACGCTGAGCGCGGTGTCGAGCACGGTGTACCAGGTTGCCCCTGCCTCGACGACCATGCTGTTGCCGTCGACGTCGCGCACCTGCGACATCTTCTCCATGTCGAGGATGAAACCGCCCTCGACCTGTGCTTGTCCTGCGGTCGAGTGCCCCTGCCCTCGTGCCAGCAGCGGCAATCCGAGCTGGTGTGCCTCGCGTACCGCTTCGGTCACCTCGTGCTCATCGGTCGGGGTGAACACCGCCTCGGGGATGTCGTGGATCCTGTGCCCGAAGTCGTCTGCCGCCCGTGCGAACACCGGGCCGTCGGTGATCGGTTCCAGTGCCATTCAGCCACCCCCTGGGATCGACACCTGCTCCTCCCGCAGCCGTTCCAGCTTGCCACGGACAGTGCTCGCGCGGGGGTCCTGCAACTCCTCGAAAGCGTTTGCCGCGTCCTGCCACGCCGCACTCGCCAGGTCTGGGCTCCCTTTGCGCTGTTGGAGGTCGCCCAGCGTGGTCATCGTTTGGGCGTAGCCCCAGCGGTCGCCTATCTCGCCGAGGATGGTTCCCGCGTGGTGCAGGGATTCGATGGCGCTGGGCCAGTCCTCCAGGTCGGAGTACACCGCGCCCAGCTTCTCCAGCGAACATCCCTCGGCCTGTCGATCCCCGAGTTCGCGAAGCACCTCGACCGCTTGGTGGTGGTAGTCGATCGCCGTGCGGTGCTGACCGAGAAGGCGGCAGGTGTCGCCGAGGTAGGACAGGGCGATGGCCCACCCCCACCGGTCGCCGAGGTCGGCGAACCCGTGCATGGCGCGGGCGAAGTGGTGGGCTGCGTGCCGGGGCTCGGTCAAGGCGGCGTAGCACCGGCCCAGTCCTACCCTGCTCCACGCCTGTCCGCTCCGGTCGTCGATGGAGCGGCGGACCCGCAGCGCCTCGTCGTAGAACCGGATGGCGGTGCGGGGCTGTCCGAGGTCGATGTGGGCGTTGCCCAGGTTATTGAGGATCCACCCCTGCCTGGCCGCGTGGCCTTGGCGGCGGGCGACATCGAGGCTCAGCATGTGGGCCCGGGTCCACAGCGACCAGGGCTTGCGGCGGTAGAAGTAGTCGCACAGCACCGCGGGCATCGCCGTCGCGACCTGGACGAAACCCTGCTCGGCGGCGACCCGGGTGACCACGGCCAGGTTCTTGAGCTCGTCCTCGCACCACGTCGACGCGGCGTCGATGTCGTCGAAGGTGATCGGCGTGACCCCGGTGACCGGGTCGTCGAGAATAATCGGCTCACGCTGGGGGGACAGGCTGTGCATGGCGGCTGCTGCCGTGTGCAGGTACCAGTCCAGGACGCGACCGAGCGCGGCGCGTCGATCGCCCTCGGACTCCTCGATCTCGGCCCGTTCACTCGCGTAGAGGCGGATGAGGTCGTGGAAGCTGTACCGGCCGAGGTCGGGTTGCTCCAGCAGGTGGGCGTCGACAAGGCGGTCGAGCCACCGCTGGGTTTGCTGTGTCGTCGCCCCGGCGAGCGCCGCCGCGGCGTCGAGGCCGAAGGTCGGGCCCGGGTGCAGGCTGAGCATGCGGAACAGGCACGCCGCCTCGGCAGGCTGGGCCACGTAGGACCAGGAGAAGACGGCGCGGATGGTCGTGCTCTCGTCCCCACCGGCGGACAGCGCGTCGAGGCGCCGGGAGCGCGAGGACATGATGCCGGTCAGGCGGGGCAGGGCGAGGTGCTCGTGGTTGGTCACCCGTTCGGCGGCGATCCGCAGCGCCAGGGGCAGACCGCCGCACTGCCTGGCCAGCTCGTGGGCCGCCTCTTGGTCGTCTGTCACCCGGCGCCCCACCACCAGGGTCAGGAGCGCCACGCCCTCGGCGTCGGAAAGGGGGGCCAGGGTCAGCCTGACGGCGCCGTCCCGAGCGCAGAGCCCGCCGAGCCTTGTCCGGCTCGTCACCACCACCAGGCACCCGGACGACGACGGCAGGAGGGGGCGGACCTGGTCGGAATCCACCGCGTTGTCCAGCACGAGCAGCACCCGCTGGTTGCGCAGCATGGTCCGCAGGCTCGCCGCCCTCGCTTCCAGGTGCCCAGGGACTGCTTCGGGCGGCATTCCCAGGGCGAAGAGGAAGTCCTGCAGCACGTCTGCGGGGTCCGCGGGCTTGTTCGACGGGTCGTGACCGCGCAGGTTCGCGAACAGGGTGCCATCCGGGTAGCGATCCGCGATGTCGTGCGCCCAAGCGACCGCGAGGGCTGTCTTACCGATACCCGCCGGGCCGTCGATGCCGATCAGCGGCATCCACTTCCCGACCGTGGCTCTGCCCACCTCGTCGGTCATCTGCCGCATGCTGGTGTCCCGGCCCACGAGGAATCGGCTCCGCACCGGCAGTTGGGCCGGCCTGAGCCGGCTTCGGCGATCCCGCTTCCGTGCCGTCGACAGCATGCGGGTGAACAGCCCATCGGTTTGCAGCGCGTCGTCGCACGCCACCGCGAGAGCCTCATTCGGCTGGCGGACACCGTTCTCGACGTTGCCGAGATGGCTCCGGCTGAAGTTCGTCAGCCTCTGCAGGTCTGTCAACGACAGACCCTGCTCGGTCCGCACACGGCGGAGTGTCGAGCTGAATGACTCGCCCACTTCAACCCCCGATCGTCTTCTGCTGTCTTCCATTCACGTGAAGACAGCAGGCCTCTTCTGCTTCACCGCTCGGCCGTCGAAACTCGGATATGTGAAACGACGTTGCGGCGCTCCGCCCCAGGTCACAGTAGGTCGGCCAGCTGGCTTGAGGTCGGAATCAGGTCACATCCCAAAACACTTCACCTGTTCGGGTGACGGGGTGATCGGAGACGATCAACGGCATTCACAACGAGTTACAAGCGCCTTGATCGCATTTCGTCCAACTTTCAAAAAGATCACCATGGTGCTATGCGTCGAAATTGAGGCAAATCGGGCAATCGGCTGGACTCGCCTGCCGTTGCCCTTCGTGAGCCCACGGCCGCTGCCGCGCTGACCGACACCACCACATCGCACCATTTATTCCCCTCCGCTCATGTTCCTCACCAGGGACAGGCGGCTACCAGCCATGTCGGAAAACGGGCCTACATAGCCATCCGCGAGGACCTCACATCCCGAGGTCCGCTCAGCAGAGGAAACGACCATGACACTCTCCGTCCACGACGTCACCGTCGAGTGCGAGCGCCACCAGCGCCTCGACCGTGCTGCGCTCACCGCCTTGGCGCCCACCGCCGCCGATGGGCACCGCGCCCACCTGGCATTGCACCTGAACCCGGAGGACGGAACACCGGTGTTGCGGGCTCGACGGTGGGCGGGCCAGATCGCCACCGCGCGCTTGGTGGTCTTGGCCGAGCCGCTGACCCGGGCCACGGTTGCTGCGCTGCGCGCCTCCTGGTGGTCCCGAACCGCGGTGGCGGGGGCCGAAGACGTGGTCGCGGTCGCCCGTGCCGCGGTGGTCCAGGGAGTGTGGATGTACGACCCTGGCCGCAGTTCGGGGCCGGATTACCTGCGGACGTGGATTGTCGAGCACGTCAAACGGCACCTCGCCACGGTGGCGTACCCGGTCACGGTGCCCGCGCGGGTGCACCGCAGGTTTTTGCGGATCGCGGCGATCCGCGCCCGCTTGGCGGTCGAGTTGGGGCGCCCGCCCGAGGACGTCGAGATCCTCCAGTGTGCGGGGGAAGCGGTGACTCAAGCTGATCTCGATGACGAACGCCGTACTCGCGCGGTTCGCGCACGGGTGGTGACCGCCGAGCCCGAGGCTGCGGACCCCCGTGCTGTCGCTGCGCTGGAGGTCGCTGAGAACGCCGCGGGGGAGGCGGGATGGGTGATGGCGGTGCGGTCGTTGGGCCTGACGGCCTCCGAGATCGAGATCATCGCCCGCCACGTCGGTCTGCCGCCGTACGAGGATCTCGACGACCGTGACCGGTCTGAACGGGCGGTGGCCGCCCACATCGGCGTGCCGCGTTCCGCGGTACGCCGCGTGCTGGCCTCGATGCGCGCGGACCTGGGGACGCCGGGCGGCCCGTTCCACCACCTGATCAGCCGGATGCCCCCTGGTGATCAGGAAGGGCTCGGGCTGACCCGGTTTCTCCACCTCCTCGATACCGCCCCGTACGAACCGGCCCGTTCGTGATCGAGGCCGGGAGGCGTGCTGATGTTGGTCGCGTTGTTCTCGGTCAAGGGCTCGCCCGGAGTGAGCACACTGGCCCTCGGCTTGGCGGTCGGTTGGCCCGCGACGCAGCGGGTGCTGCTGGTCGAGGCCCGACTGCCGGTGTCGCGCCCACTGGTGCTGCCGATCGGTGACGGGCACCCCGCCGAGCGGATCGCCCGAGAGGTGGACATCCATCCGCTGGGGCGCGTTCCTGATGATTCGCGAGGCGCGGCTGTGCTGGGCGGGCGCCATGCACCGTTCGATCGGCGTTTCGGGGGAACCGCCGCCACCGCGCTGGGGCGGGCCGCGCACGGGATCGCCACCGTGCTGGCTGCACACCCGTGGCCGCCGACCTCGGCCACCACACCGGCACCCGCGGGCTGTGCCGAAGCCGACCTCGAGCCGCGGCCGATCCGCGCTTGCTGACCTCGCTCGATTTCGTTAGTGCTGTGAAAGGGGAGTTTCGTGCCGGAATTCTGGATTGTCCTGTGGTGGCGTCTGCTCGCGTTCGTCGCCGCGGTGGTGCTCAGCCTGTCCGGGTGCACCGCCACCGTCGTGGGCACGCCTGTCGCGCAGGGCGAAGCGAACGGCGAAGCCGAGGTCGTCGCCTCGACGGAGGACCTCTCCGCCGAGGCGACGACCGCGGCGGGCCAGGCGGGTGCGTCGGTGCCGCCGCGGGAGGGCACCGAGCAGGTCGCCGCGTTGTTCTCGGTGATCCGTCAGGTCGACGTGTGCGCGCTGCACGACCCCGCCGCGGCGGCGGTGGTCGTCGGGATGCAGCCGGATGACCTCATGCCCGGTGACAGCCTGAGCAGTTGCGTGCTGCAACTCGTCCCGGGCCCTCGGGATTTGCCCGCGTGGAGGCTGAAGGTGACCGCCGGGGTGGAGCTGTCGGACAAGACCCGCCGCGAGTCCACACCGGAAACCCTCGACGGGGTGGACTTCCTGCACCTGCCCGACCTGGATGGTGACGGCAAAGCCTGTGTCTATGACCGGCCGATGGGGGAGCGGGCGGCGTTGCATCTGATCGTGCGCCAGGAGGGCACCGAGGCCCAACCCAAGACCGCCTGCCAGGTCGCCAAGGAATATCTGACCGCGGTCGCGAAGTACTGGCGTGAACCGGCGACGTGGGCCGACGCGGTGAGCACCCCCGCTCTGCCGGTGGCGACCATCGACCCCTGTGCCGGACTCGACGCCGCCACCGCCGTGTACGGCAAACCGGTGCGCTCTCGTATGGAAGACCCCCACCGCTGCACGGTCTACCCGCAGACCGCCGCCCATGGTGACCCGATCGGCGGGGTGGTGTCGGTGACGGTCGGCGTCGACACCGACCCACGCGCCACCCTCACCGGCACCGCCTCGGCCGACTACACCGCGGTGAGCATCGCCGGACGCCCCGGCGTGTCCAACATCCTCAACCCCGGCGGCGGACCGAGCGCCTCGGGCACCTGCTACGTCACCGTCGTCGCCGACGACAAGATCGAGATCCGCCAGGACATCACCAACCCCGACCGGCCGACCTCGTACCCGGTGATCGAGGCCCGCTCAGCCGACTGCCAGATCGCCACCAAGGCCATCGAGGGCCTGCTCTCCCAACTCCACTGAACCACCCCGAGGAGACCACAATGGACATCCGCGTGTTCGTCGGTGCAACCACAGCCGTGCTGATCGCCGGCGCCGTGGTGGCCTGCACCAGCGACCCGGGCACCGATGCGGCCGGGCGTGCCGGATCCGGCGTCGCCGGGGCGCCGAGCGCCACTGCTGAGACCGGCGGCGACGACGCCGTGCGCAGGCGCGCCGGCCGTGCCGAAGGGTCGATCGTCTACGGCGACCTCAACGGCCCCGAGAAGGCCAGTGAGGTCGGCGCCCCGTTCGACCCGTGCACCACCCCCACCTGGGCGGACCTGCCCGCCGAGGTGCGGCCCACCGACGGCAAACCACACTCCCCGACCATGCAGACACCCGGGGACAAGGACCTGTTCGCGGTGGGCTGCCTCTTCGACAACAGCGGCAAAATCATCATCTCCGCGGGAGACGCCCCCGCCCGCCAAGACGGCGGCAGGTTCCAGGTCCAGGTCGTCTGGGGCACCGAACTCGACGCCGACCCAGCCCACCACCAAGGCTCCACCGGCACATCGTGGAACGGCAAACCGGGCCTCATCGAAGCCCTGCCCGAAGATCCCACGTTCGGCAAGCAGTGCATCGGCCTGGTGGCTCTGAGCACCGGTGTCGCCGGGGCACTGGTCAGCAACAGCCAGTTCCCCGCCGTGGACCCCTGCACGGTCATCAACGCCGCCCTCACCGCCATCACCGCGAAGACACCCCGATGACCACGACTTGCCCGACAGAGGCTGCCGTGGTGATGTCGGTGACAAGGTCGTCGGGGCGGATCCGAACCTTGGTCGATGGGCTCGGTGATGCGGCCAAGACCGGTGGCACGACAGGCGAGACGATCATCACGGAAATCGGGGGTTCGCACATGCCGATGGGACATCTTCACTCGTGGGCCGGTCGCGCGTTCGTCGGCGCAATGAGCATCGCGGTTCTCGCCGCGTGCAGCTCGGGCAACCCGCCGAGCCCGGCCTCCGAAACGCCGAGTCCGACGCCGACGACCTCGTCGAGCCCGAGCACCTCGCTGTCCCCAGACGAGCAGGCCAGGCAGAACGCCCTGACTGCCTACCGAGGCATGTGGGACGACTTCGCGGAGGCAGGCACGACTTCGGATTGGCAGTCGCCCAAACTCGGGCAGCACGCCACCGGTCTCGCGTTGACGAACCTGTCCCGCGGCCTGTACGCCGACCACTACAACGGCCTGGTCACCAAGGGGCAACCGGTCCTCAACCCGGCCGTGTCGTCGGTCGAACCCGCAGACGACCCCAAGAAAATCGTTGTTTCCGACTGCGGTGACTCGACGAACTGGTTGAAGTACCGCGCCGACAACGGGCAACTCTCCGACAACGAACCCGGAGGCCGCCAGGCGATCAACGCCATCGTCGAAAAGCAGACCGACGGTTCATGGAAGGTCTCAGACTTCGGAGTGCACGACGTGGGGACGTGTTGACCATGCGACGCTTCGCAACCACCACCGGTGTCATCGCCGCGAGCCTGCTCGGCCTCACCACTCCCGCCTTGGCGGACGGCGGTTGGGGAAACACCATGTGCAGTCAGGTCCCCACCCCCTCGTGCGAGCTGGGAGTCGGCGGCAACGGCAACAACGGGCGACCCGACGGCCCCCCAGGCCAGGGTGGCAACACCCCGCACCGACCCGACACCGGCAACAACCCAGGCACCGACACGTCCGACAAGCCCGGTGACTCCGTCATCGGTGGCGACTCGACCCTGGCGAGTTGCTCGTATGTGAAGAGCGACTACCAGCCACCTGCCGGTGGCGTGGTGACCGCCGCGCACAGGCCACCGGCGAGCAGCGGCGGGGTTGTCCACGCCGCGGTGTCCCGGCCGGTGGCCGTCCGGGCGCAGGCGGCGCAGCCGGGTCAAGGCCCGGGTGCGTGGTACGTGTGGAAGTGCACCACCGAAGGCGTCACCGACGGGCTTTACCGGCCGCCTGTGTGGATCGCCGACGGCCAGCAGCCGGGTCCGGCTCTGTTGCCCTCGCCCGCGGAGTTGGCGCAGGTGGCGCGCAAGCAGTTGCGGCTTCCCTCGCCGAGGATCGCGGCGAACCCGGTGGGGGAGCAGTTGGTGAACCTGCCGACCTGGATGTGGCTCGCCGGCGGCTGGGGTCCGGTCTCGGCCACGGCTGCGGTGCCCGGGGTGTCGGTGACGGCGGTCGCGATGCCTACGTCGGTGACCTGGTCGATGGGTGATGGTTCCACCGTCACTTGCACCGGTGCCGGAACACCCTACGTGGCCGGTGCGGACCCGACGGCGCCCTCACCGGATTGCGGGCACGTCTACCGCCGCTCCTCGGCGAGTAGGCCGGGGCAGGCGTACCCGGTCACCGCGACCGTGCACTGGACGGTGACCTGGTCCGGCGCGGGTCAGGGCGGGACGTTCCCGGACATGACCACCACGGGTGAGACGACCTTCCGCGTGGCGGAGTCGCAGGCGCTGAACAACAGCGGCGGCTGAGCACCACCCCTGCCTCCCCGTGAGGCCCAATCCACAGCGATGACCACCTGTTCCGCGCGCTGATCGGCATCCGGCGACGCGGCGCACTACCCCCATGCCTGTTGGAGGTACCGCGTGAGCACCAACACCACCATCCGCCCCGGCACCGACCGGCCCGCGAGCACGGCGGCGGGCCCCTGGGTCGGTGACAACAAGAAGACGCCCTCCTCGCGGTTGCGCGCCACGGGCCGCCGCCGCAGCGTGCCGTACCTGCTGCTCGGCGTGCTGCTCGTGCTGGCCTGCGTGGGCGGGTTCGTGCTGATCTCGCTGCACTCCGACGACCGGGAGCCCGTGCTCGCCCTGGCCCGCGGCGTGCCCGTGGGGCACGTGCTGGCCGCACAGGATCTGCGGCAGGTCAACGTCGCGGTCGATCCCGGTGTCGCGGTCGTCGGTGCCGACCAGGCCGCCGTGGTGATCGGTCGACCGATGGCCACCAGCCTGTCGGCCGGGGCGCTGCTCACCCCGGACGCCGTCGGTGCCGCCGCTGCTCCGGCCGGCGGGCAGGCCATCGCCGCCCTCGCACTCAAGCCCGGCCAAGTCCCGACTGAAGTCGGACCGGGAGCGCGGGTGTCGGTGGTGGCCGTCTCTGGGCAGCCCGGCACCGCGAGCAGCCCACCCGACGAGAACGCCACGGTGTGGCCCGCGGTGGTGACCAGCGTGACCTTCCCGGCGAACGAGCAGACCGCGGTGGTGTCGGTGCAGCTCACCGAGGCCGCCGCCCGCCAGATCGCCGCGGTCCCGGCCGGGCAGGTGTCGATCGTGATGCTCTCCGCCGGAGGTGGTCGCTGATGTTGATCTCGGTCCTGTCGTTGAAAGGTTCGCCGGGCGCGACCACGTTCGCGGTCGCGTTGGCCGCCCGGTGGCCTGCCCCGGCGCGGACGCTGCTGGTCGAGGCCGACCCGTCCGGTGGTGACCTGGCCCTGCGGTTCTCCCTGACCTCGACACCCGGTCTGGGGAGCCTGGCCGCCGCCGCACGGCGCGGCGGTGAGGCCGACCTGCTGTGGCGGCACACCCAACAGCTTCCCGGCGGCCTGCCGGTGATCACCGCCCCATCCGACGCTGAGCAGGCCCGCGCGGCGCTGTCGGCGTTGGCGTCGGACCCCCGCGGTGGGCTCGGTGTCCTGCGGACGGCGGCGAACCAGCCGGACACGGTGGTCATCGCCGACTGCGGGCGGGCCGACCCTGATTCCCCGGCGCTGCCGATCGTGCGCTCCTCCGACGTGGTGGTGCTGCTGTCGCGGGCTCACGCCGATGACCTCGCCCACCTGCCGCGCCGGCTGCCCGTAGTCGGCCGGTGGAGTCCGAACCCCGTGCTCCTGTTGGTCGGGGAGGGGTATTCCACCGCTGAGGTCGCTCGCGAACTGGGCGTCTGCCCGCTGGGCCGGGTTCCCGAGGACCCGAGCGGCGCGGCCGTGCTGTGCGGACGACCGAACAGGCTGCGGTGGGAGCGCAGCGGGCCCACGCGATCGGCGTTGGGGCGCTTCGCCCACCGCGTCGCCACCGAACTGGCCACTCGTGAGGGCACACCGACCCTTCACCGAACCCAGCCCCAACCACGTCCCCCGGCGACCCCGATTCCTCCCTCGTGGTCGGTCCCGGGCGTCTCGCGTGAGGTCGCGTCAACCAGCGACACCCACCTCATGCCCGCCCTCGACACCGACCACCGTGACCAGGCGGAAGGACAGGCGTCATGACCCACCCGACCGACCAGTACCCGACGCCACGGCACTTCGACCGGCAGCCGTACGTCCCAGCCATCCCTGACCTCGACGTGGGTGTGCCGCCGCTGGGTGGGGTCCTCGACGAGGTGGTGGATCTTTCCGCCGCCACGACCCGCCTGCGCCGGTACCTGCGGGAACGGTTGAACGCCGAACTCCCGGTGCGGGTGGCCGATCAGCAGGACCGCACCGGCACCACTTCCACCCGGGAGACCCGCCGCGAGCTGGCCCGGGGCCTTCTCGATGAGGCGCTGCGCGAGCACACCGAGAACGAACTGGCCGCGGGCAGGCACCTGCTGTCCCGCGAGGTCGAGCAGCGGGTCGTGGGCGAGGTCGTCAACGAGTTGTTTGGCATGGCCGGGTTGCAGCCGCTGCTGGACGACCCGATGGTGGAGACGATCAACGCCAACCGCCACGACAGGGTGTTCGTCCAGTACACCGACGGCCGCCGCGCCCAGGTCGGCCCGATCGCGGGGTCGAACGAGGAGCTGACCGACCTGGTCCGACTCCTCGCAGCCAGGGCATCGAGCCAGGAGCGCCGGTTCGACCAGGGCTCCC
The DNA here is from genome assembly GCF_000564855.1 of Actinokineospora spheciospongiae. Classification (GTDB taxonomy): domain Bacteria; phylum Actinomycetota; class Actinomycetes; order Mycobacteriales; family Pseudonocardiaceae; genus Actinokineospora; species Actinokineospora spheciospongiae. The sequence goes on from NZ_AYXG01000004.1 coordinate 123,061, forward strand.
CGGCGGTCAACCTCCAACTCCCCGGCGGGGAGCGCCTGTTCGCCGTCATGGGGTTGACCGCCGACGGTGTGACCGCGCTGTCGATCCGCCGCCACGGCTACCTCACCGTCACCCTCCCGGAACTGCGTCGCCGCGGCACCCTCGACCTCGGCCTGGAGGCGTTCCTGCAAGCCTTGGTCAAGGCCCGCCGCAACGTGCTGATCACCGGCGGCACCGGGGCGGGCAAGACCACCCTGTTGCGGGCGCTGGCCTCGGAGATGGACCCGCTGGAGCGGATCGTGACCATCGAGGACGCCTTCGAACTCGGCCTGGACCACGACCCGGACGTCCACGCCGACGTGACCGCTTTCCAGGCCCGCGAACCCAACGTCGAAGGCGAAGGCGCGATCTCCCAAGCCGACCTCGTGCGCTGGGGGCTGCGGATGAGCCCGGACCGGGTGATCGTCGGGGAGATCCGCGGGCCCGAGGTCATCCCGATGTGCAATGCGATGTCGCAGGGCAACGACGGCTCGATGGCCACCCTGCACGCCAGCAGCTCACGGGTTGCCTTCACCCGGTTGGCCTCCTACGCCGCCCAAGGCGCCGAACGTCTCCCGCTGGAGGCCACCAACCTGCTCGTGGCCAGCGCGGTGCACTTCGTGGTGCACCTGGCCCGCGCCGCCGACCGCCGCACCCGGGTGGTGTCCTCGATCCGCGAGGTCGTCGGCGCCGACGGCCCGCAGGTGATCTCCAACGAGGTCCACCGCCCCGGCCCCGACCGCCGTGCCCGCCCCGTCGCCGGGGCGTTGCGCACCGACACCCTGGACGACTTGGTCGACGTCGGTTTCGACCCCGGTGTGCTGGAGAACCCCGAGGGCTGGTGGACACCGTGACCACCACGCTGACCCCCGCCACCGCCATGGCCGCGGTGCTCGGTGTCGGCACCGGGTTGGGCTTGTTGCTGGTGGTCCTCGGCTGGCGCGGGACCGTCCCCCGCCGTCCTCGCCGCACCCGGACCGCCACCGCCGGCCCACATGACCGCCACCGCGCCCTGCGCATCGCGGTCGCTGTGGCTGCCGGGGTGGGAACCGGTGTGCTCACCGGGTGGGTCGTCGGTGCCGTCCTGGCGGGGTGTGCGGTGTGGGCGTTGCCGCGGGTGCTCGGCCGCGACCCCGAGCACACCTGCCGGGTGGCGCGGATCGAGGCCGTCGCCACCTGGACGGAAATGCTCAGGGACACCCTGACGGCCGCCGCCGGGCTGGAGCAGGCCATCCTCGCCACCGCCCCGCTCGCGCCACCGGCGATCCGCGGCGAGGTCGCCGAACTCGCCGCGGGCATCGAGAACGGGGACCGCCTGGCCCCGGCGCTGCGTCGCCTCGGTGAGCGCCTGGACGACCCGGTCGGTGACCTGGTCATCGCCGCCCTGGTGCTGGCCGCCGAGCAGCAGACCCGCCGCCTCGCCGAGTTGCTCGGGTCGCTGGCCGATGCCGCCCGCGGGCAAGCCTCGATGCGGATGCGGGTGGAAGCCGGACGTGCCCGCACCCGCACCTCGGTGCGCGTCATCGTCGGCACCACCGTGGTGTTCGCCGTCGCCGTGGTCGTGCTCAACGGCGACTACATGGAGGCCTACGACAGCGCGGGCGGCCAAGTCGTGCTGGCGGGCATCGGGGCGTTGTTCGCCGCCGGGTTCGCCTGGCTGGGCCGCATCGCCCGCGTCACCCAGCCCGACCGGCTCCTCGCCACCGCCGACCTCGACCCGACAACCGGCCCGGCGCGGGTGCCCGCCGCGGCACGGCAGGAGTGAACACCATGATCACCTCCATCGTCCTGGGAACCGGTTCCGGGATCGGCCTGTGGGCCTTGGCCGTGTACCTGTTCCCACCGCGCCCTGCCCTCGGCGCGGTGCTGGCCCGCGCCACCGCCGCGCCGGCGGCGGAACCGATCCTGGGCACCGACGACACCGGCTGGGCCACCCGGCTCGGTCGACCCGCCGTCGCCGGTCTGCGCGCGCTGGGGCTCCCTGGCCCGCGCCTGGCCCGAGACCTCGCGGTCCTCGGCCGGTCGACCTCCACCCACTTGGCGGAGAAGGCCGTCCTCACCGTCGCCGGACTGTTGCTGCCCGCCCTGTTGAGCGTGGTCCTCACCGTGGCCGGACTCAACCCCGGGGTGGAGTTCCCGATCATCGCCGGACTCGCCTTGGCCGCGGTCGGGTTCCTCGTGCCGGACCTGCGTGTCCGCTCCGAGGCCGCGAAACTGCGCACCGGGTTCCGCCACGCCCTCTCGGCCTACCTGGACCTGGTGTGGATCACCCTGGCCGGGGGAGCCGGAGTCGACAGCGCCCTGGGCGACTCGGTCACCATCGGCCGCGGGTGGGCGTTCACCCAACTCCGCCGCGCCCTCGCCACCGCCCGCCTGACCCGCACCACCCCCTGGGCCACCCTGCGCCAACTCGGAGAAGAACTCGAGGTCAGCGAGCTGGCCGAACTCGCCGCATCGGTCAGCCTGGCGGGCACCGAGGGCGCCAAGGTCCGCGCCTCACTGGCAGCCAAAGCCCAGGCGCTGCGCACTCACCAGATCACCGAAGCCGAAGGCGCCGCCCAGGCCGCCACCGAACGCATGAGCCTGCCGGTGATGGCCCTGTTCCTGGGGTTCCTGGTCTTCATCGCCTACCCCGCCCTCACCCAGGTCCTCACCGGACTTTGACCCCCGCGGAAACGTGGAACACGAACGACAAGGGAGAACACGATGGGAACACAGCTGCAGGCAGTGTGGACCGTGTTGCGGGCACGGTGGGAGGAGTTGCGCCGCCGACCGGAGGCCGGGTACTCCACCGAGACCGTCCTGGTGACCGCGCTGCTGGTGGTCGCCGCGCTGGCGGTGATCGCGATCGTCATCGCCAAGGTCACCGACAAAGCCAACGGCATCACCCTGTGAACGCGGTGAACCCCGCGAACCACCAGGCGACCAATGGTGCGAGACGGCGGCGCACCGGGTGGTCGAGGCGGTTGCGGCAGGCGGTGCGCGGTGATCGCGGTTCGGTCAGCGCGGAACTGGTCCTCGCCACCCCATTGTTGTTGCTGATGCTGCTGGCGATCGTGCAGTTCGCGCTGTGGTCGCACGCCACCCACATCGCCCAAGCCGCAGCCGCGCAGGGCCTCGCCGCCGCACGGGTCCAGAACGGGACCGCCGCGGCAGGCACGGCCAGCGCGCGGAGCCTGCTCGACCAACTCGCCGGTGGTCCGCTCACCGGTTCCGCCGTCACCGCCGATCGGGCAGTGGCCTCGGCATCGGTGCGGATCACCGGCACGGCCACCTCGGTGGTGCCGTTCCTGGCCCTGCCCGTGCACGCCGAAGCCGCCGGACCCGTCGAGCGCTACGTCCCGGACCTGGCAGGTGGGTGATGACGATGACGACGCCTCGAACACCCGGTGCACGCCCGCGGCGACGCCACGGCCGCCCACACCCCGGCTGGCGGGGCTGGGCGGGGTGGTGGGCCGCTGACGACGGCTCCGTGGCCGCCGAGATCACCATCGCCGCCCCGTTCCTGATCATGCTGCTGGTGTTCGTCGGTGTGGTCGTCCACCGGGGCGTCGATGCCCGCATCCGCATCGACGACGCCGCCCACCAGGCCGCTCGCGCCGCGAGCATCGAACGCACCCCGTCCGCTGCCACCACCGCGGCCTCCACCACGGCGGCGAGCGCGCTGTCCTCGGCGGGGGTGGCGTGCGCGTCGTTGTCGGTGAGCGCCTCGACCGGAAGCCTGCGCCCCGGCGGCACGGTCAGTGTCACCGTGGCGTGCGAGGTGGACTTCGGCGACGCGCTCATCCTCGGCGTCCCTGCGGGCAAGACCCTCTCGGCCACCTCGGTCGAACCCGTCGACCTCTGGCGCTCGGCGGCGAACACCGGGAGCCGGACATGACCCGGGGGCGCCACGCCCGACGCGGCCGGTGGGGCAGGTGGTGGCGCGCTCGCCTGCGGTGGTGGCGCGCCGACGAAGGGCGGGTGACCGCGTTCGTCGTCGTGCTCACCACCGGCATCCTCGCCCTGGCCGGGCTCACCCTCGACGGCGGCCTGGCGCTGGCCGCGAAGGTGCGGGCCAGCGGGCAGGCCGAGGCCGCTGCCCGCGCCGGAGCCCAGGCCATCGACCTGGCCACGTACCGGGCCAGCGGGACCGTGCGGCTGGTTCCTGCCCAAGCGGTCGCGGGCGCCCGAGCGCACCTGGCCGCGGAGGGCGCGACCGGCACGGTGACCGTCTCCGGCGACACCGTCACCGTAACTGTGACCGCCTCGCAGCCCACCCAGTTGCTCGGGTTGGTGGGCATCGGCTCGCTGCGGGTGCGGGGCTGGGGAAGCGCGCACCCGCAGCGCGGGGTGACCTCGATCAATCCATGACCACACCGTCGTGACCACACCGTCGTGAAGGCGGCACATCGAGAAAGGGGAACCAGCATGGCAACGCCCGAGGAGATCCGGCGGCGCGTCGAGAACACCGACACCGCCCGCAGTGCCCGCAGGGCCGCCGCCGCGCAGCGGGTCGGCGACCTCGCCGCGCGCCGGACCGTCATCGTCGAACAACTGCGAGACGTCGAGCGCGAACTCGGCGACGTGCTCACCGAGGCCCAAGATGTCATCGGAGTCGAGGAGTTGGCCAAGTTCACCGACCTCAACGTCGAGGACCTCACCGGATGGCTCGCCGCCCGCAAGTCCACCCGGAGCAAGCGCGGAAAGGCCACCCGCGCCTCCGGCGGGCGAGGCGGCGCGCGCCGGACCTCCGAACCGGGGACACCGGCGGCCGAGAACACCGGCGACCCGAGCGGGCAGGCGCCTGTCACCGCGGTGCAGGAGGGCCCCGAACGGCTCGTCGCGCGGGTGAGTTGACCTCGCCGGTCTCGCGTGCCGGGCCCGCGGCGCCAGGCGGCGAGCATCACGTCCTGTTCCGCTGAGGAAACGAGCACGCCATGACCACAGCAGCGCGTACCGCCCGTCGGCTGCCACGCCGGTCGAGCGGTGTGGCAGGTCGGGTCCGGTCCGGCGCCGGGCGCCTGTGCGGATTCCTCGTCAGGGTGGTGCGCGGTGGGCTCGCCGCCGTGGTCCTGCTCGCCCTGCTGGTGGGGATGCCGTGGGCGTTGACGCTGTTCGTCGGCTGGCCCCTGCCCGATCACCTGCCGTCGTGGGCGCAGGTGCAGGGTGTGCTGCTCGGCCCGATGACGACCACGTTCCTGCTCGACGTCCTGGCCTGCCTGTGCTGGATCACCTGGGCGGCGTTCACCCTCGACCTCGCGCGCTGCGCGGCGGACCTGGCCCGCGGCGGCTTCGACACCGCCCGACTGCCCGAGTTCACCGCCACCACCCCGGTGCGCGCGCTGGCGGGCGTGCTGCTGGCGACCGTGCTGCTGTCGGTGTCCGGCAACCGAGCCGCACCGGCCACCTCCTCGTCCACCCCGCTCGGCACCGGAGCGCAGATCGTGGCGGGCGCTGCGGTCCGGCAGCATCCACCCGCCGCCGAGGTGGTGGTCCACGCCACCCATGCCGCCCGTGCCAGCACCGTCGGCACGCCCGCGCGTCTGGAGTCGGTGCTCGTGCTGGCACCGCGGAACGGGGTCCACGACTCGTTGTGGCGTATCGCGGCGCGCACCCTCGGCGACGGGGCGCGCTGGCCGGAAATCTTCGAAATCAACAAGGGAAAACCCCAACCGAACGGGCGAACCCTCACCACGCCCAGCCTGATCTTCCCCGGGGAGGAACTGGCACTGCCACGCGAAGCACATGCACCGGTGGTGCCGCCGCAGCAGGCGCCCAACCCGGGCCGGTCGGTTCCCGCACCACCAGCCACCTCCGCGCCACCAGTGGGCATCCCCCCGTCCACACCGGTGACACCGGCGCCACCCACCCGGCAGGCACCACTGGCGACGAACAACACCCCGGCACCAGCGGGGGACGTGGGGTTTCGGTGGGGGGCGGAGTTGTACGTCGGCTTCGGGCTGATCGCCGCGATCAGCGCGGCACTGCTCACCGTCCGCCGCCGCCACCGCGCCCGGTACCGGCCTGGCAGCGGTGACCGTGACGACCTGCCCGTGGCCCCGGTCGTCTACCGGCTGCGCCTGGCCCACCTACGCACCGAACAGGACACCACCGGCCTCGACCCCGCCGACCCCGACCTGGACGCCGCGGACCACGGGAGCCACCCAGGCGGTGAGGAACACGGGCGGGCACGGCGCGTCCCACCACCGTTCGTGGTGGGCGAACCCCACACCGGTGCCGGACATGACGGTGTCCTGACCGCGGGGCTGGGTGTGCGCGACGGTCGTGAGATCGCGTTGAACCTCGCGACCGCCCGCGGCCTCGGGCTGCTGGGCCCGGGGGCGGTCGCCGCGGCCCGCGCGCTGCTGCTCACCGCCCTCACCACCGCCCCCGACCACCGAACGCCCCCAATGGGTCAGGTTGTCGTCGCGGCCGACGACCTGGCCGCGGTACTCGGACGCGACGCGGCCCGCGGGCGCCTGCCCTCGGCTGTGCGGGTGACCGCCGACCTGGACGCCGCCCTCGACGCGGTGGAAGCCGAAACCTTGGTGCGCGCCTCAACCAACCGCGGCGCCGGACCGGGGGAGTGGCCACCGCTGCTGCTGGTGGCCACTCCCCCGGCACACCTGCGCCGGTTGCAAGCGGTCCTGGACAACGGGGCACCGTTCGCCATCACCGGCCTGCTGCTGGGCCAGTGGCAACCCGGGGTGAGCGCCTACGTCCGTGAGAACGGCACGATCTCAGCCACCAGCCCCGGTGTCGGTGAGGGCCTGCGCGGCACCCGGATGTTCCACCTCGGCGGCGGCGACACCACCGACCTGCTGGACCTGCTGCGCCATGCCGAACCCGACCCACCGGCCGCACACGACCACGGCGGCACCCCACCGGCACCACGTCCCCGACGCGGGGCGGAACACCCTGCCGCCGAGACCCGCCGGGCACCGCAACCGGGGAACGAGGCCCTGTCCACCACACCCCCGGACACCGCCCTGGAAATCACCAGTTCCCCTGACCACTCGCCATCCGGGCCTGGCCACCGGCGACCCACGGCCATGCGTGAAGTCCCCGACCACCAAGCCGCGCACCAGCACGCGGACCAGGTCGAAGACGAACCCACGCCGACCGCCAAGCCCGCCCCGCCCGCGCCTGCGGCACCGCCGGCCCTCACCGTCCTCGGCGAGGAAGGCAAGAACCCGACGGTGACGATCACCGTGCTCGGCGGTCTGCGCGTGCACTGGCATCCACACCCCGACACCAACGACACCCCGCGGGAAATCACTGAGGCGTTGCAGCCCAGAACCCAGGAGCTGCTGGTGCTGCTGAGCCTGCACCCCGACGGGGTGACCCGCGACAGACTCGTCTCAGCGCTGTGGAACGAGGAACCCCCGGCCCGCCCGACCAACGCCCTGCACACCGCGCTGTCGCGGATGCGCCATGCCCTGGCCACCGCCACCGACGCCGCGGTGACCGACATCGTCTCGGTTGGCAACGGCCGCTACCGGCTCGACCCGGCGACCGTGCGCGTGGACTACCACCGCTTCGCCCGCGCCGTCGCCGCCCGCCGCGCCGCCAGCACCGACGCCGCCCGCATCACCGCCTACCGGGAGGTGATCGACAGCTACGGCGGCCCACTGGCCGAGGGCATGGAACACGAGTGGATCGAACCCGCCCGCGAGGCCATCCGCCGCGACGCCATCGACGCCGTCGCCGCACTCGCCCGCGCCCTGATCGACTCCGATCCACACCAGACACTGGACCTGCTGGAAATCGCCCGGTCGTTCGACCCGCACAACGAACTGCTCTACCGCGACATCATGCGCCTGCAGCAACGACTCGGACAGCTCGACGCCATCCCCCGAACACTGACCCTGCTGACCACCAGGCTCGCCGAAATCGACACCGCACCCACCCCCCAAGCCCACGACCTCGCCACCCGCCTGGCCCAACGCCACAACGACAACCCCACCACCGCCACAACGACCACCCCGAACAACCATGGCCACAGCGCGGCCGGTTGAAGCGATGACCCCACCCCCGTTCCGGCCCGGCAACCCCGGCCCGGACCGGGGCCGCACACCGCCCTCACGCGGCATCGGGTCAACCGACGGCACCGCCCGCACGGCGCCCCGCGGGAAAGACCGCATCGGGGCTTGCGGGAACGTCGCGTTCCTCCACGTCGCGCTTGTCCACACTGTCGACAACGGCCGTGTCCGCACCATGGCGGCGGCTGTGCGCCTGAGCCTGCGCGAGCAGCCCCGGATGCGCACGAGTCCACTCGATCAAAGGCTCCGCCAGCGCCAACGCCTCCACGACCGCCGGGGCCAACGAGTACACGACTTCCGGCGGAAAAGACTTCCCGCGACTCTCCCGGAAGATGAGTCCCTGTTCCCGCATCTTTTTCAATGTCCGCGCCAGAATGCTATCGTGCAGGACAGCGTGTTTGTCCGTCCAATTCTCGTCGATGGAAAACGAGTTGACCGTGGAAAGAATCTCCACCCTACGCAGCGGGCCATCCCGGAGCGCCACCAGGATGGCGGGAACCCACTTGTCCCCGAAAAGGTTCTTCACGTCGTACAGCCCTCGAAGGACTCTGTCGTCCCGCTCCGTCACCGCGCCTCCTTGTGTGCACTGACCGGGCCCCCGAAACGCGCCCGCCCGTCAACTGTCACAGCAGCGTCCTCCCCGTCCACGCCTCAGGTCGAACACGGCTTTCCTTCACGATCGGCCCGTCATCACCGGCCTCCTCCGGCACGAGGTGTCGAGCCTTCCAGACTACGCCGAACAGCCGAGGGTGCCCACCGTGTTCTCACCCATTCGGGACTCGACGGGGTGTCACACCGAGTGGTCACATCAAAGATCGACTGCGCGTACGGTCACTTCCGTTGGGGGTTCACATGGGGGATCATCTTGGGGTTCATCTGGGGGATCCTGTTAGAACGCCACCCCCGTCGGGCGGCGACGGCGCAGGTCAGGGTGCCCACAGGGGGATCCGCTGGTATCCCAGACTCGCTTGCCCACAAGCCGGTGAACACATCGGGGCGGGCTCATGGTCGTCGCCGAAACCCTCCTGTCACCCCTTTCCTTCCTCTGTCCCCCTTCCTTTCTTATCTCGCCTTTTGCTTGCCCATCGCATCCGACATCATTTATTTTCATTCTTTATCGCTTGTCGATCGCCTGTGTTCGCGCATTCCTCGTCCCCCTGACCTGCTGCAACGTCATCGCGTGCCATTCGAAATGTGTTCACGCGTCGCCCATTTCATGGAAACAGTGACCGGGTGACCGCCCGAAAAGAGTCTTGAAAATGAGCTGCCAACCTATTGCACGACGCGCGACGACGAGCAATAATTGAACTACCACCGGGGGAACCGGAAATCACATCGAATACCACACCCGGCGCGAGCCATGTCATCCGAGAGGCCGACAATGTCCATTCCTGACAATTCCCGAAAAACGCGTCTCGGTGCGTTGTCCGCCGCCCTGGTCGCTGCGGGACCGGTGCCGCCCCCGGAAGTCCTCGACCGGGCGATCACCCCCGACGACGTGCGGGCGTTTCCCGCCTACTTCATCACCGGTCCCGGAAGGGAACGCGCATCCGCCACCCTGTGCGCGCACGGATACACGTTGATCAGCAGTTGCCCCGGATGCGACGCGGCGGCGGACCGATGACCCCGCCCACCTCGGCACCCATGACCGTGGACGAGGTCTTGGTCTACCTCGGCGGGTGCGGTTTCGGGGCTACGCCGAGTCGGCGTGTGCACCAGCACCACGCCTCGGGTGCCCGTGTCGTGATCACCGACGCCCGCGCTGGGGACATCACCGTCCACGCCTACGGCGGGGCATGGAAGGCGCGGCTCACCCGTGCGCCGGTCGCTGTGGTCACCGCCACCATCACCGCCGTACTCGCCGAACGCCCGACCCGCTGACCTGACCCCCTGAACGGAGGACCCACGATGACCACCCCAGACGCCGCGACGTTGGCCGCACGCATCGACGACGCCGCCGAGATCGGTGCCTTCAACGGGTGGAACGACGCCGAGTTGATGACGCGATACGGCGCATCGTTCCCGGTGCCGACCGACCCGCCGACCCTGCCGCTGCGCTACCACGCGCACCCCGAAGTCGCCGCCGCGTACACCGCCGCCTACCGCGAACAGTTCGCCGAGTTCCTCGACGACCGCGCCAAGTACTAGCAACCACCCACCCCGCCCCGGCACACGCCCACCCACGCCCGAACGCAACGAGAGGACACCGTCATGACCACGCCCGCCGCCACGCCCACCCCGGCATCCGCCACCACCCCCGCCACCCCGGCGCCCGCCGCCACGCCCGCCTCGGCGGGTGGGTCGGAGGCGCGGTTGCGCAGTGGTGAACTGCGCGCGATGGTCGCCAAAGTCCTCGCCGACGCCGGTGCCGACCTGACCCCGCGCACCATCGCGCACACCCTGAACCGGTCCTCGGGGGCGGTGGGCAACGCGTGCAAGGTGTTGGCTGATCGGGGTGAGGCGGAGGTCGCCTCGTCCGCGCCGTTGGCCTATCGGGCGACCGCGACCACGGCGGCGGTCGCGGCGTCCACGATCACCCCCGCCCCACCGCGCACGCCCCGCCCGAAGACACCGAAACCGACCACCAGCGCACCGACCGCCGCGCCCACGGCCGCCCCCGCCAGGTCCGGGGTGGGTGGGTCCGCCACCGGGGCGGTGGGCGTGGTGACGGGTCCGGTGAAACGTCCGAACGGGATGGACTACCACCCCCGGTTGCTGTCCGGGATGCCGGATGTGACCGCGTTGCGGCGGTTGCGTGACGCGGGGGTCGCCGCCCTGTTGTACGGGCCTCCGGGGACGGGGAAGACGTCGGTGGTGGAGGCGGCCTTTCCGGATTGCATCACCGTGCAGGGTGACGGGGACACCGTGGTCGCCGACTTCGTGGGCGACTACACCAAGACCCCGGACGGGGAGTTCGTGTTCGTGCACGGTCCGCTGATCCGCGCCATGCGTGAGGGGGTGGCGTTGTTCATCGACGACGCGACCCTGATCCCGCCGACCGTGCTCGCCGTGGTCTACCCGGCGATGGACGGGCGCCGCCAGATCGTGATCAAGGCCGCCGGGGGTGAGGTCGTCGACGCCGCGCCGGGGTTCTACGTGATCGCCGGGCACAACCCCGGCGTGCACGGGGCGGTGCTCACCGACGCCCTGTCGTCCCGGTTTTCCGTGCAGGTGCGGGTGTCCAGCGACTATGCCCTCGCCGACCAGTTGGGGGTCGACAAGAAGGCGGTGCGCGTGGCGCGCAACCTCGCCACCCGGCAGGACAAGGGCGAGATCGGGTGGGCACCGCAACTGCGCGAGTTGTTGGCGTTCAAGAAGATCGCCGCCGTGTTGGGTATCGACGCCGCTGTCGGGAATCTGGTGGGCATCGCCCCGGAAGAGGACCGCGCCACCGTCGCCGCCGTGGTGCGCGACGCGTTCGGGCGCACCGTTGCCCCACTGGCCCTCGGTGCCCGCATCACCGCCAAACCCTGATCACTCAACCCGCCCGACCACCAACCGCGACCGTTGCGAAAGGACCGAAACCGTGAGCACCCACTTCACCGCCGACCCGTCCGCCACCGGTGCCGCCGTGTTCCCCACCCGCCCGGAATGGTTGACCCTGTCCGCCGCCTTCGCCGAGGAGGTCCCGGTCATCGCCGACCGCGACGACCTGTTGGTCAGCGTCGCCCCCGGCGCGGGCGGGGGCGCCCCGGCGTGTTTCTACCCCGCCCGCGCGCTGATCGAGGTCGACGGGAACCACCTCGGGGTGGACCCCGCCACCGTGGACCCGGCGAACCTGTCCGACCGCCCCCGCTACGCCCCGGCGTGGGGTGCCCTGACCCACGAGTGCGGACACGCCAAACACACCGCCTGGGAACCCCCACCCGACGCCCCGCCCGGCGTGGTCGCCGCCGCCATGCTGTTGGAAGAGCCGCGCATGGAAGCCGCGCAAGTCCGCCGCCGCCCGGATGACCGGCACTGGTTGCGGGCGTGCGTGAAGGGCATCGTCGCCGCCGACCTGCACCTGTTCGCCGACCCCGCCACCGCCCCGCAGATGACCCCCGCGCACGCCGCGCACACCGCCGCCCTGCTGCTGGGGCGCGCGGACGGCGGGGTACTCACCCACACCGAGGTCGCCCCCCTCGCCCGTGTCATCGAAGGCGTCCTCGGAGCCGAGGTGTTGGGCACGTTGCGGGCGGTGTGGCGCACGGCGTTGCGCACCGCCGACGACGACGGCGACACCATGCTCGACCTCGGACGGCAGTGGTGCGACATCCTCGGCACCGACCCGGACACCGACCCCGACACCCCCACCGGTCCTGACGCGGCACCCGACCCGTCCGGCGCTCCCGACCCGTCGCCGTTGGCGGACGCGGTCGCCGCCGTGCTGAACGGGGTGGCGGCGTCGGTGTCGCGGGAGAAGGCACCCGAGGACCCCGCCGCCGTCGCCGCCGCCGACAAGGCGGACGCCGACGCCGCCGACAAGGAGGCGCGGACGGCGGCACGCGACGTGTTCGCCGCCGGTGGTCCCCGGACCGGTCTCACCCGCACGGCGGGCACCCGCCCACCCACACCGCAGGAGCGCACCGCCGGGCGGGTGTTGGCGCGGGCGTTGGACACCGCCGGGGTGAGGGAACGGGTCGCGGTGCGTTCCGCCTCGGAGGTCCCGCCGGGGCGGTTGCGGATGCGCGGGGTGCGTGCCGCCGAAGCCCAACGTGCCGCCGGGGCGGTGGTGACCGCGCAACCATTCACCCGCACCACCCGCACCCCGGTCACCGCCCCGCCGTTGCGGGTCGGGGTGGCGTGCGACGTGTCCGGGTCGATGCGGTGGGCGTGCGAGCACGTGGCCTCGGCGGCGTGGATCCTGGCCGACGCCGCCCGCCACACCAGGGTGCCCACCGAGACCGCGAGCGTGATCTTCGGGCACCACGTGCGCCCACTGACCCACCCCGGCAAGCCACCCGCCGAGGTCACCGAGTTCGACTCCAACGACAACTACGAGGACATCCCCACCGCCCTCGACGCCCTCGACGGCGCCCTCGGACTGTCCCGCCCCGGCGCGGCACGGCTGCTGGTCATCGTGTCCGACGGCGGCTATCGCCACCAGCCCCGCCTCGACGGGCAGCGCAAACTCGACCGGTTGCGCGCCTGCGGGTGCGCGGTGCTGTGGCTGAGCACCAGCGCGTACGACACCCCGCTCGCCGGAGCGACCGTGCACATGTTGGCCGACCCCACCACCACCGCCCGCGCCATCGGGCACGCCGCCACCGCCGCCCTGCGCGCTACCCGCTGACCACCCCGGTCCGGGGGCGGACCCACCCCGCCCCCGGACCCCATCACCGGACAACCGCCACACCGCACAGCACCCGACCGAACGCGCAACCCGAGAAGGTCACGATGACCGACACCGCCGCCATGACCGTGGGCGACCTGATCGCCGCCCTGAGCGTCCACGACCCCGCCGCCCCCGTCCGCTTCGCCACCCAACCCGGGCACCCGATGGAACACGTTCTCGACCGGGTCGTGTGCACCCCCGACGACGCCGAGAGCGACGGCACTACACCCACCGACCCGCCCGTGGTGTGGATCGGGGTGGGCGAGCAGATCGGGTACCTGCCCGCATCCGCCGCCGACGCCCTCCGGTGGTCGTGACGACCACACTCACGACGTTTCGCGCAACTGTGCCCGCATCGCGCACACAGATCCCAGGAGAGCACCGATGACATCCCAGGACACACCCGACATCGAGATCGATGTCCGCCGGTTCACCGTGGACGACTGCGAGGTCACCGTGGTCGTAGCCGATCCCCTCGACGCCCAACAAACCCTCTACGGCACCGTCACCCGGCACGGCGTGCTCGTCGGCAGCTACTACTGCGCCGACCGCATCCGACAGCGCGAGTGGCGCGTCGTCCCCGCCAACACCCACGACCTCACCGTCGACGGCCGCCCCGTGCACCCGGTCGACGAAGCAGCCGCCGTGCTCGTACTGACCAACGTCCTCACTGCACCCGCGCACGAAATCGACCAGCGCCTGCGCGAGGTGACCCGCCCCGCGCAATGACCGCACCCGCGGTCAAGGCCGCCCTCACGCGACCTCGACCGCCGAACCCGCCCGTACGGGAACGGGGCCGCGCTCTCTACCTCCGACACCCTCGCCATCACCCTCGTTGACGACCTCCAGTGGAGGACATCATGACCACCGACGCCCACGACACCACACCGACCGACCACCTTCGCCGAATCCTGCCGCCCGCGACGGTGCTGCTCGCCCCGGCGCCGCCGCACACCGTGCCCTTGCGCGCACCCGCCGGGGTGTGGGGGCTGGTCGTGGTGGCGGTGCGGATGACCCCCGCCGCCGGCGCCCCGGTGCGGTTCGCCGGGGACGACCCCACCCCTGACCCCGCGCACACCGACACCACCGACCTGATGGCGGGAGTCTGGTTGCTGGCGCCCCCACCGGCGGACCTGCACACCGGGGACGTGGTGGTGCGCCTGCACCCGCTCGCCGACGCCGACCCCGACCTGGTTGACGTCGAGGTCCTCGCCGCCACGAAAGGCCAGTGGCAGCCCCTGCGCACATGGCACGGCGTGGACGCGCGTTGGCCGCACCACATCGCGGAGTCGGTGGCGTTGCACATGACCTACCTCGCCGAGTGCGCCCTCAGCGACGCCCAGTGGGCGATCGTGGCCAGGCCCATGGCCTCGGCCATGCCCGGCTGGCAGGAGTTCGGGCTCGAACCCGCCGAAACCCCCGGCGTCGCCCCCGACCGCCCCGCCCACGACGCCCTCGCCGCCCTGATCACCGCCGGCCTGATCGGCGAGAACGAGCGACTCGAACTCAACCATCACAAAGCCATCGTGGGCGCGGGCGGCGGGGTGTACCTCAAGCGCACAAACCCCTTCGACGTCGGCACCCTCACCTACCTGGCCGCCGAGTTGTGCGGGTGCGCGGTCAACGGCTGGCACCTGTGGCGCCGCGCCGACGACCACCGCCTCCTGGCCGACCTGCGCACCGAACTCGCCACCCACTGACCCACACCACCACCACCCCGCCGGGGGCGATACGCCCCGGCGGGCACCCCGACACCACAGAAAGGACTCCGCCGTGACCACAGGGATCGTCGAACGCACCTGCACCGCCGAAGCCCACAGCGACGGCTACGGGTTCACCCGCTGCGTCGACATCGGTGGGCGCGTCGTGCGCGCCACGCTCACCCGTGATGTCCACGAAGGTCGCAGCCGCGCCCAGGTCGAGGTGCTCGACGACGACAGGACGTGGACGCACCTCGCCGAGGAACCCACCAGCGCGTGGTGGGCGCACACCCCGCCCCCGCGACTCGGGCTCGATGACGCCGTCGCCGTACTCACCCCGGTCACCGACCGGCTACTCGCACGCGCCGCCGACATCCTCGCCCCGCCCACGACCGCGCCCGTCCCGCCGACTGTGTCCGCCTCGCCCCTGTCCGTGTCCGCCCTGCCACCACGCCTGCGTGAGGCGGTGAGCGCGTTGCTGCTCATCACCTACGGGTCCGACGCCGAAGGCAGCATCGGACCCGAAGACATCGCCCAAGACCAGGCCTGCAGCCGCCCGTTGCACGTCATCGAGTTTCCCGACGGGAGCGTCGTCTTCACCAAAGCCCACCGCCCCACCTGCCCGTTCATCACCAGCGCCGAGGACTGCGACAAGCACCAGTGCTCACCGCACCACCGCCCCCCACACCGGACCCGCTGACCCCGCCACCCCCCACCCCGCCGCCGCGACACCACCCGACACAGCACCCACAACCCGTAGGAGACCGGCGATTACCGCGAACATGACCGACCGCGACGAGACCACAGCCACCACCACAGACCGCTACCACTACACCCGCGTCGTCGACATCGACGGACGCACCGTGCGGGCCCGCGTCGACCGCGACCGCTACATCAACCGCAGCCTCGCCGTCGCCGAGGTCCTCAACGAACACCTGACCTGGACCACCCTCGCCGCCGAAGCCCCCAGCACCTGGTGGCACGACACCCCGAACGCCACCAGCCGAGTAGCCGCCGCTGACCCCGCCAGGTTCCTGCGACCCGTGACCGACCCGCTCCTGCGCCGCGCCGCCACGATCCTCGCCTCACCACCGACCACCACGACGATCTCCCCGCACCTGCACGGCGCGATCGCCGCCCTGTTGGCCACCTCCCACGGCTACAACGCCGAATACCACATCGACCCCGACGACATCACCTGGGCACACACCCACGGCGGCGCGCTGCACATCATCGAACACCCCGACGGCAGCGTCGTCTTCACCAAAGCCCACCGCCCCAACTGCCCATTCATCACCAGCGCGGGCAGCAGCGACTGCGACGAGGACTGCTACTTCCCCCACCCCGCCGACCACCACCACGACCTCGACGATTGACCCGCACCGATCGGCACGCCGCCACGGCTGCCGGCAGGGGAGAACTCTGCACGACGCGCACAGCCATCGACGAGAGACCCGACAGCCATCAGCGATCGATGTCACGGCGCCACAAGATGTTTTCGCGGCGGCGGACCAAACGGCGCCGGAGCCGCCCCTCACCCTTGCCGTTGTGGGCACGGCCACGCTTGAAACCATAGGCACGGTAATGGCCGTCGTCGAAGTGGTCACCATCCACCTTCAACACACCACGATGACGACGGCACGCACTCATCCCCGGCATGAGTTTCCTCTTTCGACAGCTCGATTCCTCGGCCTTCACCGTTCCGACACACACCGCGCTGTGGGTGCCGTTCGGGAATCACACCACCATCGACGCTCCGTCGGCCGAAGAAGTCAAGCGCCGCATCGAAAAGTCTGATGTCTGCTGTGGATGCTCACCGGTTCCGGTGTCGCACCGGATCGAACGGGTCCATTCCACAAGGCGTCGCCTGTCGGTATTGACATCCCCGCGCACAGGAAGCATCCATACACATCAGCCGACCGACACAACACCCCGAACCACCCAACATCGCCCCGCCGTCGAGGTGTCATACCCCGCCCCGCGCCCGATCCCCTCGACATGACCGCCGAGCCGTCACAACCACCCCCCAACTCACGGAAAAGGAAAGAGCACCATGTCCGACCCACACGCATCCCGGTCGTGGTGCCCGGACTGCGCGGTCCCGGTCGGCCGCCCGCACATCGACCGCTGCGACGTGGCGAGATGCCTGCGCACCGGGCTGCAACGCCTGGACTGCGAGGCCGCCCACGACTGCGGGACCGACACCTGGACCGGCCGCTGGCCAGGTGAGGCCGACTGCGAACGCCTGGGCTGGATGATCGGACCCGACTTTCCCGATCTCAATCGGCTCTACACCCAGGCAACCTGGAACCCCACCACACACCACTGGGACGCCCACGCCTGAACACCCGCCAACCAGGGCAGTACCACGCGCCTTGACCGCCAGTGACCCCGAAGGGGTCGCTGGCGGCCCTCCACCGGCCAATCCCCGCCGACAGGGTGCGCCTCACTCGTTGGACGGAAGTCCCCGGCATGAAGAACGCCAAGCCCTGGCCTTGGGGGCAGACTCGACAGCGTGAGCACCGACGCCGACTCCACCGCGCTGCTGCCCGACCGGGACGACCTGTCGTTGCGCGTCACAGCGTGCAACCACCGCAACGCCCGCGACCGCACCGGCCGACACCAACCCCCACACCCACCCGAACAAGCCGGTCACCGCCCGGGATCCCACGGTGTCCGCCTCCGGCACCACCGAGCCGAACCGCACACCGTCGAGACCCATATGCCCCGCCAGGCCCCCGCCCCTGCCTCGACCGGGCCGCTGACCTCACCGGGGACACCATGAGCACCACAACCCACGCCGGTGCGATCAGCCGCACCGACCTCGACCAAGCCCTCCGCGAGATCACCCACCTCCTCGACCAAGCCCGCGAAGCGGGCGGGGACTCCGACCCGGACGGTGAACACCGAGCACTGCGCACCGCCCGCGCCAAACTCGACGACCTCGACCAGCAGCTCGGCGACCGCATGGACAAACTCGCCGAGGACCACTCCCACCGCCCCAACTTCGGCACCGACGGCTAGCCATCCCACACCACGGAGTCATCACCGGCGCCCAGCGCCCGACGAATCTCCATGCCACCCCACACCTGACGGCGACAAACAGCCTGTACCAGGGTGACCGCCGCCTGACGCGAAGGTCTCCACCACGCACCTCCGTGCACGTGGTGGAGACCTTCCGTATCGCCCCGATTATCGTCCGGCCAGCGTGAAACGCGCCGAAATGCTCAACACCGACCCACGTTTCCGCTGGTCAGCAGGTCGCAGTTCTGTTGGGTGCCCCCGGGAGGGCACCACCCTGCGCGAGATCGTTGTGCGGAGGGCCGGACCTCGGGCGGGAGTACCAAAGGAAGGGAACGGGATTGACCTGGTGATTCGTACCGACGGCTTAGTTGTGGAGGCGCGCTTCGCGCTGGCGAGGCCGGATGTGTCAGGAGGTGGCGGAGGGCAGGTGCTGACCCGCTCGGCAGGACCAGTCGTTACGGACAGGCCTTGGTTCCGCGTGCCGTGAACGTCCGCTTCTGTCGACGAGCGGATGTTGCCGACCTATCCGGTTTGATTGGCCTGGTCGAACTCGGTCACCGTCGGCCGTCTGGAATGCTGCCACACCGTGGAGCTTGACGATCTACTGAACGCCATGGATCGAGCCGCTGCCAACCTGGCCAAGCTCGAGGACGTCTGGCGACGCGCCGGGGCGTTCATACCGACCGGGCCAGCGCGGGGTTCCCACCCCGAGTACGACGATCTGCGACGCGCGTGGTCGGACCTTCTGTCTGGCCTACCACGGATCGACGGCTGGACGATCATGAACGATTTGCCGGATATCGACGAGATCGGGCAGATGTTCATCGACTACTTCGAGATCAGCGAGCCACCGATCGGGGCGTTCGAAGCAGGCGAGCAGCCAGCCAAGGACTTGGCCGAGTACCGGTACCGGCTCAACCGCGCTCGACGCCGAGCCGCCCGTGAACGGCTCGCCCAACTGACCACGGTCATCGACGCCTCGTTGCCACGCCTGCTCGTCGACGCGGCACGCGACTCGCAAGCACGGCTCGAAGGTCCGGAGGTGGACCAGATCACGACGGCAGTCGACGAGATTGAGCGGCTGCTCGGCGACACCGCCCAACGTCGCGGCCGATGGAGCGACCTCCACCGCCACCTGCACTTCGGGCAAGGACACGACTGGCACGACATCGCCGAGTTCGACTGGCCCAGCGTTCGCCCGGACATCGAGGCCAGCACACTCGCAGACTCCGATCCACTCCCAGTCCCCGATATCGACCTAGGCCAAGCCGCTGCGGGTCACCTCACCGGCACAGCCACCACCGCCCTGCCGTGGGACCGTCTTGACGACGACGGTTTCGAACGCCTGCTCTACGACCTACTCCGAAGCTTCCCCGAACACGACAATGTGCAATGGCTCATGCAAACCCGAGCCCCTGACCGCGGTCGGGACCTCTCCCTGGACCGCGTCCTGCGCGACAGCACCGGCAGCGCACGCCACGAGCGGGTCATCGTCCAAGCCAAGCACTGGCGCAAGAAGTCCGTCGGTCCAGCGGACGTGTCCAATACGCTTACCGTTGCCAGACTGTGGGAACCACCCGTCATCCGAGGTCTCATCATCGCCACGACCGGCCGCTTCACCGCAGACGCCGTGGACTGGGCAGAAAAACACAACAACACAGGCGCGGCACCGCTCATCGAACTCTGGCCCGACAGCAGGCTGGAAAGCCTGCTCGCCCAGAAGCCTCATCTCACAGCGAGCCACGGCCTTCGATAAAGTGATCCATCACCGTTGGGCATGAGCAAAAACAAGAAGCAGCGCACCCTGGCTGGCAAGATTCGCTCGGCCCTGACCTCGACCATCTCCGTTGCCCAGGCCACCACCAGCCTGATCTGGGCAGTCCGCCGACTGGCCTCCGAGGTGGCGCTCACCGCGTCCGTGGCGGCAGTGCTGGTCACGCTGATCTAGCTCTGAGCGCCGGTCCCGGCATACCGAGACCGGCGCCCTGCCCTGCAGCGCTGGACGAGAAACCGCCGTTGTGGGTGTTCGTGAACTGCGGACAGGCCGGACGATCACCAATCCATGTTCATGGCCTGGTCCAGCCGGTAGCTCATCGCCTCCAGGTAGGCGTCGAAGGTGCCAGCGTTCGCTGCGACTTCGGCACGCGACCTGGCGTCGAAGGCGTAGTCCATGCCGTGCTCGATCCACATGATGGCGTTGCGGTAAGCGCCTGCGGCGATCCAAGCGTCGAAGTCATCGAGGACCGCGCAGATCCGGTTGTAGTCCTCGACGACGGCGGGCACGAGGCCGAAGTGCGGGGTCTTGCTGATCTTGCTGAGCGTCGCGGGGATGACACCGACCCCTGGAACGTGGAAGTGCACGGTCGCGCCGCGCTTGTCGAACCCGCCGTGGCCGTAGGTGTTGCGGTAGGTCTCGGCGAGGTCCCGCAACGCCTCATACTTTTTCTGGGCGACCAGGTCGGCGTCCAAGTCGAAAAGACGCTTGAACTTGTCACCCCAGTTCAGACCGATGAAGCCGGTGACGGTCTCCTCTTCGGGGTCGAAGTCGGCGAACGCCAGGCACCCGACAAGGGTGTGCTCAAGCAGGCTGAAGTACGCCATGATCATGGCGAACGTGTTCCACCAGCCCTCCGCGTCAGCATTCGCCTGGCGGCGCCACTCCGCGAGAGCGCCGCGAAGGATGTTGGAGGCGTCATCCGCGTCCCTCTGCACCTCCACACGCCCGTCGCCCCGGAAGGCGATCTCCGCGCCGTCGCGGAAGTAGAGATAGGCCTCACGCAACCGGTGATACTGGTTGCCAACCACGACGTCCCCCGCATTGACCTGCTCCTTGCCGATCGGCTCCAGCAGCTCCTTCTCAACCACCTTCTGGCCCTTGACCGTGGCCTGCAGGATGCGCTGAAACAGCTTCTCCGCCTCGACCTCGTCGGCGACGCTGTCGCGGTCGACGTAGACGCGAAGCCCGAACTTCTCCGACGCGATCGAGCAAGTCGTCTCCTCGACTTGAAAGACGAACTCCCAATCCATCTTCTCCGCACGGCCCAGGTCGTGACACCCGAGGAAGAGGTAGATCAGCTTGACCACGGGGCTCAAGGGCAGCGATTCGCGGTCGACAAAGAAGCGCCACGCGGTCGTAGCGCTGGACCGGGCGAACCCGGGCGCGCTGGTCTCGACAGGACCGAACCCGCGCATGACGAGGTTCAGCCTCGCCCGCACCTCATCTCGCATCTCGCTGGCACCGTCACCTTCAGACATCAGCCGCTCCTGTTCATGTCGACTCTTTCTCGATCACTCCGGCGAGGCTCGGCGTTACCCACTTCACCCATCCAGTTGACGACGCGACGCTTCCGGTGTTCTCGGTGTAGGCGATGGCGGTGCCGGGGTCGTCCAAGGCGCGGGCGATGCTCACCCGGTAGAGGTCGACGCCGGTGGGCCCGAACGTGATGCCCCGGTGGTTGGTGTCACCGACCTGGCTGGCGGCGTCCGCGGCCTCGCCGATGAGGGTGCTTGCGGTGTCGCGGTCGCCGCCGACGGCGGCTGTGTAGGCGGCGGTGGACAGCAGCGACCCGTACACCTCACCGTGCCCGTGCAGCGCGAGGACATCCCCATGACCTTAGCCACGCCGATCGAGTCCGTCGGGTAGGTCAGGCGACGCGCACGCCGTGCTCGCACAGGGCGGTGACGCCTTGACGGGCCGCGTCCACCGCCACGGCGAGCCGGTCGGCCAGCAGCGGTTTGACCTTCTCCCGCGCCTGCTCGATCGTGTGGAACCCGGCGGAGAGGACCTCGCCGTCGGAGAAGGTCAATCCGGTCAGGTCGGCCTCGTCCAGGACACCGCCGTCGAAGACGAACACCACCCCTCGGGCCTGCTGTCCTGCGGGCGCACGTAGTCGACCACCAGCAGCCCACCCGACGACCGGTGCAGCCCCAACTCCTCGACCAGTTCCCGCGACGCCGTCGCCCACGGCGACTCATCCGCCTCCACCGCACCACCCGGGATCTCCCAGTTCGGCTTGTACGACGGCTCGACCAGCAACACCCGGTCATCCCGATCACGCAACAGCACCCCGGCGGCCATCCGCTTGCGGGCCAGCCCGGCAACGTAGTCCTGGACCGGGAGAACTCCGGCCGGTCGCGGCGACACAGTCATCCGCAGCACCCTAATCACCCGTCCCCGGGCCGACTCATCGGGTTCGACCACGGTGGACCGGCCCTCGGTGACTCTCGCTGCGAGGACGGCCCTCAACACCTAACCGCTTGACCCGAGGACCGCGATCAGCGTGCCTGCCAACAGAGCCGGTCCGGCTGGCGCCTTCCGGTCGTGTTTCACCGATCCCAGCCGGAACACCAGAAGGAGTATCACCCATCCGAGGGTCATGCTCGCCAGCAGCACCGACCAGCTTTTCCATGCCGAGGTCATCCCGAGCAACCCGCCCAGCTTGACGTCTCCGCTTCCGAGTCCGCCGGTGCACAGTGCGACACCGAGGTACGTCACGGTCACCACCGCGCACCCGACGGCGGCTCGTCCGAGCCCGGTGCATTCGCCGCGTGCCACTGCTGCGGCGACCACACAGGTCCCCACACCCAGGTAACCAGCAGCCAAGAGCGGATTCGGGAGCCGCATCTCGACCATGTCGATGACAGCCAGCGGGATCGCGACCACCACCAGGCAACTCAGCATGACAAGGTCCTCGATCGGTGACCCTTGCTGGCCGAACGCGCCGAACAGGACCGAGGTCGCCAGCGCGCCGGTCCGCGTCGAGTACAGCCCGATGTCGTCGCTGCTCGTCGCGAGCATGCGGGTGCCGAGGTTGCCGACGGCCCCGGTCACGGCGCCCAGCACGCCCCAGATCAGTGGGTGAGTCCAGTGGTCCATGCTCTTACCACTAACTCGGACGCGACCAACTGGTCGTGTTACGAGGTTGTGCACGGCTTGGTGATCGTGAGGACCGCCTCTTATCCCGACCACCTCGTCAGGTGCCGGCGGCAGGTCAGGGGCTGGGGACCGCGCCGAGGTAGATCGTGCCGTCGTTGGCGCTCCCATGTGCTCTATGACCTCAATTTCTTCAACTACCTGTCACTCGCAGGTGACAGATACCGTCCGGTTCAGTCAGACCATTCCTCTGCCGCGAGGGGCGCGTCGTTCAGCTCATCGCGACGGGAGCGCCAGTCTGGTAGGTAGTAATCCATCAACTCGATGAAACGAGGGCCGTGGCCCCGCTCGTGGAAGTGCACCAACTCGTGGACGACGATGTACTCCAGGCATCGCGGGTTCTTCTTCGCCAGCTCGGGGTTGAGCCAGATGGCGCCTGAGTGAGGAACGAACGTCCCCCACTTGGTCTTCATTCGTCGGACAACAACCTTGGCTGCCTCGATACCGATCGCAGGCTGCCATTTGTCGAGGAGCGCGGGCAGAGCTGCTTTCAGCTGACGCCGGTACCAGCGGTCGAGCGTTGCACGCCGGGCATCTGCATCAGCACCGGGTGGGGTAACAACCCAGAGGGTTCGCCCCTTGGTCTCAACGCTGTGGTGACCACTTCGACGTGAGACATCCAAGAGGTAGCGCTGACCCCATACGTAGTGGGTCTCGCCCGACTCCATCTCCCGCTTCGTCTGCCGATCCGCGTTCTGCAGTTGCTCCCGCTGACGCTTGATCCAGGGCAGGCGCTGCACGATCGCCAGCCGAATGGTGTCCTCGTCGGTGCGCTCCGGCGCAGCGACGCGCACGCGGCCCATCGGCGGGTAAACCGAGATGTGCAGGTTCTTGATGTCCTTGTAAATGACATCGACGCCGAGACCCGCCACCGTCAAATAGGCGTTAGCGGTACTCATCGTGCACCTTCAAGAGAGCGATGAGCCGCTTTAGATCGTCAGGATCGCATCCTTTCGGCAGTGCCTTGATCAGCGCCCGCGCCAGCGCGCGCTCCTTCATCGGGTTCCCGGCCCAACCATGCTCCTTGGAGCTCTGGATGACGTCGTGAAGGTACTCAGGGTCTACGGCTGAACCCTGTGGCCAGCCGAAGTCGACCAGCGCTCGACGAGCTGGCGTTCTAGCCCAAGCCGGGTAGGCAGCCGTCGACTCGCCCGTGCCCACCTGCTGGGCCAGATCGATGAGCTGATTGAGGAAATCAGCGTACTCGATCGCCGCTTGGTTGCGCTGCTCGACTAGTGCGTCCAGTAGCGCGGACATGCGGTCGTAGTACTTCGGGTTGAGGACGCGCTCGTCAACGATGGTCCTGCGTACGTTGTTGACGATGGTCTCCGCGACGGCTTGTGGGTTCTCCCTGATGCGCGGAGGCAGAGCTCCGAGCGCCCCGATGCCCTGCTCGACGATGAGGTGCACGAGACCTTGATCGAAGGCGGCTACCTGCTCTGCAGGATCGGCCTGGATATAGGTGTCGAGCAGCGCGCGCATCCCTGCCTCGAACTGCTTCATGTCGACGTTCTCACGCGCGCCGACTTCGACCTCGTTGCGAACCGCTACGTAGTGCTTGACCTCAATTGCTATGGATGCGGCGTCAGCCTCGCTGTACCCGGCAGCATCCATGTCGTTGGCCAGCACGGCGTACGCACGCACCAGGGCAGCTACCGACTTGTACAGCTCGACCCGCTTCGGCTCGTTAGCCTTGATCTGATCGGCATCGCCGGGGATGGTCGAGACGAAGTAGTGCTGGTACTCGACGATGCCCTTGGGAGGAGCGACCGGCTCGCAGAGTGCCCGGATGCGTTCCAGCGCCTCATCGAGATCCATGCGGTCCTGCTCGACACGGTCCTTCAAGAGGCCTTCGATGTCTTCCTCGGCGTAACCGTCCAGCGCCTCGCCGGTGTACGCGGTGATGGCCTTATCGATAGACTTGAACAGGTCCCGGTAGTCAATGACGTAACCGTAGGTCTTGTCATCGCCATCCAAGCGGTTGACACGGCAGATGGCCTGAAAAAGACCGTGGTTTCGCATGGTTTTGTCGATATACAGGTAGGTGGCACTCGGGGCGTCGAAGCCGGTTAGCAGCTTGTCGACGACGATGAGCAGGCGCATCTGGCCGGGTTCCTCAATGAACCGCCTCTTGACCTCGGCCTCGAACTCCTCGATCCGTTTCACGGCCTTATCGGCAGGCTGGTTGAAGTAGTCGGCGAGCATCTGCCGGTAGATGTCGTACTTGCGCAACTCCTCGTTATCGCCTTCGCCAGCGTCCTCCTTTGAGACGGCTGTGGCGTTTGGCATGTAGCTCGTGACGATGGCGACCTTGCCCTTGAACCCCGCTTGCACGAACAACTCATAGAACTTGCACGCCTGGTAGACGCTGTCACCGACCAGCATGGCGTTGCCGCGGCCCGAGATGAGACGCGGCTCGCGCTCGAAGTCCATCAGGATGTCCTGCACGATCATCTCGGCGCGCGACTTGGCCGAGACGACCTTTTGCATGGTGCCCCACCTCTCCTTGAGACGGGCCTTGCTGAGGTCGGTGAGTCCCTTGGTCTTGAGGTCGAACCACTTGTCGATCTGCGCGGCGCCCTTGAGCTCCTGGTCGATGTTACGCGCCTCGTAGCGCAGGTCGAGAACCACGCCGTCACGCACCGCTTCGTCATACTTGTACTCATGAATGAAGCTTCCGAAGGTCCTGGTACTGGTCTTCTTGTCGGCCTTGAGCAGCGGCGTGCCGGTGAATCCAATGAACATCGCCTCCGGCAGCAGCTCCTTCATGGCACGGTGTATTTTGCCGCTCTGGGTGCGATGTGCCTCGTCGACGAAGACAAAGAGATTGCCCTTGGCCCGGAAGCCTGCGGGGATCCTTGCGTGGAGCTCGCGAATGAACTCGTCGCCGACCTCGTCACGATCCTTATCGTCGTCCGAGCCGCGGAACTTGTGAACCAGCGAACACATGAGCCACGGACGACTCTGGTTGAGCAGTGTGACCATCTCGGCGCCCGAGCCTGTGCGGGTGATTCGCTCGTTGACGCCGCCAAAGACCTTCTCGATCTGCTCGTCAAGTTCGGTGCGGTCGGTGATGATCAGGACCCGGGGGTCGGTCTGGTTCTCTTGGATCCACTTGGCGAGCCACACCATGGTGAGGCTCTTACCGGAGCCCTGAGTGTGCCAGATGATGCCGCCCTCACGAGAGCGGATGCGCTTCTGAGCGGCCTTGACGCCGAAGAACTGGTTATGACGGGCGGTCTTCTTGACGCCCGAGTCGAAGACGATGAAATCGTGAATGAGCTCGAGGAAGCGATCCTTGCCAGCCATCTGCGTCAGGGTTCGATCAAGCGGGTTGGCGATGTCTGCCCCGACCGGACTACAGTCCGGCTCTCTCCACGTGAGCCAGTACTTCTGCGGTGTCTCGATCACACCGTAGCGCAGACCCTCGACGTCGTTGCCAGCGAAGAGCAGTTGCACCGTGGTGAAGAAGGACCGCACGAAATGCTGCTTC
Organism: Actinokineospora spheciospongiae; assembly: GCF_000564855.1. Taxonomy (GTDB): domain Bacteria; phylum Actinomycetota; class Actinomycetes; order Mycobacteriales; family Pseudonocardiaceae; genus Actinokineospora; species Actinokineospora spheciospongiae. The sequence continues at coordinate 149,570 of NZ_AYXG01000004.1, forward strand.
TGGTTGCCGATGTTCTGTCGGATGCCCTCACTAACGCTCACGTAGGAGCGCTTCAGCTCGATGACGCCTAGGGCGATGCCGTTGACGTAGAGCACCAGGTCGGGGCGCTTGGTGTGTTCACCTTTAATGGTGACTTCCTCGGCCACGACGAAGTGATTCGCCGTCGGGTTGTCCCAGTCGATCAGCCGAACCGTCTCGTAGGTTTCGCCCACGTCACGCTTGACCTTCACGCCGTAGCGGAGCAGGCTATATACCTTGCGGTTGACGTCATAGAGCGACTGACCTGCGGCCAACGATACGGTAGTCAGTAGCTGCTGAACAGCGCGACCGACGATCTCGTCGTCGTAGCCGCGAGCGAGCAGGTTCTGACGCAGCAGCGTCTCGTCGACGTTGGAGTTGTCGTAGTCCTCGCGGTTGCCACCGTAATCGTACTCCAATTGGTCGACGAACAGATTGACGATGCGGTTCTGCGTCTCGCGCTCTCGTTGGCCGACGTCACTCATGAGGCAGCCTCCTTACGAGCCAGGTGGGTTCGACCGGTGAGCAGCTGTTGCATCATGCCTTTCTTGATGGCGCGAGCGGTTCGGAGGCGCCGCTCGAGGGCAGCGAGCTCGACATCTGTGTCCGCCAAGACAGCAACAATCGCTGCCTGCTCATCGGAGCTTGGCACGCGCACTCGAACTCTTCCTAGCGAGCCACCATTCGTTAGTGCTCGGGTCGTGTACGACGCTGTCGCGACAACCTGGCGCCGCACAGACGGCAGCTGGAACTGGTAGGCAAGAAACGTCGTGTTGACGGGGGCGATGGGACGGCCGCGGAGGACGAATCCGCTGAATACGGCGTCGCGAACATCGCCGACGAGGACGGCTGCGGTTCCGATCTCGTCAACACTCTCAGATGTTCGGGTGAAGAACATGTCCCCCCGACGCGCCGAGAATCGAGAAATCTCGTCCCGGCTCAAGCTGACGAGTCCTTTAACCCGGTTGGCAGTGATCACGGGTGCTCGCATCACGTCCATGAAGTTGACGATCGGCGTGCCATGCCCAAAAAACTGGCTGGCCTTGTTTAGGCCATTCTTGAACTCCAGAAGCTCCGACACGGGCTGCTCAATCCAAGCCTCACTGTATCCCGGCAGGCGGACTCGACCGGTGAGCAGTTCCTGCATGACACCCTGCTTGATCGACCGCTTCTTCGCGATCTGGCGGCCGAGCAACTCGATGAGATCATCCGCATCAGCGAGCGCTCCAGCAATCCGGCGTTGCTCGTCCAGGCTCGTTGGAACCCTAAGCGAGATCGACCGTAGCTGCCCGGAGTTCAACGACGGCAGCGCCGTGGTTGCCGCCAAGCTGGACAGCCTTAAGTCCGTGAGAAGGTAGTGTGCAAACCTTCCGTCCAACTGCTCTGTATCCACGACGTAGGCAGCCATGTTGTTGTCAATACAGCTGTCTTGTGTAAGGATGCGCTTCCGCTCAAGGAAGACCGCCGCGCCGACCTTCGCGAAAATTATGGCTCCAGCAGGTATACGTGTCGCTCCGAGTTGCTTGCGCACGCTCTCGGAGATGTAGTTATTGGCGCGACACATGAAGATTTCGTTTCCTGGCAGGTTCATGTCCGAGACCTTGAAGAAGGGCAACTCCCCAGACTTGACGCCTTGGAACCTCGTCGGGAAGCCGCTACCCCCCTTGAAGTAGCCGACGTCCCCAGCAGGTCGATTCGAGGCGACAGTCATTCGGAGACTCCCATCGCCACCAGATGTCCCCGCAACTTCGCTGCCAGCTCCTCGGCCTTGGCATCAAGATCGCTGGCGGTGAACTCATACCTCTCTGCCAGAGTTAGTAGTCTTGCAACGAGAGCTTGGCCCAGTGCCGTGACCTCCGCGCCGATCCGGCTGCTGATCGTCCCGCCCCACTTGTCATCGATGATGAGCGCTTGGATGTCCTCGGTAGTGAGCTTGCCGTAGTGCGCGAGGGCCTGCTCGTGGAGCTTGATTGTCGCTTCCTTGACGGCCTTCTTCGTGGCAGCCTCGGCAGCGAACAGTTTTATCACGTGATTGAGCGCTTCGATCTCCTCGGCCTCGGCCTTCTCGGCCTTCGCAGCCTTGAGGCGATCTTTGGCGAGTTTGGCCGAGACCTTGCCCTCATCATCTGCCGCATCCCAGAGCAGACCGTCCTCGACGACTTGCTCCTCGATGTATTCCTCGATGGCCTGGGCAGCGGCCTCCTGCTCGACGACGAGGTCATCGAGGTTGACCTTCTCTTCGGGAAAGAACCGGGCGATGACGTACTCCGGCGGGATCAAGTCCATGACCCAGCGCTTGGCATTCGCGCCGGTGCCGAACACGAAGTGGGAGTCCTCGTACTTGGTCTTGTTGTTCTTGTCCTTCCAGGTGCGAGCCGCGCGCGGCTTGGCTACGGGGTCCCAACCCTCACCCACGATCAGAACCACGTCGTCGTGCATCGAGGCGTTCCAGTAGCTCATGAGCTGCTCGTACACGCCGTACTCATCGATGAGCGGTCGGGGACGGAAGGCCTCCAGCAGCGCTTCAGAGACTTCTTCGATCAGGTCGTTCGGTCGGGTCGTTCTGGTGATGTCGGCCAGCACCTTTCGGCGCGAAGCCCACCACTCGGCAACGGTATCAGTCGTACCTGCAGCAAAGGCCTGGTACTCGCTTGAGTCGGTGATGGTCGTCTGGATGTCGGCTTTTTCGACTGCCAGCTCAGAATAGCCGTCGTGTAGCGGTTTGAACAGCTCGGCGCGCAGGCTGGGGAAGGCATCCCAGTAAGGTTGCAGTGCGTCCAGGTCCCGGTTCGGGATTCCGCCCTGGAGATGGGCGCGCAGGTCCTGAATGTCTTCGAGCTCGGAGCTGTCGATGTAGCGCGAGATGTTGAGGTTGTAGTCGTTCTTCGGGTCGGCGATCTCCTTGAGCGGCACCATGCGTGAGAACCGCTGGATCTCCTTCTGGTTGACGAAGGCGTCGACAATCTTGTGCATGTCGCGCGATCGAAGGCGATTCTTCGGACCGTCCTTCTCGAATCCCTTGGAAGCGTCGATCATGAAGGTCCCGGTCCGACTGACAGCATCCTTCTTATCGAGCACGATGAGACAGGCGGGGATGCCGGTGCCGTAGAAGAGGTTGGCTGGCAGACCGATGATCGCCTTAATGTAGCCTCGCTTGACCAACTCCTGACGGATCTTCGCCTCGGTGTTGCCGCGGAAGAGCACACCGTGCGGCATGACCACGACACCCTTGCCGGTGGACTTCAGCGACTTGACCATATGCAGCAGGAACGCGTAGTCGCCGTTCTTGTCTGGAGGGGTGACGAAACCGTCGAAGCGGCCATAGTCCTTCTCAACGCCGTTCTTCCATGTCTTCACAGAGAAGGGCGGATTGGCGACTAGATAGTCGAAGGTGTCCAGCCGGTCGTTCTCACGGAACTTCGGGTCGGCCAAGGTGTTACCCTGTTCGATCACGTGGGTCTCGTTGCCGTGCAGGATCATGTTCATGCGGGCCAGCGCCCATGTGGCGTTGTCGTTCTCCTGGCCGTAGATGGTCAGGCCATGCGGAGCTGCATCAACAACCTTGATCAGCAGTGATCCAGATCCACAGGTGGGGTCATAGACCGTAGTGGCCTTCGGCGTGCTGGCCGGGATCTGGAGCAGCTGCGCCATAACACGAGACACCTCGGCAGGGGTGTAGAATTGACCCTTGCTCTTGCCCGACTGCGTGGCGAAGTGACGCATCAGGTACTCGTAGGCGTCGCCGAGCAGATCGTCGCCCTCCGCCTTTGAGCCGGAGAAGTCCATGTCCTGGAAGATGCCGATCAGGTTCGACACCTTGTCCTGAAGGTCCTTGCCGGAGCCAAGCTTGGTTGGGTCGTCAAAATCAGCGTTGTTGATGACACCTTGCAGGTTGTTCGCCTCCGCGAGTTTGCGGATGGCGACGTTGACCCTCTCGCCGACGTCTGGCCGGCCCTTGAGCGTGATCAGGTAGTCGAATGAGCCGTCCTCGGGCACGTCAATGAGTGCATACGGATCGGCCTTAGCCTTGTCTGACACGTACTTCACGAACAGCAGCGTCAGGACGTAGTCCTTGTACTGACTGGCGTCCATGCTGCCGCGGAGCTCATCGGCACTGCTCCAAAGAGAGCTGTACAGGTCTGACTTTTTGAGAGCCATTACCACGCCACCCTTTCGCTCAACCCGAGACCTGAGCCTGCCCGAATCCCTGCGGCGAGGCGTGCATGTGACCTGTCCATCCTTGACACCTGTCTCTATGTAACGTAACGTGCAACAGTTATTACAAAGAGTGATGACTGTTGCGAGCGTTCTCACGATAGCGCCGTGCACCGACGAAGCAGCTCATTGGTACGGATCGGCTCTGGTGCCGCTGTTCCTGTAGCTCAGCGGCGGACTGGCGCCGGTTGTGCTCGGACCCCGCGCGCTGGAGCAGGGCCTGTGAGCAGCGTCTGCCCCGTTCGACCTCGATATGCTGGCCCTCGGGCCTGGTGGCCACGAGGAGCGGTTACTCGACGTGACCCGACACTAGGGTGCATCCCTGGCCTTCGCGCGCTGACGACAGCGTCTGGCCCCAGCGAGGACGGGGTCTGTCAAACGAGCGGTGTAACTCTGGGTTGAAAGGGGTTACTTGCGTCCGGCGGCGAGGCGGCCGTCGAAGGCGAGGTCGAAGGTGTTCATTGCTGGTTTCCAGCGCATGGTCCAGCGGCGGCGTCCGGTGCCGGTCGGGTCGAGACTCATGACCGCGAGGTAGACGCACTTAAGCCGATAATGCGTGATCAGGCTTCATCGAAGCTCAACTCACCGACAACGCCACCACCCCGACCCAACGGTGCCCAACCACGACCAACGGGCCCAAAGCGAGTTCGGCTACGCGTCTGACCTGGGCGGATGCGGCAGGTTCGGGAAGGTTGGCGAAAATCACCCGATCGGGAAGATCAATCCTGACCCCTCAACGAGATCAACAGCCAGCAGGAGGAGTTGATCTCCAATTTTTCTCCTTACCGGCGGGTAGGACGATCTTTCCCTCCACAAGGGACGATCAACACCACGCGGTCCCGGAAAGATCAAAACGCCCGCCGACCTGCGAGTTCTCGCAGAGTCGACGGGCGTCTGACGACCGTCGGGCTGACAGGATTCGAACCTGCGACCCCTTGACCCCCAGTCAAGTGCGCTACCAAACTGCGCCACAGCCCGGCCACAGTCGCTCTCGCGGCTGCCGGGTAAGAGTAGCGCACGCCTGTGTGGGGGTTTCGGCGGGGCTGGGTCACGGTGTTCGGGGTGCGACCAGGATGTTTGCGAACGCTTGACCTGGGGATTTGGGTGGCTGGCTTGCCGCTTGCCCTGATCGGGGAGTCGGTGGTGCGCTGCTGTGGTCGCGGCAGGTTCTGTCTGGGGGCGGGGGCTACAGGCGGCCGGTGGGGAGGTGGCCTGCGGTGAGGGCTTCGACCTGTTCGGGGGTGAACGGGGGGTTGAGCAGGATTTCGTGGGTGGCGTAGCAGCGGAACATGTCGGCTATGTAGTGCATTCGGTCTGGGAGGTCGGACCAGTCTTCGGCGGCGGTGTCCAGGGGGCTGTCGGGGGTGGGGTCGACCTGGTGGAGGAGGGCGAGGAGGTCGGGGTTGGTGAGGTGGGTCAGGGGGGCGGGGTAGGTGGCGGTGAGGTCGTCGCTGAGGTCCAGGTGGGTGTTGTTGGGGAGGGTGAGGGTGAGGAGGAGTTTGGTGATGGTTTTGCGGGTGAGGGTGCGGGCTGGTTCCAGGAGGGTTTCGACAGTGGCGCGGAGGAGGGTGATGAGGGGGAGGGCGATGTGGGGGAGAGGAGATGGGGTGCGGGGGCGGGGGGATGGGGTGTGAGGTAGGGGGCTGGAGGTGTGGGGCGGGAGCTCGTGGGTCAAGAACTGGGGGGTTCGGATGGGGGTGGTCAGGGCGGCGGTGATCTCGGGTTGCAGGCGGGTTTGTTCGTGCAGGCCGACCTCGATGTTGGCCAGGAGCAGGAGTTCGGTTCGGGCCTTCGGGTCCTCGGTGAACCTGGCTCGGTAGTAGTGGGTGAACGCCTGCTGGAGGTAGTGCTGGCCGTTGGGGGGCGGGCCGGGGCGGAGGGTGGCGCAGAAGGCGGCGATTCGCTGGTCGTCGGGGGTTTGGGTGTGGGCGAACTCGGTCAGGAAGCGGGCGAACTCGTGGGCGATTTCGGCGAAGACCTTGAGGTTGCCTCGTGCTCCGGCCTCGCTGGCTGCTTCGAGGCGGGTGAGGGTGGCGATGGGGTGGTGGACCAGGCGTTCGGCGACTTGGTGGGGGAGTGCTCGGCGTAATGCTTCCGCGAGCAGGGCGGCTATGGCGGAGGACTGGGGGGAGGCGGTGAGGAGTCTTTCGGCCAGGCGGCGGGGGTCTTCCTGGCGGATGGTTTGGCCGACCTGTTTTGAGGCCCACACCGCGAAGGTGCACCAGTTGGCCGAGCCGCCGGTGAAGTCGGTGAGGGCTCGGGACAGGGCGTGGTAGCAGTGGGTGATCATCAGGTTGCGGATGATCGGGTCGGGATGGGCGGCGATGCGGGTGACGTCGGCGACCGTCGGGGTGGGGGGTTCCTGCACGTCCGCGCGGAGGGGGGTGGTCATCGAGGGGGCCTTCCTGTCCGGGGTTCGCAGGGCCATGACAGGTGTCGCGCGGGTGGGGGTTGTTGTTAGGGGTGATCTGTCGGTGTTCGCGCGGCTGGGGTTGGGGGAGTTGGCTGGGGGGTAAGGGGGAGTCGGCTGTCGGGCTTCGCTGGTGTGGTTGCTTGGGGCGGGGGTGGTCGGGTTGCGGGGTTTCGGTGGGGTGGGCATTCAAGAGTTGGCGACCGGGCTCCGCTGGGGTGCTCGGTGCCGGAGGGAATTGGCTGCGGGGGATTGGTGGGGTGGTCACTTGGGGCAGGGGCAGTCCGGGGTGAAGCCGGTCAGTCGGGTGCAGAGCAGTACCGGGCCGGAGGATGAGCTGACCTGGAGCGTTCCGTCGGAGCGGGTGGTCAGGAGCACGGTCACCGCCTCGGCTCCCTGGTGGGGCTCGGTCGACTTGCCGTCCAGGTTGTGGTCGCGGGTGCGGTGGTTGAACGCGTACAGGCCCGCCGCGGCGGCCAGGGCCAGCCACAGGATGCCGAGTAGCAGGTAGCGGAGCGTCAGGTCCTCGGTGAACGCCGCGGCCACGGCGCTCTGCATGGCTCCGAACGTCGGGAGGAGGGTGACCCCGCCGCCCGCTGAGGACGGGGTGATGATCGGGTTCTGGACCATCACGTCGACCAGGCTGATCATGATGATCAGGAACATCCCGGCCAGTTCCGTGCGGAACACCATTGCCAGGACGATCCCGATGCCGCCGTAGGTCAGGCCGCTGACGGACAGGCTCACCAGCAGCAACACGAACTGCTCGGGGCGCCAGAACAGCAGTAGCAGCAGGGAGGCGTACAGGGCGACCACCCCGGCGGCGGCGAGCAGGGCGAGCAGCTTGGCCAGCAGCAGCGCCGAGCGGGGGAAGCCCGCCAGGACCAGGCGGCGGTCGAAGTCGGCTGAGCGGCGGACGGCGGTGAACATCATGAAGCCGACGATCAGGGTGACCGCGTTCATCGCCCCGGAGATCATGCCCAGCTCGTTGGCGTCCACCGGGATGGTCCGGCCCGCTGGGCGGGAGTGGAAGTCGACGGGTTCGCTGGGGATGATCACGTTCACCAGCAGCAGCCACACCGGGATGAACACCAGCACCAGGGCGAGGGCGACCCGGTTGCGGGAGTGCTGGGTGATCTCGTGCCTGGTGGCGTCGGACAGCGAGTCCGACCAGGTCGCCGTCATGCCCCGGTCACCTTCCGCGCCGTGGCGGCGGCTCGGCCGACGGTCTTGCGGACCGCGCCGACCGTTCGGGCCGCGGGGGGTTCAGGGCGCCGCGTGGCGCCCGTGGCCTTGGCGGTCGCGGTCCTGGTGCCCTTCTGCGTCGAAGGCTTGCCGACGGCGGGTTCCCCGTCCGCGGTGGCCTGCTCGATCGCGGTCCGCTCGAGTGCCGGCGCCCCGACCGCGGGCGGGTCGACGGCCTCCTCGGTGGTGAGGCGGCCCTCGCGGAGTTTGTGCAGGCGGTCGAAGCGGGCGGTGTCGTGGGCCAGGTGGGAGATGATCAGGACCGACCGGCCGCGGTCGCGCAGTTCCTCCGCGATGGACCAGAAGTTGAGGTAGTTGTCCCAGTCGAAGCCCTGGTAGGGCTCGTCCATCAGCACCACGTCGGGGTCGTGCATGAGGGCGATCGTCAGGTTGAGCTTCTGCCGCGTCCCGCCGGAGAGCAGGCCCGCCTTGACCGACCGGTGCCGCTCGTAGCCCAGCCGCTCCACCAGTTGGTTCGCGTGCTCCAGCGAGCGCAGCCCGTAGGCCCGCCGGAACAGGGCCAGGTGCTGGTCGGGGGTCAGCTCGTCGTTCAGCACGATCTTCTGCGGGCAGTAGCCGAGCCTGCCCGCGTAGAGCGCGTCGCCGCGGTCGGCGGGGAGTTCGCCCGCCAGGACCCGCAGCAGGGGCGACTTGCCCGCGCCGTTCTCGCCGATGATCCCGAACAGCTCGCCGGGGGCGAGGTCGAACTCGACGCCGCGCAGCACCTCGTGGCCCCGGAAGGACTTGTGCAGGTCGACCACCCGCAGTACGTTTCTGTGCTCCATTTCGGTCCTCCCAGGACATCGGGGTCAGGGCGGTCAGGTCAGGGCGAGGCAGCGCAGCCAACCCCGGTCGGCGCCCGCGGTGGTCAGCAGCGCGGCCAGCACCCCGGTGGCCCCGGACAGCAGGGTGGTGTCGGTGCCCGCGAGGCGCGCCACCCGGTCGAGTCGGTCGTGCAGGTGCCCGGTGAGCCAGTCGCGCAGCGCGGCGGCGGGTGCTGACCCGGTGTGGCGGGCGAAGGCGTCGGCCACGAGCAGCACCCCGGCCGCGCCGTGGCAGACCCCCAGCCGGTCGCTGTCGCGGTCGCCGTCGAGGTGCACGTCGGCGTCGTAGCCCCCGCACAGCGTCCCCACCGCCCGCACCGCGAGGTCGCACAGGTCCTCCCCACCGGGGGCGCCCGCGCGGACCAGTGCCCGCCCGGCCGCCCACAGCGCCCAGCTCACCCCGGGGTTGCCGTAGCACCAGCCCTGCCGGTGGGCGACGGCTTCCGGTTCCCCGCCCGCGGCGTACCGCCAGGACACGATCCCGGCGCCGTCGACGTAGAGCCCGGCGACCAGCCAGGTCGACAGGTGCGCCACGGCGCGGACCGCCTCCTCGGTGGGGTCCACCGCCGACAGCGCGGCCAGGACCCCGGCGGCGCCGTGCGCCAGGCCGGTGACGACGTCGCCCTGGGTCCAGCCGACCAGCGGGTGGTCGCGGTGGGCGCCGATCCGCAGGCCCGCCAGGTCGGGTTCGGCGGCGAGGGCGGCCAGGTGCGCGGCCGCGCCCCCCGGGGGTGTTCCGGCGGGCTGCGCCAGCAGCGTTCCGGCCGGGCCGCTGACCAGGTCGTAGTCGGTGAAGCCCACGGCCGAGGTGCGCCACGGCCTGCGGTCGGCCGCGGTGGCCAGTGACCGCGCGGCCCGCTGCGCCGCGGGGCCGACGTCGGGTCGGACCCCCGCGATCAGGCCCAGCCCGGCCACCAGACCGGACAGCCCGTCGTGCAGCCCGGTCCCCGCCCGGCCGCGCAGGCCGGTGCGCAGCCACAGGTCGGTGGCCTCGCCGCAGGTCCGGCGCTGCTCCCCGGTGGCGTCGGGGTGCGCGGCCACGAGGGTGGAAAGCACGGCCGGACCCAGGTCGGGTCCGGCCGTGCCCATCGGGTGACGAGCCGTCCAGGAGGTGAGCACGTGGTCCGCGACCAGCAGCAGGTCCCGCGTCGAGGCGTTGCGCGGGGTGGTCAACACGTCGGGAACCACCATCTCCCGCTCCTTTCCGGCTCAGCTCAGCAGTACCAGTGCCAGGACCAGCCGCCGCCGCAGCCGCCGCTGCACAGGAGCAGTGACACGGCCTCCCCGCGGTCCGCGGAGTCCAGTTCGGTGATCTGCGCGTCGAGTTGCTCGACAAGTTCGTCGAGGTCGGCGAGTTCCACTGTGGATTGCACGGTGTTCTCCTTCGCTTGACTGACTTCCCCACCGGTGGACCCGGTGGTGCTCGGGGGCGGGTCGGCGCTACACCGCCGTCACGAAGCGGTTCGCCGCCTCGGTGGGCGGGCTCAGGCCGCGCCACGCCCTGGCCGCCCGGTCGGCCACCCGGGCCAGCCCGGGGTCCGCTGGGAGGCGGATGACCAGTTGGGCGGCGAGGCCCTGGCCGAGTTCGTCGCGCACCGGCAGGTGCTCCGGGTCGGGCAGCATCTCCTCCAGCACGAGCGCGGGGACAGCGGGGTCGGCGAGCAGGCGGTCGAACACGCGCAGCGCGGTGACGCTGTCCAGGTCGACCGGTCGCGGTCGCCGCCCGCCCGCCGCCCGCACGAAGTTCCAGCGCGGGGCGCCGGTGGCCGCGCGCAGGTCCGCCAGCCTGCGCACCCGCTCGACCACCGGGTCGCCGGGGCTCGGCAGGGCCGCGCGTTCGACGCGGACGGTGGCCCCGGCGATCACCAGCCCGCCGTCGAGCACCAGTCGGGGGGTGCGGGCGCGGCCGGGGAAGGCGGCGGCGGGGTCGCCCAGGAGCAGCGGTGCGGCCAGGTGGCCGATGGGCGCGGCGGCACTGAGCAGCGCCACCACGACGTCCCACGGTGCCATCGGCGTCCGGGTGGCGTGGCAGACCGGCCACAGCGGCTTGCCGTCGGCGTCCTCGGCGACGACCCGCCCGTCCCGCCTGCGCACCAGGACACGGTCCAGCGGCAGGTAGCGCCCCGGTCCCGCCTGCCCGGCGAAGTAGGTCGACAGGTCGGCGTCGCCGGTCCAGGTGCGGGTGTAGCGGGGTCTGCGGACCGCGTTGGCGCTGCGGTCGTCCTGCGGGGGCACCAGGACCTCGACGACCTCCGCCCCGCACCGGGTGGTGACCTCGGCCAGGAAGCCGCGGTAGTCCTCGACCTGCGGCACCCGGCCGTGCAACTGGTGCAGCGCGTCGGCGAATCGGGCGTCGAGCACCCCGGCGGGCAGCACGGCCTCCAGCACCGCCACCGGCCCGTCGCCGGGCAGCGGCCGCACCAGGCAGTCGACCGGCCACGGTGGCAGCGCCGCGGGTGGGGCGCCGACCCGGTCGAGCGCGGCGGCGTCGATGTCGACCTCGTCGGCGTCGGCGTGCCCGGCGAGCCAGTCGGCCAGCCGCTGGTAGGCGCCGCCCGGCCGCGGTTCGGGCCACTCGGTGGCGGGCGGGGTGGGCGGGCGGTGCTCCGCGCCGTCGAGGAATTCCGCGACGACCTCGGAGGCGGGCCGGGGTTCGGGGCCGACCAGGTCGAGCACCGGGTGGCCGCCGCCGGTGCCCCCGGCGTCCTCGGCCAGGACCGCGCCGAGCCTGCCCGCCTGGGCGACGAGCCCGGCCAGCCGGGTCACCGCGGCGGCGGGGACGTGCCCCCGGCCGCGGCGGTAGACGTCGACGAAACCCCTGTCCGCCACCACCCCGCGCGGGTTGGGCGACCAGTCCCGCAGGTTCGACACCGGCTGGGCGGAGAGCTGGAGCACGCCCAGCCCGGCCAGGTGGCGCAGGAACGCCCGCACCGTCGGGTGGTGCCGGTCCTCCGGGGCGAGCAGCCGGACCACGTCGGCGGTCCGCAGCGCCCCCGGGCCGAGCAGGTGCCGGACGGCGTCCACCGCCGGGGTGCGGCGGACGCGCACCAGCCGCAGGCCCTTGGTGCTGTCGTGGTCGGCCACCCAGCAGCACAGCCGGGCCCCCCGCACCCAGTGCAGGCCGGTGATGCTCAGCCAGGCGTCGGGCAGGTCGGCGGCCGTGGCCAGCACCCGGCGGTCGGCCTGGATGTTCGACAGCGAGTGCACGGCGTAGTCGGTCACCTCGAACCCGGGCAGCAGCCGGGTGTCGCGGTCCGGGGCCACGCCCACGAGCGCGACCTGCCCGAGCCAGCCGCGCGGGGTCGTCTTCAGCGCCGCCCGCGACAGCAGGCGCAGCAGGTAGTCCGCGCGCTGGCGCAGCCGCTTGTCGGTCCACCGCTCGCCCGCGGCCAGCCTGCCGCGGATCTCGTCGAGCACCTCGGGGGCGGTCTGGGAGACCACCCTGGCGGCGGTGGGGGAGTCGGTGACCAGTTCCCACGGCAGCGCGGCGAGCCTGCTCCGCTCGGCGAGCACCGCGTCCGCGCACTCCGCGCGGGCGGTGGTGAGCGCGGTCGACCAGGTCGCCGCCCGGACCAGGTCGTCGGTCAGCGCCTGCGGCACCCCGAGGGCGACGCCCACGACGGCCAGGCGCCTGCACTGCGGCCCGTCGACCGGTTCGCCGCGGGTGAGCTGTCTGCGCAGGGTGATCGCCGAGGTCCGCACGGGCGCGGACAGGTCGGGGTGCGGCACCAGTTCGGCGCTGACCCGCTCGGCGAGCGCGGCGGCGAACGACCGGTGGTCGGCCTCGTCGCGGCTCAGCCGCCGCAGGGCGTCGAACAGCCCGGGGTTGCCCGCTTCGGCGACCAGGGCGGCCGGGACACCGGAGACGCGCAGCAGCCCGGCGGGGCCCTCGGGGCGGAAGTCAGCGGACATGGCCGTCCGTCCCGGCGAGCGCGGTGGCGATCAGTGCCTGGGTGCCCGGGCTCAGCGCGGCGCGGTTCCAGTGGAAGATCGTGTGGTAGCAGGCCGCTTCACGGGGGCCGATGACGGCGCGTTCGGTGCCGAAGTACTCCGCCCACCACCGCTCGCACAGCGGGCGCACCCGTTCGGCGTGCCGGTCGGCCAGCGCGCGGACGTCGGCGGGCAGCGCCGCGGCCAGTGCGTCGGGGTCGGCCCAGTGCCCGCGCAGCCGCGCGGTGACCGGGCCCTCGACCGGGGCCGACCCCGGGGGCGTGCGGCGGCCGGAATCCGCCACCCGGCCCCAGACGTCGCGATCCTCCCAGCCGACGACCCGCAACCCGTCGAACACCGCGCGCAGCATCAGCAGCGACAGCGCCCAGGCGGGGGTCTCGCGCGCGGTGGCGTGGTGCTCCAGCCAGGTCAGCGAGTCCACTGTGAACAGGCGGTGCACGTGCGGCATGGACTCGTTCCCGCCGAACAGGTGCGCCTCCGGCTCGTAGACCGCCGAGCGCACGCCCCGGACCAGCCCGGCCGCCCGCCACCGCTCGGCGTGGCGCCGGACCTCGGCGCGGACGAACTGGCCGTGGCCGCGGGCCGGGGCGAAGCGGACCCGCAGCCCCGGCGGCTTGTGCATGAAGAAGAACTCCGCGGCCGCCCCGCCGTCGAGCAGTTCGTGCGCGGTCGCGGCCAGCTCCGGGTACAGCGCGGACAACCCGCCGGGCGCCACCTCCAGGCCGAGCTGCACCCACTCGCCGCCGCGGGCCGCGCGCAGCGCCGCCGTGCCCGCGGCCAGGAACGTCCGCTGCGCGTCGGTCAGCTCGCCGCCCGCGACGTCGGAGAGCGCGCTCGCGCAGTCGGCGAGGAACGCCGCCATGGGGGCCACCCCCTCGGCCGGGGGCGCGGTGGTGGGCAAGGACATGTCGACTCCACTCGGGGTGCGGGAGGTGGTCGGGGGAGCGGTGGTGCGGAGTGGACCGGTGGGGCCGGGGTCACTGCCGCCGCGGTGGGCCTCAGGAGGCGTCGTCCGGCTCCACGTGGATCAGCAGCCAGCCGCCTTCGCACTTCCACGATTCCTCTTCCAGCGCCTCGGACTGCTGGGCCATCGTCCCCACCTGCGTGCAGAAGCCCTCGGTGCCGAAGAAGAACACCGGGAACCACATGCCCTCGGGCGTGGGCGCGGACGCCGCCGCGGGCGCGGGCGGGTTGCCCGCGGGGGCGGGCTGCGCGGTGGCCGAGCCCGCCGAGCCGACGGCGAACGCGGCCGTGAGCAGGGACGCGGCGAGGGCGGTGCGGATCATCTTTTTCCTCCTGTTGGGATTTCACGGCCCGCCTGCGGTGCGCAGGCGGTTGTCGGTGGTGTGCCGGTCAGCGGTCGCGGTGGACCACGGTGTCGGCGAGGTCGGCGAGCACCCCCCGGACGGGGTGGGGGATCGCGCTGTCGGCCAGCGCTGAGAGCGCCTGCTCGGTGCGGTCGGCGATCAACCGCTCGACCAGCGCCGCCGCGCCGGTGCCGTCGATCACCGCGCGCAGCGCCGCCGCCCCCGCCTCGTCGAGCAGCGGGTTGCCGTACAGCTCGCGCAGCACGGCCCGCTGCGCGGCGGTGGCGCGCTGCCCGGCCACCGCGACGAGCACGGTCGGCTTGCCCTCGCGCAGGTCGTCGAGCACCGGTTTCCCGGTGACCGCCGGGTCGCCGAACACGCCGAGCAGGTCGTCGCGAAGCTGGAACGCCTCGCCAAGCGGGCGACCGTACTCGGCGCACCGCCGCGCCAGCTCGGCGTCACCACCGGCCAGGGCGACGCCGATCTGCAACGGGCGCTCGACGGTATAGCGGGCGGTCTTGAGCCGGACGACCCGCCAGGCGTGGGCGAGGGCGTCGCCCGCGGGCCGGTGGTGCAGGTCCAGGTACTGCCCGGCCATGACCTCGGTGCGCATCGCGTCGAGGAACGGGCGCGCCGCGGCCACGCGGTCGGCGTCGAACCCGGTGCCGTGCAGCAGTTCGTCCGACCACACCAGGCACAGGTCGCCGAGCAGGATCGCCGCGTTCTCCCCGAAGCGGTCGGCCGCGACCGCGGCGGTGCCCCCGGCCCGGTCCGGGCAGCGGGCGGCCGGCTCGCGGTGCACGGTCGGGTTGCCCCGCCGCAGGTCGGAGCCGTCCATCAGGTCGTCGTGGATGAGGGCGAAGGAGTGGAACAGCTCCAGCGCCGCGCCCACCGCCGCCACCGCGCGCTCGTCGGGGTCCCCGCCCGCGGCGAGCCAGCCGCAGTGGCAGAAGACCGGCCGCAGGCGCTTGCCGCCCGCGACGAACCGGCGCACGGTGTCGACCACCGGCGGCAGGCACTCGTCCGCGGCGTTCGCCGCCTTGCCCGCCAGGAAACCGTCGAGCACGACGTCGACCTGGCGCCGGACGGCCGCGGCCAATGCCTTCCCGGAGACCGGTGAATGCGGTTCCATTTGCGTGGCGAGTGACATTTGCCCTCCCAGGCGTGCTTTCACGCCACGGTTGGAGAAAGGCGGCGGTCGGCGCTGTCGGCAATTGCTTCACGAACGTAACACTCGCCTGGGGCATCGTCAGTACGACTACCGGCCCTTTTGCCCTGCCAGCCGTTAGCGGGATGCCCTTCTACCGATCGGGGTGTATGACCGGTCGGAAGACACCGTCCGTGTCCAGGGCGTTCGCCTGATGGTGCCGCGATTTTTTCTGGTTCTGGATGTTTGAACGGACAAGTCAAGTCCCCGACCAGGAGACCACCTGTCGAGGCGAGGCGGAAACAGGCTTTCGAGTGAGAATCCCGAACCCGGCCGGATTTCCGGTTGAACGCGGCGCAGGCTGTCGTATGGTGGAGATCATTCCTGATCCCGGACTCCTCCTGGCGACCCGGGTGCCTGCCTCCTCTTTTCCCCCGGCTCGCCCAGGATCATTCGACGACGCCCCAGGACGCGATCATGAGTGGACAGATCCTCACCGGCCCGGCACTCCCCCTCGGCCGGGGCGGGCCGGTCCCCGAGACCGCCGCCCCCGCGTTCCCGGACGCCCTGCTCGACCGCGTGCGCGGCCCGGCCGACCTGCGCGGGCTGACCGCGGCGGAGCTGCGCGGCCTCGCCGCGGAGATCCGGGAGCTGCTGGTCGAGGTGGTCACCCGGGTGGGTGGGCACCTCGGGCCCAACCTGGGCGTGGTGGAGCTGACGATCGCGCTGCACCGGGTCTTCGACTCCCCGCGCGACGCGATCGTGTTCGACGCCGGGCACCAGGGCTACGTGCACAAGCTCCTCACCGGCAGGCGCGCGGAGTTCGCGCTGCTGCGCCAGGCGGGCGGGCAGTCCGGCTACCCGAGCCGGGCCGAGTCGCCGCACGACCTGGTGGAGAACTCGCACGCCTCCACCGCCCTGTCCTACGCCGACGGCCTGACCCGCGCGTTCGCGGGCAAGCGCGGCAAGCGGCACGTGGTGGCCGTCGTCGGCGACGGCGCGCTGACCGGCGGCATGTGCTGGGAGGCGCTGAACAACATCGCGGTCAGCGGTCGCCCGGTGGTGGTGGTCCTCAACGACAACGGCCGCTCCTACGCCCCGACCGCAGGCGCCGTCGGCAGCCACCTCGCCCACCTGCGCGAGGACGCGGGCGGCTACCACCTGTCGGTGTTCGAGAGCCTGGGCATGTCCTACGTCGGCCCGGTCGACGGCCACGACGTCGGGGCGCTGGAGGCCGCGCTGGGGAAGGCGCGCGCCCTCGGCCGCCCGGTCGTGGTGCACT
Organism: Actinokineospora spheciospongiae; assembly: GCF_000564855.1. Taxonomy (GTDB): domain Bacteria; phylum Actinomycetota; class Actinomycetes; order Mycobacteriales; family Pseudonocardiaceae; genus Actinokineospora; species Actinokineospora spheciospongiae. The sequence continues at coordinate 165,969 of NZ_AYXG01000004.1, forward strand.
GCGTGACCACCAAGGGCAAGGGGCACCCCCCGGCCGAGCGGGACGAGGCGGACCGCCTGCACACGGTGCCCCCGGCGAACGCCGAGAGGCCCGCGGGCCCCACGTGGACGTCGGTGTTCGCCCGGGAGGTCGTGGAACTGGGCAGGCGGCGCCCGGACATCGCCTGCCTCAGCGCGGCGATGCTGCGGCCCACCGGGTTGCAGGCCTTCGCCGAGGAGTTCCCGGAGCGGACCCACGACGTGGGCGTAGCCGAGCAGCACGCGGTCACCAGCGCCGCCGGGCTGGCGATGGGCGGGCTGCACCCGGTGGTGGCGGTGTGCTCGACGTTCCTCACCCGGGCGCTGGACCAGGTGCTCATGGACGTGGCCCTGCACGCGCTGCCGGTCACCCTCGTGCTGGACCGGGCCGGGGTCACCGGCGACGACGGCCCCAGCCACCACGGTGTGTGGGACCTGTCGCTGTTGCAGGCGGTGCCCGGCCTGCGGATCGCGGCCCCCCGCGACGGCGAGCAACTGCGCGCGCTGCTGGGCGAGGCCGTGCGGGTCGACGGGCCCACCGCGCTGCGCTTCCCCCGCGGCGAGACCGGCCCCGCGGTGCCTCGGCTGCGCGCGGAGGGCGGGGTGGACGTGCTGTTCGAGTCCGGCCGCCGCGACGTCGCGCTGGTGACGGTCGGCCCGATGGCGCTGCCGGGGGTGCGCGCCGCGCTCCGGCTCGGTGAGCGGGGCACTGGGGTCACCGTGTGCGACCCGCGCTGGGTGAGCCCACCGAGCCCGGCACTGGTCGACCTCGTCGCCCGGCACCGGGTGGTCGTCTGCGTCGAGGACGGCGTCCGGGTCGGCGGGGTCGGCGCCCGCCTCGCCCAGGCGGTGCGCGACGCCGGGCACGACACCCCGGTGCACGCCCTCGGCCTGCCCGCCGAGTTCCTGCCGCAGGGCCCGCGCGCCGACATCCTGCGCCGCCACCGCCTCGACGCGGTGGGCCTGGCCAAGACCATCACCGCGCTGGTGGAAGGAGACCACTCCCGGGGTGCCGACCCTGCCGCCGAGGCGGAGGTGCCGCACCCGCGCGGTCGGGGCGGTGATGCCCGGCCCCGGTCCGGTCGGTGACCACCACGCCGACAGCCGACGCGGTCTCCGGGAACGGCGAGGCCACCCGCACCGGTGCGGGTGGCCTCGCCGTTCCACGGGCGGGTCTCACGGGTCCAGCCGGTCCCACCACCACGCGATCGCCGGGATCGGCGGCGGGTCCGCGCGAGTGTCGCAGGGCTGGTCGGTGACCACGATGGGCACCTTTGACGGCACGCCGTCCGGGGTGTCCGCGGCGAGGCAGCGGGGCACGTTCGCCGCCCAGTCGATGTTGCCCCGGATCGCGTGCCCGAGGCAGTCGAGGTGGCGGGCCAGTTCGGCGCTCGCGCGAGCGCGGACCCGGTCGCGCAACCACAGGAACCGACCCATGATCCGGTCGCGCAGCGCCACCGCAGTGGAACGGCGGGGGGCGGAAGCCGACGCCCAGCGCGGTCACGGGCGGGCCTTCCCGGTCGTCGATCCCATTGCTCTCTGCTGTCTGCTGTGGGCAGGCGGCGGGAGGAGTGCCGCCTGCCCACAGCAGGAGGAGTCCACTGCGGACTCGATCGGTGTTTTTCCCTTTCGCCCGAAGGAGACCGGTTCCCGGTGGGGCCGCGCCCGTTCACCGGATCAACTGAGCCAGTGCGCGGAACCGGTCCGGGACCGTCACCCGCGGGCGTGGCCCGATCAGGCTCCGACGTAGTCCGCGAGGTGTTCGCCGGTCAGGGTGGAGCGGTCGGCGACGAGGTCGGCCGGGGTGCCCTCGAACACGACCCGGCCGCCGTCGTGGCCCGCGCCGGGACCGAGGTCGATGATCCAGTCGGCGTGCGCCATGACCGCCTGGTGGTGCTCGACGACGATCACCGACTTGCCGGAGTCGACCAGCCGGTCGAGCAGGCCGAGCAGTTGCTCCACGTCGGCCAGGTGCAGGCCCGCGGTCGGCTCGTCGAGCACGTACACCCCGCCCTTGTCGGACATGTGCGTGGCCAGCTTGAGCCGTTGCCGCTCGCCGCCGGACAGCGTGGTCAGCGGCTGGCCGAGGCTGAGGTAGCCCAGCCCGACGTCGGCGAGCCGCCCCAGGATGGCGTGCGCCGCCGGGATGCGCGCCTCGCCCGCGCCGAAGAACCCCTCCGCCTCGGTCACCGACATCGCCAGCACCTCGGCGATGTCGCGCCCGCCGAGCCGGTACTCCAGCACCGACGCCAGGAACCGCTTGCCCTCGCACTCCTCGCAGGGGCTGGCCACCCCCGCCATCATCGCCAGGTCGGTGTAGGTGACACCGGCGCCGTTGCAGGCGGGGCAGGCGCCCTCGGAGTTGGCGCTGAACAGGGCGGGCTTGACGCCGTTGGCCTTGGCGAACGCCTTGCGGATCGGTTCGAGCAGCCCGGTGTAGGTCGCCGGGTTGCTCCGCCGCGAGCCGCGGATCGCGGTCTGGTCCACCGACACCACACCCGCCCCGGGCGGGATCGAGCCGTGGACCAGTGAACTCTTGCCCGAACCCGCGACCCCGGTGACGACGCACAGCACCCCGAGCGGGATGTCCACGTCGACGTCGCGCAGGTTGTGCCTGGTGGCGCCGCGCACTTGGAGCGCGCCGGTGGGGGTGCGCACCGAGGACTTCAGCTTCGCCCGGTCGTCGAGGTGGCGGCCGGTGGTGGTGCCGCTGGCCCGCAGCCCGTCGAGGGGGCCCTCGTAGCAGACGGTGCCGCCCGCCGCGCCCGCGCCGGGACCGAGGTCGACGACGTGGTCGGCGATGGCGATCGCCTCCGGCTTGTGCTCCACCACGAGCACCGTGTTGCCCTTGTCCCGCAGTTGCAGCAGCAGGGTGTTCATCCGCTGGACGTCGTGCGGGTGCAGGCCGGTGGTCGGCTCGTCGAAGACGTAGGTGACGTCGGTGAGCGCCGACCCGAGGTGGCGGATCATCTTGACCCGCTGCGCCTCCCCGCCCGACAGCGTGCCCGAGGGCCGCTCCAGCGCCAGGTAGCCCAACCCGATCTCCACGAACGAGTCGAGGGTGTGCAGCAGCGCGGCGAGCAGCGGCGCGACCGACGGCTCATCCAGGCCGCGCACCCACTCGGCCAGGTCGCTGATCTGCATCGAGCAAGCCTCGGCGATGTTGGTGCCGCCGATCCGGGAGGAGCGGGCCGCCTCGCTGAGCCGGGTGCCCGCGCACTCGGGGCAGGTGGTGAAGGTGACCGCCCGGTCCACGAACGCCCGGATGTGCGGTTGCAGCGCCTCGCGGTCCTTGGCCAGGAACGACTTCTGGATCTTCGGGATCAGCCCCTCGTAGGTGAGGTTGACGCCGTCGACCTTGACCTTGGTCGCCTCCTTGTAGAGGAAGTCGTTGAGTTCCTTCTTGGTGTACTTGCGGATCGGCTTGTCCGGGTCCACGAAACCCGACTCGGCGTAGACCCGCACCGTCCAGAAGCTGTCGGACTTCCAGCCGGGGATGGTGAACGCGCCCTCGGCGAGGGACTTGGAGTCGTCGTAGAGCTGAGTCAGGTCGATGTCGGAGACCGAGCCCCGGCCCTCGCAGCGCGGGCACATGCCCCCGGTGATGGCGAAGCTGCGCCGCTCCTTGACCGTCTTCCCGCCACGCTCGATCGTGACCGCGCCCGCGCCGCTGATGGAGGCGACGTTGAAGGAGAACGCCTGCGGTGAACCGACGTGCGGCTGCCCGAGCCTGCTGAACAGGATGCGCAGCATCGCGTTGGCGTCGGTGGCGGTGCCCACGGTGGACCGGGGGTCGGCGCCCATCCGCTGCTGGTCGACGATGATCGCGGTCGTGAGCCCCTCGAGCACGTCCACGTCGGGCCGCGCCTGCGTCGGCATGAAGCCCTGCACGAACGCGCTGTAGGTCTCGTTGATCAGCCGCTGCGACTCCGCGGCGATCGTGCCGAACACCAGGGAGCTCTTGCCCGAACCGGAGACGCCGGTGAAGACCGTCAGCCTGCGCTTGGGGATCTCGATGCTGACGTCGTCGAGGTTGTTCGCCCGCGCGCCGTGCACGCGGATGAGGTCGTGGCTGTCCGCGCTGTGGACCGGTGGGCGCGGGTCCGTCCTCTTGGTCATGTCGTCGTCTCCATCCGTGGGGCGGGGCTCAGCGCAGTTCCTGGATGCGGACCAGGTTGCCCGCGTCGTCGCGGACGGCGCAGTCGCGGACCCCGTAGGGCTGCTCGGTCGGCTCCTGGACGATCTCGACGTCGGTGGCCTGCAACCGGGCGAAGGTGCCGTCGAGGTCGGGGGTGGCCAGCAGGACCGCGGCGTAGCTGCCCTTGGCCATCATCTCGGTGATGGTGCGGCGCTCGTCCTCGGTGACACCGGGGTCGGCGGCGGGCGGGTGCAGCACGATCGACGTCCCCGGCTGGCCCACCGGGCCGACGGTGATCCAGCGCATGCCGCCGTAGCCGACGTCGTTGCGGACCTCGAAGCCCAGGGTGTCGCGGTAGAAGGCCAGGGCGGCCTCCGGGTCGGTGTGCGGGAGGAAGCTGGAGTGGATGGTGATGTCCATGGCGCTCACGCTAGGTGCGGCTCGGGCACCCGCGCTTCTCGATTCCTGACCGGTCTGGTGACCTGCTTGGCCACGCACGAAGGCATCCCCGCCGTCGCCTGCGCCGCCTGCCGCCGGTAGGTGCTCGGCGGCACCCCGACCAGCTCGGTGAACCGGGTGCTGAACGTGCCCAGCGACGAGCACCCCACGGCGAAGCACACCTCGGTCACGCTGAGGTCGCCGCGGCGCAGCAGCGCCATCGCCCGCTCGATCCGCCGCGTCATCAGGTAGCCGTACGGCGACTCCCCGTAGGCGAGCCGGAACTGGCGGCTCAGGTGCCCGGCCGACATGTGCGCGCCCCTGGCCAGCGCCTCGACGTCCAGCGGCTGCGCGTACTCCCGGTCGATGCGGTCGCGGACGCGGCGCAGCCGCGCGAGGTCGCGCAGGTGCCGCGCTTCATCGGGTCTGCTGGTCACGGGCGAATCCTGCCACGCCGCGACCCGGGGGGTCACCGTCCACAGGAAACCGCCGCCGCGCGTCCCCGGCGTGGGCGTAGCGGCGGGCGAGGTGGGCGAAGGCGTCGCGCAGCTCGGGCGGGCCGACGACCTCGATGTCGGTGTCGAACCGGCCGAGCGCGGTGGCCAGACCGGTCCAGGACCACGAGCCCAGCAGGAGCCTGCACCGGTCCGGGCCCAGTTCCTCCACGACGCCGTCACCGCTGTAGGCGGACACCACGGCGGCGGGGAGGTCGAGGATGACCTCGCCGCGGCAGGGCCAGCCGCCGGTGGGGTCGGTGCCGCGGAAGCGGTTGGCCACGAAGGCGGGCACGTCACCGCCGGGCAGCTCGCGGGGGGTGAAGCGGGGGCCGGTGGGGGTGCGCGGGGTGATGCGGTCGGCGCGGAAGGTGCGCCAGTCGTCGCGGTCGAGGTCCCAGGCGAGCAGGTACCAGCGGCCCGCGCGGGTGACGAGGTGGTGCGGTTCGACCCGGCGCGGCGGGGGATCGGCCCGCTCCGGCGGGGTCGCGGGGGTGTAGTCGAAGCGCAGCACCTCGCGGGCGTGGACGGCGGCGCTGAGCGCGGTGAGCACGGCGCTGTCGACCCGGGCGTCGGACCGGTCGACGGCGGTGACCCGCAGGGTGTCGATCCGGTGGCGCAGCCGGGCGGGCATGACCTGCCGGACGGTGTTCAGCGCCCGCGCCGCGGCCTCCCCGATGTCCGCACCGGAGGCGGCGGCGAGCTGCAGGGCCACGGCGAGGGCGACGGCCTGGTCGTCGTCGAACAGCAGCGGCGGCAGCTCCGCGCCCGCGTCGAGCCGGTAGCCGCCGTCGGGGCCCTTGACCGCCGCGATGGGGTAGCCGAGTTCGCGCAGGCGGTCGACGTCGCGGCGCACGGTGCGCGCGCTGACGTCCAGCCGCTCGGCCAGCAGCGCCCCCGGCCAGTCCCGGCGCGCCTGCAACAGCGAGAGCAGTGCCAGCAGGCGGGCGGAGGTCTTCGGCATGTCCCCATCCTGCCCGCAGAAGCGGACACATCCTGTCCGCCACCCCTGCCACTGTTGCCCCATGCCGAACGACGTCAAGACGACCACCACCCTCGACGCCGAGCGGGCCGACCTGCTCGCGGCGCTCGCCAAGGCCCGCGCGGCCCTCATCGCCACGACGAGCGGCCTCGACGACGAGCAGGCGGCCGCGCGCCCGACCGTCAGCGAGCTGTGCCTGGGCGGGCTGGTCAAGCACGTCACCGCCGTGGAGGAGGGGTGGCTGGGCTTCGTGGTCGACGGCCCGGTGGGGATGTCCTACGACCTGCCCGACGGCGTCACCTGGGCCGACGTCATGGCCGGGACCGCTCGCGAGTACCCGGAGTGGATGATCGAGCACCGCGAGGGCTTCCGCATGGGGCCCGGCGAGACCCTGGCCGGGGTGGTCGAGCGCTACGAGCGGGTTGCCGCCAGCACCGCGGAGGTCGTCGCCGCCATCCCCGACCTGTCGGTGACCCACCCGCTGCCGGACGCGCCGTGGCACGAGCCCGCCGGGGGTGTGCTCAGCGCGCGCGGGGCGCTGCTGCACGTCCTCGCCGAGACCACCCAGCACGCCGGGCACGCCGACATCCTCCGCGAAACCCTCGACGCGCGGAAACCGCTGGGAGCATGACCCGATGACCGTGTTGGAAACCCGGGCGCTCAACCGGGCCACGCTCGCCAGGCAACTGCTGCTCGACCGCGCCGACGTGCCCGCCCTCGACGCCGTCGCGCACCTCGGCGGGGTGCAGGCGCAGGAACCGCAGGAACCGTTCACCGGGCTGTGGTCCCGGCTGCGCGGGTTCGACCCGGCTGCGCTCTCGGACCTGCTGACCGGGCGGCAGGTGGTGCGCACCCACCTCATGCGCCGCACCGTCCACCTGGTGACCGCGGCGGACGCCCTGGCCTGGCGCACCCGCCACGACGCCATGCTGCTCCAACGGGTGCTCGGCGCCTACCGCCGCGAACTCGCCGGGGTCGACCTCGACGCGCTCGCGGCGGCGGGCCGCGCGGTCCTCGCCGACGGCGAACCCCGCTCGATGGGCGACCTCGCCAGGGCGGTGGTCGAGCGCTGGCCCGCCGCGGGCCCCCGGCCGCTGGGGGAGGCGCTGGTCGCCGCCCTCATCCCGGTGGTGCAACTGCCGCCGCGCGGCCTGTGGCGGGTGCGGGCGGGCGCCCGGTACGCGCCGATGTCCACCTGGCTGGGGCGCGCGGTCGACCCGGCGGGGGATGGTCCTGACCTCGTCGGTCAAGCCCTGGTCCGGCGCTACCTGGCCGCTTTCGGGCCTGCTGCCACGGCCGACGTGCGGGCCTGGAGCGGTCTCGCGGGTCTTCCGGCCGCGGTGACGGCCCTTCGTGGGGAGCTGGTCACCTTTCGTGACGAGCGCGGCCGGGAACTGCTGGATCTCGCCGACGCCCCGCGCCCCGACCCGGACACCCCGGCCCCGGCGCGGTTCCTGCCCGCGTTCGACAACGCACTCCTCGGCTACGACGACCGCGGTCGCATCGTGGACACCGCTCACCGCGGCCTGTCGGTGGCGGGGGAGCGGGCGGTCCTGGTGGACGGGCGGGTCGCCGGGACCTGGACCGTGGAGGCGGGCACGGTGGTCGTCGCCCCGCTGCGCCGCTTCTCGCGGGCTGAACGGGACGCGGTCACCGAAGAGGGGCAGGAACTCGCGGTGTTCCTGTCCGACAAGGAGAGCGATCGCGTCCGGATCGCCGATCCGGCCCGCTGAGCGCCACGAGCGGTGCACGGTGGACACCCGGTCCCCGGGCGAGGCGGCACCCGATCTCCGGGTGCCGCCTCGGACCGGCTACAGCGCCTTCCAGTCCACCACGCCCTCGGCCAGGGCGGTGATGGTGGCCAGCAGACCCAGCCGGGCGGCGCGGAGGCGTTCGTCCTCGGCCATCACCATGACCCCGTCGAAGAAGTCGTTGACCGGGGTGACCAGGGGGGCGGCCAGGGTGGTGAAGTCGGCCAGGTCGCGGGGGCGGCCCGCCAGGCGGGCGGCGACGGCGGTGACCACCTCGTGCAGGGCCAGTTCCGCCGGTTCGACCAGGTCGCCCGCGTCGTACTGCGCCGGGGTCCCGACGGGGACGATGCGACGGGCGCGCTGGAGGACGGCGGTGAGGGCGGCGAAGTCCTCGTCGCCGACGCGCTTCTCCAGTTCCGCCAGGGTGGTGTCGGCGGTGGCGGGGGCGTCGGCGAGGGGGAGGACCGCCTGCACGAGGTTGTGCTCGTGGCCCGCGTCGAGGAGTTGCTGCTCGTAGCGGCGGATGGTGAACTCCCTGGCGTCGGCCAGGGCGTCCTCCTCCAGTTCCACGCCGTGGGCGGTGATGCGGGCGGCAGCGGCGGCCAGGCCCTCGGTGAGGGTGATGGCGGCGGCGGCGGGGGTGGCGCGGAGGATGGTGACGACACCGCCCGCCGCGCGGCGCAGGCCGAACGGGTCGGAGCTGCCGGTGGGGGTGGCGCCGATGGCGAACAGGCCCGCGAGCAGGTCGAACCGGTCGGCCAGGGCCAGGACCGCGCCCGCCGTGCTCTCCGGGGGCGTGTCCGACGCGCTGCGGGGCTGCTCCATCTCCGCCAGGGCCCGGGCGACCTCGGGGGTCTCACCCGCGCGGGCGGCGTACTCGCGGGCCATGGTGCCCGCCAGGCTGGACAGCTCGACGACCATGTGCGATGCCAGGTCGAACTTCGCCAGGGCGCCCGCCCGCTCCACCGTGGTCCGGTCCTCGGTGGACAGCCCGGCCAGCTCGGCCAGGGTGCCCGCCACGGCGGCGATGCGGTCGGCGCGGTCGGCCACCGAGCCGAGGCGCTCCTCGAAGGTCAGCTTGACCAGGCCCAGGCGGTGCTGCTCCGGGGCGATCTTGAGGTCGGCGCGCCAGAAGAAGGCCGCGTCCTCGTAGCGCGCCCGCAGCACCGCCTCGTTGCCCGCGCGGACCAGGTCCCGGTCGCAGTCGCCGTTGGCGACGGCCACGAAGTGCGGGAGCAGGCCGTCCGCGCCGCGCACCGGCAGGTAGCGCTGGTGCTTGCGCATGACCGTGGTGAGGATCTGCTCCGGCAGGTCCAGGTACCGCTCGTCGAAGGAGCCGAGGATGGTGTTGGGTTCCTCGACCAGGTTGGTGACCTCGTCGACCAGGGCGGCCTCGGCGGTGGTGTCGACCGTGCCGCCGACGGTGGCCGCCAGCTCGGCCGCGTCGGCGACGATGCGCTCCCGGCGCTGCCCGGCGTCGGCGACGATGCCGTGCCCCGCCAGGAACTCCAGGTAGCCCTCGGCCGACGGGACGCGGACCTCCGGGTCGGCGGCGGTGCGGTGCACGCGGGTGGTGGTGCCGCTGCGCAGCGACGACACCGCCACCGGCAGCTCCGCCTCGCCCAGCATCGCCAGCAGGTACCGGACCGGGCGGCTGAACGACAGGCCCGGGTCGCGCCAGCGCATGTTCTTCTCCGCGCGCAGCTCGGTGACCACCTGGGCGAGCACGTCGCTGAGCACGGTCATCGCGCCCCGGCCCACGTCGGTGCGGACGACCGCGACGTGCTCCACGCCGTCGACGTCCACCCGCACCAGGTCGGCGGGGTCGACGCCCTGGCCGCGGGCGAAGCCCTGCGCGGCCTTGGTCGGGTTGCCGTCGGCGTCGTAGGCGGCGGTGACGCGCGGGCCGCGCACGGTGCGCTCGGCGTCGGGCTCGGCGGGCTGCACGTCCCGCACCAGGGCGATGATGCGGCGCGGGGTGGCGTACCCGCTGATCTCGCCGTGGCCGAGCCGGGTGGCGGCCAGCTTGCCCGCCAGCACCTCGCGCACCCAGGTCGCGGTGGCGGTCACGTCCGAGTGCGGCATCTCCTCGACGCCGATCTCGAACAGCAGGGTGGCGGGCGCGTCGACCTCCGGCAGCGGCGCGGGCACCGAGGCGGACGCCAGTGGCGCGACCACGCCCAGCGGGTGCTCCAGCTCCTGCCTGCGCTCGGCCCAGAGCTGGGCGGCGCGGCGGGTCAGGGTGCGCATCTGCCCGAACGCCTTGGCCCGCTCGGTGGTGCTGATCGCCCCGCGCGCGTCGAGCACGTTGAACGCGTGGCTGCACTTGAGGACCTGCACGTACGCGGGCACCGGCAGGCGCGCGTCGAGCAGCCTGCCCGCCTCGGCGGCGTACTCGTCGAACATCCGCTTGGTGGCCTCGACGTCGGCGTCGTCGAGGTAGTAGCGGCTCATCTCGTACTCGGCCTGCCCGAAGATCTCCCCGTAGGAGATGCCGTCGGCGTAGGCGATGTCCTTGAAGTGGGCCACGCCCTGCAACGCCATCAGGATGCGCTCGAGCCCGTAGGTGATCTCCACCGACACCGGGTCCAGCACCAGGCCGCCCGCCTGCTGGAAGTAGGTGAACTGGGTGATCTCCAACCCGTCGAGCCACACCTCCCAGCCCAGGCCCCAGGAGCCGAGCGCGGGGGAGGCCCAGTTGTCCTCGACGAAGCGGATGTCGTGGGCGCGGATGTCGACGCCGAGCGCCTCCAGGCTGCCCAGGTACAGCTCCTGCGGGTTGCCCGGGTCGGGCTTGAGGATCACCTGGAACTGGGTGTGGGTCTGCAACCGGTTGGGGTTCTCGCCGTAGCGGGAGTCGTCCGGGCGGACGCTGGGCTCGACGTAGCCGACCCGCCACGGCTCGGGGCCGAGCACCCGCAGCATGGTGGCCGGGTTCGCGGTCCCGGCGCCGACCTCGGTGTTGAACGGCTGGGTCACCAGGCAACCTCGCTCGGTCCAGTAGCGCTGCAGTGCCAGCAGCGCGTCCTGCATCGTCGGCGCGCTGTTGGTGCTGTCCACCCGGACGTCGTGCTCGCTGCTGTCGGTCACCGGTTCCGAACCCCTCGTACGACCTGGTCGGTTGAACCTCTCGGTTCATTCAGGAACGGCATTCTGCCACGTGGCGGATCGCCTCCCGGCGCCCGCCGCTGCCGCGCCCGAGCTGGTCGCCACCGCCCCGACCGGGGACAACCGGCGTCACCGCATCGGAGGACCCGGTTCCCGCGGGCATCACCGCGCGCAACGCCACGACCCGGCGGACCTCGCCCCATCCGGGCACCGCCACCGGTCCTCGCCCGGCCGGGCGAATCGACGTGGCCGGGTGCGGAGATCCTGTGCCACATTGGGTGGTGCGGGGTTCCCCGTCCGGCCCGACGGCCCGGCCACCCCGAGCGCCCGGCCGATCGAGCCCCTCGGCCGCACTCAGCGGGCAACCCGCCCACCGACCTCACTCACCCCGAGGACCACAGTGACCACCCGCACCGACAGCCCGTCCGCCCTCAGCGTCCTGGTCGGCTACGCCCGCCCCCACCGCGCGGTCCTGCTCGGCAGCCTGCTCCTGGTCCTCGTCGCGGGGGCCGCGGGGCTGGTCCAGCCCCTCGTCGCCCAGCACGTGCTGGAGTCCCTCGGCACCGAGGGGGCCGTGCTGCCGTGGGTGCTGTTCCTGGCGGCGCTGGTGGTGGCGGGGGCGGTGCTGACCGGCGTGCAGTCCTGGTGGCAGCAGCGGACCGCCGAGCGGGTGGTCCGCCACGTGCGGCAGGACCTGGTGTTCCGCCTGATCCGGCTGCGGGTTCCCGAACTCGACCGCCGTCCGCCCGGTGACCTCACCGCCCGCATCACCTCCGACAGCACCCTCGTGCAGAACGCCGCCACCGAGGGGCTGGTGCAGGTGGCCAACGGCATCCTGATGACGCTCGGGGCCGTCGTGCTGATGGGCGTGGTCAACATCGTGCTGCTGGGGGTCACCGCGTCGGTGATCCTGGTCGTGGCAGTCCTGCTCGGGTTGGTCCTGCCGCGCATCCGGGCCGCGGTGGCGCGCGCCCAGGAGTCCGTGGGCGCGATCGGCGCGGCACTGGACCGGACGCTGGGCGCGTCCAGGACCGTCAAGGCCAACGGGGCCGAGGCCAGGGAGACCGAGACCGCCAACGCCGCGGTGGAGCAGGCCTACCGGGCTGGTCTGGTCGGTGCCCGGTACGTCGCCGTGGTGAAGGTGCTGTCCGGGGTGGCCATCCAGGCGGCGTTCCTCGCGGTGCTGGGGGTCGGCGGCGCCCTGGTGGCCTCCGGGGACATGTCGGCCCCGGCGCTGATCGCCTTCCTGCTCTACGTCTTCTACCTCACCGGTCCGCTGGCGTCCCTGGCCGGTGGCCTGGGCACCCTGCAACAGGGGCTCGGTGCCGTCACCCGGATCGACGAGGTGGCCAGGATGCCCATCGAGACCGACGTGGACGTCGAGGTCGAGGCGGTGGCCGGGGCCGCGCCGCTGGTCGAGTTCGACCGGGTGGAGTTCGCCTACCCCGGTCGCGGGCCTGCGCTGCGCGGCGTGTCCTACACCGTGCCGCCGGGGACCAAGACGGCGCTGGTCGGGCTGTCCGGGGCGGGCAAGACCACCATGTTCGCCCTGTTGCAGCGGTTCTACGAGCCCACGGCGGGTGCGATCCGCATCGACGGCGTGGACATCGCCACCCTGCCGCGCGCCGAGGTGCGCAGGCGCATCGCCTACGTCGAGCAGGACGCGCCGGTGATGGCGGGGACCATCCGGGCCAACCTGCTCTACGCGGCCCCGGACGCCTCCGCCGCCGAGATCACCGAGGTGCTGCGGGTGACCCGGCTCGACACCTTCGTCGACCGGCTGGAGCACGGCCTCGACACCGAGGTCGGCGCCCGCGGGGTCACCCTCTCCGGCGGTGAGCGGCAGCGGTTGGCCATCGCCCGCGCGCTGCTGCGCAAGCCGGGGGTGCTGCTGCTCGACGAGGCCACCGCGCAGCTCGACGCGCGCAACGAGCACGCCCTCGGCGAGGTCGTCGACCAGGCGGCCCGCCGGTGCACGGTGCTGCTGATCGCCCACCGGCTGTCCACGGTCACCGGCGCCGACCAGATCATCGTCCTGGAGCACGGCCAGATCCGGGCCCAGGGCACCCACCGGGAACTGGTGCGCACCGACCCGCTCTACCGCGAGCTGGCGGCGACCCAGATGCTCGTCCCCGCCGATCCCGAGCCCACGGGCCTGGCGGGTGTGGGCTGACCCCCGGAGCGGTGGGTGTGCTGTTTGACGTGACGCGAGAACCTGAATTCCGGTGGAGTCGGGCCGCGGTCTGTGGTGTGGTCAGTGGCGAGGACTTTCCGTGGGTGGACGGGCGCGGTCCGCGGGGGTGTCTGCCCGAGGGGGGTGCGGGCAGGCACCCCCGCGGACATCCCCGCCGCGCGGGTGCTCGCTAACCTGGGGTGCGCTCGGCACACCACGGGAGGCGGCGGCGTTGGCTGAACGCGTCTGGCTCGACGTCCCCTACCGCGACAAGGACGAGGCGAAGTCCGAGGGCGCGCGGTGGGACCCGGCGGCCAAGCGGTGGTACGCCCCCCGCGCGGGGGTGCCGGGCCTGAGCCGCTGGGAGGCGCTGCCCGACGTCCCCGACCTGCTGCCCGGCGAGGACCGGGGGTTCGGCGCGGGCCTGTTCGTCGACCTGGTGCCGAGTTCGTGCTGGTTCACCAACGTCCGCTCCTGCGTCGACCCCCGCGACTGGGAGCGGCTGCGCCGGATGGTCACCCGCCGCGCCGGGCAGCGCTGCGAGGTCTGCGCCCGCCCGGAGGCCAGGGCGGAACAGCGCTGGCTGGAGGTCCACGAACGCTGGTCCTACGACCCCGACCGGCGGGTGCAGTCCCTGCGCCGCCTGATCTGCCTGTGCACCGACTGCCACCGCACCACCCACTTCGGGCTGGCCCAGGTCAGGGGAACCGACGGCGTGGCGCTCGCGCACCTCATGTCGGTCACCGGCTTCTCCCGGCCGCGGGCCGAACAGCACGTGCGCGAGGCGTTCGCCACCTGGGACCAGCGGTCCCGCACCCACTGGTCGCTGGACCTGGACATCCTGACCGGTGCGGGAGTCACCGTCGTACCCCCGCCGGACCCGGCGGCCCGCTCCCGCGCGGCGGGCGACGCGCTCGGGCGGGGCTGAGCGCTCACCCGGTCGCGGCGCGGTGGACGATGCGGGCGACCAGGTCCGGGTTCCACTGGACGTACTCCACCACCACGCCGTCGGGGTGGCGCAGGTGGTACCCGAAGCCGGTCGCCGACTCGAAGCGGCTCACGGTGGTGGCACCGAGGTCGAGCAGGACCCGCCGGGCGGTCTCGACGTCCTCGACGACGAGCGGCCCGTGGCTCTCGCGGTAGCGGGGCAGGTCGGCGGCGGGCGCGGCGATCAGCAGGACGTCGCCCACGGCGGCGAGTTCGGCGTCCTCGAAGGGGAAGCGCAGGTCGGCGGGGCGCCCGACGACGTGCTCGAACACCGGAAGGGAGGTGTCGAGGTCGTCGACGAACACGCGGGCGTAGGTCTTGAGGACGGTGATCTTCTGCGGTGCGTCGGTCATGGTCACACCCGATCGCGAACCACCCACGCCCGTCCGCCCCGATACCGGAGCGGCTACTGCTCCGATACCTCCCGGGTATGGGGGCGGCCGAGGCGTTCGAGGTGCCTGCCGGTGTCGGGGCAGTGCACGGCGACCGTGGCCAGGAACGCGTCGAGGACGGGGGAGCGGTCGTCGGCCCGGAAGCTGAGCACCAGGTCGGGCAGGGGCAGCGCCGGTTCGACCTCCAGGACCCAGGTGTCCGCGCGGGCCGCCGCGCGAGCGCACGAGGGCAGCAGCCCGATGCCGACCCCGCAGGCGGCCAGGCCGACGGTGGTGTGCACGTCACGGGCCCGGGTGACGGTGGCCGGGGCGCGGCGCGCGTCGTCGAGCAGGGAGCGGATCGCGTGCGCGGTGGCGGGTTCCTCGGCGTCCGGCGCGGCGATCAGCGGTTGGGCGCGGAGCTGGTCGAGGTCCACCCGGCGCTGCCCGCTGAAGGGGTGGGCCAGGCCGCACACCGCGATCAGGTGGTCGTGCGCCACCGGGATCGCCGAAAGCCCCTCCGCCCCCTTGCCGCGCGGCGCCCCCCGGGTGATGGCGACGTCGGCCTCCCCACCGAGCAGCGCCGCACCTCCGCGCCGCGTCGACGCCTCCTCCAAGTCCAGGGTGACCGCCGGGTGCCCGCCGCGGAACCGGGCGAGCAGGGACGGCAGCAGCTCCAGCAGCGCCGAGCCGATGAACACCACCCGCAGGTGCCCCACCTCCCCCCGGGCGGCCCGCCGCGCCTCGGCGGCCCCGGCGTCGACCTCCCCGAGCACCCGCCGCGCCCGCCCGACGAACACCGCCCCTGCCGCAGTGGTCCTCGCCCCGCGCGCCACCCGCTCGAACAGCACCACCCCCAACTCCCGCTCCAACGCGGCGATCTGCCGCGACAGCGGGGGCTGGGCGATCCCGAGCGCCTCGGCCGCCCGCCCGAAGTGCCCGTGCTCGGCGACCGCCACGGCGTAGCGGAGGTGGCGCAACTCCATCAGCCCACCCTAGGCCGTGCCCTGTCCAGGGCCGGGGGTTCGGTGGGTGTTCCGACGGCACAGCCGGGCAGGCGGCAACCAGCCGCCAAGAACCCCACCGGCGCAGCCGCCGACCGCCAGTCCGGCTACGGGTCCACCCCACCAGGGCACACCCCGAAGATCCCAGGCTCTTGGAACACGGCCACGGTCAACCAGGGTTGACGAGGCGGGCCGTCGGGCGGAGGTCGAATCCCGAGTGGACAGCGCAACGGCCGGTCGAGCGGAGTGCCTGCGGCTCCGCCCGACCGGCCGTTGTGGGCCGGAAGCGTCTCGGTCTCCCCGAGCGGTGTCCGGGGCGCCTGCCGGTACTCACCCGGCACGGTCCTCCGTGCTGGTGGGCCTGGTGGTGGAGGACGGGCACTGCGTCGCCGAGGAGGACGAGGTCTCGCTCGGTTCCTCGGTGGGTTCCACCCGCTCGACCTCAGCGGCTCGCGGGCGCTCGGTGAGCCGGACCGGGGCGGCCTCTTCCACCGCCGCCGCCGCGCCCATCCGGTTCTCCTCGTCCTCCTCGTCGTCGTCATCGGACGGTTGGGTGGAGGTGGTGCAGCTCGGCGGGAACGACGACGGCGGGGTGGAACTGGACGTCGGCGCGGCGCGGTCGGATGCCGTGGGGATCGGGTCCTCGGGCGCTGCCGTGGCGAGCGCGACGGAGACACCGGCCAGGGACACGACGGTCGCTGCGGCGAGAGCGGCGGCGAGCCGGGTGGCCTTACGACTCATGTGGCGGGCCTTTCTCGGTGGTCGGGATCGCTGTTCAAGACCTACCAAGAAGCACGCCCGCCGACGAGTGGATCATCCGGCCGGGCTGCGCTGAGCGTGTGGGTTTCAAACGGGATTTTCCGGGTCCCCGTCTCGGAAGGATGAGGTACAAGGTCCCATTTCGCGGTGCGTGACGGCCGACTGGCGAGGGGGTGCGCATTCGGGGAATCGTCACCCGGATGGTTCGGGTTGGTCGAATTCCTCCGAATCGGGCGTCCCGCTTCCGGTGGACGTCGACCCGGGTAGGCGCCACCCGGGTCAGCGGGTGATGGCGGGCAGGCAGGTACGCCGCCTGCCGCGCGGCGTGGAAGAGAGCTGGGCGGCGAACAGGCACACCCCGGCCGCTGGCGCACCCCCCGCAGACACGGGTGGGGTCAGCCGACGGGGACCTGGGTGTGGCGGCGGGTGAGGGTGAAGACCTGGTCGCGGAGGTCGGAGTCCTTCGCGGTGACCATGAAGTGGCCGCCGGGGAGGAAGCTGAGGCCGAACTCGGCGGTGGTGTGGTCGCTCCAGGCGGCCAGTTTCTCCATCGTCACCAGGGGGTCCTGGGTGGCGCCGAAGGCGTGCAGGGGGATCGGGAGGGGGGTGGCGGCGGTGGCCGGGTGGCTGGCGCAGACGCGGAGGTCGTCCTTGACCACGGCCAAGAGGGGGCCGAGCCACTCGGGGCGGCGGAGGAATTCCGGGTGCATGCCGTCGATGTCGCAGAGGGTCCTGGCCAGGTCCAGGTCCGATAGCTGCTCCAGGGCGAGGCGGATGGGTTCGATGTGCGGGGCGACGTAGGCGGCGACGATGAGGGCGGCGGGGTCGCGCAGGCCCAGTTCGAGGCGGCGCTGGGCGAGGCGGTAGGCGATGAGGGCGCCCATGCTGTGCCCGAAGAGGACGTGCGGTCCGGCGAGGACCGGTTCCAGCTCGGGTAACAGCGACTCGACGAGCGTGTCGAGGTCGGTGTGGCGGGGTTCGGCGATGCGGCTCTCCCGGCCCGGCAACTGCACCGGGTGGATGTCGAAGTCGTCGGGGGCGTTCTTGCGCCAGTCGCGGAACGTGGACGCCGTGCCGCCCGCGTGGTGGAAGCAGACCAGGGTGGGGCGCTGGCTCATCGGGCTCTCCTCAGGGTGGTGCGCAGGCGCAGCGCGGCGCCCAGGGCGGCGGTGGCCGGGCCGGTGCCCCGGCTCCACGCGATCAGCGACCGGACGATCCACAGCTTGGTGTCGGTGAGGTGCGCGGGGGAACCGTGCACGTCGTCGAAGCGCAGCCGGTCGAGGTTCGGCAGGATGGCGGCGAGCAGGGTGCTGTCGGCGGAGGGGACGATCTCGTCGCGGGCGCTGACCACGTAGCCCACGGGGATGCGGACGTTCGCCAGTTCCTCACGGGTGAGCGCGTACGCGGGCAGCTCCGCCGCCAGGTCCTCCTGCGGCAGGCCGGTGACGTGGGCCAGGGTGCGCTTGGTCGTCTCGGGGACCCGCTGCCACCACTGCGGGTCGGTGAAGAACGAGCGCACGGGGGCGCCCACGGTCAGGATGCCGCGCACCCTCGGGTCGCGGGCCGCCCAGCCCAGGGCCATGGTGCCGCCGAAGCTCATGGCCACCGCGTAGACGTCCCGGTACGGCGTCAGCTCGGCCACCGCGTCGGCCAGGGCCGAGAGCATCCGGTGCGAGTCCGGGCGGTAGCGCAGCGGGTTCTCACCCACACCGGGCATCTCGGTGACGACCACGGCCATGCCGAGCCTGCCCGCCGCCGTGAGGAACTGGCCCCACTGCTCCTTGATGGAGACGATGCCGCCCATGATGACCAGCAGCGGTTTGCGCGCGGTGGTGTCCAGGCCGCTGGTCCACACCGGGAGCTTGGCGCCGAGGACGTCCAGCTCGCGCCGCTGGATGCCGCCCACCCCGGTGCGCCACTCGTCGAACGCCGCCACGCAGGCCGCGCCCGCCGCGCGCTGGCCGTCGGTGTCCGGGTAGGGGAAGCGGGCCAGGTTGTAGCGGCGGCAGGCGTTGAGCGGATCGCCTGCAGCCAAGGCCGCGTCGCCCGCCGTGGTCCAGGCGTGCGACCAGGAGCCGGGGGCGTCGTCGCCGAGGCGGCGGGCGTCGGCGAGGATCGCGCGGGCCTGGGCGGGGGTCATGCCCTGCGCCCGGGCGTGCAGCAGGACGAGGTCGGCCACCTCGTCCACATAGGACAATGTTGACGTCACGCTGTTTCCTTCTCCCAGGGTCCCAAGGCCGTCGTGAGCCGGTAGCGGTCCGCGACGACCTCCGTGTGCACCCGCCAGCCCGGCGGCGGGCGGTCCGCGCGCACGGTGCGGAAGTCGAGCAGCAGGCCCTCGCCGCGCGCCTTGGCGATGGCCTCCTTCACCGTCCACAGCCGCACCGGGTCGTCGGTGGGCTCGGCCGGGTGGCAGGCGCGGGCGCGGAACGCGGGGGAGTCGACCGGCCGGTCGCGCACCTCCACGTCCACCCCGACCCGGCCCGCCCGCGACACCGCGACCGCCAGCACGTCGCCGGTGTGCGCCAGGCTGAAGTCGACCCCGGGCACCGGCTGCCCGTCCTGGTCTGCCAGGCCCGGTTTGCCGCGTGCGTCCTTCACCAACCGCACCGGGTGCCCGAGCACCCGGAACGCGAACCACTTGGCGAAGGCGCGCGAGGCGACCAGCCGGTCCCGGAACGTGCCGTCGCGCGCCCGCTGGTGGCGGTCGAACTCCCCGTCCAGCAGGTTCGCCAGCTCAGGCCGGTTGCGGTTCGCGGTCTGCCACGTGCTCGACAGCGCCCACGCCGTCCACGTGCCCGGCAGGGGTGGCGGCTCCGGTGACATCGCAGTCCTCCAGCGCGGTCTTGAGCGCGGCGAGCAGGTCGGCGGCCATCGCCCCGTCGATCACCCGGTGGTCGAAGGTCAGGCTCAGCGGCAGCAGCGGCCGGACGACGACCTCGCCGTCGCGGACCACGGGTGTGGGCGTGATCCGCCCCAGCCCGATGGTCACCGTGGTGCCGCCGTGGGAGAAGAACCGGTGGACGGGGGCGTGGCCGAGGGAGGTCAGCGCCACCGTGCCCATCCGCCGGTGCCGCCCGGACAGGCCGTTGGCCAGCCGGAACGCCAACCGGCCCAGGGGGATCGGCAGCTTCTGGAGCTTGCGCACGCCGTCGAGTTCGCGGATGTCCGCGACCGGGGTGTCGCGCAGCCGCTCCACGGCGTTCTGTAGGTGGTCGAGGGTGCAGCCGTCGACGTCGGGCAGCACGACCGACAGGACCGAGCGCACCCCGTCGACCCGCTTGTCCAGGGTCAGCTTGACGTCCACCGCGGCGTGCCGGGCCGTGCGCGGGCGCAGCGACCCGGCGAAGGCCGCGTTGGCCTCCGGGAACCCCGGCAGCACCCGGCCGAGGACGAGCATCGCGTAGCTGACCACCGAGTACTTGCGTCCGAGCTGCCGGTGCGCGAGGAGGGCGGTGGCGTCGACCTCGGTGTCCAGGTAGACCGGGGCCGCCGCCCCGGCGAACCGCAGGAAGTGCAACGTCTGCCTGCGGGCCGCCGGGACGGGCACGATCTCCGGGGTGCTCACGCCGCGACCGCGGCGCAGGCCGCCGCGTGCAGGTCGCCGAGCGACTTCGCGTCCAGCAACTGGGCGATCCGCAGGGTGATGCCGTGCTCGGCCTCCAGCGCCGAGAGCACCTTGAGCAGGTGCACCGAGTCCCACCCGGGCAGGTCGTCGAACCCGGTGGCCAGGTCGGCGGTGTCCAGCGGCAGGCCGGTCTCGGCCTCGACCAGCTCGACGAAGTCGGTCTCGGTCATCGCGCAACTCCTCAGACGGTCGTGAGTGTCTTCAGCTCGACGTGCTGCACCGGGGGCGGCAGCTCCGCCAGGTCGTGGGTGAACTCCCGCGAACCGCCACCAGGCTCCCCGACCGCGCTAAAGCCGCTCTTGGCGTAGAAGTCGGCCACCGCACCGTTCTTGGCGGTCGGCCGGTGGGCGGCGTGCAGCGCTGGTGCGCCTGCCGCCTTGGCCTGGGCCAGGAGGGTGCGCAGGACCGCGTCCTCGACGCCGCGGGCGAGCACCCGGCAGGACAGCAGGAAGTTGTCCACCCGCCGCGCGCCGTCGGCCTCGGTGCTGGTGAACACCGCGCCGACGATGCCGTGGTCGCCGAACTTGTCCGCGCAGCGCACCCCGTACACCGCGCGGTCCGGGTCGGACAGCGCGGCGGTGACCGCCGCCACGTCCAGCCGGATGGTGGTGAGGTTGAACTGGTTGGTGCGCTGGGTGATCTGCGCGATCCGCCCCACCTCGGCCTCACCGGGCACGAACAGCTCCACTGTGGTGCCGAGCTGGGCGAGGTAGTCGCCGAGGGAGTCGGCGCGCTCGCGGAACTCCATCCGCTTGCGCTCGGTGCGGTAGCGCTCGCCGCGCACCCGGTCCTCGTCGGTGACCCGCTGGGTGGTGAACCAGCCGTCGGCGAGCAGCCGGTGCAGGTGCAGGGCGGGCTCGTCGGCGTCCACGGCGATCACCGGGACCTGCGGCAGGTTCGCCGCGACCAGGCCGCGCTCGCTGGGGGAGTCGTCGATGAAGACCAGGCTGTCGATGCCCAGGTTGAGCTGCTCGGCGATCTGGCGCAGGTTGTCCGGCTTGGCGCCCCAGTTGGCGACGAGTGCCACCAGGTCGTCCTCGCGCAGGGTCAGGTCCGGGTTGTCGCGGAAGGCGATCCGGACCTTGTCCTCGTCGTTCTTGCTGCACACGGCCAGCAGCGGACCCTGGGAGGCGAGCTGCTTGGCGGCCTTCTGCACGGCGGTGAACGCCTCGCCCACCGGGCCCTCACCGGTGGTGATGCCGAGCGGGCCCTCCTCGACCAGGACGCCACCCCAGGTGGTGTTGTCCAGGTCGAGGACGAGCACCTTGCTGGTCTTGCCGCGCAGCGCCCTGGCGATGTGGCCGACCTCCCGGGCCAGCGCGGCCAGCACGCCGTCGGCGAACTGGACGCCGGTGTAGGCGGCCAGCCGGGGGTCGAGCAGCGGACCGGCGACGCCGACCAGCGGTTCCATGTCCACCACGAACACCCCGGTGTGCTCCACGGCCAGCCGCAGCAGTCGCGCCTCGAACTCGCGCCAGGCGATGCCCAGTTCGGCGCGCGAGCGCAGGTCGACGAGCTGCGCGGCCCAGTGCCGGGGCAGCGGCAGCGTGGTCAGCACCAGCGCGCCCGCGTGGTCGGCCCGGTGGGCGGTGACCAGGGCCTCGATGTGCTCGGCGTGCTCGGTGAGGGCGTCGCGCACGTCGGCGGCGGTCCACGGGGTGTCGAGGTGCTTGAAGACCTCGTCCGCGTCCAGCACGCACACGGTCAGGTCCGGCTCGACGTCGAACAGCGGCGAACCCGGGTCGCGCAGCTCCATGCCGTACTGCTTGTACCCGCCCAGCCGCACGTCCGGGACGAACCCGTGCCGGGCGAGCTGCGCGGTCAGCGGCGCTTCCAGCGGCTGCAAAGCCGAGGACCCGGCGACCGCCACGGTGAACCGGGCGCCGTCGACGTCAGCGGCGTCCACTCGGGCCAGCAGCATCCCCGCCCGCCGCAGACCGGTCTCGTCGAGCCCGGCCAGCAGCGACGGAACTTCGCCGTAGTTCTCCGCGAGCTTCCCGGCCCGGGAGAGTTCCTTCACTCGGTCGAGACTCACAGCCCCTCCAGGGTGAAGCCGCCCTTGAGCCACTTGCTGGACTCGATCGCCACGGCCGCCGCCCGCTGGCCCGCGCGGATCTGCGGCGCCAGCGCGTCCAGTTGCAGGAACGGCAGCGCGTTGCCGTTGTTGCCGGTGTCGGCGACCACGCTGACCTCGGTGGCGCTGTCGACCGCGAGGTCCTTGACGATGCGCTGGGTCATCCGCCCCGATAGCTGCGGCGGCAGCAGGAACGACAGTTCGCCCTTGCCCCACCCGCACCGGTCGAGCAGCTCGTGCAGGACCTCCACGGCCATGCCCGGGACCCGCTCCTCGATCGCCTTGTAGTCCTCGGTGACCGCCTGCACGCCCGGGGTCGGGCCGGTCTCGCCCCACCAGTGGATGACCTGCGCCGGGTCGCGGCCCAGGCCGGTGAACCGGTTGAGCACGGTGTCCAGGCGCATGGTGGCGCCCTCGGCGTCGGCGGAGAGCACGACCGCGCCCGCGCCGTCGCCGAAGAGCACGTAGTTGATCAGCTCCGAGGGCGGTTGGCCGGTGGTGTCGCGGTCGAGCACCAGGTGCTTGGCGCACACGTCGCCGCCGATGACCAGGCCGGTTCGGTGGTCGTCGTCGAGCAGCTTGCGGCCGACGTCGAGCGCCTGGATGGCCCCCGCGCAGCCGGACTGGAGCTGGTAGGTGGCCACCTGGTCCACGCCCAGCCGGTCGGCGACGACGTTGACCGTGGCGGGCATCAGCGTGTCCGGGGTGGCGGTCGCCAGCACGATGAAGTCGAGGTCGGTCGGCTCCAGGCCCGCTCGGCTCATCGCCTGCGCGCCCGCCGCCGCGGCCAGGTCGGCCAGGGTGTGGGTCTGCTCGGCGGTGCCCAGGTCGACGGCGAAGTGCCGGGTGCGGGTGCCCACGAACAGCTCCACCCACTGCGCGTTCACGCCGAACCGCTTGGCCAGGGCGGTGTTGTCGATCGGGTCGCCGGGCAGCGCCGACCCGGTCGACAGCACGAAGGTCTCGTCGGTGCTCATCGGTTCCTCTCCTGTTCGCCTAAGACCTCGCCCGCGAACGCCAGCAGGTCGCCGACGGTGGTCACGCGGGGGAGCAGTTCGGTCACCGGGATGGGTTCGGGCAGCCGCAGGACCTCGGTCAGCCGGTCGCTCAACTGCATGACCATGATCGAGTCGAAGCCCAGGTCCTCGTGCAGCTTCGCCTCCGGCGCCAGGTCGGCCGGGTCGTAGTCGCCGATCTCGGCCACCACCGCCAGCACGGCGCGGACCTCCGGCCGCACGTCGCCCGACAGCGCGGGAGCCTGCGCCGCGGGCTGCGGTTGTCCGACCTCGGGCATCCCCGGCTGCTCCTTGGTGACGACCGAGGCGACGGTGCCACGCACGGTGGCCGCGCTGGCCCAGAACCGCTCGGCGTCGGCGAAGACGTAGCCGGGCAGCCTGCGCGGGGTGCGCTGGCCCTCGGTGTAGAGCGCGGCCCAGCTCGGGTTCAGGCCGTCGGTGTAGAGGGCGGCCAGGGTCGCGGCGAACTCGGCGCCGGTGGCGGTGTCGCCGGGGACCGGGACCAACCGCTTGGCGCCGCCGGTCAGGCCCGCCCGCGCGGCCATGCCGACGAGCACCCCGCGCGGGCCGATCTCCACCAGGTGCGTCGGCGCGCGGTCGAGCAGCGCGGCCATCGCGGCGGTGAACCGGACCGGGGCGGTGACCTGCGCCGACCAGTACGCCGCGTCCAGCTCGGCGCCCTCGACGAACCGGCCGTG
This sequence comes from Actinokineospora spheciospongiae, assembly GCF_000564855.1. GTDB lineage: Bacteria > Actinomycetota > Actinomycetes > Mycobacteriales > Pseudonocardiaceae > Actinokineospora > Actinokineospora spheciospongiae. The sequence continues at coordinate 189,607 of NZ_AYXG01000004.1, forward strand.
CACGGTGGAGGCGAACGCCACCGCCGACGCGCGCACCGGCAGCGGACCCGCCGCCTCGGCGAACCCGGCGGCGGCCGGGGCCATGAGTGGTGAGTGGAAGGCGTGCGAGACCACCAGCTCGGTCGTCTTGACGCCCTCGGCGGCCAGCGCGGCGGCCACCCGGCGGGCGGGTTCGGCCGCCCCGGAGACCACGGTGCTGTCCGGGCCGTTGACCGCCGCGATCGACACCAGCGGCTCGTCGGCGAGCAGCGCGGACACCCGCTCCTCGCCCGCCTGCACCGCGATCATCGCGCCGTCGCGGGGCAGCGCCTGCATCAGCGCGCCCCGGGCCGCCACCAGCGCGGCGGCCTCGTCGAGGGCCAGCACCCCGGCCGCGCAGGCCGCGGCGAACTCGCCGACGCTGTGCCCCAGCACGGCGTCCGGGCGCAGGCCCAGGTCGCCGAGCGCGGTGGCCAACGCGTACTGGAGGGCGAACAGGGCGGGCTGGGTCAGCGCCGTCTCGCCCACGTCGAGACCGTCGTGCCCGGCGCCGTGCAGGGCCACCTCGGTGATCGAGCAGCCCAGGTGCGGGCGCAGCGCCGCGTCCGCCTCGGCCAGCCGGGCGCGGAACGGCGGGCAGTGCTCGTGCAGGGCCCGGCCCATGCCCGCGTACTGCGAGCCCTGGCCGGTGAACAGGAACGCCACCCTGGGCTTGCCGGTGGGCCGCTTGCTGCGCTCGGCCACCGCGTCCGCGTCGCGCAGCAGCCTGCGCAGTTCCCCGCGCACCTGCTCGGGGGAGGTCACCGCGATGGCGATGCGCTGCCGCAGCGAGGACTTCACCAGGTTCGAGGTGTGGCAGAGCTGCCCCAACCGATCCGCGGGCGCGCTGTCCACGGTCTCGGCGACGGCGGCGATGTTGCGCTGCAACCCGGCCACGGTGTTGGCCGACACGGTCAGCACCCCGACCCCGCCGGACTCCACCGGGCGGCGGACCGCTGGCGCGCTGGCCAGCACGACGTGGGCGTTGGTGCCGCCCAGGCCGAAGCTGGACACCGCGCCGCGCACGGTGCCGCGCGGCAGCCGGACCGGCCCTCGGGCCAACCGGATGCCGTTCTCGGCCAGCTTGAGCTGCGGGCTCTCACTGTCGGCGTGCAGCGTGGGCGGCAGGACCCGTTTGTCCAGCGCCAGGCACGCCTTGATCAGCCCGGCGATGCCCGCGGCGCCCTCGGCGTGGCCGATGTTGCCCTTGACCGAGCCCAGGAGCAGTGGCTGCTTGCGCTCAGCCCCCGCGTGCACGGCGCCGAGTGCCTTGATCTCGATCATGTCGCCGAGGGTGGTGCCGGTGCCGTGGCCCTCGACGAAGGTCAGGTCCCCCGGGGTGATCCCGGCCTTGGCGTAGGCGGCGGTCAACACGTGCTCCTGCGACCAGCGGCTGGGCGCGGTGATGCCGTTGCTGCGCCCGTCCTGGTTGACCGCGCTGCCCTCGATGACGGCGTAGATCGGCTGCTTGTCGGCGAGCGCGTCCGACAGCCGCCGCAGCACCACCACACCGACGCCCTCGCCGCGGCCGATGCCCACCGCGTCGCCGCTGTAGGGCTTGCAGCGGCCATCCGGGGCGGACAGCCCGGCCTGGGTGTAGAAGATCGACAGCGCCGGGGTGAGCAACAGGTTCACCCCGGCGACGATCGCCGAGTCGCAGTCGCCCGCCCGGATCGCGGTGCACGCCAGGTGGGTGGCGACCAGCGAGGACGAGCAGGCGGTGTCCACCGCCGTGCTCGGCCCCCGCAGGTCCAGGTGGTAGGAGATGCGGTTGGCCGCCATGCAGTAGCCGTTGCCGGAGCCGCGGTGCGCGGTCAGCCCGGCGTAGTCGGACATGTGCAGGGTGGCCCACTCGCTGGACATCATGCCCACGAACACCCCGGTGCTGCTCCCGGCCAGGGCGGTCGGGTCCGTCCCCGAGTCCTCGACCGCCCGCCACGACGCCTGCAACAGCATCCGCTGCTGCGGGTCCATCGCGGCGGCCTCGCGCGGGGAGATGCCGAAGAACTCGAAGTCGAAGGTGTCCGGGTCGGACATGAACCCGGCGAACCGGGTGTTCACCCGGCCCGCGCCGCCGCCCTCGTCGTGGAAGTCCGCGCTGTCCCACCGCTGCGCGGGCACCTCGGAGATGCCGTGCTCACCGCGGACCAGCACGTCCCAGAACGCGTCCTTGTCACCGGCGCCCGGGAAGCGGCAGTCGATGCCGACCACGGCGATCGGGTCGGCGACCACTGCGGTCGCCGCCGTCCGGGGAGCCTGCTGTCCGCCCGCCATCACGCGATCTCGGCCTGGAGGAACTCGGCCATGGCGTTGACCGTCGGGTAGTCCCAGGCCAGCGTCGGCTCGACGACCAGGCCCAGGGTGTCCTCGATGTCGCCGCACAGGCTCAGCGCGTAGACCGAGTCCAGGCCGTACTCGGCCAGCGGCAGGTCCAGGTCGATGGTCGCGGCGTCGGTGTCGAGGTAGGACGCCACCCGGCCCGCGAGCCACTGCGCGATGTCGGCCGGGACGGTGGTGCTGGTGCTCGTGGTGGTGTCGGTGCTGGTCATGTCCGGGGTGTCCTTACTGGGCGAGCGTGCGGTGGACGGGGTCTCGGTCGAGGCAGAAGCCGGAACCGGTGGTGGCGCGGTCGAGGAGGTCGGCGAACAGCGCCCCCTCGGCGGCCGGGTGGGTGGCGGGCAGCGCGGCGGACGGGGTCAGCCGCTCGGCGAGCCTGCTGAGCGCCAGTTCCGCCCAGCCGTCCGGCACCGCGTTGTGCCGGGCGTAACCGGTGACCGACGCGGCGGCGAGCAGGGCCGCGTACCGGTCGGTCAGATCCAGGGCCGCCGGGCTCGCCGCGACACCGGTGTCGCGGGCGGGCAGCGCGGCCACGTCGGCGGTGAGCTTCGCCAGCGCGGCGGCGATCCCGGGGTGGGTGCCGTGCGCGGCCAGCTCCGCCAGCAGCGGGTCGCCGGAAGGGGCGAACAGCCGCAGCCTGGACAGGTCCAGCTCGGGCAGCGCCGCCCCGGCGGTGAACACGGCCGCCGGGGCCGGGTCACCCAGGGCGCGCAGCAGCCGGGAGAGCTGCGGCAGCAGGGTGAGCTGGCAGGAGATCCCGCCCGCGTGCCCGATGCCCAGCGGCGGCAGGTCGCGCATGTGCTTGCCGAACCCGGCGTAGTCGCCCTCGCGCAGGTAGAACCGGGCGCCGAGGACGACCGACAGCGCGTTCATCGCCTCTTCGAGCAGGGTCGGGACCAGCAGCTTCGTCGCCGCCGCGTAGGCGCTCGCGGTGGCGGGCAGCACGTGCAGCGCCCGGGTCGCGGTGGTCACCAGCGCGTCGGCGGTCAACAGGTCGGCGTAGGCGCCGGCCAGGGTGGCGCGGGCGTGCGGCAGCTCGGCCACGGTCTGCCCGTAGAGCCTGCGCTCCAGGGCGAAGCGCAGCACGCCGAACAGCCCGGCGTCGAGGATGCCCAGACCCGTGCCCGCCATGACGCACCGGCTCACCTGGAACGAGCGCAGCGCGATGTCGCTGCCCTGGCCCAGGTCGCCGACCAGCGCGCTGTCGGGCACCGCGCAGCCGGTGAACTCGAACCCGGACAGCCCGACCCCGCGCAGGCCCAGCGTGCGGTATCGGGGGAGGCGGCGGAAGGTCCCGCCGTCGAGCTGGTGCAGGTCGACCAGGAGCAGCGAGTGGTCCCGGCCGCCGCCCTTGCCGCCGGTCCTGGCGAACAGCACGGCCGCGTCGGCGCGGGCGGCGTTGTTGATGACCTCCTTGCGCCCGTCGAGCACCAGGCCGTCCTCGGTGCGGGTCGCGGCGAACTCGTTGTTCGTCAGGTCGTTGCCGCGGTCCAGCTCGTGATAGCCAACCGACGCCTTCCCGCCGCCGAGCAGCAGGTCGGCCAGCCACTTGCGCTGCACGTCCGAACCACCGAGCCAGACGTTGAGCCCGGCCATGAGCGAGGTCACGCCGTAGCCCAGGCCCAGGCTCGCGTCCCGGCGGAACACCGGGCGCAGCCTGCGGACCAGCTCGTCCACCTCGACCAGCCGACCGCCCAGGGCCTCCGGCACGAACTCGGCGTTAAGCCCGAACTCGTCCAGCACCGCTTCAGCGCCTTCGGCGACTGTCGACCGCTCGTCGGCGTCCAGGATCGTCCGGTGGCCGAAGGGGTTGTCCGCGTTGTACGGGTCGCCGAAGCGCTCTTCGAGCCGGGTCATCGGGTCGCCTCCGCCAGTCGGTGGTCGAACAGGGACGTCAGCCGACCGGACCCGACCTGCGCGGTGAGCACGTCGTAGGCGGTGTCGTAGTGCGCCTGCGGGGCCGGGGTGGGCGTGCCGACCGAGGCCAGCAACCGGTCGAGGGCCAGGGTCGGCCACACGCCGTCGCGCCACAGCGGGGTGCTCGGGCCGGTCTCGGCCAGCGCGTCCGCCCGGGTGCGCAACCACAGCTGGAGCAGCGCCGCCCCGCCCAGGCACGCGGCGAGCCGCTGCGCGACCACGAACGACGTCGTCGGCACGTTCACCGGCACCGCGGGCAGCTCCCGCACCGCCGCGTACACGCCGTCCAGCGCGGTCCGGAGCGCGCGGGCGGCGGTCGCCAGCGGGGCCAGCGCGTCGTCGTCGGCGGCCAGTGCCTCGACCTCGGCGACGGCGGCGGGCAGGGCCAGCAGGAAGCTGGAACCCTTGCGCGGCAGCAGGGACAGCCTCTTGTGCTGCATGGGCGCCAGCGGCTCGGTCACCGTCGCGGCGGCGCGGATGCCGTCGGTGTCCGGCGCGGTGGCGTTGTCGGCGGTGCGCAGCAGGATCGGGAACAGGTTCACCAGGCCGTTGAGGTTGACCAGGGTGTTGCCGTCGAACAGCGACACGATCCGGTGGTCGCGCTCGACCTTGCCGAACGCCCCGTCCTCCAGCACGTCGCGCAGCAGCGACCGAGCACCCACCAGCTTGCGCAGGGAGGCGATCATGCCCTCGGTGCGGGTCGGCACCAGGTACTTGACCACCGCCGCGACCACCGACATCTCGCCGGTCAGCGCCTGGATCGAGCGCGACCCGACCACCGACACCGCCTCAGCCAGCAGGTGGTCGGCGAACGCGGTCGCCAGCCGGTGCCGGGCGGCGGGCAGCTCGGTCAGGCCGCGGCCGTAGAGCCTGCGCCCGGCGGCGAACCGGGTCGCGATGCCCAGAGCGTGGTCACCCGCGCCCAGCGACAGCGCGCAGCACAGCGTCCGGGTCAGTTGGAGTCCTTTGAGGACACTTTCCAGACCGGTGCCCTCCCGGCCGATCAGGTCGTCGGCGCCGATGGTGGCCCCGGAGAAGGAGATGCCGCTGATGTCCGCGCCGCGGATGCCGTGCGTGCGCTGCTTGGGCACCGGGGAGTGCGTGGCCGGGTCCAGCTTCGCCTTCTCCACCATGAACACGCTGAACCCGCGCGGGCCGCCCGCTTCGTCGGTGCGGGCCAGCACGCAGACCGCCCCGCCCCGGGTGGCGTTGTTGATCAGCCACTTCTCCCCGTCGAGCCGGTACCCGGACCCGGTGCGGGTGGCGGTGACCCCGCCCGCGAGCAGGTCGCTGCCGTGCGCCTGCTCGGTCAACGCCCAGCTTATCGGCAGACCGGAGCGCACCAGGGCGCCCACCTTCTCCGCCTGCTCCCGGCTCGCCCCCACCCACGCGCTGACCGCGCCCAGGTAGGTCTTGCCGTGCGCCACGGCCACGGTCACGTCGCGCCGGGACACCATCCGCATGGTCTGCACGGCGTCCTGGTAGTCGACCAGGCCGCCGCCGAACTCCGCCGGCACGTACAGCCGGGCCAGGTCGAACCCGTCGAGCACCGCGCAGACGTCGGTCGGGAACCCATCGGCGTCGTCGAGGTCGGCGCAGGCGGCGGTGGAGAACACCGACGCCGGGTCGCCGGGGTCGCCGAGCACCCCCTCCAGGCGCTCGGCCTCGGCGAACGCGCCGTACCTCATCGCCCCGCCCCGGTCAGCAGCGACTCCAGCGACCCGGCCAGGTACTTCTCCCGCATCGAGCCGCGGCGGACCTTGCCGCTGGTGGTGCGGGCCACGCCGCCGCGCGGGAGCAGGACCAGCTCGTGCAGGTGCACGTCGTACTCGGCGCGCAGCTCCGCGCGGATCGCCTTCTCCAGGTCGGCCAGCTCGGTGCCGTCCAGCGCGGAGGTCTTGACCTCGTGCACCAGGACCAGCTTCTCCGGCTTGCCGTCGACGACGAACGACGCGCCGACGCCGGTCTGGAGCGCCGCGTGCACCTGGCGGGCGGTGTGCTCCAGGTCGTGCGGGTAGAGGTTGCGGCCGTTGACGATCAGCATGTCCTTGAGCCGACCGGTCACGTACAGCTCGCCGTCGAGCAGTGCGCCGATGTCGCCGGTGCGCAGGTGGCCCGCGGTGGCGCCGTCGGCGGTGATCGCGGCGGCGTTGAAGGTCTCCTCGGTCTTCTCCGGCTGCTTCCAGTAGCCCGCCGCGATGCTGCCGCCGCGCACCCAGATCTCCCCGGTGCGGCCGTCGGCGAGGACCTGGTGGGTCTCCGGGTCGACGATCCGGACCTCCAGGGTGCCCGCGGAGCCGCTGCTGACCAGGGTGCGCGCGTCCTCGGCGGTGGAGGCGACGATGCCGCCCTGTTCCAGCGCCTTCGGGTCGGCGTCGGTGTAGACCCGGCCGTCGCGGCTGCCGGTGACGAACAGCGTGGTCTCGGCCAGGCCGTAGCAGGGGAACACCGCCCCGTCGCGCAGGCCCGCGGCGGCGAACTTCTCGGTGAACGCGTCCAGGGTGTGCGCCTGGATCGGCTCGGAACCGTTGAGGATCGACTCCACGCAGGACAGGTCCAGGGTGGCCAACTGCTCGTCGGTGACCCGGCGCACGGCCAGTTCGAAGGCGAAGTTCGGCGCCACGCTGATCGGCGCGCGGTACTCGCTCAGCGCCCACAGCCACAGGTACGGGCGCTTGAGGAAGGTCAGCGGCGACATGAAGATCGACGTCGAACCCATGTACAGCGGGTGCAGGAGCTGCCCGATCAGGCCCATGTCGTGGAACTGCGGCAGCCAACTGCACACCGGGGTCTCCGACGTGCTGCGCACCGCCTGGTGGATCTCCTCCTCGTTGTGCAGGAGGTTCGCGTGGGTGACCATGACGCCCTTGGGGTCGCTGGTCGAACCCGAGGTGTACTGCAGGAACGCCACCGAGTCGCCGGTGAGCGGCACCGGGCGCCAGTCGTCCTCCAAGCCCTCGGGCAGCGCGTCGACGGCGGTGTGCACGACCTGCTCGGCCAGCCCGGAGTGCTGCACCCAAGCGTCGATGGCCTCGGCGACGGCCTGCTCGCTGAGCACCGCGCGCACGTCGGCGTCGCGGGCGATGCCCGCCAGCCGGGCCACGCCGCGGCCGTTGCTGTCGGGCATCGGCGCCGGGACGGCGACCACGCCCGCGTACAGGCAGCCCAGGAACCCGACCATGAACTCACGACCGGGCAGGAACAGCAGCATCGCCCGGTCGCCCGGCTCGGTGCGCCCGGCCAGCCAGGCGGCCACCCGGCGGGCCCGGCGGTCGAGTTCGGGGTAGTCGAAGGAGCGCTCGGTGACGCCGGAACCGGAGTCCGCGAGAAAGATCAGCGCCTGCTTTTCGCCCTGTTCGGAAACCCGGTCACGAAAATGGCCGACAAAATCGCTACGGTTGCTCACGATAGCCCTCTCACGCCGTGTGGCTCGGTGTTGGCACCACTGTCCACGGCCGTCCTAAAGATCACGCTTGGCCAGTCCTTAAGTGGGGCTATCACCCCGCCTTGGCCCCTCTGAACAGCTCTTTTGCCGAAGCCGGCTGAGGTCTAGCGTTCCTCGGCGACAGGCCGGGCAGCGAGGGCGGACCGGCGGGACGACGCGGGGCGGGAGCAGCCGACGTGATCGACGACATATTCGTCATTGATGCCACGGTCCATCCGTACAACCTTTCCGACGCGAACCTCATGCGCGGCGAGGACGGGCAGCCGACGATTCCGGCGTACTTCCTCCGGGAAATGCTGTGGGCGCTGCACTGGCGCTGGGCCGAACCCGCGGCGAAGCTGCCGCGCGAGGTGTTCGTGACCGACTGGCAGGCCGAGACGCTGGCCTGGACCATGTTCGGCGAGTCGCACACCGACCTGGCGGTCAACCACCGGCTGCGCATCGACTCGGTCTTCAACGACGGCCTGTGCTCGCACGAGAAGAACCTGGAGCTGGCCCAGCGCTGGCCGCAGCGGTTCATCAACTACGCCGGGGTCAACCCGACCGTGCCGGTGGCCGAGGCCATCGCCGACCTGCGCAGGCAGGTCGAGGAGATCCCCGGCACGATCGGCGTGAAGGTCTACCCGAACGCCGGGTCGCCGGACAACACCTGGCAGATGGACTCCCCGGAGTGGGAGCCGTTCTTCGCGCTGCTGCCGGAACTGGGCATCAAGGTCGTCGCCCTGCACAAGGTCGTCGCCAACGGGATGGTGCCGCTCAAGCCGTTCGGCATCGACGACCTGGAGGTCGTCGCGGTCCGCCACCCCGAGCTGATGTTCGAGATCGTGCACGCCGGGCTGCCGCCGTTCGTCGAGGAGGTCTCGATGGCGCTGATGCGGCTGCCGAACGTCTTCGCGAACCTGGAGATCACCTCCGCGCTGTTGCAGTCCGGGATGGGCTACATCGAGGACGCGGTGGCGCAGTTCATCGCGCTGGGCAGCCCGTGGAAGGTCATCTACTCCACCGGCGCCATGCACTTCCACCCGGAGCCGATCGTGCAGGCGTTCGCGAACCTCACGTTCTCCGACCGGGTGCTGGAGCGCTACGGCATCGAGCAGATCACCAAGGCGGACAAGAAGCTCATCATGGGCGAGAACTACGCCCGCATGATCGGCCTGGACATCGAGAAGGCCAAGGCCGCGATCGCGGGCGACGAGTTCGCCACCGCCGTCGAGGACAACGGCGTCGGCGAGCCCTGGTCGTTCTGGCGCAAGAACGACCCGGTGTGGGACGGGGTGCAGGGATGACCGCCCAACTCAGCGGCACCGGGTTGGAGAACACCGCCCTCGCCAACACCCCGAGGGAAGCCGCCGTCCGCCGCGCGCTGCTCGACGTCTACGACCCGTGCAGCAACTCCTGGGCGCGGCCCATGTCCGTGGTGGACCTCGGCCTGGTCCGCTCGGTCGCGGTCGACCGCACCGGGCACGCCGCCATCGTCATCGCCCCCACCACGCTGCTGTGCATGGCCATCTCGGTGATCATCCAGGCCATCCAGCTCAAGGTCGCCGACGTCCCCGGCATCACCAAGGTGGACGTGTCGGTGGACGTGACCGCCGACTGGTCCGAGGACCTGATGACCGAGGAGGGCCGCCGCGTCCTCGGCGAGCACCGCTCGGCCGACCGCGCCCGCCCGCCGGTGGTGCTCATGCCCGGGTTCGGCGCCCCCCAGGGCGGTGCGTCGTGACCCCCACCGCGACCGCTGTGCCCGCCGCCGTGGCCGACCTGCTGGTGGCCGTGCGCCCGTCGCTGGCCGGGGTCGCGCTGACCGGCGCCGAGTCGCTGACCGGGGACCTCGGGTTCGACTCGCTGGACCTGGTGTCGCTGGCCAACGAGGTGCGCGCGCGGAACCCCCGGGTCGACCTGCGGGCCTGGATCGCCGACACCATGGAATCCGAAGTGGACAGCGTGGCGAGCCTCGCCGCCGCACTGGCCACCGCTGAGGAGAGCGACAATGGCTGACAAGACACCCCCGGGCAAGGACTACGTCGCGCTGGCCCGCGACCTGGCGCCCGGGTTCACCGCCCGCGCCGCCGCGCACGACGAGCACGGCAGCTTCCCGCACGAGAACCTGGCCGACCTGGTGCGCACCGGCTACACCGCGATGACCGTGCCCACCGCGTTCGGTGGCGGCGGCGCGTCGCTGTGGGAGCTGGTGCAGGCGCAGTCGACCCTGGCCGAGGCGTGCGCCTCCACCGCGTTCGCGGTCAACATGCACGTCCACGGCCTGGCGATGATCGCCAACCTGGAGGGCGAGACCGCCGAGCGCGCCTGCCGCGCGGTCGCCACCGAAGGTGCTGTGATCGCGGGCGGGTTCTCCGAGCCCGGCGTCGGCGGCAACTGGTGGCACCCGACCACCGAGGCCAGGCCGGTCGAGGGCGGTTACGTCCTCAACGGGCACAAGGGCTTCTTCACCGGCTTCCCCGGCGCCACCCACCTGTTCCTCTCCGCCGCCGTCACCGACGACCGCGGCCTGCCGCAGCCGGTGGCGTTCCTGGTGCCCAAGCCCGACCGGGGCGTGCGGGTCACCTCCGAGTGGAACGCCGCCGGGATGCGCGCCACCGGCAGCCACTCGCTGGCACTGGAGGAGCTGTTCGTCGCCGAGGAGCACCTGATCGGCGCCACCGGCGCGCTGCCGCTGCTGTTCATGACCGGCGTCCACTGGGCCTGGTGCAGCTTCGCCTCGGTGTTCGTCGGCATCGCCCGCGGCGCGCTCAAGCACGTCGTCGACACCCAGCGCAAGCGCACGCTGAAGGTGATCGGCAAGCCCAACGCGCACCTGCCGGGCATCCAGTTCCGGGTCGCGGAGATGAAGACCAAGCTGAAGGCCGCGGAGGCGCACCTGTGGGCCGCGGTGCACGCCGACCACGACTCGCCCGCCACCCAGGCCGACCCGCTCGACCACTACATCGAGATGTCCCTGGCCAAGATGAGCATCACCCGGCTCTGCCAGGAGGTCGTCACGATCGCCATGCAGACCCAGGGCGGTTCCGCCCTGCTGACCAACGACCCCCTGCAACGCGCCTACCGCGACGTGGTCACCGGGCTGCTGGTGCCCCCGGTCGCCGACGTCACCCTGGAGTGGGCGGGCAAGCAGGCGTTGGGTGTCCCCGTGTTCGCCGAGCCCAGGTGGGGTGGCTGAGATGACCGCGACGATGGAACGGCCGGAGCAGGCGGAAGCCACTCCTGAACCGATGAGCCCCGAGGCGCGTGCCGCGCACTGGGCGAAGCTGACCGCCTCGGCGGCGGAGTTGGCCGCGGTGTTCGAGCAGCGCAGCCTGGAGAACTACGACAAGGGCGAGTTCGTCCAACGCAACATCAACGACCTGGTGGCCGCGGGCATCACCGCCGTCAACGTGCCCGCCGACCTGGGCGGCTTCGACGCCACGCTGGCCGAGAACGTCGAACTGCTGCGCCTGATCGCCAAGGGCTGCGGGTCGACCGCCTTCACCTTCGCCATCCACACCATCATCACCGGCTCGCTGCGCGGCGAGACCAGCCCCGAGGTCAAGGCGCGGGTGTTCGACGCGGTCAAGACCGGCGCCTTCGTCATCGGCCCGTTCACCGACGAGTCCTCCGGCTCCAACTGGACCGTCCCGTCCACGGTGGCCCAGCGCGTCGACGACGGGTTCGTGCTCCAGGGCGTCAAGCACTTCGCCACCGGCTACCCGGGCGCCACGCACCTGCTCATCACCGCCGGGCTCACCGACGAGCACCTGCGACCGCCGTTCAACCTGGCCGCGTTCCTGGTCGAGGCGGGCGCCCCCGGCCTGGGCGTGCACCGCGAGTGGGACGGCATGGCCATGCCGATGACCGGTTCGCACTCGCTGGCCATCGACTCCCTGCACGTCGACGGCGACGACATGCTCTTCCCCGAGGGCCTGACACCGCTGTTCGTCATGTCCCGGCAGCAGTGGGGCCACTACTGCTTCGCCGCGGTCTTCCTCGGCTTGGCCGAGCGCGCCTACGAGATCGCCATCGAGCGCACCAAGGGGCGGTCGAACACCGCCGTTTCGTCGCTGGCGACGCTGCCCGGCATCCAGTTCAACATCGGCCGGATGCGCGCCTCGATCGCCACCATGAAGGCGCTGCTCACCCGCTACGCCACCGAGCACGTCGAGCCGGGCGAGGACCTGATCGCCTTCGTCGCCGAGACCTGCGTGCCGAAGTACTTCGTCGTCAACGAGGCCGAGCACGTGGTCGCCACCGCGTTCGAGGTCGTCGGCGGCTCCGGCATCTCCGGCGGCACCCGGATCGGGCAGATCTGGCGCGACGTCAAGGCCGGTCCGCTGGTGCCGTTCACCAACGACGTGGCCCGCGAGTTCATCGGCAAGCACGAACTCGGCCTCAACCCCATCGAGACCCCGAGGTGGCTGTGATGGTCCGGCGCGACCAGGTGGCGATCGACCCGGACAGCGCTCCGATCGCCACCGAGTACTACTCCGAGATCGGGCAGGGCTGGTGGGACCCCAAGGGCCCGCTGCGCGCCCTGCACGACATGAACCCCACCCGGGTCGCCTACTTCGACAGCGCGATCCGCTCCCGGTTCGCCGACCAGCCGCCCGCGGCCACGAAGGTCCTCGACATCGGCTGCGGCGGCGGGATCGTCAGCGAGGCCATGGCCGCGCTCGGCTACGACGTCACCGGGCTCGACATGTCCGAGGGGGCGATCGAGGCGGCCAGGGCGCACGCGGCGGCGGGCGGGATCGCGGTCGACTACCGGGTCGGCTCGGCCTACCGGCTGCCCATGGCCGACGGCGTGGTGGACGTGGTGGTCATCTCCGACGTGCTGGAGCACCTGCACGACCTGCCCACCGCCGTCGCCGAGATCAGCCGGGTGCTGCGCCCGGGCGGGTTGATGCTGTTCGACACCATCAACCGCACCCTCGGCAGCTACCTCACCGCGATCCTCATGGCCGAGCGCGTCCTGCGCATCGTCCACCCGGGCACGCACGACTGGAGGATGTTCATCCGCCCCGGCGAGCTGCGCGCCGCCCTGGCCGAGCGCGACATCACCCTGGCCGAGATCAAGGGCATGGCCCCGGCCCGCCCGCCGCACCGGCTGATCGCCTCGATCCTGCGCGGTCGCGGCCTCGGCGAGTACGAGCTGAACAACTCCGTGCGCGTCAGCTACATCGGCCACGCCGTCAAGCAGCCCGCGCGCCCCAGCGCGGTCCGATAGGAGAACGACATGGTCTGGATTCGTTCGGGCACCACCAAGAGCGTCCGCGTCCGCGCGGGGCTCGCCGAGGTGCGGGAACTGCTGCTCGACGTGGAGCGGGCGGGCCTGCTCATGCCCGGCGTCAACTCGTTGACCCACGTCTCCGGCGCGGTGTACCACTACGCGCTGGACCCGATCACCAACGGCGCCGTGCACCTGGTGCCCGACTACGAGGCCACCTTCGACACCACCGACCCCGGGCACATCACCTGGGAGCCGTACGGCGAGCACAACTTCCGCTCCTGGGGCGCCTTCACCACCCGGGAATCCGGTGTGGACGGTGAGGTGATCCTGGAGATCAGCACCCGTTCCGAGGCGTCGGTGCAGGTCGCGCCGGTCATGGTGACGCTCATCGAGCCGTTCGCGCAGTTGCAGACCGACGAGATCACCACCGGGTTCCTCGACCGGCTGCGCGGCGAGCTGGAACCGGTGGCGGTGTCGCCGTGAGGCCCGCGAAGATCCTCGCGCTCGAACCCGTCACCGTCGGCACGGTCGTCCCGCAGGCCGACGTGTTCGACGCCTTCTACGCCGGCCTCTACGCCGAGGTGCCCACCGCGCGGGAGCTGTTCCTCAACACCCAGGTCAAGACCCGGCACATGGCCTGGGACCCGCGCGAGGTGTACGCGAACGGGTTCCCCGGCATGGCCGAGCGGATGGCGGTGTGGGAGCGCAACGTCCTGGACCTGGGCAGGCGCTCGGCGGGCAAGGTCCTCGCCGGGGTGGACCGGGACCGGGTCGGCAGCTACACGATGGCCAGTTGCACCGGGTACGCCGGTCCGACCCCGGAGATGCTGCTGGCCAAGGAACTGGGCCTGCGCGACGACCTGCGCCGCACCTTCGTCGGGCACATGGGCTGCTACGCGGCGTTCAACACCCTCAAGGTCGCGCTCGACTCGCTGGCCGCCCGGCCGGACGACCTGGCGCTGCTGACCTGCGCGGAGATCTGCTCGGTGCACCTGCGACCGGAGGTCACCCGCGAGCAGGTCGTGGTGAGCGGGCTGTTCGGCGACGCCGGGGCGAGCATGGTGCTGGCCGCCGCCGAGCCGGACGAGGACGGCCCGGTCGTCCTGGCCACGCACACCGAGACGCACTACGAGACCTCGCACGCGATGACCTGGACCGTGCAGGACGACGCGTTCCGGATGACGCTGTCGCCGTACGTGCCGCTGTTCCTGTCCGAGGCGGTGCGGCCGTTCACCGAGCGGCTGCTGGCCAAGGCCGGGCTCACCCCGGACGAGGTCGAGCACTGGGCGGTGCACCCCGGCGGCCCGAAGATCATCGACTTCGTCGGCGAACGGCTTTCCCTGACGCCGGAACAGCTCCAGCCGTCACTGGACGTGCTGGCCGACTACGGCAACTGCTCATCGCCGACCGTGTTGCTGATCCTGCACCGGATTCTGACCGAGTCGCGGCCCGCCCCGGGCTCCCACGCGGTCCTGATGGCCTTCGGACCCGGCCTGACGATGGAATCGGCGCTCGTCCGCTTCTGAGTCCCTGCAACGGACTCTCTGGAACAAAAAGGACAATACCATGACCAGTGCGCTGGTGCCCCGGTGGAGTGACCCGGAATTGCGGTCGGCCATCGAGAACCACTACGACGGCCTCGTCGACCTCTACGAGAAGGTCTGGGGCGAGCACATCCACCACGGCTACTGGGCCGAGGACTCGCCCGCCGACCGGCACGCCGCCCAGGTCCGGCTGATCGAGAAGCTGATCGAGTTCGGCGAGGTCCCCACCGGGGCCCGCATCCTGGACGCGGGCTGCGGCGTCGGCGCGTCCTCGGTGCACCTCGCGGCCAACCACGGCGCCACGGTCGAGGGCATCACCCTGGCCGCCGAGCAGGTGCGCCGCGGCGGGGAGAAGAAGACCGAGGCCGGGGTCGCCGACCGGGTCAACTTCCAGATCATGGACGCGCTGCGCACCGACTTCCCGGACGACTCCTTCGACGTCGTGTGGGCGCTGGAGAGCTGCGAGCTGATGCCGGACAAGGAGAGGTTCCTGTCCGAGTGCCACCGCGTGCTCAAGCCCGGCGGCACGCTCGTCGTCGCCACCTGGTGCGCCCGCGACAACGACCTCGACGACTCCGAGCACCGCCTGCTCGGCCGCATCTACCGCGACTTCGTCATCTCGCACGTGCTGCCGCTGCCGGACTACCACGCCATGGCCGAGCGGCTCGGCTTCGAGGACGTGCGCAGCGACGACTGGTCCGAGCGCGTCACCGACACCTGGAAGATGTCCTCGGACCTGGTCAAGCCGGTCATCAAGGACCCCACCGTCGTCTGGAAGCTGGTGCGCGCCAAAGGCGTGGACATCTTCCGCTTCCTCAACTCCGTGCCCCTCATGCGCCAGGCCTACGACCGCGGCGTCATGCACTACGGGGTGTTCACCGGGACCAAGGCCGGAGGCCACCAGTGACCGCGACCCTCGACGCCGACGCCACCCAGCGGCTCGTCTCCGACCTGCTCACCCAGCCGTGGGTGATCGACCTGTTCACCGACGTGGCCACCAGGCAGGCCGGGTCGATGGCCCAGGTGGAGAAGCTGCGCCCGCTCGGCGCCACCAACCACGCCTTCTGGCCCTTCCACGCCCCGCAGTTCCCGCTGTCCATCGCGCGGGCCAAGGGCAGCCGGATCACCGCCGTCGACGGCAACACCTACCTCGACTGCCACCTGGGCTTCGGCGCGCAGGCCCTGCACGGGCACAACCCGGAGCCGGTCGTGGCCGCCGTGCGCGACCTGCTGGGCACCTCCACCGGCAACGGCTACCTGCACCCGGTCGAGTCCGAGCTGATCGGCGTCCTGCAGGGGTTCCTGCCGCACTGCGAGAAGTTCGCCTTCCTCAACTCCGGCACCGACGCCACCGCCGCCGCGATCCGGCTGGCCCGCGCGCACACCGGCAAGCGGATGGTCGCCAAGTTCGAGGGCTCGCTGCACGGCGTGCACGACCTGGCCGCGCACAACACCGCGTTCTGGTACCACGGCCACCCGGTGCAGCCGTTCCCCGAGGTCGGCCCGAACGGCGTCACCCCGACGCCCGCGCTCAAGGGCGTCCCGATCGCCGACAACGGCGAACTGCTGGTGCTGCCCAACGACGCCAAGCTGGCGATCGAGCTGATCGAGCGCCACCGCGACCAGTTGGCCTGCGTGCTCGGCGAGGCCGTGTCCTCGTCGTTCCCGTTCCCCGAGCACACCGTGCCGATCATCAAGGCCACCGCGGCGGCCTCCCGCGACCTGGGCATCCCGTTCATCCTCGACGAGGTCCTGACCGGGTTCCGCTACGGCCCCGGCGGTGCCGCCGCGCACTTCGACATCCCGGCCGACCTGCACACCTACGGCAAGGTCGTCAGCGCCCTGGGCATCCCGCTGTCGGTCGTGGCGGGCAAGGCGGCACTGATCGAGCACACCCAGACCAGTGGGATGCCGCTGACCGACCTGGGCCGCAAGACCTCCGTGCAGACCACGCACGCGGGCAACCACCTCGCCCTCGCCGCCTCGCTGGCCACCCTGACCCTGCTCAGGGACCAGGGGGACGCGTACTACACCCGCACCCGCGCCAAGGTCGACAGGCTGCGCTCCGGGCTGGCCGCCTTCCGCGCCGAGACCGGCATCCCGCTGCGACTGCTGGGCTTCGGCGACTTCATCGGCTCGTTCGGCTTCACCGCCGAGGAGTCCTACTCCGACTACCGCGACTTCGCCTCGGCCATCAACCCGATCGCGCTGTTCCTGATGACGCTGCTGCTGCGCCGCCGCGGCGTGTACGCGCTGAGCCTGCCGATGCTGTTCACCGGCGACGCGCACAGCGAAGCCGACCTCGACGAGCTGTTCGCAGCGGTCACCGACTCCGCCCGCGAGATGGCCGCGAACGACTTCCCCTTCATCCTCGGCTGAGTTGTCTTCCTCCCGCCACCCGCCCCCTCGTCCCCGCCCGGCACCGTCCCCGACCTGGCACCCGGGCAGCCGGACCGGCGTTGAGCACGTTTTCTGAACCCCGCCACCCCTGGGAGTCCGCCTTGACCTCCACCCTGATCCCCCCGCCCGCGCTCGACCGCCCGGTGTTCACCGCCCCCGAGGTGCACCCGGACCGGATCGGCCTGCCCGTGGCCGGTGCCGCCCCGGCCGAGCCCGTCCCGGCGGACTCCCTGGGGGCCGCGCTCGCCTGGCGGGCCAAGTGGCGCCCGCTGTCGGTGGCCCACCACGTCGTCGACGGCAGGCAGGGCGAGACCCGGCTCACCTCCCGCGACCTGTACCGGCTCGCCGGTGCCGCCGCGGTGCGGCTGCGCCGGGCCGGGGTGGGCACCGGCGACGCCGTCGCGCTGTGCCTGGACACCTCGGTCGACCTGCTCGCCGCCCTGTACGGGGCGAGCCTGGTCGGCGCGGTGCCGTTCCTGGTGGAGCCCCCGCTCACCCGGGCCCGGCACGAGGGCTGGCTGAGCCGCACCGCCGCGATGGTCGCCGCCGCCACCCCCGCGGCGGTCGTCTGCGGGCCCGCCCTGGCCACCACCGCGGCCCGGCTCGGCCCGCCGGTCCTGGTGGCGCCGTTCGGCACCGCCGACATCCCGGCCCCCACCCCGGTCCGACCGGAGGCGCCCGCGCTGATCCAGTTCAGCTCGGGCACCACCGGCACCCCCAAGGCCGTGGTCCTGTCGCACCGGTCGGTGCTGGAGGCGTCCCGGGCCATCGCCCTGGCCGCGCCGTTCCTGGCCGGGGACATGCTCGGCGGCTGGCTGCCGCTGCACCACGACATGGGCCTGATCGGCACCGTCGTGTCCCCGTTCCTGCACAACCTGGCCAGCGCGATCATGCCGCCGCTGTCGTTCGTGATGCGCCCGGAGCGGTGGCTGACCCTGCTGCACCGGTTCCGCGTCACCATCTCGCCCGCCCCGAACTTCGCCTACCGGCTCGCCGCCGAGGCCATCGCGGGCTTGACCGCGGTCGGCCTGGACCTGAGCGCCTGGCGGGTCGCGTTCAACGGCGCCGAACTGGTCGACCACGCCACCCTGCGGCAGTGGCAGGCCGCGCTCGGCCCGCACGGCTTCGCCGCCACCTCGATGCGCCCCTGCTACGGCATGGCGGAGCTGGGCCTGGCCGCCACGTTCGCCCCGGCGGGCTCGCTGCCCAGGGTCCGCACGGTGAGCCGGTCCGCGCTCACCACCGAGGGCGCCCTGCTGCCGCCGCTGACCCCGGGGGACGCGCACGACCTGGTGTCCTGCGGGGTCGAGGTGCCCGGCCTGGCGGTCCGGGTGGTCGACGCCGACGGCCGCGAGGTCGGCGACTCGGTGATCGGCCGCGTCGAGGTCCGCGGCACCGCCATGATGACCGGCTACCTGGGGGAGCCGCCGCTGGCCCCCGGTTCCTGGCTCGACACCGGCGACCTGGGCTTCCGCGACTCGGGGGAGCTGGTGCTGACCGGCCGGGCCAAGGACCTGGTGATCGTCGCCGGGCGCAACCACCACCCGTACCCGATCGAGCAGGCCGCCTGCGAGCCGCCGCGCGTGCGACCCGGCGCCGCCGCCGCGGTCGGCGTGCCGGACCCGGTGCTGGGCACCGAACGGCTGGTCGTGGTGGTCGAGTCGGTGGTCTTCCGCGAACCCGCCGAGGCCGCCGCCCTGGCCTTCGAGGTGGAGCGGGTGGTGTCCGAGCGCACCGCCCTGCGCCCCGACCGGGTCCTGGTGGTCCGCCCGGGGACGCTGCCGCGCACCTCCAGCGGCAAGATGCGCCGCGGGCTGGTCGCGTCGATGGTGGCCTCCGGTGAGCTGGCGTGAGCACCACCGATGTGGTCGTGGTCGGCGGGGGACTGGCCGGGCTGACGGCCGCGGCCGTGCTCAGCCGCCGCGGCCACCGGGTCGTGCTGGTGGAGGCCGGTGGGGAACTGGGCGGTCGCGCCCGGACGACCTCGGTGGCGGGCTTCTCGCTGAACCTCGGGCCACGGGCGCTCTACAAGGGACACACGTACCGGATGCTGCGCTCACTCGGCATCCGGCTGCGCGCGGGCACCCCGGCGGTGGGGGACGGGCGCGCGCTGCGCGCCGGGGAGCTGACCCCGGGGTACGCAAGCGCTTTCGGCCTGCTGCGCAGCCCCCTGTTGTCCCTGCGCGAGCGGGCCGCGCTCGGTGCCTTCCTCGGTCTCACCCGCACCGCCCCCGCCGGGCTGACCGCCGAGGAGTGGCTGGCCGACGCGCTGCCCACCGAGCGCACCCGCGAGGCGGCGTTCGGGCTGCTGCGGGTGAGCTGCTACACCGGCTCCCCGGCGGTGGTCGACGCCCGCTCGGTCGCCGCGCAGCTCGCCCTGGTCCGCAAGGGGGTGCTCTACGTCGACGGCGGCTGGTCGTCCATCGTGGACGCCCTGCGCCGGGCGGCGCCCACCGCGACCCTGCGCACCGGCACCGTCGCCCGCGAGGTCGAACCCGGCCGCGTCACCCTCGCCGACGGCACCACCCTCGACGCCCCCGCCGTGCTGCTGGCCGGCCTGCCGCCCGCCAAGGCCGCGTCGCTGCTCGACGTCGAGCTGACCACCACCCCGGTCCGCACCGCCTGCCTCGACGTCGCCCTGTCCCACCTGCCCTCGGCCACCCCGGGGTTCGTCTACGGCCTCGACGAACCCCTCTACTACGCCGTCCACTCGCACGCCGCCCGCCTCGGCCCCGGCGCCGTCGTGCACCTGGCCCGCTTCGACGACGGGACAGCGCCCGGGGACACCCGCGCCCGCCTGGAATCCCTGCTGGAGCAGTGCCAGCCGGGCTGGCGCGACCACGTCGTGCACCAGCGGTTCCTCCCCGCCATCACCACCACCCACGGCCCCGGCGCCGCCGACACCCTCGCCGCCGCCCTGGCCGACCGCCCCGGCGTCCACGCCTGCGGCGACTGGACCGGCTCAACAGCCCTGCTCGCCGACGGCACTGTCGAGTCCACCCTGCGCGCCTGCGACCGGATCTCCACCCAGCTCGCCCACCCCCGCCCCGTCCCAGTCCCCGGAGGTTCGCGGTGACCACCCCCACGATCGCCCTCGTCGGCGGTTCCACCCGCCCGGAATCGGTCAGCGAGCGCGCCCTGCGCGTCGTCGCCGGCCAACTCGCGGCCCGGGGCTGCGCGGTGGAGCTGCTGACCGCCCGCGACCTGCTCCTGCCGCTATACGACCCGGTGTCGCTGCACCGCACCCCCCAGGCCCGGAACCTGGTCTCCGCCCTGGCCTCCTGCGACGGCCTGGTCCTGTCCACCCCCACCTACCACGGCGGCATGTCCGGGCTGATGAAGAACGCCCTGGACTACGCCGAGGACCTCGCCTCCGCCACACCGTCCTACCTCGATGGTCGGGCGGTCGGCTGCATCGCCACCGGCTGGAGCGACCACGGCGCCGCCACGGCGGTCGCCGACCTGCGCAACAGCACCCAGTCGCTGCGCGCCTGGACCACCCCGATGGGCGTTCCGATCAACGCCCTGTCCCGCCCGGACGTGTTCACCGACCCGAGGCTGCTGCGCCGCCTGGACATCCTCACCGACCAGGTCGTGACGATGGCCCGCGCCCGCCTCGCCACCGCCCTGCCCGCCTGAGACCGGGAAGGCCCGACCGGTGCTCCGGTCGGGCCTTCCCGTGCAGCGCCGTTCCAACGCAGAGGGCCCGCTCCCGGGGGGAGCGGGCCCTCTCGTCGTCGGTGCCTACGCCGCCTTCTCGCGCTTCTGGAGGCGGAAGTACGCGTCGGCCAGCACGCGCTGCTTGAGGAACGCGCTGCGGTTCATCGCCCGGTACAGCGAGCTGCGCAGGAACACGCCCGCCCTGCTGCCGAAGGTGAACATGCGCTCCTGGCGCAGTTGCAACCCGCGCGACCGCTTGACCTCCGGCTCGCGGATGCGCTGGAACTCCACCGCGGCGGCGGCCAGCGCGGTGCGGTGGTCGGCCTCCTCGAGGGCGGCGGTGAGCATCGGGGCCAGTGTCACCGCGTCGATCAGGGCGTGGTTGACGCCCTGGCCGAGGACGGGGGACAGGGTGTGCGCGGCGTCGCCGATGACCAGCAGGCCGTCGCGGGACCAGCGGGGGACCACGGACGTGAAGATGTCGAGCATGGAGGTGTCGGAGTAGCCGGTCACCTTCTCCCGCACCAGGGTCGACAGCTCGGGGGCCAGCTCGTCGATCTTCTCGTGCAGGGCGCCGATGCCCTGCTTGCGCAGCTCCCTGAGGCCGCCCTTGGGGATGTTGAAGCCGACCCGGACCATGTCGGGGTAGGTGGGGATGAACAGGCCGTGCCGGTCGCCCTTGATCCGCACCCGGTAGGTCTCGGTGTCCCACTCCGGCGGCAGCGGCAGCTTGAGCCACACCACGTCGCGGTCGAGCGGGACGCGCTCGTGGGCCAGGCCGGACATCTCCAGGACCTTGGAGTAGCGGCCGTCGGCGCCGATGACGATCTTCGCGGCCAGCTCGCGCTCCCCGCCGGGGTCCTTGATCCGCACCCCGGTCACCGCGCCGTCGGCCTCCAGCAGGCCCACGACGGTGGACTTGCGCAGCATGGAGAAGTTGTCGAAACCGCTGGCGACGTTGTCCATCACCCCGAGCAGGGTCGGCTGCGGCAGCTCCAGCGGGAAGCGGTGCTCGTACTCGAAGTCGGCGAAGGCGGTGTCCAGCACCGTCCGGCCGTCCTCGGTGATCTCCATCCGGGTGGTGGTCAGCGCGCCCTCGGCCTTGATCTTGTCCAGCACCCCGAGCCGGTCGAGGACCAGCACCGCGTCCGGCGAGACCGACTCGCCGCGGAAGGAGCGGTTGAAGTGCCCGCTCTGCTCCACCACGGCGACCTCGACCCCCTGCCGCGCGAGTTCGAGCCCGAGGGCCAGGCCCGCTGGCCCGCCCCCGACGACGCAGACATCGACTGCCGTTGGACTCATGGGTTCCGTCTCCTCGCTCGCGTGATCTCCTGCGCCCAGGGTCGACGGACCTGCTACGCCCCCCGTGGGAGCGGCGCTGAAGCGGTTCTTAAGCCCCGGTCGCGGGAGCTGAGGATTCACTGAGACCGGCGAAGTTGGGTCTAGCGGCCATAGCCGAACGGCTATTAGCCTTAGCCCATTGGATCGGGGGCCTAGCCAGGTTCCGCGCACCGGTCCGAGTCAACCAACCGAGGGGACCCCATGCTGACCGCACTGACAGCGCTGCTGCAGCGGCACAAGCGCCTCGTCCTGCTGGCGGCGACCGCGGTGCTCGTGGTCGCCGGGCTGCTGACCGCCGACCTGTCCTCCAGGCTCACCAACGGCCTGGAGGACTACGACGACCCCAGCGGCGGCAACGTCGCCGCCCGCGAGGTCATCCGCGACGTCACCGGCATCGACCCGCAGCAGGGCTACATGCTGCTCGTGCACGCCGACACCGCCCTCGCCCCGGACGCCGCGCCGCCCGCGGCCGTCACCGAGGCCATCGCCCTGCTCAGGGGCCGCGGCGAGGTGCGCAACGTCATCGACTACGCCTCCACCGGCAACGCGGGCCTGATCGCCGAGGACGGCACGTCGACGGTCATCGTCGGCGAGGTCGGGCCCATGTCGGACCAGGCGGCCATCGACGCCGAGAAGCATATGCAGGAGGCCATCGAGGCCAACCCGGCGCTGCGGGGCCGCACCGAACTCGGCGGCGCCACCCCCGCCCACACCCAGCTCGCCAACGTCACCAACGAAGACCTCGGCATCTCCGAGACCATCGCGACGCCGATCCTGCTCATCCTGCTGTTCCTGGTCTTCCGCGGCCTCACCGCGGCGCTGCTGCCGATGCTCGGCGGCGCGTTCGCGATCATGCTGACCCTGCTGGGGATGCGCGGCCTCACCGAGCTGATGAACGTCTCCTCCGGCGGCCTGAACCTGGCCTTCGCCCTGGGCCTGGGCCTGTCCATCGACTTCAGCCTGCTCATCGTCTCCCGCTTCCGCGAGGAACTGGCCCAGGGCCGCTCGACCACCGATGCCCTGCGCCGCACCGTGAACACCGCGGGCCGCACCGTCGCGTTCAGCTCCCTGACCGTCGCGGCGGCCCTGGCCACCCTGGCGATCTTCCCCCAGTCCTACCTGCGCTCCATGGGCCTCGCGGGCGTCATGACCGTGGTGTCGGCGGCGGTGTTCGCGCTGCTGGTGCTGCCCGCCCTCCTCGCCGCCCTGGGTCACCGCGTCAACTCCCTGGCGCCGAAGTCCTGGCAGCGCGGCGCCGAGCGCCCGGCCGAGCAGGGCCGCTGGTACCGCGTCGCCACCACCGTCATGCGCCGCGGCGGCCTGTTCACCGCCCTGTCGGTGCTGATCCTGCTCGTCCTCGCCTCCCCGCTACTGGGCGTCAAGTTCGCGGGCGTCGACCCCAGCGACATGCCCGGCGACGTGTCCTCGGGCAAGGTCGCCCACGCCCTGGAAGCCGACTTCGCCAACTCACCCACCGGCCCCCTCCAGATCGTCGTCGAAGCCCCCGCCGACGCCGCCCCCTCCCTGGCCGCCTACAGCGCCGAGGTCGCCAAGGTCCCCGGCATCCAGGGCGTCAGCACCCCCCGCCCGCTGGGCCCCGACCACTGGCAGATCGACGCCGCCGTCAACAACCCCGAGGGCGACGCGGGCGAAACCACCGTCCGCGCGGTCCAGGCCCTCCCCACCCCCCACCCGACCCAGTACACCGGCCAGACGGCGGACCTGCTGGCCCAGCGCGACGCCATCTCCGACACCCTGCCCACCGCCGCCATCACCCTGGTCGCCCTGACCCTGCTGCTGCTGTTCGTCTTCACCGGCTCGGTCATCGTCCCGCTCATGGCCCTCCTGCTCAACGCCCTGAGCGTCGGCGCCGCGTTCGGCATCCTCGTCTGGGCCTTCCAGGACGGCAACCTCGCGGGCTTCCTCCACTTCACCGACGTCCGCGCCCTGGAGCAGACCTCCCCAATCCTCCTGTTCGCCCTGGCGTTCGGCCTCTCCACCGACTACAACCTGTTCCTCCTGGGCCGGGTCAAGGAAGCCCGCGACAACGGCGTCGGTGACCGCGAGGCGGTGGCCCTGGGCATCGAGCGCACCGGCCGGATGGTCACCTCGGCGGCGGTCCTGTTCTGCATCGCCGTGGGCGCGCTCATGTTCTCCCGCATCACCCTGATCGCGGAACTGGGCTTCGGCACGACCCTGGCGGTCCTGATCGACGCCACGATCGTCCGGGCGATGCTGGTCCCGTCGCTGATGGGCCTGCTGGGCAAGTTCGCCTGGTGGTCCCCGAAGCCGCTGCGCGCCCTGCACAGCAAGCTGGGCTTCGACAAGCTGGAGAAGCACGACGAACCCGCTGTGGTTCCCGACTCCGACGTCAAGCCGGAAGCGGAGTCCGACAAGAAGCTTGCGGGCGTGTAACCCCGACCGCACAGCAAGGAGCCCGCCCGGCGATCACGCCGGGCGGGCTCCTTGGTCCTCGTCCTCCGCGATGAGTTCCCTGATCCCCTTCGCGTACTTCCTGAGGTCCCGGGCGGCGCCATCGTTGTCGTAGCCCCCTTGCTCCACGACGTGCACGATGGCATCGAGCAGTGCTGCGGCGGTGGCACCCCGGGTGAGGCCGCCGCGGAACTGGTCGGACAGCGACTGGTGCGCGTGCGTGAGGAAGAGGAAGTCCTCCCCTCCGCCCTCGCCCGGGCGCCCGGGGGCGAGGCGATCGGCGTACCGGATGATGAGCCGGGCGACCGCCGCTTCCTGGACGACGCGGTCGGCGACCGCACCCGGCTGCGCGCGCGTGACCTCGCGGATGACGGGGTGCAGGACGACGCTCGGGGGGAACTGTTCGTCGGAGAATCCCCCGACCAGGCCGGTCCCCAGCAGGTGCGCCAGCGTGGATGCCAACGCCGTCGCGGTCAGGCCGTCGAAGATCGGCTCCGCGGCGAGGACCCCGGCGTCCAGCACGCCATGGGGGATCGGGGCCCAGGAGAAGGCGGCCAGCAGGCGCAGAACGGGCCGGGCGAAGTGGTGACCCTGGTCGGTGAGCAGGTCCAGGGTCATCTCCCACGCCGTGCCCAGGCCCTCCTGCCGGTCCCGCGACTCCGCCAGGTCGGCCACGTGCTCGCGCCACCGCGCCTCGTACTCGGCGAACGTGCGGGGGAGGTCCAGGCCGGGCAGGAGCGGGGTGTCCGCGGCGGCGCGGAGGTATTTCCCCGCCAATCGCAGCGCCAGCGGCAGGTTCCCCAGGCAGTGCGAAAGCCGCTCCGCAGCCTCCGCGTCGCCTGCCGCTGGGCAGAGGTCCAGCAGCACGGCGGCGCCGTCGGATCGCGACAGTGCGTCCACCCGGTGACGAATCGCGGTCTCGGGCCAGGGGACGGGCCTGCCGTCGCGGGTCGTGATGAGCAGGGTGCAGCCCGGGGGCGGGGTGCGCAGCCAGCCCCGTCCGTCGATGAGGCCGTCGGGGCCCGCGAGCACCGACAGGTCGTCGGCGTTGTCGATGACGAGCAGCCACGGGCGACCCGGAGCGCCCAAGGCGTTCCAGAGCACCGACGAGGCCGAGCCGTCCCCGTTCCAGGCTTCCCTCACCCGCTGCGGATCGGCGCCCGCCTCGAAGGCCACCTCGCGCAACCCTTCGGACAATCCCGTCGCGGTCGACGCGTCGACCCACCAGACGGTCAGCGCGTCGCGCAGCTCGCGGCACAGCGCGAGGGCGATCGTGGTCTTGCCGAAGCCGCCGCCCGCGTGCAGGACGACCACGGACGGCTCCGCGCCCCGGGCCTGGGCCACCAGAGACGCCACGACCTCGTCGCGGCCGTGCACGGTGCCGGTCAGCCGGGACCAGGGGACCGCCGCCGACCCCGATCCCGGAGCCCGGCCGATCCCGCCCAGCGCGATGGTCCCCGCGTGCACGGTGTGCGCTTGGAACACCGCACCGTCGACGTCGCCGGTGACCGCCTGGTGCGCGACCTCGTTCTCCTCCACCGGTCCAGTGTCCACGACTTCCCCCGCACACGAAAAGGACCGCCGAAGCCCCGGGCTCGGCGGTCCTCTTCGTCGTGCGGCCTACCAGGTGACGGGCAGCGACTCCAGCCCGTGCACCATCATCCCGCTCTTCATCCGCAGTGCGTCCAGCTCCGTGTCCAGCCGCAGCGTCGGGAAGCGCTCGAACACCGACCTGATGGCGATCTCCAGTTCCAGCCGGGCCAGGTTGGCGCCCAGGCAGAAGTGCACCCCGTGGCCGAAGGCCAGGTGCTGGGAGTTCTCCCGGTCGACGTCGACCTCGGTGGGGTTGAGGTAGCGGCGGTCGTCGCGGTTGCCGGAGGCGACGGCGGCCATGACGGCGCTGCCCTTGGGGATCACCGTGCCCGCGACCTCCACGTCCTCCAGGGTGATGCGGATGGGGCCGCCGTCGCCGATGGGGTTGACGCGGAGCAGTTCCTCGACCAGGGCGCCGATCTTCTCCGGGTGGTTGTCGACGACGTCGCGCAGGTGCGGCTGGCGCAGGATGGTGAGCACGCAGGCGCCGATCATGCTGACCGTGGTCTCGTGCCCGGCCACCAGCAGCGTCATCGCCATGATGACCAGTTCGCCCTCGTCGAGGGAGTTGTCGTCGTCGTGGGCGGTGATCAGCGCCGAGAGGAGGTCCGAGCCGGGTTCGGCGCGCTTGCGCTGCACCAGTTCCCAGATGTAGCCCGCCATGGCGAGCCGTTCGGCCATCATCTGCTCCTCGGTCATCGTGGTGAGGGCCACGATGGCGTTGGACCAGTTGCGGAACTTCTCCCGGTCCTCGAAGGGAACGCCGAGCAGTTCGCAGATCACCGCGACCGGCATCGGGAACGCCAGCGCCACGTTGAGGTCGGCATGGCCGTCACCCTTGGCCATCTCGTCCAGCAGGTCGTCGGTGAGCTGCTGGATGCGCGGGCGCATCTCGCGGACGCGGCGGTTGGTGAACTCCGCCGCGACCAGCTTGCGCAGCCGGGTGTGCTCCGGCGGGTCCAGGGTGAACAGGCTGTTCGGCGGGGGCGTGACGTGGGTCAGCTTGGGCGCGCCCGGCTCGACCGTGGCCGCCCGGCTGAACCGCAGGTCCGAGAGCACCAGCTTGGCGTCCTCGTAGCGGCTGACGACGTAGCCCTCGTCCCCGCTGGGCAGCGACACCTTCGCCACCGGGTCCTCTTCGCGCAGCTTCTCGTACAGCGGCGGGACCTCGATGGCCGACGGCCGGTGGAACGGGTAGGCGTACGGGCACTTCGTGGCGGCGGGTGGGATCTCTGATGCGGTGTCCACATCGGCTCCGATCGGGTTTCGCTCTCCGGGGCTTCGCCTCCAGTGTCGAAGACCCCGCTACGCGAACCCTTAAGCGGCGCTACGCCGGATCACCCTGCCAGCGCTGGAAACCCGCCCGGTTGCGCGGGCCGTAGCCGAAAGCCCGGTCGACCATGATGTGCGCCAACCACATCACGCCCAGGGTGAAGCCGGGGGCGGCCTCGTCGTTGGTCTCGGTCATCAGGCTGAACCAGGCGATGACCAGGACCGGCGGCAGCCAGTGGTGCGTGGCGTTGTAGAACGGCACGACCTTCGGCGAGAGCTGGCTCTTGGCCAAGCCCTTGCCCCAGAACCCGAACAGCAGCGGGATGTCCGGGGCGAGGGCGCCGATGAGGCCGGTGGCCCAGGTGGTGCCGCCGTGCTCGACCATCTCGAAGACGCCGAACGCCAGGAAGAACGCGCCGCCGAGGCCCCAGCCGGTGCGGCTCGCGGCGGTGGGCGGGGAGGTGGGCTTGGTGGGGACGAGCAGGTTCATCACGGGTCCTCGCGGAGACGTGCGGGTGCGCGCCGCGGGTGACGGCGGTGTCGGTCGCGGTGCGCGCCCGCGGGGTCGGTCGGGGGAGATCGGTCAGGTGGTCGGTGTGCTGCCCTGGGCCGCCATGGCCCGCAGGCCCGCGTCGAGCAGGTCGATCAGCCGCTCGAAGCTGGCCTCGATCTCGGTCGGCAGGCCGAAGCCGCCGAGCTGTTCGAGGCTGACGAAGCCGTGCATCGCGCTGCGCAGGATGCGGGCGGCGTGGATGGAGTCCTCGCCGACGAGGTCGTAGCTGCGCAGCACGTTCAGGGCCAGCGAGGTGAGTTCCCCGCTGAGCTTGTGGAGGGCCGCCTGGTCCGGGTCGTTCGGGTCGGGGGCGCGCTGGGCGGCGGCGTAGCGGCCCGGATACCTGCCCGCGAACTCGCGGTAGCTGCGGCAGCAGGCGCGCAGCGCGTCGGTGCCCGCCCGGCCCACGGTGGCGCCGCGGATGGCCTCGGCCATGCTCTCGTTGGCGATCGCGGCCAGCCGCCGGTGCAGGTCGGCAAGGCCGTTGATGTGCTTGTACAGCGAGGGCACCCGGATGCCCAGCTCGCTCGCCAGCCGGGCCAGGGTCAGCGACTCCAGCCCCTCGCTGTCGGCGATCTCGGCCGCCTCCTGCACGACCTTGGCCGTGTTGAGCCCTACTCGCGGCACGACGACCGGTCCAGGCTGCCGCGCAGGCCCGCCACCGCCGCGGCGACGGTGTCCGGGCGCTCGGCGTGCGGGTAGTGCCCGGCACCGGCCACCATGACCGCGGTGCCGCCGAGCGCGTCGGCGGCGAAGCGGGCCTCGGCGGCGGGGTCGGGGAAGTCGGGGTCCCGCTCGCCCATGACGACCACGGCCGGGCAGCGCACCGCGGTCAGCGCGGCCTCGGCGACCGCGTGATCGCCGCGCAGCATGTCGAGCACCGCGGCGAACCGGCCGGGTTCGGCCAGGTTGGCCGCCAGCGCGCGCTTGCGCTCGGCGAGGTCGGCCGGTTTGTCGCCGAACAGGTTGGGCCAGTAGGCGCACCACAGCGCCCGCCCCAGCCACGGCACCGCGAACAGGGCGTTCGCCAGCCGGTCGAGGGCGGTGACGGGTTGGTCGCGGACGAACGGGCCGGTCAGCACCAGGCCCGAGACCGCCTCCGGCGCGCGGGCGGCGGCGATGACCGCGGCCCCGGCGCTGTAGCTGTTGCCCACCAGCACGGCGGGGCCGCCGAGGTGGGCGACGAGGGCCAGCAGGTCCTCGGCGACGTCGGTCTCGTGGTGGCTGTCCCAGCCGGTGCTGGACTCCCCGTGCCCGCGCAGGTCGAGCCAGGCGACCCGGTGGCCGCGGGCGACGAGCCGGTCGACGAGGTCGGTGAAGGTGCCGCGCAGGTCGCCCAGGCCCGGTGCGCACACCACGAGCGGCCCGTCGCCGCGCACCTCGTGGGCCAGGCGCCCGCCGGGTCGGTCGAGGTACCGCACGCCCATCGCGCTGCCATCCTTCCGACCGGTCCCGTCGCGAGCGCTAGCCTTGAGGCTAACGCCAGTAGCCAGCACGGCCAATGCTGCCGGGTGTCCGGCCCGATGTCAAACACCTCCGCCCACCGGCGGCTGGGCGACCAACCGGCCGATTAGCCCCGCTTAAGCGGACCCGGCTGACATGGGGCGGACTTCCCTGCCCGCACCAGCGAGGAGCCGCCGTGGACAGCGAACCGCACCCGCGCCGCCAGTGGACACTCTCGGTCATGTCGCTGTCGCTGCTGGCGATCGTGCTGAACAACAGCGTCCTCAACGTCGCCATCCCGCAGCTCATCGAGGAACTCGACGCGAGCACCACCGAGGTCCAGTGGATCGTCGACGTGTACTCGCTGGTCTTCGCGGGCCTGCTGCTCGCGGCGGGCGCGGTGGCCGACCGGTTCGGGCGCAAGCGCTTCACCCTCGGCGGGCTGGTGCTCTTCGGCCTCGGGTCGCTGCTCGCGGCGGCCTCCGACGACGTCGGCCAACTGCTGGCCGCCCGCGCGGTGATGGGCCTGGGCGCGGCGTTCGTCATGCCGGGCACCCTGTCGATCATCGTGCAGGTGTTCGCCCCCGGCCCGGAGCGGCGGCGGGCGATCGCGGTGTGGGGCGGGGTGTCCGCGCTCGGCGTGGCCATCGGGCCGGTGGTCGGCGGGGTGCTGGTAACCCACTTCGGCTGGGCGTCGGTGTTCGTCCTCAACGTGCCGCTGGTGCTGGTCACCGCGGGGATCGGGCTGGTGGTGGTGCCCGAGTGGCGCGACCCGGCCGCGGCCCCGGTCGACCTGCCCGGTGCCGCGCTGGGCGCCGCGGCCACGGTGGCGCTGGTCTACGCGATCATCGAGGCCCCGGTGCACGGCTGGGTGTCCCCGCCGGTCCTCGGCGCGTTGGCCGCCGCCGTCGCCGCCGGGTTCGGCTTCACCGCCCGGATGCGTCGCGCCGAGCACCCGCTGGTGGACCTGGCGGTGTTGCGCAGCCGCACCTTCCTCGGCGCCAGCGTCGGGAACCTGCTGCTGGTGTTCGGGCTCGCCGCCACCCTGTTCGTGCTCACCCAGCGGTTGCAGATCGCGTTCGGCTTCAGCCCGTTGCAGGCGGGGCTGGCCATCGCGCCGGTCGCGGTGGCGGTCGGGGTGTCCTCCGGGTTCGCCGCCGCGCTCACCACCCGCCTGGGCACCCGGGGCGCGGTCGGCCTCGGGCTCGCGGTGGCCGCGGCGGGCATCTTCACCATCGCCTGGGCGGGCGGGTACTGGCAGGTCCTCGCCGGCCTGCTCGCCGTCGGTGTCGGGTTCGGCCTCTCCATGTCCCCGGCCACCGAGGCGATGCTCAGCACCGTCCCGGACGAGCGCAGCGGCATGGGCTCGGCGATGAACGACACCATGCAGGAACTCGGCTTCGCCCTCGGCGTCGCCGTCGTCGGCACCGTGTCGCAGCGGCTCTACGCCGACGCGCTGGCCGACCTGCCCGCCGCGGCGCGCTCGTCGCTCGGCGGCGCGCTGCGGCTGTCGCGGGAGGAGGGGCGGGGCGGGGTGGCCGACCGGGCGCTCGACGCCTTCACCACCGCCGCGGGCGTCGGCATGACCGTGGCCGCCGCGGTCGTCCTCGCGGGCGCGGTCTTCGCCGCGGCGACCCTGCCCGCCCGGGTGCGGCCCGGCGCGGCGGTCGGTCCGGAACGCGTCGGCGCCTCGTCCTCACCGGGTGCCGCGGGATCACGAGGTCCGGGCGCGCGCGGAACCGCCGGACCCGGTCGCAGCCCACTCAGCGCGCGCTGGGGCGGCTCACAACCCGTCCAAAGGAACGCTCCCTAGCGTCACCGGTGTGAACGAGACCAGCGCGACCACCGACCCGACCACCGCACCGCCTCCCCGGCGCCGCAAGGCGCTGTGGGTCGCCTCGGCGCTGCTCGCCGCGGGGCTCTCCCTCGCCGGGTGCGCGGGCACCGGTACGGCCACCTCGACCAGCCCGACCACCTCGGGCGACACCGCCATCTCGACCCTCGTCGATTCCGCGAGCGCGTCGTCGAGCACCACCGCCGAGACCATCTCGAACACCGCGGCCGCCGCGCAGGCGTTCCTCGCGACTCTGTCCGACGAGCAGCGCGAAGCCGTGCTGTACGCCTACGACGACGAGACCAAGACGACCTCGTGGTCGAACTTCCCCGTCACCTTCGTCGAACGCGCCGGCCTCGACCTCACCGACCTCACCGGGGAGCAGCGGGCCGCCGCGATGGCCGTCCTCGAAGCCCTCCTGGACGACGAGGGCTACGAAACCGTCACCGGCATCATCGGCGGCGACGAGTACCTGGCGGAGAACAGCTCCAGCACCGAGGAGTCGCTGGGCCAGTACTACATCGCCTTCTTCGGCGACCCGTCCGCGACGAGCGCCTTCGAATTGCAGTTCGGCGGCCACCACCTCGGCATCAACGCCACCCTCGACGGCGCGACCGACGCCATCACCTTCGCCCCGACCCACCTGGGCTTGCAGCCCGCCGCCTACACCAACGCCGACGGCGACCAAGTGCAGCCCTTCGCGGACATCCACACCACAGCGTTCGCCTTCTACAACAGCCTCACGGACGAGCAGAAAACCACCCTCTACCAGGGCGAGGACGTCGCGAACATGGTGTGCGCGCCCGGAAGCACCTGCGACTACCCCACTGGAACCGGGCTCTCCGGCGCGGATCTCACCGACGAGCAGAGGCAACTCCTCCTCGACGTCATCGCCAACTGGGTCGGCCTCGCCGACGAGGAGACCACCGCTGATGCCCTGGCCAAGATCGAGGCCACCCTGGACACCACCTACGTCAACTGGTCGGGTGCCACCACCTACGACATGACCCAGGGCAACGGCATCTACTTCCAGATCTCCGGACCGAACGCGTACATCGAGTTCGCGGCCCAGCAGGGCTCGGCGGGTGCCGACGTCGACGGCGTCGTCACCTCCGGCTGGGGACACGTCCACACCATCTACCGCGACCCCACCAACGACTACGCGAACAGCGCGATGCAGCAGGAGGCCACCGGCGGCATGGGCGGCGGCGCGCCCGGGGGCGGCACCCCGCCCCCCGGCAACTGATGCACTGATCGCTTAAGCACCCCGCAAGCGCCGGGGGAGACGATCGGCGTGGCCCCTCCGGCGTCCGCCGCGGGCCGAGACCCCCGCCGGGGAACAGCGGGCGGTCCGACCACTCCAGACGAAAGCGGGACTGGCATGCACTGGGAGAACACGTACGTCGCGGGTCTGGGGGTGGACCTCCCCGAGCCGCACAGCGCGGAGCAGGCCGTCCGCGACGGTCTCTACGACGCGGTGGAGTTCGAGGCCAACGGCATCCTGTCGGTCCTCGTCGGCGAGGACCCGGCGCCGGTGATGGCCGCCCGCGCGGGAACCGCCGCGCTGGCCGCCTCCGGCCGCTCGGCCGACGAGTGCGCCCTGGTGCTGCACGCCAGCCTGTGGTTCCAGGGCGTCGACATGTTCCCGGCCGCCTCCTACGTGGCCCGGTTCTCCGTCGGCGAGCGCGTGCCCGCCTACGAGGTCCTGCAGCAGTGCAACGGCGGCATGGCCGCGCTCGAACTGGCCGCCACCCAGCTCTCGGTGCGCGCCGAGCCGTCCACCGCGCTGATCACCACCGGCGACCGCTTCGCGCTGCCCGGCATCGACCGCTGGCGCAGCGAGGACGGCATCCTCTACGGCGATGGCGCCACCGCGCTGCTTTTGGCCAACGACCGCGGCTTCGCCCGCCTGCTGTCCACCGCCACCGTGTGCGACAACAGCCTGGAGCAGGTCGTCCGCGGCCCGGACTGGTACGACTCGCCCGGCTCGAAGCAGCTCGCCCTGGGGGAGCGCATCGCCGCGTTCCCCGGGGGCATGGGCGCGGTCCGCGAGGCCGCGGGCCGCCTGGGCGCGACCGTGCGCTCCTCGATCGACCAGGCGCTGGTAGACGCGAAGACGGACATGTCGGAGATCGCCCACGTGGTGATCCCGGCCAGCGGTCGGGCCAAGCTCCAGTGGCAGTTGCACCAGCTCATCGGCATCGACGAGGCCAAGACGAGCTGGGAGTTCGGCCGCCTCGCGGGCCACATCGGTGCGGGCGACCAGTTCGCGGGCCTGCACCACGCGGTGCGGACCGGGATCGTCGGCGTCGGCGACAAGGTGCTGCTCGTGGGCGGTGGCGCGGGCTTCACCTCCACCTGCGCGGTGGTGGAGGTGAAGTCCGCCCCCGCCGTCTGAGACCGCTCGGGGCCACCGGGAATCCCCGCCGGTGGTCCCGGGCTCCCATGACGGAGAAGGCCACCCGGGACCCGGGTGGCCTTCTCCGTCATGGGCTCAGTCCCGGCGGGTGCTCAGCGAGTTGTCGAGCATCGTGATCAGCTCCTCGAAGCTCAACTCCAGCGGCACGTCGAGCTGGAAGCCGGAGTCGCGCTCCAGGCAGACGAACCCGTGCAGCACGCTGCGCACCATCCGCACCACCGGGATCTGGTCGTCGTCGTCGAGGTCGTAGCCGCGCAGCGTCTCCGCGACCACCCGCAGCATCGTTGCCCTGGCGGCGCCGAGTTCGGCGGAGGAGTCCATCGGGTGCTGGATGGAGTCGTAGCGGCCGGGCCTGCTCAGCGCGAACTCGCGGTAGGCGTGGCAGGTGGCGGCCAGCGCGTCGGCGCCGGAGCGGCCCGCGGCCGCCGAGCGCAGCGCCTCGGCCAGTTCACCGGTCGCGCTGGCGGCCAGCCTGCGGAACAGGTCGCCGATGCCGTCGATGTGCTTGTACAGCGACGGGACCCGCACGCCGAGGTGGGCGCTGAGCTTGCCCAGGGTCAGCGCGCCCAGGCCGTCGGCGTCGGCGAGGTCGGCCGCGGCGGCGACCACCGACGTGGTCGTGAGGCCTCTTCTCGGCATCGGGCGTCCCCCCAGGGCGGTTATCAGTCGTAGCTTCAAAGCTAAGTAGACTAGCCGAAGCTGAGGGTTGTCAAGCTTCCACCGACCGCGCCCCCCGGCCCGGAAGCCTTGCACGGCAATGGAGTCGACGGGCGGGTCCGACTAGGGCGTGTCCTGCGGATCTTTCCCATGATCGTGTGCAGATGATGGGGTGTGGTCGGACGTGGTGAGCTGACGGACAAGGCCTGGGCTGCGATCGCGCCGTTGCTGCCCGCGCAGAGCGGGCAGCGCGGTGGTCGGTGGCGCAGTCACCGGCAGGTGATCGACGCGATCCTGTGGAAGGAACGCACCGGCGCGCCCTGGCGTGACCTGCCAGGACGGTATGGGCCGTGGAAGACAGCGCACGAACGGTTGCGGAAGTGGACCGCCGACGGGACGTGGGACCGGATACTGGAGCACGTGATCGTCAAAGACGACTCACTCGGGACACTCGAGGACAACGTGGCCTTCGTGGTCAGCGTCGACTCCACGAGCATCCGGGCCCACCAACACGCGGCCGGTGCCCGGAAAAAGGGGGCTGCGCGGACTGGATCGAGAACCTCGCCATCGACGGGGAATGCCTCGGACGCTCCCGCGGAGGGCTGACGACCAAGCTCCATCTGGCCGTCGACGCGGCCGGTCTGCCGCTGGCGGTGATCCTCACCCCCGGCCAGGCCGGGGACAACCCGCAACTGCTGCCGCTGCTTGAGGACATCGATGACATCGACGTCGACGGGCAGCGGGTGCGGGTCGGGCGGGTGATCGCCGACAAGGCCTACGCCCACCCGAGCACCCGCACCGCGCTACGACAGCGACGGATCAAGGCCACTATCCCCGAGCGTGTCGACCAGGTCGCCCACCGCAAGGCCAAGGGCTCGGCCGGTGGCAGGCCACCGGCCTTCGACACCGACATCTACAAGATGCGCAACGTCGTCGAACGCTGTTTCAACCGGCTCAAGCAGTTCCGCGGCCTGGCCACCAGGTTCGCCAAACGAGCCGCCTACCACCGAGCCGAGATCATCCTCGCCTGCATCGTCCTCCATCTCAAGTGAAGATCCGCAGGACAGGCCCTAG
>NZ_AYXG01000005.1 GCF_000564855.1 Actinokineospora spheciospongiae
CATCCGGTTGAACACCTGTCCAGCGTCCTGGAGCTTGTCGGCGATTCGACAGCGAGTAGGGCGGCCACGTCGGATTAGTTCAAGGGAGACGGCGTGAACTGGCCGCGGACAGCCGCAAGTGATTTACCTGCCTGCTCACCGCGGCGCCGGAGGAGGCGTGAGCCCAGCGCGACCCCCCGACGACGGCAGCGCCCGCACGCCGGTCGCCCGCGTCTACGCACGTCTCAACGACTCTTCGCGGCCGTGATCGCCGCCCCGCTTGGTGGGGAGGAGTAGATCAGGACAAAGAAGAGCCCCGCCCGTGCGAGACGGGCGGGGCGGGGTGTGTTCGAGCTGATCAGGAGGCCCAGAAGTACACGCCGGAGGTGGTCAGGTCAACGACGTCCTGGACTGGGGCGGGGTGGCTGATAATTTCGAGCCTGGCGGGGTCGATTCCGTGCCGCCCCCGGACACCCTTCTTGACCGTCACCGCGGAGATCACTCCGCGCAGCAGTGCGGCCTTCCCGTCGTCGTCCGCCCGTTGCCACTCCTCGGCGAAGGTCGTCCCGGTGTTCCTCTGCATGGCACCTCGGGCAGCGGGACGCCTGTGAATCTCCCGGAGTCTCGCTCGCAGCGCTCGCCGCTGAGTCAGGAGGATTGCCTCCTGGTCGTCGTCCGCATCACGGAATCGGGCCACGACAGCGTCGAGAGCGGCCTCCAGTTCGAGCGCCTCGTCATCCTCTTGGTCATCCACGATGATCTCGACCCCTTGGACGTCGCCGACGGCTGAGAGCACGCGCTCTACCAGGTACTCCTCAAGTCTGGCGCGGGAGATCACGACCCCCGGGCACTTCTGGCCGTCCGCGAGTCGGGGCCTCCGTGTGCAAGACCAGACGGGCGGTTTGCCCGGTTGGCTGACCGCGTGGAGGGTCGAAGTGCAGTAGGCGCACGAGACCAGCCCCCGGAGAAGCATGTAGGGCGCGTCCACGGTCTTGGTAGACGGTAGCGAGCGCTTGTCAAGGGCGCTCTGGAGCCGCGCCCACTCGCTGGGCGACGTCACCACCGCGTCGTGCGGTTGGGTGGGGAGCCCGTCCTTTCCCCGCACGACCTCGCCTCTGTGCACCTGCCACCCTCGGAGGATGGGACGACGGAGAAGACGTCGAAGAGCGATGTCGGTCCAGCCTCGGCGGTCAGTCTCGGAGGGTGCCGACCGACGACGCCCGCCCTTGCCTCCGGGTGCTGGGAGACCGCGCTCGTTGAAGTCGTCCACGATGGCGGAGATCGGCTCGCCCGCGCAGACGCGATCCACGGCCTCCCGGACCACGGGTACCCGCTCGGGATCGAGTTCCAGGCGGTAGCCGGGTCCGTCCGGCCGGGGGGCAGCCCGCCAGCCGAAGGCGGCGAGCCCCCCGCGGTGGCGTCCCTCACGAACCATGTAGGCGACCGCCTCGGTCGTCCGGGCGGAGATCATGGCGGCTTCCATCGCGGCGAACGCTTGAAGAATGGTCGCCACAAATCGGCCACTCGGAGTGGACAGGTCGAGATTCTCAGCGACCGACACCAGCGCCACGCCGTTCCGGTCAGCCTCCTCGCGGAGGGCCTCCCAGTCGGCGACGTTGCGCGCGATGCGGTCGAGCTTGGCGAAGATCAAGACGTCCGTCAAACTCCACTGGTCGCGGACTTCACGGAGGCCGGGTCGGCCGAGACGGAGCCCCTTGTCTGAGCCGGACACGTCGAGGTCGGAGACCACCCCCGTGACCTGCCATCCGTGCGCCGCGGCGTAGGCCCGGCACACCTCCTCTTGACGCGCGGGTGATGTGGTCGTGTCGGTATCTCCGACGTAGGACGAGAGTCGGACGTAGATTAGAGCGCGGCGCGGGGCTGTCATATAGGCAAAATAACATTTCGGTTGTGCGTGTCCGCGTAGTTGATGCCCGCGCGCGAGACCTCCACCAGCACCTGGCCCGCGCCCGCGGTGGGGTCGGGGAGGTCGGCGGGGACGAGCACCTCGGGTCCGCCGAACTCGGTGATCTGGATGGCGCGCACGGGTTCCTCCTCGGCTCGACGACTGCCAGGGAACCCTAACCCCGGGTCTCAGCCCTGGCCCGCCCACGGCCAGTCCGCCGGTCTGTCGTCCTGCCCACCGGCTCCGCCCAGCATGACCAACCCCCTCCGCCCGACCCGCCTGCGCATTCCGGGGCTCAGCCTAGGGCGCCGCACCCGCGTCGTGATTCCCTTGTGGAGCCCGCAACCGCAGGTGGTGCGGCGGACCCGCGTCAAGCTCACCCTGGGTGACAGGTGTCCCGGTCCGCCTGGGCGCCCGGTCCACTCGAACAGCCGTTGTGATCACGGCGGGTTGCGCCAACTGCCCCACAGTCCGCCTCGCCATCGGTGAGCGGCGGCGGAAAAGGTTGACCCGGTCGGGGGGAATGCGGATTCACCCTCACCCCGGGCCGAGTCACCGGAATTACCCGGGTGGGCCGCCGGTCCGTGGGGGATTCACGCACGTCAGCCCGCATTGGGCTGTTCGGGTGGGTGAGTGAGTTGATCACTCACGTTTGGTGATCGGGTCAGAACGAGAGCTTCTGCACGTTCACCCGTTACGCAGGGACTCTCCACATCGACGTATCTGATGCCCACACCTTTGCTCTACTACCAATGAGCAGGTCGGTGTGAGTGCACATACCGACCGTGACCGACGACCTGTACCGGGGTGGCACTTCATGGCGAGCATGGACCCATACGGCGATCAGCACACCACAGACCTGGGCGGCGGGGAGGCCGACGGGGTCTGCGAGGTGGCCGGTCCCCCGCCAACCGTCCTCATGCGTCACCGGGCGAGGTTCCTCGACCCGTCCACCGCGCTGCCCGGCCGCGGCCACCGGCGGCCGGATTCCACGGCGTACCGCACCGACACCCTGCTGGTGCCGCTGCGCCTGGCCCGCGACGCCGCGCTGATCGCCCGGTTCAACGAGGCCATCGCCTCGCTGGGCGCCGAACTGGTGGTGCGCCTGCCGCGCACGCCGCGGTGGGCCGCCGCGCTGGAGTCCTTCGACGACGGGTTCGCCGTGCCGGTGCTGGTGCGCTGCCTGGAGGACTCCGACGCCGACGAGAGCCCGGACCCGTGGTGCGTGCTGGTGCGGCTGCGCCGCCGGTTCCCCGACGCCGACCTGGAGGGGATCGGCCTGGAGCACCTGGCGCTGGCGGCGTCGGTGCGGATGGAGGGCGCACCCTTCGGCAGCGGGGTCCCCTTCGGCAGCGGCGTGCCGTTCGGCAGCGGCGTCCCCTTCGGCAGTGGTGTTCCGTTCGGCAGTGGAGTCGGGGGTGGCGGCGTGGCGTTGGCGACCGGGAACCGCAATCCGGTCCGGGTGTTCCTGCCCGAACCGCGCCGGGTGGCCGACCCGGCCGATCTGGTCGCCGGGCGGCGGCCGGTGGTGGCGGTGCTCGACACCGGCATCGGCGAGCACCCGTGGCTGACCGTCGGCGACCCCTGCGACGACCCGGTGGTGCAGGTGTCCGTGGAGTTCCAGGGGCTGCTGGCCGACCTGGAGGCGACCATGGTCGACGCCAGCGGCGCGGTCATGCCGCCGCTGGTGTCCCCGAACGACCAGCGCGACGTGCTGCAACCGCTGCTGGGCGTCACCGACTCGCACTCCGGGCACGGCACGTTCGTCACCGGCCTGGTGTTCCAGAACTGCCCGGACGCGCGCATCCTGTCGCTGCGGGTGCTGCACACCGACGGCATCACCACCGACGCGTCGGTGCTGCTGGCGCTGGAGTGGCTGCGCGAGCGGGTCCGCAACGCCCTGGACAACGGGATCGCCGAGGACCTCGTCGACGTGGTGTCGGTGTCGCTGGGCTTCTACCCGGAGCACGCCGACCGGCAGACCGGGCTGCTGCTGGCCGAGGCGGTGCGCAAGCTGACCGACCTCGGGGTGGTCGTGGTCGCCGCCGCGGGCAACGACGCGACCACCCGCCCGTTCGTCCCGGCGGCGCTCGCGCTCAACCCGGACGGTTCCAACACCGGCAACCCGCTGCTGGTGGCCGTCGGCGCGCTCAACGCCTCCGGCCGCACCGTCGCCGCGTTCTCCAACGAGGGCGACTGGGTCACCCGGTGGGCGCCGGGCAACGCCGTGGTCAGCACCGTGCCGCTGTGGCAGGGCCCGGAGGGCTCGGGCCTGGGCACCCCGGGCGACGGCACGCCGAACATGACCCGCACCTCCCCCGACCCCGACGACCTGACCACCGGGTTCGCCGTCTGGGCCGGGACCTCCTTCGCCACCCCGGTGGTGGCCGGGATGCTCGCGGCCAACCTGGCCGTCGCCAAGGACGCCACCACCGACCAGGACCGCTGCGTCCGGGCGGCCGACGCGCTCGCCGCCACCGACGAGCAGTTGCGGAAGCTGGGCTGGCTGTCCTGACCGCCGGTGCCGCCCGCGCGGCGGGACTGATCCCGCCGCGCGGGCAGTACTGTCTACTGCCATGGCCGGTCGTCCCAGGGCAGCGCGGTGAGCGCGGGGAACGCGCGCACCCTGCGCCGGGCGGGCGCGCTGTGGCGGCGGGCCAGGGTGGCCGTCTACGCCTACGAGTTCGCCAGGGCCCGGTCGCTGTCGGAGCAGGCGCTCGACGCCCTGGACAACGCCCCGGAGCCCACCGACCAGGACCTGATCCCGATGCGGGTCCGGGTGCTGGTCACCGCCGCCTACGCCGACACCGAGGTCGGTGAGGTCGAGCGCGGCCTGGGCAGGCTGGACACCGCGGGCGGGCTCGTCGCGGCCATCGCCGACCCGGCCAGCCGCTCGGAGCTGGAGCTGCTGTCCCGGGAGCAGCGCGGTTTCCGGCTGATCCGGGTCGGCCGCACCGAGGAGGGGCTGCGCACCCTCGACGAGATCGCCGACAAGCTGGAGCGGGAGCTGGCGACCGGGGTGGGGGAGCCCAGCGTGCTGGCGATCCTGCACCTCAACCGCAGCCTGGCCTACATCGGGCAGGCGCACACCGCCGCCGCGGTGGCCGAGGTCAACCGGTGCATCGAGCTGACCGAACAGTACGAGATGGACCCGACCATCGCGATCAAGGCCAGGCACAACCTCGGCTACGTGGCCTACATGTCCGGGGACATGCCGACCGCGCTGCGGCTGTTCGAGGAGTCGGCTCGGACGTGCACCGAGCAGGCGCCGACGCTGCTGCCGGTCGTCCGGCTCGACCAGGCCCGCGCGCTGCTGGCCGCCGGGCTCGCCGAGGAGGCCGCGCGCAGCCTGGACGAGGCGCTGCCGGTGCTGCGCAAGCAGCGCGGCGGGCAGGACGCCGCCGAGGCCGAGGTGGCCCGGGCGGCGGCGGCGCTGCTCGACGGCGACGCCGCCTTCGCCCACCGCCGGGCCACGTCCGCGCACACCAGCTTCACCAAGCGCGGCAACCGGCGCTGGGCGGCGATCGCCCGGCTGGCCGCGGTGCGCGCGCAGGCGCAGTCCGCGCTCGACGACCGCGGGCGCACGGTGCGGCGCACCCTGGTCGACACCGCGGTCCGGCTGGCCGACGACCTGCGCGAGCTGATGCTGGAGGACGAGCGGGCGCTGGCGCTGCTGCTGGCCGCCCGGTTGCAGATCCGCCGCCGGGACCTGGGTTCCGCGCGCGAACTGCTCGACGCGGTGCCGCCGCCGCGGTCGACGACCCCGATCGACCACCGGATGCTGCTGCGGCTGTGCCGGGCGGAGCTGGCCATCGCCGCGGGCAGCCCGCGCCGCGCGTTCGCCCAGGCCCGGTCCGGGCTCACCGAGCTGGGCCGGGTGCGCGACAAGATGGGCGGGATGGAGCTGGTGTGCGGCACCGCCGTGCACGGGCAGGAGCTGGGCGAGCTGGCGGTGCGGCAGGTGCTGCGCAGGCCCCGCCCGGACGCGCGCGGCCTGTTCGGCTGGCTGGAGCGGACCCGCGCGCAGGTCTACCGGTACGAGCCGCTGCCGGTGTCGCTGCCGCGGGAGGTGGCGGCGAAGGCGGCCGAGCTGCGCAACGTGCGCCGGGCGGTGCAGTCGGCCCGGGTGGCGGGGCAACCGGTGGCGCAGTTGGAGAAGCAGACCGCGGCGCTGGAGCGGGAGGTGTCGCGGCAGGGCTGGTCGGCCGGGGCGCTGGGCAGCCCGCGCCCGGTGGCGGCGCTGGGCGAGGTGGCCGAGGCGCTGGGGCAGCGGGCGCTGGTGTCGTTCGCCAAGCCCGACGGCGCGGTGGTGGCCGTGGTGGTGACCGCGAACAGCACCAGGATGGTGCGCCTGGGCGACTCGGCCACCGCCGCGGAGTGGGCCGCGCGGCTGCACGCCGACCTCGACGCGCTGGCCCCGGACACGCTGCCGCCGCCGGTGGTCGAGGTGGTGAAGGCGTCCGCGGCGCGCAGCGCGGGCGCGCTGGACGCGCAGCTCATCCGGCCGCTGCTCGACGCGGTCGGCGACCGGGACCTGGTGGTCGTGCCGACCGGGCCGCTGTACGCGGTGCCGTGGGGGAGCCTGCCGTCGCTGCGCGGCCGGTCGGTGGTGGTCGCCCCGTCGGCGACCGCGTGGCTCTCCGCCGAGCGCGCCGACCCGCCCGGGGGCAGCACGCTGCTGGCCCGCGGCCCCGGCCTCACCGGGCTGGTGGCCGAGGAGGAGCACCTGCTGGCGGTCTACCCGGGCGCGGTCACCCTCGACGGCGGTCGGGCGACCGTGGCGGAGGTGCTGGCCGCGCTCGACGGCGCCGACCTGGCGCACCTGGCCGCGCACGGCGAGCACGAGCCGACGAACGCGCTGTTCTCCCGGCTGGAGCTGGCCGACGGCCCGCTGTTCGCCTACGAGGTGGCCCGGCTGCCGCAGCCGCCCCGGCAGGTGGTGCTGGCCGCCTGCGAGCTGGCGCTGAACTACGTGCGCCCCGGCGACGAGGCGCTGGGCTACGCGGGGGCGCTGCTGGCGGGCGGGGTGCGCACGGTGGTGGCGGCCACCAGCCGGGTCGGCGACGAGGCGGCGGCGACCGCCATGGCCGACTACCACCGCGGTCTGGCCGAGGGGGTCACCCCGGCCCGCGCGCTGGCCGCCTCGGTGGCCCGCGACCCCTACCGCAGGCCGTTCATCTGCCTCGGCGCGGGCTGAGCGCGGCGCCCGCGGCCCGCCTGTGGACAGGCGGTGGACAGCCGGTCGCCCGGCTCCCTACGATCATCGAACTGTGTTGTGGGCCACACCGACGTGGCCCGCGTCCCGCCCCGAATCCCCATGGAGGCAGTGCGATGAGCAGCCCTGTCACGCTCTGCGCGGCTTTCCAGGCCACCGCCGAGCGCAACCCCTACCTGGTGGCCCTGCGGACCCCCGGGGACGCCGTGTCGATCACCTGGCGCGAGTACGGGCGCCGGGTCCGCCGGATCGCCGCGGGCCTGGCCGCCCTCGGGGTGCGCCGCGGCGACGCGGTGGGCCTGATGCTGACCAACCGCCCGGAGTTCCACCTGATCGACGCCGCCGCGCTGCACCTGGGCGCGGTGCCGTTCTCGGTCTACAACACCAGTTCCGCCGAGCAGTTGGAGTACGTGTTCTCCAACGCGGGCAACGGGATCGTGCTCACCGAGCGGGCCTTCGTGCCGGTGCTGCGCGCCGCGGGGCCGAGCCTGGACGTCATCTGCGTGGAGGAGGGCGTCGAGGGCACCACCCCGCTGGCGGAGCTGGAGGCGGGCGGCGCCGAGGACTTCGACTTCGAGGCCGCCTGGCGCGCGGTCGAGCCGACCGACCTCGCGACGATCATCTACACCTCGGGCACCACCGGCCCGCCCAAGGGCGTCGAGCTGACCCACGCGAACGTCCTGGCGGTGTCCGGGGCGCTGGACGACGCCTACGACATCACCGCGGGCGACCGGGTGCTGTCGTTCCTGCCCTCGGCGCACATCGCCGACCGGGTCGTGGCGCACTACGCGTCGATGCTCTACGGCACCCTGGTGACGACGGTGGCCGACGCCAGGCAGCTCGCCGCCGCGCTGCCCGACGCGCGGCCGAACGTGTTCTTCGCCGTGCCCCGGGTGTGGCAGAAGTTCACCCTGGCCATCGACACCGCGCTGGCCGCGGAACCCAGTGCCGCCAAGCGGAAGCTCGCGCGGTGGGCGATCGGCGTGGGGATCAGGCGCAGCGCGCTGGTCCGCGCGGGCAAGCCCGTCCCGCCCGCGTTGGCGTTGCAGCACCGGATGGCCGACGCGGTCGTGCTGTCGAAGCTGCGCGAGAAGCTGGGCCTGGACGAGGCGAAGCTGTGCCTGTCCGGCGCGGCGGCGATCCCCGTGGAGACGCTGGAGTTCTTCTGGGGACTGGGGATCGAGGTCTACGAGATCTGGGGCATGTCCGAGACGGCCGGGCTGGGCACCTCCACCCGGCCGGGCAAGCTGCGGTTCGGCACCGTGGGCATGGCCGTGCACGGCACCGAGGTGCGCCTGGCCGCCGACGGCGAGCTGCTGATCCGCGGCGGGTCGGTGATGCGCGGTTACCGCAACGACCCGGTGCGCACCGCCGAGGCGGTCGACGCCGAGGGGTGGGTGCACACCGGTGACATCGGGGTGGTCGACGG
The DNA here is from genome assembly GCF_000564855.1 of Actinokineospora spheciospongiae. Taxonomy (GTDB): domain Bacteria; phylum Actinomycetota; class Actinomycetes; order Mycobacteriales; family Pseudonocardiaceae; genus Actinokineospora; species Actinokineospora spheciospongiae. The sequence goes on from NZ_AYXG01000005.1 coordinate 8,530, forward strand.
CGACGGGTTCGTCACCATCGTCGACCGCAAGAAGGAGCTGATCATCAGTTCCTCGGGCAAGAACATGTCGCCGACGAACATCGAGAACGCGGTCAAGGCGGCGAGCCCGCTGATCGGGCAGGTGGTGGCGATCGGCGACGACCGGCCGTACGTCTGCGCGCTGGTCGTGCTCGACGCCGACGCCGCCGCCGGGCTGGCCGCCAAGCACGGGCTGCCCGCGGACTCGCCCGCCGCCGTGGCCGGGGACGAGCGGGTCCGGGCGCTGGTCGCCGACGCGGTCCGCGCGGGCAACGCGAAGCTGTCCCGGATCGAGCAGGTCAAGCGCTTCCGCGTCGTGCCGGGCTTCTGGGAGCCGGGCGGCGACGAGCTGACCCCGACGCTCAAGCTGCGCCGCAAGCCGATCGCGGAGAAGTACGCGCACGACATCGACGACCTGTACGCGGGCTCGCCGACCGGCGAGACGGTCGACCTGGGCGGCTGATTCCCGCTCGGCGGCAACCTCGGTGGGGTGACCGGCGTCTTCCTCGGTGGAGACGCCGGTCCCACCCGTGCGACCGCCTCTATCCCCCTTGTGTATACACTCGGTGTGTACCGGTTGACATCGACCTCTGGGGGGTACCGGTGACCACACGTCCACTGATCCCGCTCTTCGCTTCGCTCGTCTTCTCCGCCGTGCTGTTCACGGCGGGCTGCTCCACGGCGGACTCCGCCACCCCGGTCCCCGAGCTGGCCGAGCGCGGGACCACGCTCACCTCGGCCAAGCTCGGCAGGCAGGACATGACCAACAAGGTCAGCCTGACCGGCAAGGTGACCATCAACCCGATCTTCGGCCTGGTCGCGCCCGCCGACGGCGAGATGCGCTACGTCGAGGTCAAGGACGCCAAGGGCACCCCGACCAAGCCGACCCGCGCGGGCGCGGTGTGGGTGGGCGGCAAGCCGACCAACGTCGACGTGCCCGCGGGGGCGACCTTCGCGGGCAGGCTGGTCGACGACCGGGCCAAGGTGACCGCCGGGATGCCGGTCGTGTCGGCCAAGTTCGGCGGCTACGGCATCGTCGCCGACATCGACGGCGCGCAGGCCTACACGCTCTCCGACGGCCTGGCCGCGATCAAGGCGCAGATCAAGAACGGGCCCGGCCCGTTCGACTGCGCCGTGCTGGGCACCATCGCCGCGCTGCCGCCGGGCACCATCCCCGACCCGCCCGCGCCGCCCGCCGCCCCGCCCGCGCAGTCGAACCCGTCCGGCCCCCCGCAGGCCCCCGTCGCCCCGCCCGCCGAGCAGCCCAAGGACACCCGCTCGCCGTCGGAGGCCACCGGGATGCGCCTGGTGTGCACCCCGCCCGCGGACGTCAAGCTCATCAACGGCGCCGAGGCGACCCTGGAGGTCATCACCGCGCGGGCCACCGGCGTGCTGGTCGCCCCCGTGGAGGCGGTGGCGGGCAGGCAGGGCGCGGGCAAGGTCGACGTGCTCGGCCCCGACGGCGCCCGCCGCACCGTGGACGTGCGACTGGGCCTCACCGACGGCCGCGTGGTCGAGATCCGCGGCGGGCTCACCGGCGACGAGACCCTCGCGGTCCCCGGCCCGAACCTGCCCGAGGCGCCGCAGAAGCCGGGGAACTGACGTGACGCCCCTCATCCAGATCTCCGGCCTCACCAAAACCCTGACCGGACAGGGGGAACCGCGCCCGATCCTGTCCGGTGTGGACCTGACTGTCCACTCGGGGGACAGCGTGGCGATCCTCGGTCGCTCCGGCTCCGGCAAGAGCACCCTGCTGAGCCTGATCGGCCTGTTCGACCGCCCCGACGGCGGCCAGTACCTGCTGGGCGGCAAGGACATCACCCGCGTCCCCGAGCGGCGCGCGGCCCGGCTGCGCAGCGAGGAGTTCGGCTTCGTCTTCCAGCGCTTCTTCCTGCTCAAGCACCTCACCGCCGCGCAGAACGTGGCCATGGCCCTGGTCAACGGCCAGGGCTGGGCCGCTCGCCGCAACCGGCGGGCGAAGGTCATGGCGGCGCTGGAGCAGGTCGGCATCGCGCACCTGGCCAAGCAGCGCCCACCGCGGATGTCCGGCGGCGAGCAGCAGCGGGTGGCCATCGCCCGCGCCCTGGTCCGCCAGCCGAAGATCCTGCTCGCCGACGAACCCACCGGCGCCCTCGACACCGAGACCGGCGCGCTGGTCATCGACGTGCTGCACTCGGCCACCGACCGAGGCTGCGGGCTCATCCTGGTCACCCACGACCACGCGCACGCCAACCGGATGCGGCGCGTCGTGCGGCTGACCGACGGGGTGCTGCGGCCCGAACCCAGGGGGGTGCTGATCTGATGGCGCTCTCCGGGAAGCTGCGCTCCGCGGTCGTCATCGGCGGCCAGGGCATCCGCGCGCGCAAGCTGCGCACGTTCCTGTCCATGATCAGCCTGTTCCTCGGCGTGCTCGCGGTGGTGGCGGTGCAGGCCGGGTCCGAGATCGCCAACCGCGCCCTGCTGGCCGACATCGAGCTGCAGCAGGGCAAGGACGGCAGCGTCAACGTGAGCCTGCCGCAGCACGCCAAGACGGTGGAGATCACCCAGGAGGTGCTGCGCGGCCACCCCGAGGTCGTCGGCGCCACCGGCACCAAGGCCACGATCGGCGAGCCGGGGGTCATCGCGATCAACCCCGGGCCCGTGCCGTTCAAGTACGCCGACCGCTCCCAGGGCGCGTACGAGGTCGTCTGCGAGTCGAACGGCTACTGCGAGCAGCGCAGGGTCGAGAACCCCGCCCCGCCCGGGCAGGCGATCGAGCTGCAACTGGTCGGCCTGACCGGTGACATCCGCCAGTTCCGCCCGTTCCAGGTGCGGGCCGGTCAGTGGCTGGACTTCGGCGGCGAGCCGTCGCTGTCGCCGGGGCTCGTGCTGAACAAGGAGGCCGCCACCGGCTTCGCCCAGAACCGCGTCCCCGCGCAGATGCGCGTCGAGGGCGGCACGGCCGACGCCACCCCCCGCATCCTCGGTGTCGTCGACGACGGCTCGTCCACGCCCACCGCGTACGTGCGCGCCGACGAACTGTTCACCTGGCTCTCCCCGGGCGCGGCCACCCCGGACCCGCGCATGGGCGGCGGCGCGTCGATGACCCTGTACATGTGGCCGTCGAGCCAACCGGTGGTCCAGACCCTCACCGCCCGCCTGACCGGGGCGGGGGCGGACCCGTCGCAGGTCTACAGCAACGCGGTCGACTCCCGCGAGCGGATCGGCTCCGAACTCGACCTGATGCGGTGGATCTTCCTCGGCATGGCCGCGCTGGTGCTGCTGATCGGCGTCGCGGGCATCCTCAACGTCGGCCTGGCCACGGTCGGGGAGCGCATCGAGGAGTTCGCCCTGCGCCGCGCGGTCGGCACCCCGAGGCTGCTGCTCGCGGGCATCGTGCTGGCCGAGACCCTGATCATCGGCCTGCTCACCGCCGCGGCGGCCATCGGGGTGGGCGTGGTCGGGCTGCAACTGGCGGGGAAGGTCCTCGGGTCCCGGACCCAGTTGTTGCAGGACGTGGCGTTCCCCTGGCAGGCGGGCGTGGCCGGGGTCGCCGCCGGTCTGATCGCCGGAATCCTGGGCGGGTTGCTCCCGGCCATCCGCGCCGCCCGCATCCCGATCGCCACGGTCATGCGCGCCTGAACCAGGACCCGCCCCGGAACCCGCTTCCACAGCCGTTCCGGGGCGGGTCCCAGCGGCCCGCCCACCCCGCGTGGCCTACAGCCCCGTGTCAGACCCGGTGGGCTCAGCCCGTTCCCGGTGCTGCTGCTCGACGAGCCGTTCCTGACCGGCACGGACCGACCGCGCCGGGGGGAAACCCGTCCGGCGGGCCAGTGCCACGACCACGACACCGACGGTGGCCAGACCCGCGGCGACCCAGGGTGTCGCGGCCACCCCCGCGGTGTCGAGCACCGCACCGCCGAGCAGGGAACCCCCCGCCATGCCGATGTTCCACCCGGTGACCCAGATGGAGTTCGCGGTGTCGGCGGCGTGTGGGGCGGCGCGGACCCCCGCGGTCTGCATGAGGACGGGCACCGCGCCGTGGGTGAGGCCCCACAGCGCCGCGCACCCGAGCAGCGCGGGCGCCGACGACGCGACCACCCCGAAGCCCGCCAGGCACAGCGCGCACAGGCCCAGCACGGTGAGCGTGGTCAGGCGCGGCGCGCGGTCGGCGGTCGCCCCCGCGGCCCACACCCCGGCCAGGGACCCGAGGCCGAAGACGAACAGCACCGTCCCCGCCGCGACGCCCCGGCCCGCCACGAACGGCGCGATGTAGGTGTAGAGCACGTAGAAGCCGAGCACGACCGCCACGGACGCGCCGTTGACCGCGGCCACACCGGGGGTCCGCAGGACCGCGGCCATGCCCGCGCCGCGGGTGGGCGGGGGTGCCGCGACGGGCGGCAGCACGCGGAGCCCGACCACGGCGAGCACCGCGGCCATCCCGCTGAGCAGGCCGAAGGTCACCCGCCAGCCGACGAGGTCGGCCAGCGCGGTGCCCGCCGGGATGCCCAGTGACAGCCCGATCGTCATGCCCGCCAGGGCCGTGGCGATGGCCCGGCCGCTCCGCTGCGGGTCCAGCCGCGCCGCGTAGCCGGGCACCAGCGCCCAGAGCACCCCCGCCGCGACCCCGGAGAGGACGCGGGCGGCCAGCGACAGCGGGAAGGACCCGGACACCGCGGTGACGAGGTTGGTCGCCGCGAACGCGACGAGCAGGGCCACGAGCAGCGCCCGCCGGGGAACCCGCAGGGTCAGCGCCGTCACGGGGATGGCGGTGACGGCGGCGGCCAGCGCGTAGCCGGTCACGAACAGCCCGGCGCGGGACTCGCCGATCGCGAGGTCGGCGCTCAGCGCGGGCAGCACGCCCGCGGGCAGCGCCTCGGTCAGGATCGTCACGAACGAGGCGGCGGAGAGGACCAGCAGACCGGTGCGGGACCGGGGTGGAGGTGGAGTCATGCCCCGACGGTGCAACCCTCACACTCGCGTGAGGGTCAAGCGGGTGTGAGCCGCGTCGCGGCCGCGCGCGCGTCGCGCAGGTAGGCGTCGAGCGCCTCCCGGTTGCGCGTCAGGCACCGGATGCGCCGGTCCAACTGCTCCCGCTGCGCGGCCACCTGGTCGATCATCTCCTGGCACGGGACCCGCGGCAGCAACGCGGCCGGGCCGTCGAGGTAGGGCAGGATGTCGCGGACGATCCGGGTGGGCAACCCGGCTTCGATGAGGCCGCGGATCTGCCGGACCACGTCCTCCGCGCCCGCGCAGTACTCCCGGTAGCCGTTGTCCCCGCGCGCGGGGCGGATCAGGCCCTCGTCCTCGTAGTGGCGCAACGCGCGGACGCTGACCCCGGTGGCCCGCGCCAACTCACCGATCCGCATGCGACCCACCCCCGCCGTCGTGCCCACGCCAGGGCTCCACCGTACTCGCCAGATCCGACAACGAAAGCCGTTCCGGGATGAGCCCCCACCCGCCGTCGGGCTGCCACACGCGTGACCGCGTCGTCTCCAGAAGTCACGCCTCGGCGGGTTCCCAATCGGAATTGGCGCCGCACAGGACGAGGGCGGGGACCTCGGCATCGATGTCCCCGCCCAGCCACGCCGCGAACGGCGCCGCCGCCGCGGGTTCCACGGCCAACCGGAACTCGTCCCACAACCGGTCCCGGGCGGCGAGGATCGCGCCGTCGTCGACGAGCACCGACCGGGCGCCCGCCGCGCGCAGGACGTCGAACGGCAACTCCCCGACCCGGGTGGCCCCCAACGCCGAAGCCGCCACCGAATCGGTGGGGGAGTCCACCGGCCGCCCCGCCGCCAGCGCGTCGTGCAGGGACCGGCACCGCGTCGGCTCCACCGCGAACACCGGCAACCCGGTCAACGCCGACCCGGCGGCCAACCCGCCCCCGCCGACGGCCACCACCACCGCGTCCACGTCCGGCGCCTCGGCGACGACCTCGGCCACGCAGGTCCCCTGTCCCGCCACCACCAACGGGTGGTCGTAGGCGGGCACGTACAGCGCCCCCGCCGACCCGGCCTCCGCCAGCGCGGCCCGCGCCGCCTCGGCGTACCCGGCGCCGTGGCGCACCAGCTTGGCCCCCGCCGCCTCGATCCGCGCCGCCTTCGCCGCGGGCACCGCCTCCGGCACGAACACCGTCGCGGGAACGCCGAGCAACCGGGCCGCGGTGGCCACCGCCGCACCGTGGTTGCCACCCGAAGCCGTCACCACGTGCGCGGGCAACTCCCCACCGAGCAGGGCGTTGAGCGCACCCCGCAGCTTGAAGGACCCGCTGAGCTGCAGGTGCTCCAACTTGAACACCACCGGCCGCCCGTCCACCTCCGCCCGCAGCAGCGGCGTCCGCCGGGCGTAGGGGGCGATCCGCCCGGCCGCGGCGGTCACGTCGGCGTGGTCCACGGGGCTCCTCGGGTCCGATGAGGGGTGGCCCCCACTGTAAGCCGACCGATCCACCACACTGCAGCGGTGACCACCGCACCCTGGGCTCCCGGCTCCGCCACCGGCGTCGGCTCCCTCCCCGGCCAGGACCCGCGCGAGGCCGCCGCCGTGGTCCTCGGCGAACTGCCCGACCTCCCGCACCTGCCCGAACTCCCCGGCCGGGGCACGGGCTCCGACACCATCGGCCGCACGGCGGCGCTGCTGGTCGACCTGGCGGTCGAACTCGTCCCCTCCGGCTACCGGGTCACCGCCCACCGCGGCATCGACCACCGCCGCGCCGAAGACCACCTCCGCCGCGACCTCGACGCCATCGAGGAGGCGGCCGAGACGACCGGGCCGAAGCTGCTCAAGCTCCAGTTGGCAGGCCCCTGGACCCTCGCCACCGGCGTCGAACTCCCCCGGGGCCACCGCGTCCTCACCGACCGGGGCGCCCTCCGCGAGTTCGGCGAATCCCTGGCCGAGGGCCTGACCCGGCACGTCGCCGAGGTCCGCCGCCGCACCGGCGCCGAGGTCGTGGTCCAACTCGACGAACCCAGCCTCCCCGCCGTCCTGGCGGGCTCCCTGCCCACCCCCTCCGGCTACGGCATGGTCCCCCCGGTCCCCGCCCCGGACGCCCGAGACACCCTCGCCACCCTCGTCGACGCCGCCAAGTCCGCCACCGGCCACCCGGTGGTCGTCCACTGCTGCGCCCCCCGCCCCCCGGTCGCCCTCCTCCGCTCAGCGGGCGCCGAAGCCCTCTCCCTCGACGCCACCCTCCTGGCCACCATCCCCGCCACCCTCTCCGACGACATCGGCGAAGCCTGGGACGCGGGGACCACGTTCTTCCTCGGCCTGGTCCCCAGCACCGACCCGACGTCCCCGGTCACCCTGCGCGGCCTGGCGGACCCGGCCCTCAAACTGGTCGACCGCCTGGGCTTCCCCCGCACCCTGCTCGCGGGTTCGGCGGTCGTCACCCCCACCTGCGGCCTCGCCGGGGCCACCCACGCCTGGGCCCGCCGGGCGCTGTCGCTGTCGAGGGACCTGGGCAAGGCCTTCGTGGAACCCCCGGAATCCTGGTAGCCCCACCCACGGCGAACCCGGCGACCACCGCACGGGAGGTTGCCGGATCGGCGGTGCCCGATCCGTCCACAGCGGTCGAGCCGCGTCAGCGCAGCGGCTCGACCCCCACCGGCAGCGCCCCCGCCGCCACCAGTCCGTCCAGGTGTCCCAGCAGCACCGATCGGAACGCCCGGGCCGCCGCCGTGGGTGGCACGTCCGTCCGGTGCGCCAGCGCCACCGTCCGCCGGATGCCCGCCCCTGCCAGCGGTGTCGCCCGCAGCCACGGCCGCCCGGGCAGCACCAGGCTCGGCACGATCGCCAGCCCCAACCCCGCTTCCACGAACCGCAGCACCGCGTCCATCTCCCCGCCCTCCACCGCGAACAGCGGTTCGAACCCGGCGGCGCGGCACGCTTGGAGGGTGGTTTCCCGCAGGTCGTAGCCCACGCGGAACATCACCATCGGCCGGTCCCGCAGGTAGTCCAAGGGCACTGACGCGGGCAGCGGGGCGGCGTCGGCGGCTGAGGCCACCACCAGGTGTTCGCGCAGGATCGGGGTCGACGTCAGCGCCGGGTCGATCCCCTGCGGGGGGACGATCACCAGGGCGAGGTCCAGTTCCCCGCCGAGCAGGGCCGCCGTCAGGTCGCGGGAGCCGCCTTCCTCGACCACCAGCCGCACCCCCGGGTACGCGTCGTGGAAGGTGCGCAGGACGTCGGCGAGGACGCCGACGCAGACGCTGGGGGTGGCGCCGAGGCGGATGCGGCCCCGGCGCAGGCCCACCAGTTCCGCGACCTCCAGGCGGGCGGTGTCCACGTCGGACAGGATGCGCTTGGCGACGGGGAGCAGCGCCTCCCCGGCGGGGGTGAGGGTGACGTTGCCGCGGGCCCGGTTGAACAGGGGGGCGCCCAGTTCGGCTTCGAGGCTGTGGATCTGCTTGCTCAGTGAGGGCTGTGCCACACGCGCGCGCTCGGCGGCCCGGGTGAAGTGGCGGGTGTCGGCCACTGCCAGGAAGTATGCGAGCTGCTGCAACGTCATAGTCTGAGGCTATCGTGTCCAGCACATTCATGTATTGGACGACTTGTGGGGCCGCTCCTACGTTGGCGGCATGGCAGTCAGCACCGCGCCGGGAACCCCGGCGCCGCAACGGGTTCGGCGGTCGACCGCGGGGCGGGTGTGGTCGTCGACGGTGGGCAAGAAGGCCGTCATGGCCGTGTCCGGGGCGATCCTCTTCCTCTACGTCGTCGCGCACATGGTGGGCAACCTCAAGGCGTTCGCGGGGGCCGGGGCGCTCGACGACTACGGGGTGTTCCTGCGGGAGTTCCTGTCCCCGGTCCTCGGCTACGGCGGGTTCCTGTGGGTGGTGCGGGTCGTTCTCCTGCTCGCCGTGGTGCTGCACATGGTGGCCGCGGTCCAGCTCGCGCGGCGGGCGCGGAAGGCGCGGCCGGTCTCCTACGCGCACCGGCCGAAGGTGCAGGGGAGCTACGCCGCGCGGACCATGCGGTGGGGTGGGGTGATCATCGCCCTGTTCGTGGTCTACCACCTGCTCGACCTGACCGCGGGCGTGCTCAACCCGAACGGCGTCGAGGGGGCGATCCACGCCAACGTGGTGGCCGACTTCCAGCGCTGGTACGTGGTGCTCGCCTACACCCTGGCCGTGGTGGCGCTGGGGTTCCACCTGCGGCACGGGCTGTTCAGCGCGCTGCGCAGCCTCGGTGTGGCCAGCGCCCGCCGGGCCGCCGCCGTGCGGGGCACCGCGCTCGGTGTGGCCGTCGTGATCACCGTGGGCTTCCTCGTCGTGCCGTTCGGCGTCCTCTTCGGAATCGTGAGGTGACCATGTCCTGCTCCGACTACACCAACTACTCCGAGGGTGAGCCGATCGCCGACACCCGGGCCCCGGACGGCCCGCTGGAGACCCGCTGGGAGCGGCGGCGGTTCGCCGCCCGGCTGGTCAACCCGGCCAACCGGCGCAAGCTGACGGTGATCGTCGTCGGCACCGGCCTCGCGGGCGGCTCGGCCGCCGCGACCCTGGGCGAACTGGGCTACAACGTCCTGTCCTTCTGCTACCAGGACAGCCCGCGCCGCGCGCACAGCATCGCCGCGCAGGGGGGCATCAACGCCGCCAAGAACTACGCCGGCGACGGCGACAGCGTGCACCGCCTCTTCCACGACACCGTCAAGGGCGGCGACTTCCGCTCCCGGGAGTCCAACGTCCACCGGCTCGCGCAGGTCAGCACCCAGATCATCGACCAGTGCGTGGCCCAGGGCGTCCCGTTCGCCCGCGAGTACGGCGGCCTCCTGGACACCCGCTCCTTCGGCGGCGCCCAGGTCTCCCGCACGTTCTACGCGCGGGGGCAGACCGGGCAGCAGTTGCTCCTGGGTGCCTACCAGGCGCTCTCCCGGCAGATCCACGCGGGCACCGTGCGGATGCACCCCCGCACCGAAATGCTCGACCTGGTCGTCGACGACGGCCGCGCGCGGGGTGTGGTCGTGCGGGACCTGGTGTCCGGCGAGGTGAGCACGCACCTGGCGGACGCCGTGGTGCTCGCCACGGGTGGCTACGGCAACGTCTTCCACCTGTCCACCAACGCCAAGGGCTGCAACACCACCGCGATCTGGCGCGCGCACAAGAAGGGCGCCCTGTTCGCGAACCCGTGCTACACCCAGATCCACCCCACGTGCATCCCGGTCAGCGGTGAGCACCAATCCAAGCTGACCCTGATGAGCGAGTCGCTGCGCAACGACGGCCGTGTCTGGGTTCCCGAGCGGGCGGGTGATCCGCGTGCCCCGCGCGACATCCCCGAGCAGGAGCGCGACTACTACCTCGAACGCCTCTACCCCGGTTTCGGCAACCTCGTCCCCCGCGACATCGCCTCCCGGGCGGCCAAGACCGTGTGCGACGCCGGGCGGGGCGTGGGGCCGGGCGGTCTGGGTGTCTACCTGGACTTCGCCGAGGCGATCGAGCGCCTGGGCCGCGACACCGTGTCCGCCCGCTACGGGAACCTCTTCGAGATGTACCAGCGCATCACCGACGAGGACCCCTACGAGGTCCCCATGCGCATCTACCCGGCCGTGCACTACACGATGGGCGGCCTCTGGGTCGACTACGACCTGCGCAGCACCATCCCCGGCCTGTTCGTCATCGGCGAGGCCAACTTCTCCGACCACGGCGCCAACCGGCTCGGCGCGAGCGCGCTCATGCAGGGCCTCGCGGACGGCTACTTCGTCCTCCCCGCCGTCATCGGCGACTACCTCGCCGACGGCCCGTTCGGCCCGGTGCCACCCACCGCCGTCGAGGACGCCGAGGACGAGGTGCGCCAGGGCATCGCCGCGCTGCTGGCGGTGGACGGCGACCGCACGGCCGAGTCGTTCCACCGCGAACTGGGCAGGCTCATGTGGGAGCTGTGCGGGATGGAGCGCAGCGAGGAGGGCCTGCGCAAGGCCCTGGAGCAGATCCCGCAATTGCGCGGGGAATTCTGGCGACGGGTCAAGGTGACCGGTGCGGGCGGGCAGCTCAACCAGGAGCTGGAGAAGGCGGGCCGGGTGGCCGACTTCCTCGAACTGGCCGAGCTGATGTGCCTGGACGCCCTGCACCGCACCGAATCCTGCGGCGGCCACTTCCGGGTCGAGTCGCAGACCGCCGAGGGCGACGCCCGCCGCGACGACGACGCGTTCTCCTACGTCGCCGCCTGGGAGCACACCGGCGGAGCCCCGGTCCTGCACCGCGAACACCTGGAGTTCACCGCCGTCCGACCGAGTGTGAGGAGCTACAAGTGAGGTACACGCTGCGGGTCTGGCGCCAGCGCGGCCCCGAGGAATCGGGCGGGCTGGTCGACTACGACGTCGACGGCATCAGCCCGGACATGTCGTTCCTGGAGATGCTGGACGTCCTCAACGAGCGCTTGGTCCTCGACGGCGAGGAGCCGGTGGCCTTCGACCACGACTGCCGCGAGGGCATCTGCGGCATGTGCGGCCTGATGATCGACGGCGTCGCCCACGGCCCCGAGCGCGCCACCACCACCTGCCAGCTCCACATGCGCCACTTCGACCCGGCCGAGCCGATCGTGGTGGAGCCGTGGCGGGCCGCCCCCTTCCCGGTGGTGCGCGACCTGATGGTGGACCGCTCGGCGCTGGACCGGATCGTGGAGGCGGGCGGCTACATCAGCGCCCCGGCCGGCGCCGCCCCCGACGCGCACGCCGTACCCATCCCCAAGGCCGACGCCGACGCCGCGTTCACCGCCGCCGCCTGCATCGGCTGCGGCGCCTGCGTGGCGGCCTGCCCCAACGGGTCGCCGATGCTGTTCACCGCCGCCAAGGCCACCCACCTCGGGCTGCTGCCGCAGGGCCAACCGGAACGCTTGTCCCGGGCCGAGGACATGCTCACCGCCCAGGACGACCTCGGCTTCGGCGGCTGCACCCAGACGGGCGAATGCACCCTGGTCTGCCCCAAGGGAATCCCCCTGGAAACCATCGCCACCCTCAACCACGACGTGCTCACCGCCGCCCTGCGCGGGCGCTGAGGCGCCACCGGCGTGGAGAGGCCCCGCCCGGTTGTCCCGGACGGGGCCTCGCTGTTCTGCTTCGGGCTACTCAGCGCCCACGCGCTTGGCAACCGCGAGGAAGGCCGCGAACCCCCCGGCCGGGATTGTCAGGGAGCCACTTTCCCGGCTCTTGGTGTCGCGGATGCCCGTCGCCGTGGCCGTGACCCGCAGCTCCACACAAGAGGCCAGGTTGCCGCTTCGGGTGCTCTTGCGCCACTGGTCAGTGTTCACTGTCCCTCACCTCTCGGATGAACCGGCGTGATTCGTCCGCCGGAAGGCATTGCTGTTGGACGTCGAGCCACGCGTCGGAGAAGCGCTTGACGTCGTCCTCATCCTCCACCGTGGAGGTGCCGCCGCCTTGCAAGTCCATGTGGACTGAATCGGGTTCGTCCGCTTCGGGGAAGCTCAGGATGAGGAGTTGACTGACCATCGTTTCATAGGCCCCGGCCACGAACGGCAGGACCTGGATCGTGATGTTCTCGGCCTCGGACATGGTGAGCAGGTGGTCCAACTGCTCGCGCCACGCTGCTGTCCCGCCAAGTCGGCGCCGGATGGCCGCCTCGTCGATCAGGGCGTGGAGTTCGAGCGGGTGGGGTTTCCTGGTCAGCACCGCCTGGCGTTCCCGCCGCTCGGCTGTCGCGCGATCTGCCTCCCAGTGGCTGGGGGACAGGATTCGGGAGCGTTCGGACAGTGCTGCCACATAGCCCGTGGTTTGCAGCAGGCCGGGGATCAGGACGGTGTCCACTGTCCGTGCGCGTGACGCCTCGGACTCGTCGGCGCGCAGGCGCGCGTACGCCTTCGGCAAGCTCTCCGCGTCGCTGATCTCGGCGGTGGCCGCCTCGGCGAGGTGGTAGACCTCGATCGCCTTCTCCCGCTCCGCCCTGTCCATGCCGAGCGCGGTCAGGACGCTGATGAACCGGTGGTAGCTGATGAGGTTGTCGCCGTTGAGCAGGCGGTAGATCGACTGTCGCGAGACGCGGGTCTCGGCGGCCAGTGCCGCGATGTCGTCGAGGTACCCGGCCCGTTCGACGTACGGCTCCTGAACGAAAGGCCTGCCATGCAGTACGGGTACTTCCTGCTGAAGATCGTCGGCTCCGACGGCGCCAAGATCGAGGAGTGGGACCTCCTCGACTTCTCGGAGGTGCCGTTGGACGGACACGACCCGAACGGCCCGGCCGTGTCGGAGGCCATCGCTTCGCTGTCCCGGTGGGGTGACGAGCGATTGGCGGCGCACTCGGGCTACTACGAGCTGTTCAACATCTGCCTCGCCTCCCGCGCGGAAGGCGAGGAGGGAGAGGGCTACCCGCACGAGGTGATCGCGGAGGAGTACCGGGTCATGTTGTCCGGCAAGCGCTTGGACACCGCCGGTGTCCTGGATGTGCGCCCCGGCAAGGGGTGATCCGGCGATACTGGGCGCATGAAGTGGTTCCGCCGCGCAGCACCCGAGCCCGCCCCGCAGCCGACCCCGGACCCGGCGGCGGCCGCGGCCCGGTTCTGGGCGGACTGGCACGAGCTACTGCCCGAGATCTCCGCCGCCCTGGGCGACAACGAGCCCAACCGGGTGGAGAACGCGCTGTGCGAGCTGGTCGCCGCCCTGCACCCGGACCTGCACTTCTCCCTCGACCGGGGGCACCGGTCGATCTACTCGTTCGTGGTGTCCGGCCAGGAAGACCCGCTGCTGCGCCCCACCACCGACGCGTGGAAGGCCGCCGCGCCGCCGGACACCGCGATCTGGGAGTTCCACGACTCGGTGCCCCCGGTGCCGGACCCGACCGGGGTGACGGTGAACCTCGGCCCGCACCGGGTCGCGCTCGCCGACATCCGGGTGCACGCCCAGGTCGACCGGGCGGCGGGGCTCGTCGACGTGGCGGTGCACCACCCGGTGCTGGCCGTGCTCGACCCGGCCGCCCGGGCGGCGATGACCTTCCTGCCGCTGGACGCCACCCTGGGCGAGCGCGTGGCGGGCGCCCGGCTGCGCCGCGTCGAGGCCGCCGACGTCGAGCCCGAGGACAGCATCGACCTGCTTGAGCTGCGCAGACTCGTCGACACCCTGGACGGCTGAGCACGCGGATTGTCGGACCCTGTCGATAGTCTGTCCGCGTGACCGGAGTTGATCAGGACCTGCCGCAAACCACCGCCGCCGAGGCCGCGGACAGCGTCGAGGGCGTCGAGGACGTGCCCACCGACGTCCGCGAGCGGCACGCCGCGCTGAGCGAGGAGCTGCTGGGCCACCAGTTCGCCTACTACGTGCGCGACTCGCCGACGATCACCGACGGCGAGTTCGACGCGCTGCTGCTGGAGCTGGCGGGCATCGAGGAGCGGCACCCGTCGCTGGTCACCCCGGAGTCGCCCACCCAGCGGGTCGGCGGCACCTTCTCCACCGAGTTCGCCGCCGTCGACCACCTGGAGCGGATGCTCAGCCTGGACAACGCCTTCGACGTGGACGAGCTGGGGTCCTGGGTCGACCGGGTGCGCAAGGAGGTCGGCGACGCCGCGCACTACCTGTGCGAGTTGAAGATCGACGGCCTGGCGATCAACCTGCTGTACCAGGACGGCCGCCTCGTCCGGGCGCTGACCAGGGGCGACGGCCGCACCGGCGAGGACGTCACGCTCAACGTGCGCACCATGCGCGACGTGCCGGAGCGGCTCACCGGCACCGACGAGTTCCCGGTGCCGGAGCTGGTCGAGGTGCGCGGCGAGGTGTTCTTCCGGGTGGAGGACTTCCTCGAGCTCAACGCCGGGCTGGTCGAGGCGGGCAAGCCGCCGTTCGCCAACCCGCGCAACACCGCCGCCGGGTCGCTGCGGCAGAAGGACCCCAAGGTCACCGCGAGCAGGCCGCTGCGGATGATCTGCCACGGCCTGGGCAAGCGCGCGGGCTTCGAGCCGACCGCGCAGTCGGAGTCCTACCGGGCGCTGGCGGCCTGGGGGCTGCCGGTCTCCACCCACACCAGGGTCATCACCGACCCCGAGGGCCTGGCCGAGCACATCCGGTACTGGGGCGAGCACCGCCACGACGCCGAGCACGAGATCGACGGCGTCGTCGTCAAGGTCGACGAGGTCTCGCTGCAACGGCGCCTCGGCACCACCTCCCGCGCCCCGCGCTGGGCGATCGCGTTCAAGTACCCGCCGGAGGAGGCCACCACCACCCTGCTCGACATCCGGGTCAACGTGGGCCGCACCGGCCGGGTCACCCCGTACGCGGTGATGACCCCGGTCAAGGTCGCCGGGTCCACCGTCGAGCTGGCCACCCTGCACAACGCCTCCGAGGTCGAGCGCAAGGGCGTGCTCATCGGCGACCGGGTGGTCATCCGCAAGGCCGGTGACGTGATCCCCGAGGTCCTGGGCCCGGTCATCGACGCCCGCCCGGCCGACGCCCGCCCGTTCGTCATGCCCACCGAGTGCCCGGAGTGCGGCACCACCCTGCGCCACGAGAAGGACGGCGACGCCGACATCCGCTGCCCCAACGCCCGCTCCTGCCCGGCGCAGCTGCGGGAGCGGCTGTTCCACCTGGCCGGTCGCGGCGCGTTCGACATCGAGGTCCTGGGCTACGAGGCCGCCACCGCCCTGCTGTCCTCCGGCGTGATCACCGACGAGGGCGACGTGTTCACCCTCGACGAGGACCAGCTCGCCGAGGTGGAGCTGTTCCGCACCAAGGCGGGCGAGCTGTCGGCCAACGGCCGCAAGCTGGTGGCCAACCTGGAGACGGCCAAGGACCGTCCCCTGTGGAAGGTGCTGGTGGCGCTGTCCATCCGGCACGTCGGCCCGACCGCCGCCCGCGCCCTGGCCCGCGAGTTCGGCTCCATCCAGGCCATCGCCGACGCCGACGAGCAGGCCCTCGCCGACGCCGAGGGGGTCGGCCCCGCCATCGCCACCTCGGTGTACGAGTGGTTCGAGGTCGACTGGCACCTCGACGTGGTGGAGAAGTGGCGGGCCGCGGGCGTGCGCATGGCCGAGGAGCGCGACGACTCCACCCCGCGCACCCTGGAGGGCCTGTCCATCGTCGTCACCGGCAGCCTCGACGGCTTCTCCCGCGACGAGGCCAAGGAGGCCATCGTCAGCCGGGGCGGCAAGGCCTCCGGCTCGGTCTCGAAGAAGACGGCCTTCGTCGTCGTCGGTGAATCCCCCGGCTCCAAGCACGACAAGGCCATGCAGCTCAAGGTCCCGGTCCTGGACGAACAGGGCTTCGGTGTCCTCCTGGCGGACGGCCCCGAGGCCGCCGCCGCGGTCGCCACCATCGGCGACCCCGACGCCCCGGTCGAGGAGGAACCCGCCGCCGAGGAGAAGCCCAAGCGCAAGCCCGCCAAGCGCAAGCCCAAGGCCACCCCGCCCGATGAGGACCGGGCAGCGGACGAGCGGGCCCAGGAGGAGCAGCAGGCGGAAGAACAGGCGGCAGAGGGGCCCCCGGCAGAGGAATCGCCGGTGGGGGAGCCGGTACTGGAGGAGCCCGCCGGAAAACCCTCAGCCCGCGCCAAGAGCACCGCCGCCAAGAGCACCGCCGCCAAGAGCACCGCTGCCAAGAGCACTGCCGCCAAGAGCGCTGCCGCCAAGAGCGCTGCCGCGAAGGCTGCCACCGGGGACACCGCCACCGGAGATGCCCCAGCGGCCGATCCCGCTGAGGCGGAGTAGGCCACCACCCGAGAAAAAACCCCCGAACGGGGTATGTCCCGACGAGCGCCTTCCCACTACGGCGGGGAGCGCCCACCCGGCTGAGCCGACTCGGCCCGCCGGGCGCAGAGCAGGGCAACAGCACAACCGGAGGAGTTGGTGGTCGAGTTGGGCGACGTGTCCGTCAGACCAGCGCGGGTGGACGAACTGGACCGGGTGGGCGTCCTCACCACCGAGGCCTACCGGGCCGACGGCTACATCGACGGTTCCACCACCGGCTACGCCCAACACCTCGCCGACGCCGACTCCCGGATGCGCGCGGCCGAACTGCTGGTCGCGGTGGACGACACCGGCACCCTGCTGGGCACGGTCACCATCGCCCTCCCCGGCACCCCCTACGCCGAGATCTCCCGCGAGGGCGAACTGGAGTTCCGGATGCTCGCCGTCGGCGTCGAGGCCCGGGGGCGCGGGGTGGGCGAACAGCTCGTCCGAGCCGTCTTCGCCCGCGCCCGCGAACTCGCCCTGCCCCGGGTGGTCCTGTGCACCTCGTCGCAGATGGCCACCGCCCACCGCCTCTACGAACGCCTCGGCTTCACCCGCCTGCCCGACCGGGACTGGAGCCCCGGCCCCGAGGTCCGCCTGATCGCCTTCGCCACGGACACGCCCTGAGGCGCCACCGCCCCACTCCGAGGCCACCCGGACCAACGAGGCCCCGACCACCCCGAAAACCGCCGCCGCCCAGCCGCCAGCCACCCGAACACCGCGGCACAGCCGCCGACCACCCCGAAAACCGCCGCCGCCCAGCCGCCAGCCACCCGAACACCGCGGCACAGCCGCCGACCACCCCCGAAACCGCTGGCCCGGCCACCAGCCGCCCGACGCCACCAAGCGCAGCGACAACCAACCACCCGGCAAACCGCCGCCCCGGCTACCAGCCGCCGAACCCCACCGACTCAGCAACAACCAGCCAGCCACCCACCCACTCCTACAAGCCGCCGACCCGGCTACCAGCCACGCCGATCCCCACCGGCGCAGCCGCCGACCACCCCAAAACCGCCGGCCGGCTACGGCCATGCCCGGGTGGGTGGATGTGTTTGGCCGGGGGTGGCGATCATGTGCAAGCCTGCCTGGGCGGTGGGGCATCCCTTCAGCCCCACCCTGTCACGCTGGGCCACATGATCGCCGTAGGGGCCCCGGCCAAGCACATCCACCCAGCCGGGCACCCCACAACAATGACCGGGCTCGGCCAGCCGGGCACCCCACAACAATGACCGGGCTCGGCCAGCCGGGCACCCCACAACAATGACCGGGCTCGGCCAGCCGGGCACCCCACAACAATGACCGGGCTCGGCCAGCCGGGCACCCCCAACAATGACCGGCACCGAGGAGCACACAGCCTCAGTCCGGCAGGACCACCGCGACGATCCCCGCCAGGTGGGCCAACCGCGCCACCTCGGCGGCGCGGAACATCGGCCCGCCCGGCCGCCCCACCAGCAGCACCCGGTCCGGCTTCCCCAGCGGCGTGGCCGCCAGTTCGGTCCCCAGCTCCCGCCACGTGTCCGGCACCCACGGCTCCTCGCCGTCGAGGACCGTGGCCCTGGCCAGCGGCATGAACGGCAGTTCCAGCCGCTCGATGTTCGGTGCGGCCGTGGAGGCGGCCAGCTTCGCCCCGCCGGAGTCGGTGCCGACCACCAGCGCCCACCCGGCGCGGACGATCTTCGGCACGCCCTCGGTGAAGATCGCCAGCCCGTTCTTGGGTTCGGCGGCGACGTCCTCGACCAGTTCCAGCTCGCGGTGGGTGTCCAGCACCCCCGCGTACGGGCGCACCGCGTCGACCTCGACGCCCTCGATGGACTCGGCCGCGGTGATGAGGACGTCGGGGAGTCTGCCGCCGGGGAGTTCGACGACCAGGTCGTCGATGGCGGTCCCGCCGACGCGTTCGACCACGTCCACGCTGAGGATGTCGGCCCCGATCGCCCCGAGGGCGGTGGCGACCGCCCCCAGGGTGCCTGGGCTGTCCGGTAGCTGGACCCGGATCAGGAACGACAAGGCGAACGCCTCCCGCTACCCACTCGGTGCGCGGAACCCTGCCGCCCACGCCCTACGCCGATCGCCGATTGTCGCAGACCAGGTCACGCGCGTCCGGGCGGACCGGATCGCGGTATCAGGGGACCGGTCTAGCACCCCGGCCGCCGGGGAACAACCCGTGCGGGCCTTCCGCGACCCGCGAAATAGACTCCCGTGGTCAGGTCGGGACCTCTCCCGGCGTGGCGGACCCGAGCAGCGCCGCTGCCCAGACCGAACGCACACCGCAACGCAGACAACCCCGGGGGTTCGTCGAGTGCCCAGCATTTCCCGCAGCGAGGTCGAACACCTCGCCCGACTGGCCCGGTTGGCCGTCACCGAAGAAGAACTCGACCTGTTCGCGGGTCAGCTCGAGAAGATCGTGCAGGCGGTCGCCAAGGTCGGGCAGGTCGCCGACCAGGACATCCCGCCGATGTCGCACGCCGTCCCGCTGACCAACGTGTTCCGCAGCGACGTGGTCCGCCCCGGGCTGACCCCGCAGCAGGCGCTCGCCGCGGCCCCCGCCGCCGAGGACGGCCGCTTCCGCGTCCCGCGCATCCTGGGAGAAGAGGCATGAGCGACCTGATCCGCCTTCCCGCCGCCGAGCTGGCGGCGAAGATCCACGCCGGGGAGGTCTCCTCGGTGGGGGCCACCCAGGCGCACCTCGACCGGATCGCCGCGGTGGACCCCGCCGTGCACGCCTTCCTGCACGTCGACGGCGAGCGCGCGCTCCAGGCCGCGAAGGCCGTCGACGAGGCCGTGGCCGCGGGCCGCACCCCCGCGTCCCCGCTGGCCGGGGTGCCGATCGCGGTCAAGGACGTGCTGACCACCCAGGGTTCGCCGACGACCTGCGGGTCGAAGCTGCTGGAGGGCTGGCACGCGCCGTACGACGCCACGGTCACCCGCAAGCTGCTGGACGCGGGTCTGGTGATCCTCGGCAAGACCAACATGGACGAGTTCGCCATGGGGTCCTCCACCGAGAACTCCGCCTACGGCCCCACCCGCAACCCGTGGGACCTCGACCGCATCCCCGGCGGCTCCGGCGGTGGTTCGGCCGCGGCGCTGGCCGCGTTCGAGGCGCCGCTGGCCATCGGCACCGACACCGGCGGCTCCATCCGCCAGCCCGGGGCGATGACCGGCACCGTGGGCGTCAAGCCCACCTACGGCACCGTCTCCCGGCACGGTCTGGTCGCCTACGCGTCCTCGTTCGACCAGGCGGGCCCGTGCGCGCGCACCGTGCTGGACGCGGCGCTGCTGCACGAGGTCATCGCCGGGCACGACCCGATGGACTCCACCTCCATCGACGCGCCCGTGCCGCCGGTGCTGGCCGCGGCCCGCCAGGGCGCCGACGGCGACCTGCGCGGCGTCAAGGTCGGCGTGGTGCGCGAGCTGGTCGGCGAGGGCCACCAGCCCGGCGTGCTGGCCTCCTTCGAGGCGGCCGTGGCGCAGCTCCGCGAGCTGGGCGCCGAGGTCGTCGAGGTGTCCTGCCCGAGCTTCGACCTGGCGCTGGCCGCCTACTACCTGATCGCGCCGAGCGAGGCGTCGTCGAACCTGGCCCGGTTCGACGCGATGCGCTACGGCCTGCGGGTGGGCGACGACGGCTCGCACAGCGCCGAGGAGGTCATGTCGCTGACCCGCGAGGCCGGGTTCGGCCCGGAGGTCAAGCGGCGCATCATGATCGGCACCTACGCGCTGTCGGCCGGGTACTACGACGCCTACTACGGCTCGGCGCAGAAGGTGCGCACCCTGGTGGCGCGGGAGTTCGACGCCGCGTTCGCGCGCGCCGACGTGCTCGTCAGCCCGACCAGCCCGGTGACCGCGTTCCGCATCGGCGAGCGGGTCGACGACCCGGTGGCCATGTACCAGGTCGACCTGTGCACCATCCCGTCGAACATGGCGGGCAACGCGGCGATCAGCGTCCCCAGCGGGCTCTCCGCCGACGACGGCCTCCCCGTGGGGCTCCAGGTTTTCTCCCCGGCTCTGCAAGACCACCGGGGTTATCGGGTGGCCGCCGCCTACGAGGCCGCCCGAGACGCCGCACAGGGCGGCGCTCTCATCCACCGTGTTCCCGAACTGGAGGTCGTGTGATGGCTGCTCCGAAGAAGGTCAAGGGCGTGTTCGGCATCGTCGGTTCCGTCGCCGCGGCGTCCAGCGCGATCAACGGGCTCAAGACCGCCCGCGCCGACAACGACAAGCTCGCGCTGCTCAACGCGCTGGCCGGGGGCATCGCCGCGATCACCGGCGTGCTCATCGCGGTCCGCGCGCTGCGGAGCGGCAAGTGACAGCGGTCGTCGAACTGATGGACTACGACGAGGTGCTGGAGCGGTTCGACCCGGTCCTGGGCCTCGAGGTCCACGTGGAGCTGTCCACGAAGACCAAGATGTTCTGCGGCTGCCCCACCACCTTCGGCGGGGAGCCCAACACCCAGGTGTGCCCGGTGTGCCTGGGGATGCCCGGGGCGCTGCCGGTGGTCAACGGGGCGGCGGTGGAGTCGGCCATCCGGATCGGCCTCGCGCTCAACTGCGAGATCGCCGAGTGGTGCCGCTTCGCGCGGAAGAACTACTTCTACCCGGACATGCCGAAGAACTTCCAGACCTCGCAGTACGACGAGCCGATCGCCTTCAACGGTTGGCTCGACGTGACCCTCGACGACGGCGAGGTCGTGCGCGTGCAGATCGAGCGCGCGCACATGGAGGAGGACACCGGCAAGTCGCTGCACGTGGGCGGGGCCACCGGCCGCATCCACGGCGCCGACCACTCGCTGCTGGACTTCAACCGGGCGGGCGTGCCGCTGGTCGAGATCGTCACCAAGACGATCGAGGGCACCGGCGCCCGGGCGCCGGAGGTGGCCCGCGCCTACGTGCGCACCCTGCGCGAACTGCTCCAGGCGCTCGACGTGTCGGACGTGCGGATGGACCAGGGTTCGCTGCGCTGCGACGCGAACGTGTCGCTGATGGCCAAGGGCGCCACCGAGTTCGGCACCCGCACCGAGACCAAGAACGTCAACTCGCTGCGCAGCGTCGAGCGGGCGGTGCGGCACGAGATGACCCGCCAGGCGGCGATCCTGGTCGAGGGCGGCACCATCCGCCAGGAGACCCGGCACTTCGAGGAGGTCTCCGGCACGACCCGCGCGGGCCGGGCGAAGGAGACCTCGGAGGACTACCGGTACTTCCCGGAGCCCGACCTGGTGCCGATCGCGCCGTCGCGGGAGTGGGTCGAGGAGCTGCGCGGCACCATGCCCGAGCCGCCCGAGGAGCGCCGCAGGCGGGTGCAGGCGGAGTGGTCGCTGTCGGACGCGGAGCTGCGCGACCTGGTCAACGCCGGGGCGGTCGACCTGGTCGCGGCCACCGTCGCGGCGGGCGCGCCCTCGGGTGAGGCCCGGTCGTGGTGGGTGTCGTACCTGGCGCAGTCGGCGAACACCCGGGGCGTGGAGCCGGCCGACCTGCCCATCACCCCGGCCCAGGTCGCCAAGGTCATCGCGCTGGTGGCCGACGGGTCGCTGACCAACAAGCTGGCCCGGTCCGTGGTGGACGGGGTGCTGGCCGGCGAGGGCGAGCCGGAGCAGGTCGTGGAGTCGCGCGGGCTCAAGGTCGTCTCGGACGACTCGGCGCTGTACGCGGCGGTCGACGAGGCGCTGGCGGCCCAGCCGGACGTCGCGGACAAGATCCGGGACGGGAAGGTCGCCGCCGCCGGTGCCATCGTCGGCGCGGTGATGAAGGCGACCCGGGGGCAGGCGGACGCGAAGCGGGTCCGTGAGCTGGTCCTGGAGCGCTGCGGGGTCTGAGCGGTGTGACGGGAAGGGCCGGTCTCCGCACGGGGGACCGGCCCTTCCGCGCGTCGCGTGCTGCCGACCGCCGAGGTTCCCGGTCGCGGCCTGCGGTCCGGGGTGATCAACCGTTCCCGGGCCGAGCCCTAGTCGACCCCGCC
The DNA here is from genome assembly GCF_000564855.1 of Actinokineospora spheciospongiae. Taxonomy (GTDB): domain Bacteria; phylum Actinomycetota; class Actinomycetes; order Mycobacteriales; family Pseudonocardiaceae; genus Actinokineospora; species Actinokineospora spheciospongiae. The sequence goes on from NZ_AYXG01000005.1 coordinate 31,132, forward strand.
GCCGCCCGCCTGGGGCTGGACGAGGATCGCCACCGCGCGGTCGTCGCTGGAGAGGGGGGTGCCGCCGCGCTTGTTGACCGTGCCCGCGACCGCCACCTGGTCGGTCATCAGGTCCAGGCCGTCGACGCGGCCGTAGCCCTCGGTGTCGGCGAAGGAGACCGTGGGTTTGCCGGTGAAGGAGCCGTCCGGGGCCTGGGGGAGGCTTTGCAGGTGGCCCGCGGTGGACATGGCCACCCACAGCAGTTGGGTCGTGGCCGCGCAGCCCGCCACGCCGGGGCGGTCGGTCCACTTCCAGGCGGGGGTGCCCAGCGGTTTGCCCGCCTCCACCTGGTAGATCACGTCGGCGGCCGGGGTGCGGTCGGTGACCCAGGTGCGCGACCCGTCCAGGGAGGCGCAGACGCCGCCGGGGGAGACCAGGCCCGCGGCCAGGACCGGGCTGCCCGGGGTGGGGTTGTCCGCGGCGGGTTTGCCCTCGCCGGTGAGGCGCAGGACCTTGCCCGCCAGTGAGGCCGGGTCGGCCGCCGCCGTGGGGTTGCCCGCGGTGCCGGTGGCCAGGAGCAGGGCGCCCCTGTGGTCGTTGGCCAGGGAGCCGCGGTTGCCGGTGGTGCCGCGCGGGATGCCGGTGAGGACCGGTTTGGGGGTGTCGCCGGGGGCGATGCGGACCACGCGGTTGTCGGTGGGGGTGGTGACGTAGGCGAAGACGAGTTGGTCCTCGGCGTAGGTGGGGGACAGCGCCAGGCCGGTGAGGCCGCCGTCGCCGGTGCCGTCGACCGGGACGGTGGCGAAGAGCGCGGGTTCGGTGTCCTTGCGGACCAGCAGGATGCGGCCGGTGGTGCGCTCGCCGACCAGGGCGGTGGGGTTGGTGCCGTCGCCGGGGAGGGCGGCCACGGCCATCAGCGTGTCCAGGCAGGTGGCCAGCACCGAGTCGTGGAAGTCCTTGCAGCCGTCCGGTGGGGGGACGGAGGTCTGCGGGCCGCTCGGTGCCCCGCCGCCCTGGCCGCCGCCACCGCCGCCGGAGCCGCCCTCCTGGGGGTCGGGTGCGGCCTGCGGGCTGAGCTGCGGCGCTTCCGACCAGTTGCCGGGGGCGGGCTGGTCGGTGAAGGAGGCGCACGAGGACAGCAGCAGTGCCGCCGCCGCGGTCGAGGCCGCGAGCACGCGGGACCCGCGCGGCATACCGGACATGCTCACCGACCCTAGGCGGGGGGTCGTGAACCCGGGGTGAGCGCGGCGGGGTCCGCGTCGGCCCTGGCCCGTTCCACCGCCGCCACCCGCCGCACCAGCATCCCCAGTTCCGCCACGATCACCTCCGGCGCCTCCAGCGGCATGAAGTGGCTGGTCGGCACCACCCTGGTCCGCGCGTGCGGCAGCCCGGCCACCGACTCCAGGGCCCGCCGGGGGTCGGCGACGACGTCGTACTTCCCGGCCAGCACGGTCACCGGGACGCCGATGCCGGTCAGGTCCCGCTCCGGCACGTCGGCCAGGGCCAGCGCCAGGGTGACGTACCAGCGCGAGTCGTGGCCGAGGAAGCGGCGCACCGCCTCGGCCACCTCGTCCGCCTCCGCCCCGCCGGGCAGCATGAAGCCGGTGTGCTGGAGCAGCGTCGCCGTGGCGCGGTTGACCGGCACCCGGTGCAGCACCGCGTCGACCAGCGGGCCCAGCCCCTTGACCGCGTGCGCGGCCAGCAGCCCCAGGGCGCGCCCGAGCGGCCGGGGGACACCGGCCACCCCGAGCAGCGCGCCGAACATGTCCCCGGGCACCCCCGCGGCGAGCATCAGCCCGGACACCCGGTCGGGGTACCGCTGGGCCAGCTCCGTGGCCACCATCACACCCATCGACCAGCCCATCACCACGCACCGCCGCACGCCCGCCGCGTCCAGCACCGCGAGCGCGTCGGCGACGTGGTCGGCGAGGGTGATCCGGCTCTCGTCGGCCGGGCGGTCCGAGCCCATCGTCCCCCGGTGGTACCAGCTCAGCACCCGCACGCCGGAGTCCGGCAGCAGCAGGGCGGGCCAGGCCTCGGGGATGGTGCCCAGGCCGGGGCACAGCAGCACGACCGGCCCGGTGGAGTCGGTGTGCCAGCCGCGCACGCGGGTGCCGTCGGCGGAGAGGACGTCGTGTTCGCGCACGAGAACCGAGTCTGCCGCACCGGCCGCCGCCCGCGCTTAGTGTGTGTGCTGTGACAACCACCGTTCTGGTACCGGACGAGCAGGGACTGGTCACCCTCGGCGCCCTCGACGGCGTCCGGGCGGTCCGCTACGCCGCGGGGGCCGACCTGCCCCCGGAGGCGGCCGACGCCGAGGTGCTGGTGCCCGACTTCCTCGCCGCCGACCAGGCCGCGCTCGTGGCCGCGCTGCCCAGGCTGAAGCTGGTGCAGTTGCTCACCACCGGTGCCGACGCCTGGATCGGCAGGCTGCCCGACCACGTGATGCTCTCCACCTGCCGGGGCGCGCACGGCGGCAGCTCCGCCGAGTGGGTCGTCGGCGCCCTGCTGACCGTCTACCGGGACCTGGTTGGCTTCGCCGACGCGCAGCGCGCCGGGCGGTGGACCACGCACGTCACCGAAACCCTCCAGGGCAAGCGGGTGCTGGTGGTCGGCGCGGGTGACCTGGGCAGGCAGTTGGAGCGGCGCCTGCTCGCCTTCGACGCCGAGGTCACCCTGGTCGCCACCTCCGCCAGGCCCGGGGTGCGCGCGCTCGCCGAGCTGCCCGCCCTGCTGCCCGAGCACGACGCGGTGGTGCTGGTCGTTCCGCACACGCCCGCCACCAGGGGCATGGTCGACGCGGGGTTCCTGGCCCGGATGCCCGACGGCGCGGTGCTGGTGAACGTCGCCCGTGGCCCGGTCGTGGACACCGGCGCCCTGCTGGCCGAGCTGACCTCCGGGCGGTTGCGCGCCGCGCTGGACGTCACCGACCCCGAGCCGCTGCCCGAGGGCCACCCGCTGTGGTCGGCACCGGGCCTGCTGCTGACCCCGCACGTGGCGGGGAGCTGCACCGGGCACCGCGAGCGCGCCTACCGGGTCGTCGCGGAGCAGGTCGCCCGGTTCGCGGCGGGCGACAAGCCGCAGAACCTCGTGCAGGGCGACTACTGACCGCGTTCTTGTCATCCCGGCCACATCCGCCCCGGTCGGGAAGTCGGCAAAAGGCGAGGTCAGGTCAGGCAGGCGGGAATCGGCGATCGAGGTCACGCCTGGTGGGCACCGGCCTCCCCCATCGTTTAGTGTCCGGCCCGTGAGCACCGATGACTTCTACCGGGCCTCGGAGTCGAAGACCTCCGGACCCGGCTACGACAAGGTCGCCTACGACGACGGGGCCACGGCCGCGTTCAAGGCCCCGCACGACGAGGTCTACCCGGAGGAGCGCAAGCCCGCCCGGGAGCCGCACGAGTGGCACTTCGGCGCGGACCTCGCGCTGTTCGTGCTGCGGGTGACCCTCGGCGCGCTGATCCTCGCGCACGGCCTGCAGAAGGTGTTCGGGCTGATGGGCGGCCCCGGCATCGGCGGGTTCGCCGAGTTCCTGGGCACCCAGGGCTTCCAGCAGACGACCCTGCTGGCCTGGGTCACCGGCGGTACCGAGCTGGGCGCGGGCGCGCTGCTCATCCTGGGCCTGTTCACCCCGGCCGCCGCGGCGGGCGTGCTGGGCGTCATGGCCAACGCGATCTGGATCAAGGTCGAGCCGCAGGAGTTCGTCGGCGCGGTGGAGCTGGAGGTGCTCTACGCCGCCGCCGCGTTCGCGCTGCTGTTCGCGGGCGCGGGCAAGATCTCCCTCGACCGCAACACCCCGTGGTTCCGCCGGGCCCCCGCGTTCGGGTTCATCTTCCTGCTCATCGCCGCCGGGCTGTCCGTGGTGACCCTGGTCGTCCTGCGGTAGGAGTGCCGACGAGAAGGGCCGCACCCCCACGGGGGTGCGGCCCTTCTCGCGTCTTCGCCGACTACCGCGACGGGTCGCGCACCGCGCCGGTGGAGGCGTCGGTGGCCATCCGCGCGTAGGCGCGCAGCGCGCTGGTCACCGGGCGGTCCCGGTCGACCGGCTGCCACGGGCGCTCGCTGGCGTCCATCTTGGCCCGGCGCTCGGCCAGCACCGCGGGCTCCACCAGCAGCTCCAGCAGGCGGGCGTGCACGTCGATGCGGATCTGGTCACCGTCCTCGACCAGGCCGATCGCGCCACCGCCCGCCGCCTCCGGGGAGACGTGGCCGATGGACAGGCCGGACGTGCCGCCGGAGAAGCGGCCGTCGGTGACCAGCGCGCACTTCTTGCCCAGGCCGGTGCCCTTGAGGTACGCGGTCGGGTGCAGCATCTCCTGCATCCCCGGCCCGCCCGCCGGGCCCTCGTAGCGGATCACCAGCACCTCACCCGGCTGGACGACCTTGTTGAGGATGACCGACACGGCCTCCTCCTGGCTCTCCACCACCCGGGCCGGGCCCTGGAAGGTGAACAGCTCCTCGTCGATGCCCGCGGACTTGATCACCGCGCCGCGCTCGGCCAGGTTGCCGTGCAGCACCGCCAGGCCACCCTCGGCGGTGTGGGCGTGCTCGACGTCGTGCACGCAGCCGTTCACCGCGTCGGTGTCCAGCGACGACCAGCGGTTCTGCGTGGAGAACGCCTGCGTGGTGCGCACCCCGCCCGGGGCGGCGTGGAACAGCTCGATCGCGGCCTCCGACGGCGACTCGGCGCGGATGTCCCACGCGCCCAGCCACTCCTCGATCGTGGCGCTGTGCACGGTGTGCACGTCGGTGTTGAGCAGCCCGCCGCGCCACAGCTCGCCCAGGATGGCGGGGATGCCACCGGCCCGGTGCACGTCCTCCATGTGGTAGTCGGAGTTCGGCGCGACCTTGGACAGGCAGGGCACCCGCCGGGAGATCGCGTCGATGTCGGCGAGGGTGAAGTCGACCTCGCCCTCCTGCGCCGCGGCGAGGATGTGCAGCACGGTGTTGGTGGACCCGCCCATGGCCATGTCCAGCGCCATCGCGTTCTCGAACGCCTTGCGGTTGGCGATGGTGCGCGGCAGCGCGGTCTCGTCGTCCTGCTCGTACCACCGCCTGCACAGCTCGACCACGGTCCGGCCCGCCTGCTCGAACAGGGTGCGGCGGGCGGCGTGGGTGGCCAGCGTGGAGCCGTTGCCCGGCAGGGCCAGGCCCAGCGCCTCGGTGAGGCAGTTCATCGAGTTCGCGGTGAACATGCCCGAGCAGGACCCGCAGGTCGGGCAGGCCGAGCGCTCGACCAGGTCGAGCGCGGCGTCGTCGACCCCGCTGTTGGCCGAGGCGGAGATGGCGGTGACCAGGTCCGACGCGGGGTGCGCGACGCCGTCGACGACGACCGCCTTGCCCGCCTCCATCGGCCCGCCGGAGACGAACACCACCGGGACGTTGAGCCGCATGGCCGCGTTGAGCATCCCCGGGGTGATCTTGTCGCAGTTGGAGATGCACACGATCGCGTCCGCCTGGTGGGCGTTGACCATGTACTCCACCGCGTCGGCGATGACCTCCCGCGAGGGCAGCGAGTAGAGCATCCCGCTGTGGCCCATGGCGATGCCGTCGTCCACGGCGATGGTGTGGAACTCCCTGGGCACCCCGCCCGCCGCGCGGACGCCCTCGGCCACGATGTCGCCGAGGTCGCGCAGGTGGACGTGCCCGGGCACGAACTGGGTGTAGGAGTTGGCGATGGCCACGATGGGCTTGCCGAAGTCGCTGTCGGTCATGCCCGTGGCGCGCCACAGGGACCGGGCTCCGGCGGCGTTGCGGCCGTGGGTGGTGGTGCGGGAGCGCAGCGCTGGCACGGCTCCTCCAGATCTCGTCAGTACTCGGGGGGCGGAAAGCGGGGACGGCGGCCGGGTCGGCGGTCGTCGGTGCCGGGAGCGGTACCCGACAGGTTACTCCGGTCCGGCCGCCCGCTCGCCCCGCGCGGCGCCCGGTTCCGCCGCCCCGACCACGGGGGCGGACTCGTCCACCGGCTCGGCGTCGGGTTCGGGCACGGGGTCGGCGCCCGGTTCCGGCGCGCGCTCGGTCGGGTCCGGGACGAGGCCGCCGCTGATGAACGACAGGGCGGGCAGGTGCCGCACCCGGACCTGCGGCAGGGCCACCTCGGTGCCGTCGTCGAGCACCGCGGTCACCCCCGCCTTCCCGGTCAGCCGCAGGCCGCGCAGCAGCCGCCACGGCACCCGGCGCGACCCGGTCAGGGTGTTGGCGACGAGGCCCTCGGTGTCGGCCACCGTGCGCACCCGCAGCACCCACACGATCAGGGCGACCGGGATCAGGTAGATCCACAGCAGGTACGGCGCGGCGGCGGCCACCGGTGTGGCGCAGATCGCCAGCAGCAGCGCGGCGAGCACCGCGATGCCGGGCACGCGGAACACGAGACGGGTCGGGACCTGCTGTTCAGCCACCCCCTGATGGTGCACCGGGCGCCCGCGCGCCCCGCGCCCGGGTCCGCGCGCGTCCCAGGACGCGGTCCAACATCCGAGACACGCGTCTCGCAGAGTTGACGCTCTACTGCGAACGAACTAACGTCCCCGACGTGCCTGCTCAGTCCATTCTCGTACTTCCGCCGCGCGTTCGCCGCTGACGGAAGCCGACTCAGCATCGAACGCGCGACCCTCGTGCGACCTTTGAGGTCGACGGGGGTTTTTTCGTGCCCAGAGCCGCCCCACCCGACCGACGACCGCCCCCGCACCGCCCACTGGAACCACGAACCCACGAGGCAGAACCGATGACCAGCGCAACTTCTCGGCCCAGCGCGGCCGCGGCGAACCCCGCCACCGCGCACGCCCCCCGACCCAAGCCCGCGCCGCCGACCGGCACCCCGGTGCGGGTCACCGGGGCGCAGTCGCTCGTCCGGTCCCTCGAGGCGGTGGGCGCCGAGATCGTGTTCGGCATCCCCGGCGGCACCATCCTCCCGGCGTACGACCCGCTGCTGGACTCCACCAAGGTCCGGCACGTGCTGGTCCGCCACGAGCAGGGCGCGGGCCACGCGGCCACCGGCTACGCCCAGGCCACCGGCAAGGTCGGCGTCTGCATGGCCACCTCCGGCCCCGGCGCGACGAACCTGGTCACCCCGCTGGCCGACGCCAACATGGACTCGGTCCCGGTCGTGGCCATCACCGGCCAGCAGACCCGCGCGCTCATCGGCACCGACGCGTTCCAGGAAGCCGACATCTGCGGCATCACCATGCCGGTCACCAAGCACAACTTCCTCGTCACCGACCCCGCGGACATCCCGCGCACGATCGCCGAGGCGTTCCACCTGGCCAAGACCGGTCGGCCCGGCCCGGTCCTGGTGGACATCCCCAAGGACGTCCTGCAGGAGCTGACCTCCTTCTCCTGGCCGCCGGAGCTGCGGCTGCCCGGCTACCGGCCCACCACCCGCCCGCACGGCAAGCAGGTCCGCGAGGCCGCCAAGCTCATCCGCGCCGCCAAGCGCCCGGTCCTCTACGTCGGCGGCGGCGTCATCAAGGCCGAGGCGTCCCCGGAACTGCTGGAGCTGGCCGAGCTGACCGGCATCCCGGTCGTCACCACGCTGATGGCCCGCGGCGCGTTCCCCGACTCGCACCGGCAGAACCTGGGCATGCCCGGCATGCACGGCACCGTCCCCGCCGTCGGCGCCATGCAGTCCTCCGACCTGCTGATCGCCCTCGGCGCCCGCTTCGACGACCGGGTCACCGGCGCGCTGGACAGCTTCGCCCCGCACGCGCAGGTCGTGCACGCCGACATCGACCCGGCCGAGATCTCCAAGAACCGCCGCGCCGACGTGCCGATCGTGGGCGACTGCAAGGAGATCATCACCGAGCTGATCGCCGCGGTGCAGGCCGAGGCCGAGCCCGCCCAGGACCTGGCGCCGTGGTGGGCCACCATCGACGAGTGGCGCCGCACGTTCCCGCTGGGCTACGAGTGGCCCGAGGACGGCACCCTGTCCCCGCAGTACGTCATCGAGCGCATCGGCGCCATCGCCGGACCCGACGCCGTCTACACCGCGGGCGTGGGCCAGCACCAGATGTGGGCCGCCCAGCACATCCGCTACGAGAACCCGCGCACCTGGCTCAACTCCGGCGGCCTGGGCACCATGGGCTACTCGGTGCCCGCCGCCATGGGCGCCAAGTTCGGCCGCCCGGACGCGGTGGTGTGGGCCATCGACGGCGACGGCTGCTTCCAGATGACCAACCAGGAGCTGGCCACCTGCGCCATCGAGGGCGCCCCGATCAAGGTGGCCGTCATCAACAACGGCAACCTGGGCATGGTCCGGCAGTGGCAGAACCTGTTCTACTCGGAGCGCTACTCCCAGACCGACCTGGGCACGCACAAGCACCGCATCCCCGACTTCACCCTCCTCGCCGAGGCCCTGGGCTGCGCCGGGCTGCGCTGCGAGACCAAGGAGGACGTCGACTCGGTCATCCAGCGGGCCATGGAGATCAACGACCGCCCGGTCGTGATCGACTTCGTGGTCGGCAAGGACGCCCAGGTGTGGCCGATGGTCGCCTCCGGCACCGGCAACTCCGAGATCATGGCGGCCCGGGGCATCCGCCCCCTGTTCGACGAGTGAGCGAGCGGAGAGCTGTGTTGAATTTCTCCCACCACCCGCCCCCTCGTCCCCGCCCGGCATCGTCCCCGACTCGCGTCGGCGGACTGCGGACCGGGGCCGCGGACCTGGACAGCCCGAAGCGTGAAAGCGGAGAGAGCGCATGAGCACCCACACCCTGAGCGTCCTGGTCGAGAACAAGCCCGGCGTGCTCGCCCGCGTCTCGGGCCTGTTCTCCCGGCGCGGGTTCAACATCGAGTCGCTGGCCGTCGGCCCGACCGAGCACCCGGACGTGTCCAGGATGACGATCGTGGTCGCGGTCGAGGAGCTGCCGCTGGAGCAGGTCACCAAGCAGCTCAACAAGCTGGTCAACGTCATCAAGATCGTCGAGCTGGAGCCCTCGGTCGCCGTGCAGCGCGAACTGCTGCTGGTCAAGGTCCGGGCCGACGCCACCGTGCGCAGCCAGGTGCTGGAGACCGTGCAGCTTTTCCGGGCCAAGGTCGTCGACGTGTCCCCGGAGGCGCTGACCATCGAGGCCACCGGCACCCACGACAAGATCGAGGCGCTGCTGCGGATGCTGGAGCCCTACGGGGTGCGCGAGATGGTGCAGTCCGGCATGGTCGCCATCGGCCGCGGCCCGCGCTCCATCACCGCCACGGCGGTCCGCTAGACCCCCTGTTTTCTCGCGAGTTCCACCGAAGGGAAGTACTGAGCACCATGTCCGTCGAGATCTTCTACGACGCCGACGCCGACCTGAGCATCATCCAGGGGCGCAAGGTGGCCGTCATCGGTTACGGCAGCCAGGGCCACGCCCACGCGCTGAGCCTGCGCGACTCCGGCGTGGACGTCCGGATCGGCCTGCCCGAGGGGTCCAAGTCCAAGGCCAAGGCCGAGGAGCAGGGGCTGCGCGTGCTCACCCCGGCCGAGGCGTCCGCCGAGGCCGACCTGATCATGGTCCTGGCGCCGGACACCAAGCAGCGCTTCATCTACAGCGACGACATCGAGCCCAACCTCAAGGACGGCGACGCGCTGTTCTTCGGCCACGGCTTCAACATCCGCTACGACCTGATCAAGCCCCCGGCGGGCGTGGACGTGGCCATGGTCGCCCCCAAGGGCCCCGGCCACCTGGTCCGCCGCCAGTTCGTCGACGGCAAGGGCGTCCCCGCACTCATCGCCGTGCACCAGGACGCCACCGGCGGCGCGCAGGCGCTGGCCCTGTCCTACGCGGCGGCCATCGGCGGCGCCCGCGCGGGCGTCATCAAGACCACCTTCACCGAGGAGACCGAGACCGACCTCTTCGGCGAGCAGGCGGTGCTCTGCGGCGGCGCGTCCGCCCTGGTGCAGACCGGCTTCGAGGTGCTGACCGAGGCGGGCTACGCCCCCGAGATCGCCTACTTCGAGGTCCTGCACGAGCTCAAGCTCATCGTCGACCTGATGTACGAGGGCGGCATCGCCCGCCAGCGCTACTCCATCTCCGACACCGCCGAGTACGGCGACCTCACCCGCGGCCCGCGCGTCATCACCCCCGCGGTCAAGGAGGAGATGAAGAAGATCCTGGGCGAGATCCAGGACGGCACCTTCGCCCGCGAGTGGGTGGCCGAGGACGAGAACGGCCGCGAGAACTACCGCAGGCTCCAGCAGGAGGGCGAGGCCCACCCGATCGAGGAGACCGGCAAGAAGCTGCGCGGCCTGATGTCCTGGGTCGACCGGCCGATCACCGAGACCGCCTGAGCGGTTCTCGACGGGGGAGGGGTCCGCGGCGGTGGCGCCGCGGACCCCTCCGCTGTCCCGGTCAGAAGTCGGGGTGCGTCCGCAGGGTGATCAGGGCCTCCGGGGCCAGCTCCGGCTCGAAGGACCAGCCGGGGAACCCGCCCCAGGCGATCGACTCGCGCAGGTACTCCACCAGGGTGATCCCCGGCCGCCCCGCCACCCCGTGCAGCTCGACGTCGGCGTGCAGGGACGGCAGCCGCACGTCGTGCGTGCCGCCGCTGAGGTTCGCCTTGCGCAGCTCGTCCGGGGCCAGCGGGAAGGTCAGGTCGTCGCCCTGGTCGAGCTGCTCAAGCTCGTAGGCCAGGTGGTAGGCGTTGCCCAGGCACAGCGGGTCGGGGAAGTCCGGCCCCGGCGGCACCGTCGTCGGCGCGGGCTCCTGGTGGTGGGTGAGGAACAGCAGGTCGCAGTCCCCGGCGAACCACACCTCCCCCACGTGCCGCAGGCACGCCTCCAGCGACAGCGGCAACCCGCCCACCCGCTCCACCAGCGAGTCGACCAGCGCGTTGTCCGAATCCGTGGGCGGCTGGTGCGGCCGCACCATACGATCGGAGGACACCCAGCCGAGTTCCGGCAGGGCGGCCGCGAGCCGGGACACGTGCTGCGAAACCCGCACCATCGTCTCCTCCGCCACGGCGGCGGCGTCCTCCAGCAGGTCGTCCGGCACCGGACCGAGCGCCCGCAGCTCAGCCCACACGGTGACGTGCTCGCCGCGCAGATATCGCCCGTAGTAGGAGGTCACCCGTCGTACGCTACTGAGCGCAACCGCACACCCCCGCCAACGACACGTCCCCACCCGGGTGACGGCCAACCGCGAACGGTATACCTGACCCCCGACACAGAGCTTGAGGAGACGGTGATGGACAGCGCCCCGATCTACGACGACAAGGCCGAGGTCCGCGGCAGGCTGGACCTGACCAAGGCCGACTGGCAGCGAGCCGCCGAACCCGACGCCGACCCCGACGGCGAGTACGTCGAGATCGCCTTCGTCCCGCACACGGACGGCAAGACCTACATCGCCATGCGCAACTCGAAGTTCACCGGCCCGGACGACACGGTCCTGGTGTTCACCGAGTCGGAGTGGGACGCCTTCGTGGCGGGCGCCAAGGCGGGGGAGTTCGACGAGCCCTGGTGAGCACCGGGGGAGCAGGTTTGGGGGAACTGGCAGGTGGGGACTGAACGCCCGGTGTGGCTGACACCCGAGGAAGTGGCCGCGAGCGGGCCGGAGCACGCCCGGGAGCCGTCAGCCGCACCCGGTCCGGCACCCGCGACGCCCTCCGGTTCGGAGCTCGGGTCGTCCCCCGGGTCGGCGACGGTCTCCGGGCACCTGCCGATCCCACCGCACACCACGGCCTCGGCACCCGACCCCGCCGCGACCGCCGCCGCGGACCCCCGTGCCGCTGCGGTTGCGCGCCCGGCTGCGGATTCCGGCGCCGCTGCGGTCGCGGGCCTGACCTCGGATTCCGGCGCGGTCCCGGCCGCTGCGGAAAGCCGGGCTCAGGAGTCCGCCGCAGCGGCCGCCGTCGAGGGCGAGGTGGTGGGTTCCGGTGCTGCTCCCGCCGTTGCCGGGGGCCCGGCCGCGGGCGCCACTCCGGCCGCCACCGGGAGCCCGGCAGATCCCGGCGTGCCCGCGACCGCGGGTTCGACCCCCACCCCGACCGCGGGTGCGAACCCCGGCACCGCTCCGGCCTGCCCCCCTGAAGCAGCCCCGGAGCCGAGCGCGGCGAGGCTTCCGCTGCCGAGCGCGGCGCCCGCCGCGGGAACCGGCGCCGGGCAGGCCGACGCGTCGGCGCCGGCGCGTTGCCCGCTCGAAGCCGGCTCGCCTGGTGTGGCATCTGTTGCGGGGGCTGGTGCCGGGTCAGGTGGGGCGCGGGTGGTGGCATCTCGTTCGTTCGACGCCGATTCACCCGGCGCGTTCGCCGTGCCGCAGGGTGCCGATGGGTTCGCCGGTGCCGGGACCGTCGTGGCGTCCGTCGTCGTGCCGATGCCGGGCGAGGCGATCACCGTGGCCGCGATGGCGGCGGATCAGCGGCCGGACTCCGGCTCCCCCGCGCCTCCCGTTCCGGTCGCGGAGCCGGTGGGCGCGGGTCTCCAGCTTGCCCCGGTCGCGGTTGCGACATCCGGGGAACCGGCCGCCCCACCGCTCACCCAGGGACCGCGAATGCCGTCGACCCCGAGACCCGGACCACCCGGCGAGGCACCACTCACCCCCGCCGAACCGTTCGGACCACCACTGGACGAGTCCCCACCCGCCGCGTCCACCGAGCAGCCGGACCGCCCCGCCGACGCCCCCGACCCGCGTCCCGGCACCGAGCCGAGCGTCGCATCACCGGCCTCCACCCCGCCCTCGGACGCCGTCAGCCCATCCGAACCCCCGAGGCCCGCAGCGGCATCAGTGTGGACGTTGCCGGAAGACCTCCCCGCGAAGCCTCCCGCCGATCCCCCCGCACCCAGGCCCGTCCGCACAGACCCGTCCTTCTCAGGGGAACTCCTCCTCCCCGCACCGGACCGCCACCGTCCGCAACAGCACCAGCCCGGAACCCCTGTGCCACAGGGCTTCCCCACGCAGCCCGGTACCACCGCGCCCCCGCCCCGCGCGCAGCAGAATCCACCGCACCACAACCCCGGATGGCAAAACCCGCACCAGCCCCCCGGTTCGCAAAACCTCCCGCAGCAGCCCCAGGCACAGCAGAACCCGTCGCAACAGCCCCCCGCGCAACGAACCGGCCCCCACCACAACCCGGACCGCCGCGACCCCGTCCACCCCGGCCCCGGTCCGCGACAACGCCAAGGCGAACAGCCCCCCGCCCCACCGGGCTTCCCGCCCGACCCCGGCTCGCCCCGGCAGAACCCGGGCCCGCACAGCGCCGGGCAGCGGAGCCAGGAGAGGCAGAACCCGCCGCGCCGAAACCCCGGCAACCCCGGCCCGGGCAACCCCAACCCGGCGCAGCCCGCCCCGCCGTGGCCCAACCCCGGCAGGCCGACCCCCGCGGAGCAGGACCGCGCGCACCGGGGCCTGCCCCCGCAGGACCCCCGGCAGCACCCCGGTCAACCGGGTGCTTCGCCGCGGAACCCAGACCGGGTGAACCCGGCGCACCAGGTGCCGCCCGGGCGGCAGGATTCCCCGAACCACCGCCCCGAACAGCGGAACCCCGCCCAGCAGAGCGCGGGCAACCAGCCCCCTGGCAACCAGCCCCCGCCCCGGCCGGAACCCCAGCAGCAGTCCGGCCAACGGCCCACCCCCGGAAGGCCCACCGGCCCCCACCCGACCCCGCCGCAGCCCGGCCGAACCGCGCAGCACCAACCCCCACCGCAATCCACCGGCACCGCCCGCTCACCCCAGCCCCCGCCTCAGCCCAGCGGAGCCGTGCAGCCACCCCAACCGGGCGGGACCACGCAACAGCCCGCACCCCGGTCCAGCAGGGCTGCGCAGGCGCAACAGCCCGCACCCCAGCCAGGTGGGGCCGTGCCTGCGCACCAATCCCCGCCGCAGTCGGGTGGGTTCGCGCAGCCGCAGCAGTCTGCGTCCCAGTCCGGTGGGGGTGCCCAGGCGCACCAGTCCGCGCCCCAGTCGGGTGGGGCTGTGCCGACGCAGCAGTCTCCGCTGCAGTCGGGTGGGTTGGTGCAGCCTCAGCAGTCCGTATCCCAGTCCAGTGGGATTGCGCAACCGCAGCAGCTCGCGCCTCAGTCGGATAGGGGCACTTCTGCGCAGCAATCCCCGCCGCAGTCGGGTGGGTTCGTGCAGCCGCAGCAGTCCGTATCCCCGTCCGGTGGGGGTGCCCGGGCGCACCAGTCCGCGCCCCAGTCGGGTGGGGCTGTGCCTGCGCAGCAGTCTCCGCTGCAGTCGGGTGGGTTGGTGCAGCCTCAGCAGTCTGCGTCCCAGTCTGGTGGGGGTGCCCAGGCGCATCAGCCCGCGCCCCAGTCGGGTGGGGCTGTGCCTGCGCAGCAGTCCCCGTCGCAGTCGGGTGGGTTCGCGCAGCCGCAGCAGTCCGCCCCCCGGTCCAGTGGCGGCGCCCAGCCGCAGCAGTCCGCGCCCCAGCCGGGTGGGGGCGCCCAAGCGCATCAGCCCGCACCCCAGTCGGGTGGGGCCGTGTCCGCGCGTCAATCCCCGCTTCAGCCGGGCGGGGTCGCGCAGCCGCAGCAGTCCGCACCGCAGCCCAGCGGCACCGCGCAGCGGCCCCGACCCGGCAGGCCCGCGCAGCAGCACCCCCCGCGACCCGGCGGTTCCGCGCAACCGACCGGCGCGCAGCGCACCCCACCCAACCCCGCCCAGTCGCGCCCCGCCCCGCCCCAACCGTCCCGCCCGGCTCCGCGCCCGGCCCCGCCGCCCCGCGCCCTCCCGCCCCCCGCCGTCATCTCCACCCTCCCGCCGCCACCCCCGGTGACCTCCTTCGGCCCCGGCGGCTTCGGCCCGGCGGGTTCCGGTGCGGGCGTCACCGGCACGACCCCCGTCCCGCTCCGGCAGGACGCGGCGGAGGCCGATCCGGGTCCGGCGGTGGAGACGCGCCGGAGCAGGCCCGCGTACCTGGTGGAGGGCGATGACGACGAGATGTTCGGCAACGCCGACTTCACCGCGCCGCCCGTCATCGGGGAATGACGTGTCTCGTGGCTCACCCTGCGGTGGAACGGTTCAGTGACCGGCCTAGACTCCCTGTGGTTACAGAGTGGTAACCGCACCCAAAAATGCTGTCAGCACAGGAGCCCGCGTGACAACTACGAGCCGCCCCGTCGTCCTCATCGCCGAGAAGCTCGCGCCGTCCGTGCTGGACGTCTTCGGCGACGAGTTCGAGGTCCGCCACGTCGACGGCACTGACCGCCCCGCCCTCCTCGAGGCCGTGGCCTCCGCCGACGCGCTGCTCGTGCGCTCCGCGACCCAGGTCGACGCCGAGGTGCTCAAGGCCAGTGACACCCTGAAGGTCGTCGCCCGCGCGGGTGTCGGCCTGGACAACGTCGAGGTGCCCGCCGCCACCGATCGCGGTGTGCTGGTGGTGAACGCGCCGACGTCGAACATCGTCTCCGCCGCCGAGCACGCGGTGGCGCTGCTGCTGGCCACCGCCCGGCAGATCCCGGCCGCGCACCAGACCCTGCAGGAGGGTCAGTGGAAGCGCAGCTCGTTCTCCGGGGTCGAGGTGTCCGGCAAGACCGTGGGCGTCGTCGGCCTGGGCAAGATCGGGCAGTTGTTCGCGCAGCGCCTCGCCGCGTTCGGCACCACCCTGATCGCCTACGACCCGTACGCCTCGCCCGCGCGCGCCGCCCAGCTCGGCATTGAGCTGGTGGAGCTGGACGACCTGCTGGCCAGGGCGGACTTCATCTCCGTGCACCTGCCCAAGACCCCGGAGACCAAGGGGCTGATCAGCGCCGAGAAGCTCGCGCTGACCAAGAAGGGCGTCATCATCGTCAACGCCGCGCGCGGCGGCCTCATCGACGAGCAGGCGCTGGCCGACGCGGTGCGTTCCGGCCAGGTCGGCGGCGCAGGCATCGACGTCTACACCAAGGAGCCCACCACCGAGTCGCCGCTGTTCGGCGTCCCGGGCGTCGTGGTGACCCCGCACCTGGGTGCCTCCACCGCCGAGGCGCAGGACCGGGCGGGCACCGACGTGGCCCACTCGGTGCGGCTGGCGCTGCGCGGCGACTTCGTCCCGGACGCGGTCAACGTGGCCGGTGGCGTCGTCGGCGAGGAGGTGCGCCCGTACCTGTCGCTGACGCAGAAGCTGGGCACCGTGCTGACCGCGCTGGGCAGCAAGGCCCCCACCGCGATCACCGTGCTGGTGCGCGGCGAGCTGTCCTCCGAGGACGTGTCGGTGCTGTCGCTGGCCGCGCTGCGCGGGGTGTTCACCGGGATCGTCGAGGACCAGGTGACGTTCGTGAACGCCCTGCAGATCGCCGAGGCCCGGGGCGTGGCCGTGGAGGTCGCCACCGAGACCGAGAGCGCCAACCACCGCAGCGTGGTGACCCTGCGCGGCGCGTACGCCGACGGGTCGGTGGTGACCGTCAGCGGCACCCTGTCCGGCCTGGACCAGGTGCAGAAGCTCGTGGAGGTGCACGGCCGCGCGTTCGACCTGCGCGCCGAGGGCGACGTGCTGCTGCTGGAGTACGCCGAGCGCCCGGGCGTGATGGGCGCGGTCGGCACCCTGCTGGGCGAGTCCGGCATCAACATCGACGCCGCGCAGATCAGCCAGACCGCGCAGGGCTCCGACGCCGTCATGCTGCTGCGGGTGGACCGCGCGGTCGACCCGTCGGTGCTGGAGTCGATCGGCGCCTCGGTCGGGGCGAGCATCGTGCGGGCCATCGACTTCGGCTGAGTCGACCGCTCCACCCGTCCACGGGTTGGGACGCGGCGGAATTGCCGAACGGTGCCCGGATCGGTTGGTTGACAACCCTTCCGGGCACCGTTCGTGTCATATATCGGCCCAGAAGACATCTCGAAACCACCCGAACAGGTGGCGCGATGCGGCATCCGGGCGGCTTCCCGGTAGCCTTCGTTCGACTACCAGGCCCTGACAGTTCGGGCCGATACCCCGGGAGGTGTGTGCATGCGGCTCGCGGTGATCCCAGGTGACGGGATCGGGCCGGAAGTGATCGCCGAGGCACTGAAGGTGCTGGGCGAGGTCATACCGACCGCCGAGATCACCCGCTACGACCTGGGCGCGGCGAGGTGGCACGCGACTGGTGAGCTGCTGCCGGAGTCCGTTCTCGGTGAGCTGCGGGACCACGACGCCATCCTGCTCGGTGCGGTGGGGGACCCGTCGGTCCCCAGCGGCATCCTGGAGCGCGGGCTGCTGCTGCGGCTGCGCTTCGAGCTCGACCACCACGTCAACCTCCGCCCGGCCCGGCTGTACCCGGGGGTGAAGAGCCCGATCGCCGACCCCGGCGAGATCGACATGATCGTCGTCCGGGAGGGCACCGAGGGCCTGTACGCGGGCAACGGCGGCCTGCTCCGCAAGGACACCCCGCACGAGATCGCCACCGAGGTCAGCGTCAACACCTCCTTCGGCGTCGAGCGCGTCGTCCGCGACGCGTTCACCCGCGCGGCGGCCCGCCCCCGCAAGCACCTGACCCTTGTCCACAAGACCAACGTGCTCACGCACGCGGGTTCGCTGTGGTCGCGCGTGGTGGAGGAGGTGTCGTTGCAGCACCCGGACGTCACCGTCGCCTACCAGCACGTGGACGCCACCACCATCCACATGGTCACCGACCCCGGCCGCTTCGACGTGATCGTCACCGACAACCTGTTCGGCGACATCCTCACCGACCTCGCGGCCGCCGTCACCGGCGGCATCGGCCTCGCGGCCAGCGGCAACCTCGACATCACCCGCCGCAACCCGAGCATGTTCGAGCCGGTCCACGGCAGCGCCCCGGACATCGCGGGCCAGGGCATCGCCGACCCCACGGCGGCCGTCCTGTCCGTCGCCCTGCTCCTCGACCACCTCGGCGAGCACGAGTCGGCCCGCCGCATCGAGGCGTCGGTCGCCTTCGACCTCGCCACCCGCGACCACAACTCCCCCGGCGGCACCTTCGCCATCGGGGACCGCCTCGCGGCCCTGGTGTCCTCGAACGTCCGCACCGGCTGACCCGGCCACCGCACCACCCGCGAAGGCCCGCTCCCACCCGGAGCGGGCCTTCGCCGCTTCCCGGGCTCGACCCGGCGAAAGCGCTTGCCCCGCCCATCGCGGACGGCGTGTGCGCCGAGTGCGGAAGCGCCGGATCACCCCGGCTGAGCGCGAGCGGGGCAGCGGCGTGCCAGGGCTAGCGTCAGCCCGAGCGCCCGCTCGGAGCGGGCAGGACCGAGCCGCCGGCCCGGCGCCCGGCGCGGCCCAAGGCGCGGTGGGTCGAGCGGCCTGCCGCGCGCAGCACAGCGCTGGATCACCGCCGCACGCAGCCAGGAACCTCGGCGGCCGGACCGGCCTGCCGCGCGCAGCACTGCGGTGGGTCACCGCCGCCCGTCTCCGAAGCGTCCACGTCGGCGCGAGCAGGCGGCCGGATGCAAGCAGGGCGGTGGAACGCTGGATCGGGTGGTTGTTCTTGGTTGGGGGAGAAGACCCTCTGCCAAGCTGG
>NZ_AYXG01000006.1 GCF_000564855.1 Actinokineospora spheciospongiae
TCGCTGCGCCCGGAATAGACCACCACTGGCCGCACACCACTCATCGCTGCGCCCCGACGAACGTCGGCGCCAAGATCTCGTCGGCCACCTCCCCCACCACAACCGCCAACTCCCGACCACCGGAATCACCCGTGGCCACCAACCGCGCCACCAACTCCCGCAACAACGTCCCCACCACCATGGCCTGCACCTCAGTCAAAGTCGGGTCCCACACATCAGGCCACTCCCCACGCGGCTCCTCACTCGCATCATCAAGGGCCAGACTCTCCCTAATGCTCCGAGCCCTTTCGGCAAACGGGCGCAGTGCACCATCGGGAGCGCCTCTCCGGTAAGTCCGCGAGGACAACAGGTGCAGGCTGGGATCGACAACCTCTCTGGCACTGACACCCGAGGGCCCGGGCTCCGCCAAAGCCGCCGCCAAACCATCCAACTTGTCCCGGTGCACCACAGACACCTCAGCAGTCTCAGTCACCTCGAGCAACGCCGCGGCAGCCCGCCGCAACCTCGCATAACGATCCACGAGTTCGTCACCGGTCATCACAGCCTCCCACGAGCATTGATCAACCTCTCCACCGTGCCAGACCAGGTGGCATTCTGGTCCTTGAACTCCTGCTGCAACGCCAGGGCGCGCTCCTGCGCATCGCACCGTGCTGCATGAGATCGCTGCGCCCGGAATAGACCACCACTGGCCGCACACCACTCATCGCTGCGCCCCGACGAACGTCGGCGCCAAGATCTCGTCGGCCACCTCCCCCACCACAACCGCCAACTCCCGACCACCGGAATCACCCGTGGCCACCAACCGCGCCACCAACTCCCGCAACAACGTCCCCACCACCATGGCCTGCACCTCAGTCAAAGTCGGGTCCCACACATCAGGCCACTCCCCACGCGGCTCCTCACTCGCATCATCAAGGGCCAGACTCTCCCTAATGCTCCGAGCCCTTTCGGCAAACGGGCGCAGTGCACCATCGGGAGCGCCTCTCCGGTAAGTCCGCGAGGACAACAGGTGCAGGCTGGGATCGACAACCTCTCTGGCACTGACACCCGAGGGCCCGGGCTCCGCCAAAGCCGCCGCCAAACCATCCAACTTGTCCCGGTGCACCACAGACACCTCAGCAGTCTCAGTCACCTCGAGCAACGCCGCGGCAGCCCGCCGCAACCTCGCATAACGATCCACGAGTTCGTCACCGGTCATCACAGCCTCCCA
>NZ_AYXG01000007.1 GCF_000564855.1 Actinokineospora spheciospongiae
CCGCCACCGAGCGCGGCACCACCACTCCCGGCACCCGAGTCACCTCCGCCCACCGCGGCACCCGCGTCACCTCGCTGCACCTGGGCACGCGGGTGACCCGGGGCACGCGTGTCACCGCGGGCACCCGGGTCACCTCTGCCTGAGCACTTCCCGCCCACCCGGCCGAACTTCAGGCGGCCTCACCGAGGTAGGGCAGCCAGAGCGGGTCGGCGTCCGTGACGCCTGCCAAGAGCCGCCAGTGCGGGCCGCGCGGCGCGGTGGGGACCACCCGCAGCCGCCAGCCCAGGTCAGCCAGCAGCTTGTCCGCCTTGCGGTGGTTGCACTTGGCGCAGCACGCGACGCAGTTCTGCCACGTGTGCTGCCCCCCGCGGCTGCGCGGGATCACGTGGTCTATCGTCTCCGCTCGACCACCGCAGTAGGCACAGCGGTAGCGGTCGCGGTGCATCAACCCCGCCCTGGTCAGCGGTACCCGCCCCCGGTAGGGGACGCGGACGTAGCTGCTGAGCCGGATGACTGACGGGACCTGCACGCTGGCCGTCGCCGAGTGCACGATCATGCCGGTCGGGTCACCGTGGACGACCTCCGCCTTGCCGCAGACCACGAGCACCACCGCGCGCCGCAGCGGCAGCGCGGTGAGGGGCTCGAAAGTGGTGTTGAGCAGCAGGA
Source organism: Actinokineospora spheciospongiae (assembly GCF_000564855.1). Classification (GTDB taxonomy): domain Bacteria; phylum Actinomycetota; class Actinomycetes; order Mycobacteriales; family Pseudonocardiaceae; genus Actinokineospora; species Actinokineospora spheciospongiae. The sequence continues at coordinate 667 of NZ_AYXG01000007.1, forward strand.
CGCGACGCCTGCCCCAGGTGGGTGCGGGCGGTGGCAGCGCCATCGCCACGGGCGTGGGTAGCGGGGTCAGGGCCGCCGGGGCGGCGCGTGCGGACTCGACGGCAGTGCCCTGCGGCGGGCACAGCGTCGGCCGCGGCGCGAGCCCTGGGGGCGCGCCGCGGCGGGTCGGTTGTCGCTCTGGCACTCGACCACCTCCACCGGTGCTGCCTAAGTCGACCACACACCGGCCCCTTCGCGCACGTGTGTTCTCCCACGTGTCCGGCGATCATCCCCCGGAAGGCGCACACCACCGGCTTCGACGTCACCCGGAGTCGTCGCTATCGTCGGCGCCGATGAACGCCACGACCCTGACCCAGTTCCTGGACATGGAAGCCCCCACCTGCACCACCGAGGAAGGCACCTGGTGCGCCGAGGTGTGGCGGTTGACCCACAACGAGTGGTTGGCGGCCTCGGCGAGCTGGCTGGTGGCGAAGCCGCTGAAGATCCTGCTGATCGTGGCCGTGGCCGTCGTGATCCGGCTGCTGCTGCGGCGGCTGATCGAGCGCATCACCGCGGGCGACGGCAAGGTGCCCACCGTCCTGAAACCGCTCAAGGAACGGGCGCCCGGCGCCTTCGGGAGCCTGATTTCCGAACGCCGCGCGCAGCGGGCCAGGACGATCGGTTCGGTGCTCAAGTCGCTGGTCACGTTCATCGTCTACGGGTTGGCGTTCATCCTGACGCTCGGCGAGCTGGGGCTGAACCTGGGACCGATCATCGCCTCGGCCGGGATCGTCGGGGTGGCGCTGGGCTTCGGCGCGCAGAACCTGGTGAAGGACTTCCTGTCCGGGATCTTCATGATGCTGGAGGACCAGTACGGCGTCGGTGACGTCGTGGACGTCGGTGAGGCCAGCGGCACCATCGAGGCGGTCGGCCTGCGGGTGACCACGCTGCGTGACGTCAACGGGACGGTCTGGTACGTGCGCAACGGCGAGATCCTGCGGGTGGGCAACTCCAGCCAGGGCTTCGCGGTGGCGGTGGTGGACCTGCCGGTCGGCTACAGCGCCGACGTGGCCCAGGTGACCGAGCTGCTGGAGCGGGTCGCGGGCGAGGTCGTCGGCGAGGAGGGCGTGTCCGAGGACGTCATCGAGCCGCCGGTCGTGCTCGGGGTGGAGAAGGTGACCCCGGAGAGCCTGATCCTGCGGATGACGGTGAAGGTGCGCCCGGGCAGGCAGTGGGCGGTGCAGCGGGCGCTGCGGGCCCGCGCGCTGCGCGAGCTGGAGGCCGCCGACATCGCCCCGCCGATGGGCAGGCTGTTCCCCAACCAGACGCCCTGAGCGCCGGTGAGCGAGGATTGACCCCGTGGGCACACCCGAGAGCTTCTACGACGCCGTCGGCGGCGAGGCGACCTTCACCAGGATCGTGGCCCGGTTCTACGCCGAGGTCGAACGCGACGAGGTGCTGCGGCCGATGTACCCGGAACCGGAGCTGGCGGCGGCCGAGGAGCGGCTGCGGCTGTTCCTGATCCAGTACTGGGGCGGGCCGCACACCTACTCCGACCAGCGCGGGCACCCCCGGCTGCGGATGCGGCACAACCCGTTCACCATCGGCCCGATCGAGCGCGACGCCTGGCTGCGCTGCATGCGGATCGCGGTGGACGAGGAGCGGCTGCCCGAGCAGCAGCGGACCCAGCTTTGGCAGTACCTGGAAATGGCCGCCAACAGCATGATGAACAGCTGGGTCTGATCCGCTCACCGAGTGCGGCAAATCACCCCGGGCGCAACCGCAGTGATCGGTTTCCCCGGTGCGCCGGGCCGAGGACTGGCAGGATGGTCGACCGTGGGAGCAACCGCCGACGACGCCGCGGCGCCGCCGTGGTGGCGCGACGCGGTCTTCTACCAGGTCTACGTCCGCTCGTTCGCCGACTCCGACGGCGACGGGGTGGGAGACCTGGAGGGCATCCGGTCCCGCCTCGGTTACCTGGAGTTGCTCGGCGTCGACGCGCTGTGGCTGACCCCGTTCTTCACCTCACCGATGGCCGACCACGGCTACGACGTGGCGGACCCGCGCGACGTGGACCCGCTCTTCGGCGACCTCGAAGCGTTCGACCGGCTGGTGTCCGACGCGCACGACCACGGCATCCGGGTCACCATCGACCTGGTCCCGAACCACACCAGCGACCAGCACCCGTGGTTCCGGGCGGCGCTGCGCGGCGGCCCCGAGCGCGACCGCTACCACTTCCGCGACGGCCAGGGCCCCGACGGCTCCCGACCGCCGAACAACTGGACCAGCGTCTTCGGCGGCCCGGCGTGGACGCGCACCCCGGACGGCCAGTGGTACCTGCACCTGTTCGCCCCGGAGCAGCCCGACCTGAACTGGGACAACTCCGACGTGCGCGCGGACCTGGTGCGGACGCTGCGGTTCTGGCTCGACCGCGGCGTCGACGGCTTCCGCATCGACGTGGCGCACGGCATGGCGAAGGCGGCGGGCCTGCCCGACCTGGACCCGGCGGTGGTCCCGGTCCGGACCGGCGCGCACGCCCACCCGGAGGCCGACCCCCGGTTCGACAACGAGGACGTGCACGACATCCACCGGATGATCCGCCAGGTCGTCGACCGCTACCCGGACACGGTGACGGTCGGGGAGATCTGGGTGGAGACCGACGAGCGCTTCGCCCGCTACGTGCGCCCCGACGAGTTGCACCTGGGCTTCAACTTCAAGCTGGCGCTGACCGGGTTCGACGCCGACTCGGTGCGCCACACGGTGGAGAACTCCCTGGCCGCGGTGGCCGACTCGGGGGCGCCCCCGACCTGGACGCTGTCCAACCACGACGTCGAACGCCACGTCACCCGCTACGGCGACGGCGCGGCGGGCACCCGCCGGGCCCGGGCGATGGCCCTGGTGCAGTTGGCCCTGCCGGGCGTGACGTTCCTCTACAACGGCGAGGAATTGGGCCTGCCCAACGCCGACCTGCCGGACTGGGCGCTGCAGGACCCGATCTGGGAGCGCAGCGGCCGCACGGTCCGGGGCCGCGACGGCTGCCGCGTCCCGCTGCCCTGGGAGGGCGAGCCGCCCACCTTCGGCTTCTCCACCGGTGACCGCTCGTGGCTGCCGGTGCCCGCGGAGTGGGCGGGGTACACGGTGGAGTCGCAGTTGGAGGACCCGGCGTCGATGCTGTCGCTGTACCGGCACGCGCTGGAGGTCCGCAAGACCACGGAGGCGTTCGCGGGCACGGAGCTGGAGTGGTACGGGGCGCCGCCGGGGTGCTTCGCGTTCCGCCGCAAGGGCGGCGGTCTGATCTGCGCGCTGAACACCTCGGATGCCCCGGTGCCGCTGCCGCCCGGGCAGATCCTGCTGGCCAGCGGTCCGATGGCGGGCGAGGAACTCCCACCGGAGACCGCGGTCTGGCTCGTCTAGCCGGTCACCGGCCTGGCTCGTCCAACCGGAGACCGCGGTCTGGCTCGTCCGACCGGTCACCGGCCTGGCTCGTCCGACCGGTCGCCGGGGCGCCGCTCACTCGCCGAAACCCTCCGTGGCGACCGCCGCGAACAGGAGCGCGGGAACGCTGAGGTGGGCGACCTGCGCCGCGACTTCCCTGGCGCGCTCGGCCCGGGAGCGCTCGATCCGGATTTCCGGTTCCGGCTCACCGGGCGGCCGGTCACGGCGCCACTCCGAGCTGTCGGCGCCGGGGGTCGTCTCGTGCAGCCACTCGGCGGTGGGGTCGTCGCTCATACCGGTAAGACGTCCGAGGCGGTGGCGGGGATTCCGCTCACGCAGATCCGTAAGGATTCGGTCAGGAGAACTCAGACCAGCAGCGGCAGGAGGGCGTGCCTGCGCCGCACGACCGCGCCGTAGCGGGCGTCGAGGCGCAGCCACGAGTCGGTGGCGGTGACCCGGATGGTCTCGTCCTCGCCGTCGGTCAGGAACCCCATGCCGGAGAGCGCGAACAGGCAGCGCAGCGGCACCTTGATTTCCAGGCCGTCGCCGCTGACCGTCAGCACCGTCTGGTCGAGCAGCGAGGCGGGCGGCGTGCCCTGCGGCCCCACGTTCTCCCTGGCCACGGCGATGCCCTTGTCGGCGAGGTCGTTGACCAGCCTGGCGGGCAGGTGGTCGACCTGCTGCCAGTGCCGGGTGGGCGGCAGCGCCGAGCGCCACAGCATGTCCTGCGAGAGCCCCGGGTCCAGCCGGTCACCGCGCACGACGGCCAGGGTGGCCAGCAGCTCGTTGCCGGACACGGTCATGTCGCCGGGTTCCAGCGTCGCCCGCGCCGACCGGGTCGCCAGCACGTCGAACGGCGTGGAGGTCCACGCGTCGACCAGCCCGCCCTCGCGCGCCTTGAGCCGCACGACGGCCTGCTGGTCCAGCCGCACCGCCCTGGCCACGAAGGCACCCAGGTCGGACCGCTCGTCGGGGTCGGCGAAAACCAGCTCAGGCACTGTTGTTCCCGTCCTCGGGCACGGTGTTGTGCCAGGTGCTGAGGAACTCGCGCTCCCCCTGGCTGATCCGCCGCGGCTTCTGCGCCACGAAGTCGAACGGCGCCAGCGTCGTCGAGGCGGTCACCGCCACCGGGTCGTCCTCGGTGGGACCACTGCGCACCCGGTAGTCGAGCACGAAGTACGCCGACCGGATCTCCCGCACCGAGATCTCCACCCGCAGCGTGGTGCCGAAGGCGAACAGCGGGGCCTTGTACTGCACGTCCAGCCGCGCGACGACCAGTCCCTTGGCCAGGTCCTCGGTCCCGTAGGCGGCAGCCTCCCTGAACAGCATGTCGCCGCGGGCCTCTTCGAGGAGCGTGACGGTCCGGGCGTGGTTCACGTGCCCGTACATGTCCATGTCCGACCACCGCGGCCGCACCTCAGCCACAAACGCACCCACCCGCGACCTCCCGCACGTCACCCAAACCCCCCGAACCCTAGCGGCGCGGACCGCCCCCGTGGGCAACCGGGGGAAGGCGCGGGGGTCCGGCGGTGTGGCGACAGAAGCGGTGCGGAACCAGGTCTTGGTCAGCGGCGACCAGGAGGCGTTCGCGGATCAGGTAATCCGGGAGCTCGTGGCGGTGCCCCACGGGCTCACCCCAGATCTCGGTGACCACCTCGTTCAGGGCGCGCTCCAGCGCCGTGTGGGAGGTGAGGCCCATGCAGAGGCGAGTCTGCCTCCGCTCCAACGGTTTCGGCGACTCGACACCGGGGGTGAAGTACTCGCGGTAGTGGGCGGCGAGGACGGCCCGGTGGCGGGGTTTGCGGCCGAAGAGGAGTTGGACGCGCACGGCGGCGCCCGACAGGCCGATGCTGGTCTCGGGCCCGGTGATCGCCTCAGGGACCTCCGCGGACGCCGTCGGCGGAGTGGAGACGAGAACGCGGACCCGGTGGCCTCCGACGGTGACCTCGGACTCCCCATCCGGCAGCGGGAAGGCGCAGCGCTCGCCGACGGTGAAGCGGCGACCCTCCGTCGTGGCGTAGACGACCACCGGAGCGGCGTTGTCCTGGCCGTTGACCAACCACCACTGTCCACCCATGTGGCGCAGCGCAGGAGCACTCGGGGTGCGGGAGAGGCGTTCATCGGCCCCACCACTGAGGAAGTCGCGGTCGAGCGAGAGGCGATCGGCGGCGGTCAAGGTGCGCTCGGGGCGGGCGTGGAAGTCCACGGTCAGCTCCGCCGCGGAATCTCCGGTCGGGCCCGATGCCGACCCGCTGATCGAGTCCACCATCGGGGCGCCAACCGGATCTGCCATCAGATCGGCAGCCGAATCCGCCATCCGGCCGTCCATCCGTCCCGCCGTTTGGTCGCCAACCGTGCCCGCCATCTGGCGGCAGGCCCGAACGGCCATCTGGTCGCCAGCCGAAGCCACCACCCGCCCCCCTGTTGGATCTGCCGTCGACCTGCCGGTCGGTTCCACCGTGGACTCGCCGGTCGAGTCCGCCGTCGACTCGCCGTTCGAGTCTGCCGCGGGGTGCTCGGTGGTCAACCCTGCCACGGGGTGACCTCGGCGACGACGACGGTGACGTTGTCGCGGGCACCCGCGGCGCAGGCGGATTCGACGAGCATCCGGGCGACGTCCGCCGGCGGGGAGGGGCGGAGGGAGTCGAGCAGGGTGACGACGGCCTCCATGCCCAGGGCGTCGAAGAGACCGTCGCTGCTGAGCAGGTAGCGGGTGCCCGGCGCAGCGGGGTGGGACCACAGCTCCGGTTCGACGGTGGGCCCCATGCCGACGGCGCGCATGAGGGCGGAGCGGTTGGGGTGGCGGGCACCCTCCTCCGGGGTGATGTGGCCGCCCGCCACCAGCTCCTCGGCGAGGGTGTGCGCGCGACCCAGGCGGGTGACCCGGTCGGTCTGCACGAGGGTGAAGCTGTCGCCGACGTGGGCGCCGCGCACCTCCCACCCAGCCGGTCCGGGCACCAGGGCGGCGATGTCGACGGTGGTGGCCATGCCCGCGGTGGCCGGGTCGGCCTCGGCGTGCGCGACGACGGCCGAGTTGGCCCGTTCGGCCAGCAGGGCCGGGTCGGTGTCCGGTCCGGCGTCGACCACGGCCCGCACGGCGACGGCCGAGGCGACCTCGCCCGCCGGGGCTCCGCCGACGCCGTCGGCGACGACCAGGAGGCGGGGATCGGCGTGCGCGGAGTCCTGGTTGGTTTCCCGCCCACCCAGCGCGGTGAAGGCGGCCGCCATGAAACGCATCTGCATGGGTCCACCGTGCCGGCGCGGCGGTGTGCCCGACAGGGGGAGGGCTCTCCCCGAGACCGTTTGCCCATCCGACCCGACCCCCTTGATCAACCGGCTTGATCAACCGGACGAGGTCCGCCGTGCCGAACCTCGCCTCGAAGCGCTGAACGCCTCGTACAACCAAGCTATCGGCGCACAGTGCGCCGCGCAACGCACGAAAGAGTGAATGCGCTGCGCACTGTTCGGCTATACCGTGGAGGCATGCCGTCAGACACGACCCGCCGCAAGCGCCAGCTCGGGCGCTTCATGGAGTCGATCCGCAAGCGCCACGAGCCCGCCATGCTCCCGGAGGCCCTGGCCGACTCGGTGGAGACCTCCCGGGCGACCATCTCCCGGATGGAGAACGGGTTGCAGGTGCCGAACAAGCACCTGTTCATCGCGATCCTGGGCGCCCTCGGAGCCAACACGGAGGAGCGCTTCGAGGCCCTGCTGCTGTGGACGCACGCCAAGCAGAGCACCGTGCGCATCGAGCACGCCACCGACTTCCCACCGGAGTACGTGGCGTTCCGCCGCGACGAGACGCAGGCGCTGGCCGAACTGACGATCGACTACACCACCCTGCCCGGCCTGCTCCAGACCGCCGACTACGCCAGGGCGGTCGCCGAGGCCTCCCGGCTGCTCGGCGGGCACGACAGCGCGTGGAGTGAGCGCGCGGGCGAGGAACGCGCGGCTCGGCAACGGCTCCTGCTCAGGGAAGACCCGCTCCGACTGCACGCGCTCGTCAGCGAAGCCGCGCTGCACCTCCGGGTGGGCGGCCCGGAGGTGATGGCGGAGCAGTTCGAGCACCTGCTGGCGATGGTGGAACTGGAGAACGTGACCTTCCAGGTCGTCCCGTTCCGCGCGGGCGCGTTCGGCCCGATGAACGGACCACTGGTCATCCTGGAGTTCGACAACGACGCGGAGAACCCGTACTCGGTCTACCTGGAGTACCCGACGGGCGGCAAGACCGTGGAGCGCGAGCCGGACGTCTCGTCGTTCACCACCCTGTTCGGCGCTGTGCGCGAACTCGCTGTCTCGGAAGAAGAAACGGTCCGCCTCGTGCGCGCCGAACTCGAGAAGACCGGGAGCTGACGGTGGACGGGCGCGGGAACGGCCTCGGTGACGGGAACGCCCGGGCGGAATCGCGGACCACGCTCGGGGAGACCGGTGTCGGAACTCTGAGAGCCCGACGACCGGCCGCCTCCGCTTCGGCAGGACCGCGGTCGCCGCGTGCCCGGTGGGCGCCGAGGGCCCACCCGCTGGGCGGGCTCCCGGACACGGCGCCCGGGAGCCCGTCCGGCTCAGCGGACCATGCTGCGCAACTGCCGGGCCGCCACCGACAGGGTGGCGAGGTCGAGCCTGCCCGACGCCCGGATCTCCTCCAGGGCCACCCGGGACCGGGCCAGCCGCGAGGCGTTGGCCTGTTCCCACACGGTGATCTTCTCCGCCGCTGGCACCCCCGGGTCGGCTTGGGCGAGCACGTCCAGCGTGATCGCCCGCAACGACCCGTACAGGTCGTCGCGCAGTGCCAACCGGGCCAGCGCGTGCCAGCGGTTCCCGCGCTCCAGCGCGCTGATCGATGTCAGCAGCACGTCGAAGTCGAGGTGGTCCGACAGCGCGTAGTACAACTCCGCCGTCTCCAGCCCACTGCGCTCCGCGTCCACCCCACCGTCCTGTTCGGACAGCTCGGCGGCTTCCGTCACGTCCAGCAGGGCGTAGGCGTCGAGCAGCGTCGCCACCCGGCGGGCCAGGTCGGCGGGGACACCGGCGGCGACCATGCGCTGGGCATCGGCCTCGGCTTCCACGCGCGCCTGGCCCCGCAGCAGCCCCGGGACCTCGGCGAGCAGCGACTGCACGGACTCGCGGAAGCGGGTGATCTCCGCCCCCACCGCCAGTGGCTGCGGGCGGTTCGACAGCAGCCACCGGGCCGCGCGGTCGAGCACCCGGCGGGTCTCCAGCACCATGCCGTCGGCGACGTCGGTCGGGACCACGTTGTCCAGCGCGTCGATCTCGCGCCAGATGGCCGGGAGGTCGAAGATCCTGGTCACCGCCGCGAACGCGCGCACCACGTCGGTGGCGCTGGCGTTGAGCTCCTCGGCCAGGCGGAACGCGTACGTCACGCCCGCGCCGTCGACGACCTCGTTGACCAGCAGCGTCGTGATGATCTGCCGGTGCAGCGGGTGCGCTCCGATGGCCGGGCCGAACCGCTCGCGCAGCTGCGACGGGAAGTAGTCCGGCAGCCTGCGGGCGAACACGTCCTGCTCGGGCAGGTCCGAGGTGAGCACCTGCTCCTTGAGCGCCAGCTTCACGTGCGCCATCAGGGTGGCCAGCTCGGGCGAGGTCAGCCCCTCCCCAGCCTTGTCCATGGCCCGGAACCGCTCGCGGGTCGGCAGCGCCTCCAGGCGGCGGTCGAGGCCCGTGTCGCGCTCCAGGGCGTCCACCAGCCGCGCGTGCACCGGCACCATCGCGGCGGCGTGCGCCCGGCCCGCGCCGAGCACGGCGTTCTGCCGGTAGTTGTCGGCGAGGACGAGCTGGCCGACCTCGTCGGTCATCTCGGCGAGCAACGCATCGCGCTGCTCGCGGCCCAGGGCGCCGTCGCGGACCAGGTGGTCGAGCAGGATCTTGATGTTGACCTCGTGGTCGGAGCAGTCCACCCCCGCGGAGTTGTCCAGCGCGTCGGTGTTGATCTTCCCGCCGCGGGCGGCGAACTCGATCCGGCCGCGCTGGGTCAGGCCCAGGTTACCGCCCTCGCCGACCACCTTGACCCGCAGCGCGGCCCCGTCGACGCGCAGCGCGTCGTTGGCCTTGTCGCCCACGTCGGTGTGCGACTCCGTGCTGGCCTTGACATAGGTGCCGATGCCGCCGTTCCACAGCAGGTCGACCTCGGCCAGCAGCACGGCCTTCATCAGTTCCTGCGGCGAGAGCTTGCCGACGTCCTCGGGCAGGCCCAGCGCCCTGGCCGCCCGCGGGCTGACTGGGATCGACTTGAGCGACCGCGGCCAGACACCGCCGCCCTCGCTGATCAGCGCCCGGTCGTAGTCGTCCCAGGACGACCGCGGCAGCTCGAACAAGCGCTTGCGCTCGGCGAAGGCCTCGGCCGTGCTCGGCTCGGGGTCGATGAAGATGTGCCGGTGGTCGAAGGCCGCGACCAGGCGGATGTGCTCCGAGAGCAGCATCCCGTTGCCGAAGACGTCACCGGACATGTCGCCCACGCCGACCACGGTGAACGGCTCGCTCTGGGTGTTGATCCCCAGCTCGCGGAAGTGGCGCTTGACCGCCTCCCACGCGCCCTTGGCGGTGATGCCCATGGCCTTGTGGTCGTAGCCGACGGAACCGCCGCTGGCGAACGCGTCGCCCAGCCAGAAGCCGTAGGACGCCGCGACCTCGTTGGCGATGTCGGAGAAGGTCGCGGTGCCCTTGTCGGCGGCGACCACCAGGTAGGTGTCGTCGCTGTCGTAGCGGACCACGTCCGGCGCCGGGATCGTCTCGCCCTGGTGCAGGTTGTCGGTCAGGTCGAGCAGGCCGGAGATGAACATCCGGTAGCAGGCGATGCCCTCGGCCATGAAGGACTCGCGGTCCAGGCTCGGGTCACCGGTGGGGGTGATCGGGCGCTTGACGACGAACCCGCCCTTCGCGCCGACCGGCACGATGACCGCGTTCTTCACCGCCTGCGCCTTGACCAGGCCGAGCACCTCCGTGCGGAAGTCCTCCCGGCGGTCCGACCAGCGCAGCCCGCCGCGCGCGACCGCACCGAAGCGCAGGTGCACGCCCTCGACGCGGGGCGAGCAGACGAAGATTTCGAACCGCGGCCGCGGTTCCGGCAGCTCCGGGATCGCCCGCGGCTCGAGCTTGACCGCCAGGTACGGGCGGGGATCACCGTTCTCGTCGCGCACGTGGTAGTTGGTGCGCAGGGTCGCCCGGATGACCGTGAGCAGGCTGCGCAGGATGCGGTCCTCGTCGAGGCTGGTGACCTCGTCGATCATCGCGGTGATCTCGGTGGCCTGGGTGGCGGCGCTGCCGAGGCGGGACTGCTCGGACAGCGCCGGGTCGAACGAGGTCTCGAACAGCCGCACCAGCGCGGTCGCCACGTTGGTGTGGGCGAGGACGGCGTCGGCGATGTAGGTCTGGCTGTGCGGGGTGCCCGCCTGGCGCAGGTAGCGCGAATAGGCGCGCAGCACCGAGGCCTGCCGCCAGGTCAGACCGGCGCGCAGCACCAGGGCGTTGAACTTGTCGGCCTCGGCGTCACCGCGCCACATGGCGGCAAAGGCGTTCTGGAAGTCGTCCTTGAGCTGGTCGATGTCCTCTTCGCCGCGCGCCTCGAGCACCACCGGGTCGATGCGCAGGCCGAAGTCGTAGATCCACCACGGGCTTCCGCCGTCGTTGCGCAGCTCGTACGGGCGTTCGTCGACGACGGTGACCCCCATGCGCTGCAACATGGGCAGCACGTGGGAGAGGGTGACGCCCTTGCCGGAGAGGTAGAGCTTGAACCGCCGCTCCCCCGGCTCCGGGTTCTCCGGGACGTAGAAGGACATCCGCAGGTCGGTGTCGGACTTGAGGTCCTGCAGCTCGCGGAGGTCGGCGAGGGCGACAGCGGCGCTGAAGTCCTCCTTGTAGGCCTCAGGGAAGATCGCGGCGTAGCGCTGGCCCTGTTCGGTGGCCGATTCGGCGCCGACCGCCCCGCCGCTGTCGACCCGGCTGCGCTGCTCACCGAGCAGCGCCTCGACCATCAGGTCGTCCCAGCCGCGGACGGCCTCGGTCAGCCGCTCCTGGATGCGGGTGACGTCGGGTTCCACCGCGCGACCGGGGTCGGTGTGGACGATGAAGTACACCTGCGCCAGCGGGGTCTCGCCGACGCGGGTGCTGAACTCCAGGTTCGTGCCTGCCAACTCGTCGAGCAGGACCTCCTGCATGGCGATGCGCGAGGTGGTCGTGTAGCGGTCGCGCGGCAGGAACACCAGGCAGGAGAAGAACCGGTTGTAGGCGTCGCGGCGCAGGAACAGGCGCAGCCTGCGGCGGTCGGCCAGCGCGATGACACCGGTGGCGGTGGCGTAGAGGGCGTCGGTGCTGGTGGAGAACAGCTCGGCGCGCGGCCAGTTCTGGATGACCTCCAGCATGCGCTGCCCGGAGTAGGACTCCATCGGGAAGCCCGCCTGGTGGATCACGTTGCGCACCCGGCGCGCCACCACGGGGATGTCGAGGACGTCCTCGTGCAGGGCGGTCGTGGTGAACACACCGAGGAAGCGGTGCTCGCCGGTGACCTCGCCCCGCTCGTTGAAGATCTTGACGCCGACGTAGTACGGGTAGGTCGACCGGTGCACTGTGGACGGTGCGCTGGCCTCGGTGAGCACCAGCAGCTTCGGCGCCAGCGCGTGCGCCACGGCGTCCGGGCCCGCGGTGAGGCTGCGCGCGGCGAGGCTGTCCTGGCGGAGCACGCCGAGACCGCTGGCCAGCACGGCGCGCAGGGCGGGCTCCCCCTCGCCGTCGGGGTGCACCAGGTCGTTGCGGCGGTAACCGAGGAAGGTGAAGTGGCCGTCGGCCAACCAGCGCAGCAGCGCGGCGCCGTCGGCGATCTCCTCGCTGTCCTCCAGCGGCGGCGGGGTGTTCTCCAGCTCGTCGGCCAGCGCCCGGGCGGTCCCGGCCATCCGGTCGGTGTCCTCGACGACCTCGCGGACGTCGTTGAGCACGGTCAGCAGGCCGTTCTCGATCTCCCGCGCCCGGCCGCCGTCGGTCACCAGGTCGATGACCTCGATGTACATCCAACTCTCGGCGAAGGCGTCGTCCGGCGGCTGGATCGGGTCGGCGGTGGGCAGCACCTCGCGCAGCGCCCCCGCCACATCGCGGCGGACCACGACGATCGGGTGCACGACCCGCTGCACCTGCACACCGCAGCGCACCAGTTCCGCGGACACGGACTCGACGAGGTAGGGCATGTCGTCGGTCACCAACTGCACGACGGTGCCGTTCGAGGTCCACCCGTCGGCACCGGAGTTGGGGTTGAGCAGCCGCACGGAGGGCCGCCCGGGAACCCGGCGCTCGGCCAGGTCCGCGTGCGATCGCACGGCACCGACGAGGTCCACCGGGTCGTCCCCGACGACCTCCTCCGGTGGGATGTAGCGGTAGTAGAGGCGGATCAGGTCGGCGATGTCGGGTGCCTGCCCTGCCGCGCGCTCGATGAGGTCGTCGCGGTTCTGCTCGGGGCTGCTGATGGTGACCGGTCGCCCCGTCGACTCCGGGCCGTCAGCGCTGACGGCTCTGTCGAGGCGGGTCGAGTAACCAGTCGAGGTCATGGTTTTTCAGCTCCACATCGGTGGTGGCACGCCGGTGTGCCACCTACGGCTCGCGCGTGATGTTACGCCTGATGCCCCGATCTTCCGGCGAATCACCGGAGTCGCGGGGTTGTCGAGCGGGTTTCCGTTGCAGGTCGCCTGCATGCGGCGGATTTCGGTCATCCGCTGTCGAAGTCGGCCGGGGCCCACTCCGAGGAGCGGTGCCTGCCGTGATCATCACCGGCGTCGGCCTTTCGGCCGGTACCGGCGTCGGTGTCGGCGCTCCGGCCGACTCCACGGCCGGTGTCGCGCTCGGGTCGGGCGGATTCGGCCGGGGTCGGGTCGGTGTGCTCGGGATCGGCGGCCCGAGCGTCATCCGCCCAGGCGGACCTGTTGCGGTCACCCTCGGGCCGGGTGGCCTGGAAGGCGACCATCGCCTCGGCGAGGAGGTCGGCGAGGCCGCTGGAGGCGGTGCGCTCGCGCCTACCGCCCCGGCGGGGTGGCAGGTCCGGGGGGCGGACCTCGGGGCCGTGCAGGGGCCCGAGGGAATCGGCGGGGGTGGCCTCGGCGGGACGCGGGAGACCGCGAAGCCGGGCGGAGAAGTCGATGGCACGGCGGTCAGCGAGGCTGGCGACGTTGTCGGGGATCGCCGGGGACTCGGGATCGGCCTGCGGTTCGAGGGCGGCCGGGGATTCGAGAGTGGGCTGTGCACCTGCCGTCGAATCGGCCGAGGAGCCCGCCACGGCGTCAACGCCGGGGTCGCGCTCGGCTTCGGTGCCCGGAGCAGCCTGGGAGGTGGTCGCGCGATCGGTTCCAGTGGTGGCATACGCGGCGGAGAGTGGGTCCAAGCCGGGAACGACCGGGGAGGCGGACGCACGATTGGAGTCAGGCCCGTTCCGGGAGGTGGACGCGGCATCGGAGCCGAGAGGAGTCGGGGCAGCCGGTGTGGAATCCGAGCCGGAGGTTGCCCGGAAGGCCGGTGCGGCATCCGATCCAGGGATGGTCCGGAAACCTGACTCGACGCCCGAACCGGAGGTGGTCTCGAAACCTGACCCGGCGCCCGTTTCGAGGCTGGGCCGGAAACCTGACCTGGTGTCCGATTCGGGGCTGGGCCGGAAACCTGTTCCAGCGCCCGAACCGGAGTTGGACTGAGAAGTTGGCCCGATGTCCGAACCGGAGTTGGACCCAGCAGTTGATCCGGTGTCCGATCCGGGGGTGGTGCGGGGGGTGGCATCCGGGTCCGCGCCGGGGTCGGTGCGGGAGTCGCCGATGGGTTCGTCGTGGCCCGGGGGCGGTTCGACCTCGGGTGCGGCGGGACGCGGGTCCGGGGAGGGGATCTCATCAGGTTCGGGCGGGCTGGGGATGGTGGCCTCGGGCGGGGCGGCGGGTGCTTCGTCCTGTGCCCGGCGACGGCTGCGGCGGGCGGGGATCACACCGAAGCGGTTGAGGACCAAACGGGCGGCGCTGGGCTCATCGGACTGGGTAGCGCTGGACTGGGCAGCGCTGGACCTGTCCGGTGCGGTGGCGGAGATGCCTGCCTCGGTGTCCGGGGGTAGGGAGTCCCAGTGCTTGGTGAGGGCGTCGGCGCCTGCCGGTGGGGGGATGGCTGCTTCGGCGGAACCGGTGTCGATGTCGGCGGCGCTCGCGTGGCGGGTGCCGCCGAAGCGAACCTCCCCGACGGGGAAGTCACGCAGCAACGACTGGACGTCAACCGGTCCCATCGGTGTGGTGTGCGGCGCAGGAGCCGCTGACTCAGCGGGAGACTGCGTGGCCACCGAGCCTGCTGGGGTGACGTCTGGTGGAGGAACAGCCGACTCAGCGGGGGATTCCGGGGCGATGGGGCCTGTCGGAGTGGTGTCCGACGCAGGGTTGACCGGCGTGGGAGGGAGATGAGCAGTGGTGGGACCTGTCGGAGTGGTACCCGATGCGGGGGTGGTCGATCCGGCAGGGGACCGCACGTTGGCGAGGCCTGCGGAGGTGCCGTCGGCGGCAAGAAGGTCGGGGTTCGCCGCGAACTCGGCGGCTGGGGTGGTGGTGCCTGCGGCGAACTCAGTGGCGGCGGGGGTGGTGAGGCCCGTGGCGGACTCGGTGACGGCGGTGCCCGCGGCGGACTCGGTGGCGGTGGGGGTGGTGGGGCTCGCGACGGACTCGGTGGTGTGGGTGTCGGGTTCGGGAGCACCCGCGCGGCGGGTGCCGCCGAGGCGGACCTCTCCGCTGTCGAACTTGCGGAGCACGGACTGGACGTCGAGGGGACCGCCGACCGCCGGATCGCTGTTCGGGCTGGCGACGGCGTCCTGGCCGCGACGGCGGACTCCCGCGGTGTCGGCGCGGCGGGTCTGGGGATCGACCTTGCCGCTGACCTGCTGCACCCGGCGGCGGAGTTCGGCGGTGTCGAACCGGCGCAGGGCGGAGCGGGCGTCGACGGTCTCCCCGGAGGCGGCTTGGGCGCGACGTCGGAGGCGGTCGGTGTCGTTGGTACCACCGTCGGTGCCGGTGCGGTCGGCGGCGCGGCGGGCGCCCCCACCGCTCTCCGCGCGGCGGCGGAGTCCACCGGTGTCGGCCCGGGAACCACGCCCCGCGACCCGCCGGATCTCGGCAGTGTCGAAACGGCGGAGGATGGCCTGCGCATCCGTGCCGTCGGCGGCACCGGCCTCGTGCCGAGCCCCGACAGCGTCGGCAGCGGCACCATCGCGCGCCGCGACACCGTGCTGGGCGGCACCGCCGGCGTGCTCGGCACCGGCGCCGGGCTGGGCGACACCCGCCCCGTGTCGAGCGCCGCCAGCATCAGCGCCAGCGCCTTGCTGGGCGGGAACACTGTGCTGCCCAGCAACGCCATACTGAGCGATACCCGCCTCGTGCCGAGCGGCGCCAGCATCAGCGCCAGCAGCGCCGTGCTGGGCGGCAACACCCTGCTGGGCGATACCCGCCTCGTGCCGAGCGGCGCCAGCAGCACCATGCTGGGCGGCAGCACCCTGCTGAGCGACACTGGCCTCGTGCCGGGCGCCGCTGGTGTCGGCAGTGGCGGCACTGTGCTGCGCTGCACCAACGGCGTGCTGGGCGGCGCCAGTGTCGGGTCGGGCATCGGCGGTAGCGGCATGGTGCTGGGCGGTACCAGTGGTGTGTCGGGCACCAGCGGTGGCATCGTGTTGGCTGGCACCGGTTTCATGTCGAGCGCTGGCGGTGTTGGCGCCGTGCTGAGTGGGGCCGGTGTTGTGTCGGGCGCCAGCGGTGCCGTGCTGCGCGGCAACACCGGGCTGGGTGGTCGTGGCGGGTTGGGTGGCGTCGGTCTCGCGGCGGGTGCTGGTGGTGTTCGCGAGGGTGGCGCCGTGTTGCGCGGTCACGCCGTGCTGGGTGGGGTCGGCCTCGTGCCGGGCGCCTGCGGGGTCGGGTGGGGTGGGGTCGGCGCCGTGGCGTGGGGTGGTGCTGGTTTCGTGGCGGTCGGTGGTGGGTCGGTGGTGGGTCGCTGCGGCGTTGCGGCGGGAGGGGGTTGGGTTGGAGGTGGGGATTTCCGGTGGGAGGGCAGTCGGGTCCTCGCCGCCGAAGGGGAGGTCTTCGGCTCGGCGCCTGCCGCCGCTGGGGGGGTTGCCGGTGAGGCCGGAGCGCGACAGCACGGCGGCGACGTCGGAGCCGATGCTGGGGGCGGCCAGATCGGCGGGTGAGGGCCTGCGGATCTCCTGGCTCGCCCGGCGGGAAGCTCGTCTGCCGAGTGTGCCGGGGGGCGGGATGCGGTGCACGGACCAATCAGGCGGGTGTCCCTGCACCGCAAAGGGATCAGCGGTGTGACCGCCGGTGGCGCCGCTCCCATCGGTTGCCTCGCCTCGACCGGACCGCTCGGCCTCGGCAGGCCCGGTCGAAGCAGAACCTGGGGCAACAAGACCTGGTGCGCTGGGAGTCGGCGCAGTGGGCTCTGGCGCAGGCGAACCGGCACCGGACCACGATGCGGCGAAGTCTTCGGGCTCGGCGCCGCCCGGCCGAACGGTGGTCGAACCCGATGGCGAATCACCTACACCGGACCACGACGCGGGTGGAACTGCGGACTCGGTGGCGCCCGGTCGAGCAGCGGTCGGACCCGATGGCGAATCATCGACACCGGACCACAGGGCGGGCGGGGCCTCGGGCTCGGTGGCGCTGGATCGGGCGGTGGTGGAGGCGGGCGCGGGTCCGGTGGTGCTGGACCACGAGACTGCGAAGTCACCGGGGTCTGTGGTGGTGGGTTGCGCGGCAGTGGACCCCGGGGGCGGGCCGGTGGCGGGGTCGAGGTTGTCTGGTCCGAAGTGGACGTTTTCGGCGGGGGTGGGGGTGCCG
>NZ_AYXG01000008.1 GCF_000564855.1 Actinokineospora spheciospongiae
ACACATCCACCCACCCGGGCAGGGCCGTAGCCGGGCCGGCGGTTCTCGGGGTGGCCGGCCTGCGTTGAGGACATCCACCCACCCGGGCGTTTGCTTGGCCTGCTGGCGGTTGTCGGGGCGGTCGGCTGATCAAGCGGGTCCACCCGCCCGGGTCTCTGCTTGGCCGGGCCGGCGGTTCGTGGGGGCTGGCTTTGAGGGCGGCCCTAAGGGGTCTCGCCCACCGCGTCCACAATGGTCTGGGTCGACCGGGACACCTCGGTGTTCCCGGTCCGGAACCCGAGGTATTCGTTGCTGGCCGCGTCGAAGAGCAGTTGGCCGTTGTGACCGCTGTCGGTCGACCAGCCGATCGCGACCGCGGGGTGGCCGTCGACCGGGGGGGAGTCGGCCAGGGTGAGGCCGGGCAGGGTCGCCGCCGCCTCGAACAGGGCCGCGCGGGCGGGGGGGCGCAGGTAGGTGGACTCGAAGAGCGACAGGACGTCCTTGCCCACCGAGTTGGGGTTGCCGGGGTCGTTGAACACCTCGGCGTTGAGGTGGGCGACCATCGCCTCCCCGGTCGTGGGCATGTCCGGGTCGTAGGCGGGGCGCGGCTCGCACGGCTCGGTGCCGATCGCGGTGTTGCCCTTGTGCACCACCGCCGCCCCGTCGCGGCAGCCCGGAGCGGGGACGGGGTGGCCGTCGCCGGTGTCGATCAGGCCGTCGTGGGTGCCGTCGATCGACAACCAGGCGCGGTAGGCGCCATTGTGGAGGTGGAGGAACTGGTCGGGGCGGGGGACGACGTCGGGCTGGGTGCGCTCGTACGCCGCCGCGAGGACCAGGACCGAGGCGGGGTCCGCGTCGGCGGGTGCGCCCGCGACGGGGGGTGCGCCGACCCCGGGTGGGGTCGGCGCGGGAGCGGTGGGGAGCAGGCTCACCACCGCGGCGACCGCCGCCGCCGCGGTGACGGCGGTGCCCCCGATCCAGGGGACCAGGCGGCGGGTGCGGCGGGGGTGGGCCGCCTCGGTGAGCAGGCGCTCGCGGGCGGCGGCGAGGGTCGCCCGGTCGGCGGGCGGGGCGTCGCCCGCGAAGTCGCGGATCAGGGTCAGGTCATCCACGGGAGGCCTCCTGGAGGGTGGTGTCGGGGGCGCCGAACGCGGCCCGCACCTTGCGGCGGGCGCGGTTGAGCCGGGACCGGACGGTCCCGACCGGGATGGCGAGGGCGGCGGCGATCTCCTCGTACCCCAACTGCTCCCAGGCGAAGAGCAGCAGCACGTCCCGGTCGCCGGGGGACAGCGCCCGCAGGGCGTCGCCGACGCCGACGACCTCGGCGCGCGCGGTGACCCCGGCGGCGACCCGGTCGGCCGGGCCGGGGTCGTGCGGTTCCGGGTGCAGCGCCTGGCGCAGCCGGAACTCCCTGGCCTCGGCCCTGGTGTGCCGGTTCGCCACGTTGGTGGCGATCCCGTACAGCCACGGGCGGGCGTCGGGCCGGTCGCGGTCGAACCGCGCCCTGACCCCGAACGCGGTCAGGAACGTCTCGCCGACCAGGTCGTCGGCGGCCTGGGCACCCAGGCGCCGGGCCAGGTAGCGGTGGATGGCCGGGGCGTGCCGGTCGAAGACCAGCGCGAACCGGGATGGCTCGGTCAGCGACGCGCCGATCACCGCCCCGTCGGGCGGGTCCGGGTGCTGCGGGGGTGCTGTCATGGGCGGCCTCTCGTGGACGCGGTGTCCCCCGCTATTCGCCCCGGGCCCCGATCGGGTTCACGGTCGCCAGCCAGGCGGTCACCTCGGCCGGGGTGCGCAGGTGGACCACGTCCAGGTGGGCGTGCCGGTCCTCGGCGAGCCTGGCCGCCAGGTACAGGCGCCTGGCGGGGTGGCCGGACCAGGCCGAGCGGGCGGGGTGGTCCGGGCTCAGCCACTCCCGCCAGCGCTCGACGTTGCCGTTGAAGATCCGCTCGCGGCGCAGGCTGCGGCGCAGCGAACGGGTGAACGCCCGGCGGGTGACCAGCCCGCGTGCGTAGTCCAGCCACACGACCGTGTCGGCCCGTGACCACAGCAGGTCGCGGACCGGTGGGGTGCCGTGGGAGTCGACGACCCACCCCCCGGTGCGGGCGAGCCGTTCCACGTCGGTCCGGTACGCCGCGCGCTCGACCCAGTCCGGTTCGAAGGCGAGGGTGTCCAGCTCGGTGAACGGCAGACCGAGGCGGTGCGCGAGGGCGGTCGCCAGTGTCGTCTTGCCCGCACCGGTCATGCCGGTCACGATCACCCTGCGCACCCCCGGGACCCTAGGCAGGCCGGTAGGTGGTGATGGTCCCGCCGTGGCTGAAGGTCAGCGCTTCCACGGGGGCGAACGGGCGGGGTCGGAACGGTCCGGTGAACATCGGCTTCCCGTCGCCCGCGACGACCGGGTACCGCTTGATGACCAGTTCATCGATCTCCGGCAGGAGTTGGCCCGCCAGGTCGGCGCCGCCGCACAACCAGATGTCGCCTGCCGTGGTCTCGGCCTTGAGCCCGCGCACGAGGCCGATCGGGTCGCCGGGAACCAGGTCGACGGTGGGGTCGGCGATCTCCGGCAGGGATCGGGACACCACGTGCTGGCGCAGGTGCGCGTACGGGCTGGTGATCCCCGCGTCCAGCGCGGGCCGGTAGGTGCCGCGCCCCATCACCACGGAGCTGAACCGCTGGTTGGCCGCCCCGTCGATGCCGAGGGGTTCGCGCAGGTGGGTCGGCATGGTCTCCGGGAACCGGGTGCGGAGGTGGTCGACCATGTCCGGTGCCTCGGGGTAGAAGTCGGTCTCGCCACCGGGGCCCTCGATGAAGCCGTCGATGGACACGGCGATGAAGTAGACGAGCTCGCGCACGGGGCCTCGAATCCTCCGGAACAACTCCGGCTGTAGTACTTTGGCTGTAGTGGTTTGAAAGTTAGCACTACGGATGGAGTGGTTTCAAGGTGCGACGCAACCCGGACCGGAGGGCGGCGCTGCTCGACGCCGCGATCGAGGTGTTGGCGGACGAGGGCGCGCGGGGTCTGACGTTCCGGTCGGTCGACCGGCGGGCGCAGGTGCCCGCGGGCACGGCGTCCAACTACTTCGCCAATCGCGACGACATCCTCACCCAGGCGGGGGAGCGCGTGTACGAACGGCTGACCCCCGACGAGGCGGTACTCGCCGCGGGGCTGGCCGGGCCGCGCGACCGGGCGAAGCTCGCCGAGCTCATGCACGAACTGGTGGGTCGGGTGGCGGCGTTCCCGGCCGGTTTCCTGGCCCTGCTGGAACTGCGCCTGGAGGCGACCCGTCGACCCGGACTGCGGGAGGTGCTGACCCGCCGCATCCGGGCCGACCTCGACGCGAACACCGGCTACCACGAGCAGTCCGGTCTCCCCGGTGACTCGGCCGCGGTGGTGTCGCTGTGGCTGGCCCTGAACTGGTTGATCATGGAACGGCTCACGCTCCCCGACCTGTTCACGCCGGAACAGCGCCACGACCTGGTCACCGCGCTGGTCGACCGCCTGACCCGCCCGCCGCGAACATGAACCGGGCCGAGCCTGCGACCGGGCACCCGCGGCCACGCCCCATCGTCGACCTGGTCGTGCACGGCCAAGTGGAGACCGGGCATTCAGCGGCGGTTCTCCGGGCACTCCGCGAGCAGGTTCTCCTCCAGGCGGGTCAGCACCGACAGCGCTGTGTCCCGCTCGGCCCCGTCCATGCCCGCGACGGTGATCTGCTCCAGTTCCCGCCAGCTCTCCTCCACCCGCGCGCGCAGCGCGTTGCCCGCCGGGGTGGACTCGACCAGGGTGGCCCGGCGGTCGCCGGGCCACGGGCCGCGGCGGACGAAACCGGCCTGCTCCAGCCGCTGCACGGTGCGGGTGACCGTGGCCGAGTCCGAGCCCAGCACCGCCATCAGGTCGGTCTGCCGCTGCGGGCCGGACTCCCACAGGTGCATCAGCAGGGTTTCCTGGCCGGGGTGCAGGCCGACCTGGCGCAGCAGCCGCCCGGCCAGCAGCCGGTGCAACCGGGCGACGCGGAAGACGGCGTGGCTGATCGGGCCGCCGCGGGCCGCGCCGGGCAGCGGCGCGGTCGCCGGGCCGGGCGGGTCCTGGGCCATGGATCGACTTTAGCTGTTCGGACAGGGATCTGCCACATGGTGGAACGGTTTGTCAACAGCCGGTGAGGTGGCTCATAAATGACCGGGGGCGGGAAGAGGGCCGGGCATTTGCCTGTTCGATCAGGTAAATCCTGAGCGCAGCGTGGAGGAGCCACCATGAGCACCGCCTTCGACCCCATCGACCTCGCGGGCCGCACCCTCGCCAACCGGGTCGCCATGGCCCCGATGACCCGCAGCCGCGCCCACGGCCCCGGCAACACCCCGACCGCCGCCACCGTCGAGTACTACGCGCAGCGGGCGAGCGCGGGCCTGATCATCACCGAGGGCATCCAGCCCACCGCCGTCGGCCAGGGCTACCCCGACACCCCGGGCCTGCACTCCGAGCAGCAGGTCGAAGCCTGGCGCGCGGTCACCGACGCGGTGCACGCCCGCGGCGGGGTGATCTTCGCCCAGCTCATGCACAGCGGCCGGATCGGCCACGCCAGCCTGCTGCCCGACGGCCTGCACCCGGTCGGCGCGTCCCCGGTCGCCGCCGCCGGGCAGGTCTACACCGCGGCGGGGCCGCAGACGTTCGAGGCGCCGGTCGAGCTGGACGGCGACGGCATCGCCGAGACCATCGCCGGGTTCGCCGACGCGGCCCGCAACGCCGTCGCCGCGGGCTTCGACGGTGTGGAACTGCACGGCGCCAACGGCTACCTGCTGCACCAGTTCCTCTCCACCAACGCCAACGCGCGCACCGACGAGTGGGGCGGCTCGGTCGAGGGGCGGACCAGGCTCGTGGTCGAGGTCGCGCGGGCGGTCACCGCCGCGATCGGCGCCGACCGGGTGGGCCTGCGGATCTCCCCGACCAACCCGTTCAACGACATCGTCGAGGACGGCCACGTCGAGACCTACACCGCGCTGGTCGACGCCCTGGTCCCGCTGGGCCTGGCGTACCTGCACGTGGCGGAGGCCCCCGGGCAGCGCGACCTGACCCTGGACCTGCGCGAGCGCTTCGGCGGCACGCTGCTGCTCAACCCGGCCACCCCCGGCGGTGCCACCGGTCCCGACGCGCTGGCGCTGGTCGAGGAAGGCGTGGCCGACGTCATCACCTTCGGGCAGCTCTTCCTGGCCAACCCGGACCTGCCCGCCCGACTGGCCGCGGGCGGCCCGTTCAACCCCGCCGACACGGCCACCTTCTACGGCGGCGACGAGCGCGGCTACACCGACTACCCGGCCCTGGTGGTCGAGAACGCCTGATCCCGGGACACTGGGCGGTATGGGGGAAGCACTGGTCATACCGCTGTCGGAGGAAGTCGGGTCGGCTGGGGTCGGGGGGAAGGCGCGGGCGCTGACGGCACTGGTGCGGGCCGGGGTCCCGGTCCCCGCCGGGTTCGTCGTCACCACCGCCGCCTTCCGCCGCCGGGCCGACCCGGCCGCGGTCGACGAGGTCCGGGACGCGGTCGCCGCCGCGTACGCGGGGCTCGGGTCGCCCGCCGTGGCCGTGCGCTCGTCGGCGACCGCGGAGGACCTGCCGGGGCTGTCGTTCGCCGGTCAGCACGACACGTTCCTGGGGGTCGAGGGGGCCGGGGAGGTGTTCGCGGCGGTCGAGCGGTGCTGGGCGTCGCTGGACTCCGCGCGGGCCGTGGCCTACCGGGAGCGGGCCGGGATCGACCACGCCGAAATGGCCGTGGTGGTCCAGGAACTCGTCGACGCCGAGTCGGCCGGGGTGCTGTTCACCGTCGACCCGGTGACCGGCGCGGACGGGGTGGTCGTGAACGCGGGCTGGGGGCTGGGCGAGTCGGTGGTCGACGGCTCGACCACCCCGGACACCTACGTCGTCGGCGGGCCGCGGCCGCGCCGGGTCATCGGCGACAAGGCGCTGCGCACGGTGCGCGTCCCCGGCGGGACCGCGGTGGAGCCGGTGCCGGACCGGTTGCGCCGCGCCCCGGTGCTGACCGAGGCGCAGACCGTCGAACTGGCCGCCCTCGGTGCCCTGGTCCACGAGCGGTTCGGCCCGTCCGACGTCGAGTGGGCGCGGCACCGCGACGGTTTCGCGATCCTGCAGGCCCGGCCGGTCACCGGCGCCGCCGCCGAGGCCCGCGAGTGGAACGACACCACCCGCGGCGACTACCTGTGGACCTGCGCCAACCTGGGCGAGGCCGTGCCCGGGGTGATGACCCCGGCCACCTGGTCGGTGGTGCGCACCCTGGCCCCGCCCCCGGTCGGCGGGCACCCGGTGAACGGCATCGTCGGCGGCCGGTTCTACCTCAACCTCAGCGCGGCCCTGGCCGTCGCGGGCGCGCTCGGCCTCGGCCGGTTCGCCCGCAAGGCCATGGCGCAGACCCTGGGTCCGATCCCCGCCGACGTCCCGCCGCTGCCGATGGCGCGACCGGCGCTGCTGCGCGCCGCGCTGCGGACGGCGATCGTGGCGGGCGTCGAATCGGTCCGCTACCGGCGTCGGTTGCCCGCACTGGTGGCCGCGAACCCCGCCCGCTGTGCCCGGCTCCGCGAACGGATCACCACCGCCCCGACCCCGGCCGACCTGGTCGGGCTGTGGCGCGCGGAAGGCCACGACCTGCTGTTCCGCACCTGCCGCACCTTCGACGCGGGTGCCCGGCAGGGCGGACCCGGCGCGGCGCACGCCAGGCTGCGCGCCCGGGTCGGCGACGATGACGCCGCGGTCCTCGCCACCGGCCTGCACACCGACTCCGACGAACTGGTCAGCCTCGGCCCGGCACTGGGCCTGGCCCGGCTGCGCGCGGGTCGCCTCGACCGCACCGCTTACCTCGACGCCTGGGGCCACCGCTGCGCCGACGAGTTCGAGCTGTCCGCGCCGCGCCCGGCCGAGGACCCGGACTGGCTCGACCGCGCCCTGGCCACCGCCGAGGGCGACCCGGAGGAACGCCTGCGCGCCCAGGCCGAGGCCCGCGCCAGGGTGTGGGCCCGGCACCCCGGCGCGGAGCGGGAACTGCGGCGCCCCTTGGCGAAGGCG
Organism: Actinokineospora spheciospongiae; assembly: GCF_000564855.1. Classification (GTDB taxonomy): domain Bacteria; phylum Actinomycetota; class Actinomycetes; order Mycobacteriales; family Pseudonocardiaceae; genus Actinokineospora; species Actinokineospora spheciospongiae. The sequence continues at coordinate 7,052 of NZ_AYXG01000008.1, forward strand.
ACGGAGGCGGCGCGCGGGCGGGAGCTGGCGCGGTCGGAGATGGTGCGGGTGTTCTCGGTGCTGCGCGCCTTCTGGGTGCGGGCGGGGGAACTGACCGGGCGCGGCCACGACGTGTTCTTCCTCTCCCTGCCGGAACTGCTGACCGTCCTCGACGGCGACCCGACGCCGTTCGCGGCCGTGCCGGGGCGGCGCGTGGCGTACGACCGCTACCGCGCGCTCCCGCCCTACCCGACGGTGCTGCGCGGCCGGTTCGACCCGGTTTCGTGGGCGGCACAACGGGATTCGGCGCGACAGGACCCGATTCCGGGCGGCCCGGACGTCACCGGGCTCCCCGGTTCCGGCGGGGTCGCCGAGGGACCGGTGCGCGTCTTGTCCACTGTGGAGGAAGGGGCGGCGCTGCGGCCGGGGGAGGTGCTGGTGACGTCGGTGACCAACATCGGCTGGACCCCGCTGTTCTCCCGGGCGGCGGCGGTCGTCACCGACGTCGGCGCACCGCTGTCGCACGCCGCGATCGTCGCCAGGGAACTGGGCATCCCCGCCGTGGTCGGCTGCGGTGACGCCACGACCCGGCTGGTGACCGGCACCCGGGTCCGGGTGGACGGCGCCGCGGGCACGGTCACCGCGCTGGGCGGGTCGTCCTCTCCGGACACCCGCGCGGCGGTCGTGCTGGCGGGCGGGTCCGGCAGCAGGCTCGGCGGGGTCGACAAACCGGGGCTGGTCGTGGCCGGGCGCTCGTTGCTGGAACGGGCCGTGACCGCCGTCGACGGCGCGCGGACCGTGGTCGTCGGACCGCAGCGCGAGCTACCCCGGCCGGTGGAGTGGACGCGGGAGGACCCGCCCGGCGGTGGACCGGTGGCCGCGCTGCGGGCCGCCCTCGACGTGCTGGCCGACCTGCCCGAGCGCACCGTCACCGTGCTCCTCGCCGCCGACCTGCCCGCGGTGGACCACACGATCGTGGCGCGGCTGGCGGGCGAGGTGGGGGAGTGCGGGGCGGTGCTCGTGGACGGTGCCGGGCGCGAGCAGTGGCTGCTCAGCGCGTGGCGGCTCGGGGTGCTGCGCGCCGCCGTCCCCGCCGGTGGTGCCGGGATGTCGCTGCGCCGGGTCCTCGGCGGCCTCCCCGCCGCACGGGTGCCCGACCCCGGCGGCGCCGCGGCCGACATCGACACCCCGGAGGACCTGCGCCGGTTCGGGGGCTGAGGTCCCGGTCCGGGGGGACGGAGTTCGCGGGATGGAGTTCACAGCGCTCTCACCGCTCGTCGGGTTTGCTGGACCTCGGTGGAATGACCGTCCATAAGGAGGATGCCGGTGACCGAGCCCGGTCAGGCCGAGTTCACGAGCGAGTCGTCCGCGGCGACGCCCGCGCGGGACGCCCAGCTTCTCGAGCGGACCGTGTTCGAGGTCAAGCGCGTCATCGTCGGGCAGGACCGGCTGGTCGAGCGGATGCTCGTCGGACTGCTGGCCAAGGGGCACCTGCTGCTGGAGGGCGTGCCCGGCGTGGCCAAGACCCTCGCGGTGGAGACCTTCGCCAAGGTCGTCGGCGGCTCGTTCTCCCGCGTGCAGTTCACCCCCGACCTGGTGCCCGCCGACATCCTCGGCACCCGCATCTACCGGCAGGGCCAGGAGCGCTTCGACGTCGAGCTGGGCCCGGTCGTGGCCAACTTCGTGCTCGCCGACGAGATCAACCGCGCCCCCGCCAAGGTCCAGTCGGCGATGCTGGAGGTGATGGCCGAACGGCACGTGTCCATCGGCGGCCAGACCTTCCCCATGCCCGACCCGTTCCTGGTGCTCGCCACCCAGAACCCGATCGAGAACGAGGGCGTCTACCCGCTGCCCGAGGCGCAGCGCGACCGCTTCCTGTTCAAGATCCTGGTGGAGTACCCGACGGTCGAGGAGGAGCGCGAGATCGTCTACCGGATGGGCGTCGCGCCGCCGCAGCCGCAGCAGGTGCTCACCCCCGAGGAACTCAAGCGGTTGCAGGGCGTGGCCTCGTCGGTGTTCGTCCACCACGCGCTCGTCGACTACACCGTGCGCCTGGTCCTGGCCACCCGCACCCCGGCCGAGCACGGCCTCACCGACGTCGCGGGCTGGATCGCCTACGGCGCCTCCCCGCGCGCCAGCCTGGGCATCGTCGCCGCCGCGCGCGCCCTGGCCCTGGTCCGCGGCCGCGACTACGTGCTGCCCCAGGACGTGGTCGACGTGGTGCCCGACGTGCTGCGCCACCGCCTGGTCCTGTCCTACGACGCGCTCGCCGACGGCGTGCCGATCGAGCACATGATCTCCCGGGTGTTGCAGACCGTGCCGCTGCCGCAGGTCTCGGCCCGGCCGCAGAACGGCGCGCCCGCCGGGGTGGCGGGTAGGTAGTGGCTTCCTCTGGGAACCGCGGGGCAGGCCCCGAGGACTCCGGGACCCCCCGGCCGGACTGGGCGCCGCCGGTGCTGCGCGGCGACCGGATGGAAGCGGGCCTGCGCCTGCTGGAGATCGACGTCCGGCGCAGGCTCGACGGCCTGCTCCAGGGCAACCACCTCGGCCTGGTCCCCGGACCAGGTTCCGAACCCGGCGAGGCCCGCCCGTACGCCCCCGGCGACGACGTGCGCCGGATGGACTGGGCGGTCACCGCGCGCACCACGACCCCGCACATCCGCGAGACCGTGGCCGACCGCGAGCTGGAGACCTGGCTGGTGGTCGACCTGTCCGCCAGCCTGGACTTCGGCACCGCCGCCTGCGAGAAGCGCGACCTGGCCGTGGCCACCGTCGCCGCCATCGCCCACCTGACCCGCGGCGGCGGCAACCGCATCGGCGCGCTCATCTCCACCGGCGCCGAACTGGTCCGCGTCCCCGCCCGGGGCGGCCTCGCCCACGCCCGCGGCCTGGTCCGCAAGGTCGCCCAGGTCCAGCGCGCCCCCGAGGGCGTGCGCGGCGACCTGGCGAGCGCGGTCGAGCAGTTGCGCAGGCCCCCGCGCAGGCGCGGCCTGGCCGTGGTGGTCTCCGACTTCCTCGGCGACACCGACTGGCAGCGACCGCTGCGCGCGCTGTCGCTGCGCCACGAGCTGATCTCGGTGGAGATCGTCGACCCGCGCGACGTCGAACTGCCGGACGTGGGCACCGTCGTGCTCGCCGACCCGGAGACCGGGCGCCAGCGCGAGGTGACCGCCTCGCCGCTGCTGCGCAAGGAGTTCGCCGCCGCCGCCGCCGAGCACCGCGCCGAGGTGGCCTCCGGCATCCGCCGGGCGGGCAGCGGGCACCTGGTGCTGCGCACCGACTCGGACTGGATCGCCGACACCGTGCGCTTCGTCGTCTCCCGCAAGCGCCGCTGGTCGGGGGGTGCGGCATGAGCCTGAGCGGGTTCACCTCCCCCTGGTGGTTCCTGGTGCTGCTCGCGGTGGCCGCGCTGGCCGCCGGGTACGTGCTGGTGCAGAAGACCCTGCGCACGCGCACCCTGCGCTTCACCAACCTGGAACTGCTCGAACGCGTCGCCCCCAAGCGGCAGGGCCTCACCCGGCACCTGCCCGCGGTGGTGCTGATCCTGGCGCTGGTGCTGCTCACCGTGGCGATGGCCGGGCCGACCGCCGAGCAGAAGGTGCCGCGCAACCGGGCCACCGTGGTGCTGGTCATCGACGTGTCGCTGTCGATGGAGGCCACCGACGTCGCCCCGACCCGGCTGGAGGCTGCCAAGGTCGCCGCGAAGTCCTTCGCCGAGGGCCTGACCCCCGGGGTGAACCTGGGGTTGATCACCTTCGCGGGCACCGCCACCGTGCTGGTCGCCCCGACCACCGACCGGGCCGGGGTGGCCAGGTCGATCGACAACCTCAAGCTGGCCCAGTCCACCGCCACCGGTGAGGCGATCTTCGCCGCGCTCCAGTCGATCGAGGGCTTCTCCTCGGTCGTCGGCGGACCGGAGGGCCCACCGCCCGCCCGCATCGTGCTGATGTCCGACGGCAAGCAGACCATCCCCACCGAGTCCGAGGACGACTCGCGCGGCTCCTTCACCGCGGCCAGGGCGGCGGCCGACAAGAAGATCCCGATCACCACCATCTCCTTCGGCACCGCCGACGGCACGGTCGAGATCGAGGGCCGCCCCCAGTCGGTCGCCGTGGACGACGAGGCCATGGAGGAGATCGCCCAACTGTCCGGCGGCGACTTCTACCGGGCCGCCACCGCCGACCAGTTGCGCAAGGTCTACGACACCCTCGGCGAGCAGATCGGCTACGAGGTCAAGCAGGCCGACGCGAGCAGGCCGTGGCTCATCCTCGGCACCCTGCTGGCCCTGCTGTCCGCGGCGGGCTCCCTGGTCATCGGCCAGCGCCTGCCCTGACCGGCGACCACCTGGGACGACCACCGCTCAGGCGCCGCTTCGGCGCCGGAGGCCGCGTGGCCTCAGCGGGGTCACCGGTCATACGTCAGCGAAGGCCGCTAGCCTCACGGCGGATGATGTCGAGGGGCGCAAGGGGAAGACTGATGGACGGTTCCAACAATTCCGGCGGTCGCTCGGTGCTGGTCACCGGCGGCAACCGCGGCATCGGACTGGCCATCGCCAGGGCCTTCGCCGCCCAGGGCGACCGGGTGGCCATCACCCACCGCGGCTCGGGCGCCCCGGAGGGGCTGTTCGGCGTGAAGTGCGACGTCACCGACTCCACCGCGGTCGACGCGGCGTTCACCGAGGTCGAGGCGGAGCATGGGCCGGTCGAGGTGCTGGTGGCCAACGCGGGCATCACCGACGACACGCTGCTCATGCGGATGGACGAGGAGCAGTTCACCCGCGTCCTCGACGCCAACCTGACCGGCGCGTTCCGGGTGACCAAGCGCGCCACCCGCAACATGCTCCGGGCCCGCGCGGGGCGCATCGTCTACATCTCCTCGGTGGTGGGCCTGATGGGCTCGCCCGGTCAGGTCAACTACGCGGCCAGCAAGGCGGGCATGGTCGGCATGGCCCGCTCCATCTCCCGGGAGCTGGGCTCGCGCAACATCACCGCCAACGTCGTGGCCCCCGGCTTCGTGGCCACCGACATGACCGAGACGCTCACCGAGGACCGGCGCAAGCAGATCCTCGCCTCGGTCCCGGCCGGGCGCTACGCCCAGCCCGAGGAGGTCGCCGCCGCGGTGACCTTCCTCGCCTCGCCCGCCGCGGGCTACATCACCGGCGCGGTGCTGCCGGTCGACGGCGGCCTCGGCATGGGCCACTGACCACCACCCCGTCCCGTAACACCGTTCCAGGAGGACTCCCGGCCATGACCGGTCTGCTCGAAGGCAAGCGGCTGCTGATCACCGGTGTGATCACCGACGCGTCGATCGCGTTCCACGTCGCCAAGGCGGCCCAGGAGCAGGGCGCCGAGGTCGTGCTCACCGGCTTCGGCCGGATGAGCCTGGTGCAGCGGATCGCCACCCGCCTGCCCAAGCCCGCCCCGGTCATCGAACTCGACGTGCAGAACGACGAGCAGCTCGCCGGCCTCGCCGACGCGGTGCGCGAGCACGTCGACGGCCTCGACGGGGTGGTGCACGCCATCGGGTTCGCCCCGCAGTCCTGCCTGGGCGCGCCGTTCCTGGACGCCCCGTGGAAGGACGTCGCGGTCGCGCTGGAGGTCTCGGCGTACTCGCTCAAGTCGCTGGCGGTGGCGGCGCTGCCGCTGCTGGGCCCCGGCTCGTCCATCGTCGGCCTGGACTTCGACGCCCGCGTCGCCTGGCCCGCCTACAACTGGATGGGCGTGGCGAAGGCCGCGTTCGAGTCCACCAACCGCTACCTGGCCCGCGAGCTGGGCCCCAAGGGCGTCCGGGTGAACCTGGTCGCCGCCGGTCCGGTGCGCACCATGGCCGCCAAGTCCATCCCCGGCTTCAAGGAGCTGGAGGACGCCTGGGGCGAGCGCGCCCCGCTGGGCTGGGACGTCAACGACGCCACCCCGGTCGCCAAGTCGGTCTGCGCGCTGCTGTCGGACTGGCTGCCCGCCACCACCGGCTCCATGGTGTGGGTCGACGGCGGCGTGCACGCGCTGGGCATGTGAGCTAGAACTGCGCACATGACCGACGCGTTGCTGTGGCTGTCCTTCGGCGGCCCCGAGTCCCCGGCCGACGTCCGCCCGTTCCTGGAGAACGTCACCCGGGGGCGCGGGGTCCCGCCGGAACGCCTCGACGAGGTGGAGCAGCACTACCAGCACTTCGGCGGCGTGTCGCCGATCAACCGGCTCAACCGGGAGGCGATGGACGCCGTCCGCGCCGCACTGGCCGCCGCCGGGATCGACCTGCCGGTGTACTTCGGCAACCGCAACTGGCACCCCATGGTGGAGGACACCGTCGCGGAGATGGCCGCCGACGGCGTCCGCTCCGCGCTGGTGTTCCCCACCAGCGCCTACGGCGGCTACTCGGCCTGCCGCCAGTACGACGAGGACATCGCCCGCGCCCGCGAGTCGGTCGGCGACGACGCGCCCGACCTGGTGAAGCTGCGCCACTTCTTCGACCACCCGCTGTTCGTCTCCGCCTTCGCCGACGCCGTGCGCGCCGCCGCCGCCGACCTGCCCGAGGGGTACCGGCTGGTCTTCACCGCGCACTCGGTGCCCGACTCCGCCGACCGCGCCGCGGGCCCGCCGGAGGAAGGTGGCCGCCGCTACTCCCGGCAGGTCGCCGAAGCCGCCCGGCTGGTGGCCGCCGAGGTGGGCGCCGACGGGTTCGACGTGGTGTGGCAGTCGCGGTCGGGTCCGCCGCGCATCCCGTGGCTGGAGCCCGACGTGGTCGACCACATCGAGGCGCTGCACGCCGACGGGGTGCGGGCGGTGCTGGTGTGCCCGGTCGGGTTCGTCAGCGACCACCTGGAGGTCGTCTGGGACCTCGACACCGAGGCCAAGGAGAAGGCCGAGGAACTGGGCATGGCCTTCGCCCGCGCCGCCACCCCGAACGGCGACCCCCGGTTCGCCGAACTGGTGGTGGAACTCGTCCGCGAACACCTGGCCGGGGCCGAGGCGCGCAAGCTGTCGGACTTCCCGGTCGGCGGCTGCACGCTCAACGGCGCCCCGTGCGCGGTCGCCTGCTGCGAACCGGTCCGCCGCCCGGCTCCCGCGCAGGCGGGTCAGGGCCGCCCCGCGAGCTGACCTCCGGGCGTGCCCTGCTGGGTTTGTGGGTGTGCTCTGCCGTGGCTTTGGTTCAAAGCCCGGTTATTTGTCGGTGGTGCCCGGTCTTTGTGTGGGTGGTGCCCGGCTGGGTGGATGTGTTTGGCCGGGGCC
>NZ_AYXG01000009.1 GCF_000564855.1 Actinokineospora spheciospongiae
CGGCGGCCGGGGGTTCGCGAGTTGGGCGAACGCGTCGCACCGGTTGTGGGGCAGCGCGCGTGAGCGGGGGTCAGTCCCAGTCGAAGGGGTCGTAGGTGATGTGGTCCTGGGGGGCGCCGTTGATCAGGAGGCGGGAGACCGTGGCCCGGATCATCGCGGGGCTGCCGGAGACCAGGATGTCGCAGTCGTCCCAGGTGCCGTAGTGGGTGACGACGTCGGCGAGGGTGCCGTGTTCGGCGGCTTGGACGTCCGGTTCGTTCTCCAGGACCGGGATGACCGTCAGCCAGGGGTTGGTGACCGCGATGTTCTGCAGGTGGGCGAGGTCGTAGAGGTCTTCGCGGACGCGGCCGCCGGTGAACAGGTGGACGTGCGGGTTCTGGCCCCACTGGGCCAGTTCCTCGATGATCGCGCGCAGGGGGGCGATGCCGGTGCCGCCCGCGATCATCAGCACGTCCCGGTCGGAGGTGCGGTCCACCGCCAGGTGGCCCATGGGGGCGCCGATCTTCCACTCGTCGCCGAGTTGGGCGTGGGCGACCAGGGAGCGGCTGACCCAGCCGCCGTCGACGGCGCGGACGTGGAACTCCAGGACGCCCTCGTCGTCCGGGGCGTTGGCCGGGGAGAGGTTGCGCCAGAGGCGGGGGCGCTGCGGGACCTCCACGCTGACGTACTGGCCCGGGCGGTAGGGCACCGGTGAGGACGGCAGGACCCGGATCACCGCCAGGTCCCAGCCGATCCGCTCGTGCTCGACGACCTCCGCGGTGCGGTGGCCGGGTTCGTCGGCGTCCTCCGCCGCCGCTTCGAGCATGGCGCGGGCCACGATCGTGTAGGCCTCGGCCCAGGCCCGCTGCACGTCGTCGGTCCAGGCGGGGCCGGAGTACTCGCGGACGGCGTGGATGAGGGCGGTGCCGACGGCCTCGTAGTGGTCGCTGCGGGCGCCGAACTTGCGGTGGTCGCGGCCGAGTTCGCGCAGGTACGGGACCAGGTCGTCGGGGCGGTCGACCATCTGCATGACGTGCACCAGGGCGCGCGGCAGCCGGGACCGCTGCACCTCCATGTTGATCGGGAACATCTCCCTGGCGCTGGGCGAGATGTTGAACAGGTTGGCGTGGAAGGACCGGGTGACCTCGTCCAGGTGCGCCTCGGCCAGCGCGAAGCTCTCCCGGACCAGGCGCACCATGGCGCTGACCGCGGTCGGGGACTCCGCCCGCGGGCGGGAGGTCGGGATGGGGCTCAGATCGCCGTCGGCTGGCATGGTCGGGGGCGCACTCCACCTCTCGGGCGGTCCCTGGGGCGGCACCAGGCTACTGGAGGTGTCACCCCGGGGAGGCCGGGAAACGGTCGGTTGGGCCTCTCGGGGGCGACCCGGTCCGCCCGGCGGGCGGGGCGGACCGCCGCTGCGGTTAGGTTTCTCCCGAGCGCGACGAAAGGGACACGGTGACCGAGGGGCCGACGGGCGGGCGCGAGGACGCCGCCCAGGATCTTGAGCGGGAGCTGTCGAAGCTGTTCGGCCGCGCCCGCAGCGTGTCGCTGTCCCTGGCCGCCCGGGTGCACCCCGGCCTCGACGGCGCCTCGTACGCGCTGCTGCTGCACCTGAGCGACATCGGCCCGGTCCGCGCGGCCGACGTGGTGGAGCGCACCGGGCTGGACAAGTCGACGGTGAGCAGGCAGATCGCCCGGCTGGAGGAGCTGGACCTGGTGGAGCGGGTGGCCGACCCGTCCGACGGGCGGGCCCGGCTGGTGCAGCTCACGGTGACCGGCGCGTCCCGGCTGCACGAGATCCGCTCGCACCGGCGGGCGCAGTTGCGGGCCCAACTGGGCCAGTGGTCGACCGGGGACATCCGCGAGTTCTCCCGGCTGCTCGGCAAGCTCAACCTCGACCTCTAGGACCTGGTCACCACCCACACGGCCGGGTTGTGGACAGTTGCGCACAGCCCTGTGGACAACCACCTGGGGATTGTGGACAAGTGGATTACTGCTGTGGACAAAGTCCTTACGACATGTGGGTGACCACTCGGACGAGTGGTTTCGGAGCGCAGTCGCGCCACGCTGTGTGAGTGTCGGGAGGGCGCTTCCCCAACTTTTTCAGGGTTGAGCGGAACACGCTCAACTTTTCTGACGTTGTACCGGTCGACAACGCGACGTGGGACCGAGGTGGAGATGGACGCGTTCAACCCGACGACCAAGACCCAGCAGGCGATCTCGACGGCCGCCCAGGCCGCCGCGACCGCGGGCAACCCCGACATCCGGCCGGTGCACCTGCTCGGCGCCCTGCTCGCGCAGGCCGACGGGCTGACCGCACCGCTGCTGACCGCCGTCGGCGTGGACCCGGACGTGGTCGGCAAGGAGCTGGAGCCGATCGCGCGGGCGCTGCCCGCGGCCACCGGCGCGACCGTGTCGCAGCCGCAGCTCTCCCAGGAGGCGCTGCGCGCGATCACGCACGCGCAGAAGCTGGCGACCGACCGCGGCGACGAGTACGTCTCCACCGAGCACGTGCTGGTCGGCCTGGCCGCCGAGGGCGGTGACGTCGCCGACCTGCTGCGCCGCCACGGCGCCACCGCGGAGGCGCTGACCGAGGCGTTCACCAAGGTCCGCGGCTCCGCCAGGGTCACCAGCCCGGACCCCGAGGGCACCTACCAGGCGCTGGAGAAGTACGGCGTCGACCTCACCGAGCGGGCCCGCAAGGGCGAGCTGGACCCGGTGATCGGCCGCGACGCCGAGATCCGCCGGGTGGTGCAGGTGCTCTCGCGGCGCACCAAGAACAACCCGGTGCTCATCGGCGAGCCCGGCGTCGGCAAGACCGCCATCGTCGAGGGCCTGGCCCAGCGGATCATCGCCGGGGACGTGCCCGAGTCGCTGCGCGGCAAGCGCGTCGTCTCCCTCGACCTGGGGTCGATGGTGGCCGGGGCGAAGTTCCGCGGCGAGTTCGAGGAGCGGCTCAAGGCCGTGCTCAAGGAGATCACCGACTCCGCGGGCCAGGTCGTGACCTTCATCGACGAGCTGCACACCATCGTCGGCGCGGGCGCCACCGGCGAGGGCGCCATGGACGCGGGCAACATGATCAAGCCGATGCTGGCCCGCGGCGAGCTGCGGATGGTCGGCGCGACCACGCTCGACGAGTACCGCGGGCACATCGAGAAGGACCCCGCCCTGGAGCGCCGCTTCCAGCAGGTGCTGGTCGGCGAGCCCACGGTGGAGGACACCATCGGCATCCTGCGCGGGCTCAAGGAGCGCTACGAGGTGCACCACGGCGTGCGCATCACCGACAGCGCCCTGGTCGCCGCCGCCACCCTGTCCGACCGCTACATCACCGCCCGGTTCCTGCCGGACAAGGCCATCGACCTGGTCGACGAGGCCGCCTCCCGGCTGCGGATGGAGATCGACTCGCGGCCGGTGGAGATCGACGAGGTGGAGCGCGCCGTGCGCCGCCTGGAGATCGAGGAGATGGCGCTGGCCAAGGAGGCCGACGCCGCCTCCAGGGACCGGCTGGCCGCGCTGCGCGCCGAGCTGGCCGAGAAGCGCGAGTCGCTGGCCGGGCTGACCGCCCGCTGGCAGAACGAGAAGGGGTCGATCGACAAGGTCCGCGAGCTCAAGGAGCAACTGGAGTCGCTGCGCGGTGAGTCCGAGCGGGCCGAGCGCGACGGCGACCTGGGCCGGGCCGCGGAGCTGCGCTACGGCCGCATCCCGGCGCTGGAGAAGGACCTGGCCGCCGCGACCGCCAACACCGCGGTCACCGAGGGCGTGATGCTCAAGGAGGAGGTCGGCTCCGACGACGTCGCCGAGGTGGTGGCGGCGTGGACCGGCATCCCGGCGGGCCGGATGCTGGAGGGCGAGACGCAGAAGCTGCTGCGGATGGAGGAGGCGCTGGCGGGCCGGGTGGTCGGGCAGGCCGAGGCGGTGCGGGTGGTGTCCGACGCCGTCCGCCGCACCCGCGCCGGGGTGGCCGACCCGGACCGCCCCACCGGGTCGTTCCTGTTCCTGGGCCCGACCGGCGTGGGCAAGACCGAGCTGGCCAAGGCGCTGGCGGAATTCCTGTTCGACGACGAGCGGGCGATGATCCGCATCGACATGAGCGAGTACTCCGAGAAGCACTCGGTGGCCAGGCTCGTCGGGGCGCCCCCCGGGTACGTCGGCTACGACCAGGGCGGGCAGCTCACCGAGTCGGTGCGCCGCCGCCCGTACAGCGTGGTGCTGCTCGACGAGGTGGAGAAGGCCCACCCGGACGTCTTCGACGTGCTGCTCCAGGTGCTCGACGACGGCAGGCTCACCGACGGGCAGGGCCGCACGGTGGACTTCCGCAACACCATCCTGGTGCTCACCTCCAACCTCGGCTCGCAGGCGATCACCGACCCGGCGCTGGACGACCGCGGCCGCCACGACGCGGTGATGGCCGTGGTGCAGCGGCACTTCAAGCCGGAATTCCTCAACCGCCTAGACGACGTGGTGGTGTTCCACTCGCTGGCGACCGAGGAGCTGACCTCGATCGTCGACATCCAGGTGGCCAAGCTCGGCCGCAGGCTGGCCCAGCGCAGGCTGACCCTGTCGGTGACCCCGGCGGCCCGCGACTGGCTCGCGCTGAACGGGTTCGACCCCGTCTACGGCGCCCGCCCGCTGCGGCGGCTGGTGTCCTCGGCGATCGGCGACCAGCTCGCCAAGCAGCTGCTCGCCGGTGAGGTCCGCGACGGCGACACGGTCGCGGTGGACATCACCGACGACTCGTCCGGGCTGGTGGTGTCCCGGGCG
>NZ_AYXG01000010.1 GCF_000564855.1 Actinokineospora spheciospongiae
ACATGATCGCCATAGGGGCCCCGGCCAAACACATCCACCCAGCCGGGCACCCCAGCGAAAGACCGGGCTCGAAAGCTAAGCACACCCACCCGGGCACACCCACCAAAACCCGGGCCTGGCAACAAGGCCGAGCACATCCACCCGAGTACCCCAATGGAACCCCGGCTTCGAGGACCCACAACAGCCCTCAGGCCGGGACGCCCACCCGGGTCAGCGCGGCCACGTCCCGCAGGAGCCGGCCGGTCACGGCGGCGTCCCCCGCGGCGGCGGCCCAGGTCAGCCCCTGCCCCAGCCACGCCATGCCCAGCGCGTCCTGCCCCCGGGCGGCGCGCATCCTGCCCGCCACCCGCGCGTAGTGGGCGGCGAGGGTGAGCAGCGCCCGGGAATCGGCCGGGGCCAACCGGTGCAGCGCCCACTCCACCGGGGCCAGCGCGTCGGTGGCGGCGCAGTCGTGCAGCAGCGCGGTGAGCACGTGCACCAGGTCCGGTCCGGGTCGGTCACGCCCCAGCCGGGCCAGCAGCGCGTGCGCGCTCGCGGCCACGGGCACCCGGCAGGCCACCGCCCCGTGCTCGGGGCAGCCGATCCCCGCCGGGAGCACGGCGGGCCAGTGGCGAAGCGGAATCCGCACCCCGTCGGCCGCCGCTCCCGGCAGCAGCGACAGCAGTGTCTGTTGTGGACTGTCCTGGGTGTCCAGTGCGGTCAGTTCCCCGCCGGTGCCCAGCACCTCGTCCAGCGCCGCCGCCAACCCGCGCGGCGGGGTCCTGGCACCGCTCTCCACCTTCGAGATCAGGCTGTGGTGGTAGCCCACCCGCTCCCCCACCTGCGCCTGCGTCAGCCGGGCCCGCCGCCGGTGCGCCCGCAACGCCCGCCCGAACTCGGCCGCCACAACCCCTCCCCGGCCCGGCCGGTCGCCGGGTGCACACGGAACGTAACACCGGCGGACGCGCTGCGATAAGGGCTGCTCAGCGGTGGGAAATAAACAGCTCTTTCCCAGTTCCACCGCTCGTTCAGGCGGCGCGGCGGGCGACGAACGCGTGGGTGCCGGACTTGAACAGCCGGAAGGGCACCGGCCGCAGCTCGGTGTCGACGCCGCGCTCGGCGAGGTCGGCGCGGAGGCGGTCCAGCTCCGGGTACGGCCTGCCCATGGTGTCGACCAGCGGGTAGACCCTGGCCTCCACGGCGCTGACGCGGACCATCTCGGCGATCGAGGCGAGCAGCAGGTCGTGGCCGAAGTCGTCGGGGTAGGAGAACAGCAGGTGGCTCGACAGGGCGATGCGGAACTCACCGTCGGCGAACGGCAGGACGGGCAGGGAGGCCGCGCGGTAGTGCGCGGAGCCGGGCCGGTAGTGGGCCTCGAAGCGGCGCAGGTTGTGCTGCCACTCGGCGAGGTACGCCACCGGCGCGTCGGCGACGTGCTCGGCGTAGAGCTCCGGCCAGGTGGTGATCGCCGTGCGGGCCAGCGCCGCCCCCCGGTCGGCCGCGGCGGTCAGCTCGGCAGCGGGCCGGTGGTAGTGCGGGTCGACCGCGCACCCGGTGCCGCCCAGGGCGACCAGGTCGGCCAGGAAGCTCGACGCGCCGCCCGCCACGTCGAGGACCGGACCGCCGAGCAGGTCGGCGTCGGAGAGCGCGAACATCTCCCGGTACTCCCCCAGCCGCCGCGCCGACACGATCAGGGAGCCGATGCCCTGGTACCGCTGCTGCGCCGTGCCCGATAAAACCGCCACCGTCTTCTGCTCCTCTGCCCGTGCCCGACCGATCGCGGCATGTCCGGATCGGCGGATGCGGAGATTAATCAGCGCCCCCGGCGCGGGGTGCGACCGGGTCCCGCTCGCGGGCCGCCCACCCGCCACCGGGCGATCCTCCACCGAACCGGTACCGACCCACCATTTGTCCCGGAATGGCCTTTCCCCGGGTGACAACTATTGATTCTTGCCGCGCCCCCACATCGCCATTACCGTCGATTGAGCAGCGGAAACAGCGACGTTTTCCGGGCGGGAAGAGGTCAGCCGATGATTCGGGTCCGACGGGTGTGGCGGGTGGTGTGCGCCGCCGTGGTTGCGGCGCTGGTGGGGGTCGCGGTGCTGTCCGCGATGCCCGCGCAGGCGTTCGGGTTCCCGCTGGTGCGGGTGGATGGCGGGCTGCTGCTCGGCCGGTCGGACAACGGGGTGGACGAGTTCCGGGGCATCCCGTTCGCCGCGCCGCCGGTGGGGCCGCTGCGCTGGCGGGCGCCGCAACCGGCGGCCGGGTGGTTCGGGGTGCGCGATGCGGAGAAATCCGGGAACAAGTGCGCGCAGACCTACGGCATCGACTTCACCAGGATCACCACCGAGGACTGCCTGTACCTCGACGTGCACGTGCCCCGCGGCGGCGCGGCGGGCAAACCGGTGATGGTGTGGATACACGGCGGCGCGTACGTCATCGGGTCCGGCAGCGAGTACGAGACCTCGGAGCTGGCGAAGTTCGGTGACGTCGTCGTGGTGACGATCAACTACCGGATGGGGCCCTTCGGGTTCCTCGCGCACCCGGCGCTCGACGGCGACGGCCAGTTCGGGCTGATGGACCAGCAGGCGGCGCTGCGCTGGGTGCAGCGCAACATCGCCGCGTTCGGCGGGGACCCGGCCAACGTCACGATCTTCGGCGAGTCGGCGGGCGGCGGCAGCGTGTGCTCGCAGATCGCCTCCCCGCAGGCGGCCGGGCTGTTCGCCCGCGGCATCGCCGAGAGCGGCTGCGCGGTGCCCGCCCCCACCGTCGCCCAGGCCGAGAACCTCGGCGAGGGCTTCGCCCGCGGCGTCGGCTGCCCGGGGAGCACCACCGACGCGTGCCTGCGCGGCAAGTCCACCGACGAACTGCTCGCCGGGGCGGGGATCACCCTCAGCGACATCAACCTGCGCTGGACCCCGCCGGTGGGCGGCGGCCTCGTGCCGCTGGCGATCCAGGACGCGTTCGAGTCCGGCCGGGTCAACCGGGTTCCGCTGCTGCAGGGCACGAACCGGGAGGAGGCGTCGCTGTTCGTGGCGATCAAGGCGCTGGCCGGGACGACGGTGACCGCAGTGAACTACCTGACCCGGCTCAGCGAGCGCTTCGGCGGCGGTTTCGTCGAGCGGATCGCCGAGCAGTACCCGCTCGGCGGCTTCCCCAGCCCCCCGGAGGCGATCAGCGGGGCGGTGACCGACGCGGTGTTCGCCTGCTCGGCGCAGTACTCCAACCAGGCGCTGGCCCAGCACGTCCCGGTGTTCGCCTACGAGTTCGACGACCCCGCCGCGCTGCCCCCGGACCTGCCGTTCTACCTGCCGTCGGGTTCCTCGCACGCCGCGGAGCTGCCGTACGTGTTCGGCCGCTCGGTGGGCACGAAGCTGCCGCCGTTCTTCTCCCCGGACCAGCGGGAGCTCTCCACCGCGATGATGTCCTACTGGACGTCCTTCGCCAGGACCGGCGTGCCGACCGGGCCCGCCCCGTGGGCCCCGGTCACCCCGGGCCGCGACGTGGTGCAGCGGCTGAGCCCCACCTTCGTCGGACCGGCGGCCTCCTTCGGCGCCGACCACCGGTGCGGGTTCTGGAAGCAGATGTACGACGACGGCATGATCCCCAACATCTGAGCCCCGATCTTCGAGCGAGGAGTTCCCCCAGTGCGGATTCGACTGACCCTGGCCGCGGCGGCGGTGCTGGCCGCGGCCACCACCGCGGCCGTCGTGGTGGCCGAACCGGGCACCGCGAGCGCGGCCGAGCCGCTGGCCCGCACGGTGTGGCTGTGCAAGCCCGGCCTGACCGACAACCTGTGCGGCCAGGCGCTCGACGGCACGCAGGACCGGGCGCCGCACTACCCGAACGGCCGGGCGGTGAACCTCGACGCGAGCACGATGTCCGCCGACGACAGGCCGGTCGGCGTCGAGCCGTTCGCGCCGGGCGGGCCGAAACCGGTCGACTGCTTCTACGTCTACCCCACCGTCGACGCGCTGCCGAACCCGCTGGTGCAGGCCGGGAACATCCCGCCGGAGCGCCGCGAGGAGGGCACCGCGGTGACACTGGCGCAGGTCGCCCGGTTCACCCACCGCTGCCGGGTGTTCGCGCCCAGCTACCGGCAGATCCCCCTGGCGGGCCTGCTCGGCGGCGTCACCGGACCGGACCGCGAGCGCGCCGCGCTGGACGTGCGCACGGCCTTCGAGGACTACTGGGCGCACGACAACGTCGACCCGGCGACCGGGGAGCGGCGCGGGGTGGTGCTGCTCGGGCACTCGCAGGGCACCTTCGTGCTCACCGACCTGATCAAGGCCAAGTTCGACGGGCCGACGCCGGAGCGGGACAAGCTGATCAGCGCCTACCTGCTCGGCGGTTCGGTGCAGGTGCCGGTGTCCGCGGGCGACCAGGACAACCCCGGGGCGTCCTTCCGGACGCTGCGGCCGTGCGCGAGCACGACCGAGCGGGGCTGCCTGGTCGGGTACTCCGCGTTCGCGGTGGAGCAGGGCCAGTCACCGGGGACGATGTTCGCGGGCAACCTGGCACCGGGGGTGAAGTCGCTGTGCGTGAACCCGGCCGCCCTGCTGGCGGGCGCCCCCGCCGACGCGACCACGCCGATCGACCCGTACCTCCCGACCAGGACCCTGCTCAAGGGCAACCCGTTCGCCCACGCGGGCCCGCTGTCGCTGATCCTGACCGGCGTCCCGGTGCCCGACCTCAAGACCGGCTTCGCCCACTACCCCGGCGACGGGCGGGGTGGCTGCCGCTTCACCGGGGACGAGACGGCGAACCGCTCCTGGATGCAGGTGGACGCGAGCCCGAAGGTGGCGCCCCCGCAGAGCGGGGCGACCTCGTTCGGCCTGCACGTCGGCGACTACAACCTGCTCGCCGGTGACCTGGACCGCCTGCTCGGCGCCCAGGTCGCGGCCTGGCGCGGGTGAGGTGCGGTGGTGCCCGGCCGCCCGCCGGGCACCACCACCGCCCTACCGCTTGGTGAGCAGGCCCTGCCCGACGATCCGGCGGGCGATCCGCTTGAGCAGCGACTTGCGCGGGCGGGTCGCCGCGGGGGGTGCGAGGGTCGGCTTCGTGGCCCGGGGGATGGGCGAGAAGCGCACGGTCTGCTCTGCTGACACTGGAGTCTCACGATTCGGTGTAGAGATCGACACGGTTCGATCGTGCCACCCGCTCGCGCCGGTCGGTGACGAACCCACCGCTCACCGTGACCCGCGCCACTGTGTAACCTGCGCCCCCGCGCAAACCGGTACTCAGCAATACCCGTTCGGATGACAATTTGTCACGGTACGCGTTCGGCTTCACCCGATCGCAACGTCAGCCAGCGACAATCACCTCCTCAGGCGTTCCCACCTCCCGGAAGACGTGGCCATGGACCTCATCGAGGAAAGCGCGGCGCTGTCGGACCTGATGTGGCGGGTGTACCACCACGTCCGCGACGGCGGGGCGGACATGAGCGAGGGCGGCGCCAGCGTCGCCGAGGCGACGTACCTGCGCGACCTGGCGACCCGGCACCGGGCCGGGCTGGTGTTCGAGATCGGCTTCAACCTCGGCTTCTCGGCCATCGCGTTCCTGGAGAGCGGTCCCGACACCCGGGTCGTCTCCTTCGAGCTGGACGACCGGCCGAGTGTGCTGCTGGCCAAGCAGTTCGTCGACGAGCGCTACCCGGGGCGCCACGAGCTGGTCCTGGGCGACTCGCTGAGCACGGTGACCGCGTTCGCCGCCGACCGCCCCGAGCGGGCCGACCTGATCTTCGTCGACGGCGGGCACGACTACGAGGTGGCCGCCGCCGACCTGCGCAACGCCCGCGCGGTGACCCGCCCCGGCGGGCACGTGGTGATCGACGACCTGGTGCCCTGGTACCCGTGGGGCGTCGGGCCGACGCGGGCGTGGACCGAGGCCGCCGACACCGGGCTGCTGGTCGTCGACGAGTCCTACGTGGACGGCAGGCGGGTCGAGCGGATCGAGGCGCCGGGCGACCGGGCGTGGTCAGCCGGCCGGTTCCTCGCCTGAGGCGCGCGTCCCGGAGACCTGGTCCACGGAGACCTGCGCGGGCCGGGTGCTGCGGCCGTAGCGGGCGAGCACGGCGGCGCGCAGCTCCTCGTCCGAGCGCGGCACCGGCTCGATGAAGACCTCCGCCACGTCGGGCTGCGCCGCCCGCAGGTCGGTCGCCATCCGCACGCAGACCCGCTCCAGCTCACCGGCGGTGATGGTGTCGTCGAAGTCGACCCTGGCGCAGACGAGCACCCGGTCGGTGCCGATGAGCATGGTCTGCAGGTCCACCACCGCGTCCACCTCGGGGGCGGAGTTGAACGCGTCCCGGATGGCGAACACCAGGCTCGGGTCCGCCTGCCTGCCGATCAGCAGCCCCGCGTTGGTGCGGCCGAGCAGGAAGGCCACCCCGGCGAGCAGGACGCCGATGGCCACCGAGGCGACGCCGTCCCAGACCGAGGACCCGGTCAACTGGTGCAGGCCGACCCCGGCGAAGGCCAGCAGCAGGCCGACGAGCGCGGCGGAGTCCTCGTAGAGCACGGTCTTGGACGTGGGGTCGTCGCTGTGGCGGAGTTCGTCGCCGAACGAGCGGCCGGTGTCCCTGGCCTCACCGCGGACCTGCCGCAGCGCCTGCAACCACGAGGTGCCCTCCAGCAGGAAGGCGATCCCCAGCACGATGTAGGCCACCAGCGGTGAGGTCTGCTCCTCGGGCTCGCCGAAGATCGTCGAGAACCCCTCGTACAGGGCGAAGACGGCACCCGAGGTGAAGATGGACACCGCGGCGAGCAGCGACCAGAAGTAGCGCGCCTTGCCGTAGCCGAACGGGTGCTCCCGGTCGGCGGGCCTGGTGGACGCCTTGAGCGCGGTGAGCAGCAGGATCTCGGTGAAGGTGTCGGCCACCGAGTGCGCCGCCTCCGACAGCATCGCCGCCGACCCGGTGATCAGCCCGGCGATCAGCTTGAGCACGGCGATGGCGAGGTTCACCGATCCCGCGAGGACGACGGTCAGGGTGCTCTCGCCCGAGTCGGGGAGCTCGGTCTTCTTCTCGGCCACCGGCCGAGGTTAAGCCCGGCGCCGCGCCCCCGCCGGGTGGCCGAGCCCGGTTGTTTGTTGGTGGTGCCCGGCTGGGTGGATGTGTTTGGCCGGGG
>NZ_AYXG01000011.1 GCF_000564855.1 Actinokineospora spheciospongiae
AACCCGGCCCGCCGCTACGGCCTGCGCTCCAAGGGCGACATCGCGGTCGGCAAGGACGCCGACATCGCCCTGGTGGACCCGGACCACCGCTGGACGGTCCGCGCCGAGGACTCGGAGTCCACCCAGGAGTACACCCCGTTCGAGGGCTTCGAGCTGACCGCCAAGGTCACCGACACCTTCCTGCGCGGCCACCACGTCCTGGACAACGGCAAGATCACCGGCGACCCCACCGGCACCTACCTGTCCCGCCCCACGGCCTGACCCCCCACCCGGGCGGGCTCGACCCGGTCCGAGCCCCGGCGGCGCGCTCCGCGCTGCCGGGGCGGCACCTCCGGCGCCGTGCGCCACCAGCGGCGCGAGGCCAGTGCGGCCAGCGCGGCGCCCACCGCGTTGACCAGCACGTCGTCCACCGAGGACACCCGGTCCAACTGGAACACGTACTGCGCGGTCTCGACCAGGACCGAGCAACCCGCCCCGAGCGCCAGGACCCGCGGCACGGACGCCAGCGCCGCGAACCGCACCGGGGCGAAGAACCCCAGCGCCGCGAAGACCAGCAGGTTGCCGACGATCCCGAGCGGCCCCATCGTGACCAGGTCCCGGAACGGCACCAGGCTGACCCGACCGGGGACGACGCCCGCCCCGGAGCCCGGCATCAAGGTCAGCCACACCCACGGCACCGTCCCGTAAATCAGCCCCACCTCGGCCAACGACACCGGCCACGCCGATCCGACCCCCGCGGCGATCCGACGGCGTGCCAGCACCCACGCCACCAGGAGGGCCAACGGCAGCCCCACCAGCATCATGAGCAGCACGCCGTTCACCGTGTCGAAGCAGCCGTGCCACCGCCCGGCCGCACACGCGGGCGCGGCCATCAGGAGCGGCCCCCGCACGGCGAACAGCACGGCCGCCAGTCCGAGGACCGCCAGGCCGACGAGCACGATCCGCTGCGCGCGGTGGGGTGGTGCTGACAAGGGTGGGGTCTGGTTCACGCTTCCATTGGACCCGCGTGCCCGTTGCCGGGGCGTATCGGTTTTTGGATACGCCCGCCATACACCGGGCCCCGAGACAGCCCCCGGGGATCGGTCCGGGTCATCGCAGGGGCGGGCGGCGGTCCGCCCACGGTCGGGCCCGTTCGAGCTGTGCGGCCAGCCGCAGGAGCGTGCCGTCGGCGCCGAGCCTGCCGATGAACTGGGCGCCGATCGGCAGCCCGTCGGCGGTCCAGTGCAGGGGCACGCTCATCGCGGGTCGGCCGGTCAGGTTGGCCAACTGGGTGTAGGGCACCCAACTGAGGTTCTCGGAGATCAGCCGATCCACTATCGGTGTGTGCCGCAGCAGGCCCGCCGCTCCGGCGGTGAGCAGCGCGCGCTGCGCCGCGCGGATCGGCGCGGGGATGGTGAACGCCCCGATCCGCGGCGGTGGGGTCGCCGTGGTCGGGGTCAGCAGGAGGTCGTGGGACTCGTGGAACTCGGCCAGCCGCCGGGTGTGCTCGTGGCGCCGTTCGATGGCCCGCACCAGGTCGACCGGGCTGGTGGCCCGGCCCAGCGCGGCCATGGTGCGGGTGTCGAGCTCGAACGCCGACTCGCCCGCCCCGCTCGCCGCCCGGCACTCGGCCATCGTGTGCGCGCAGCTCACGAACCAGCTCGTCAGGAAGTCCTTGGCCAGCGCGGCGTCGTCGAAGGGCTGGGTGGTCAGTTCCACCACGTCGTGCCCGAGTTCGGCGAGCAGGTCAGCGGCCGCGCGGGCGGCGGCCACGGCTTCGGGGTGCGGGGTGGGGTTGATGGAGCTGCTGGTGCACAGCGCCACGCGCAGCCTGCCCGGTTCGCGCCCGACCTCGTCGGCGAACGGGGCCGGTGGGCTGGCGGCGAGGTAGGGCGAGAGCGGGGAGGGGCCGGTGAGGACGTCGAGCATGGCCGCGGTGTCGCGGACCGACCGGGAGATGACGCCGTCGGTCGCCGTGCCGCCGAGCCCTTCGGCGCGGGCGGGCCCGGACGGGATCAGTCCGCGCGAGGGCTTGAGGCCGAACAGCCCGCAGGCCGACGCCGGGATGCGGATGGAGCCGCCGCCGTCGCTGGCCCCCGCGCACGGCACGACACCCGCGGCGACGGCCGCCGCCGCGCCGCCGGAGGACCCGCCGGGGGTGTGGTCGGTGTTCCAGGGGTTGCGTGCGGGCCCGAACAGGTCCGGTTCGGTGATGCCCTTGGCGCCGAACTCGGGGGTGTTGGTCTTGCCGAAGACGACCAGCCCGGCGTCGAGCCAGCGCTGGACCACGGTGCTCGTCTCGGCGGCGGGCACCGCCGCCATCGACCGCGAGCCGCCGCTGGTGGGGATTCCGGCCAGGTCCTGGTGGAGGTCCTTGAGCAGGAACGGGACGCCCGCGAGGGGGCCGTCGGGCGCGCCCGACGGCGGGTCCACCTCGCGCACGACGGCGTTGAGCCGGGGGTTGACCCGCGCCAGCCGGTCCCGGGCCGCTTCGAGCAGTTCGGCCGGGGTGACCTGACCGGCGCGGACCAGGGCGGCCAGGCCCACGGCGTCGTGGTTGGGGTAGTCGTCCATGGGGCGATCCTGCCGCATGGCGCGGGTCTGGCCCACCCGTTGATCCGAACGCGCCGCCGGGCGGCCTCGACACCCGGCCGCGCCCGCTGGGGTGCGCCGGCCTCCCGCGCACCCCAGCGGGCCGGGCGTTGTCAGTCGTTGCGGCGGTTCCACGGACCGGTGACGGCGAACGTGGTGCCGGGGTCGTAGATGTTGAAGAACATCGTCCTCCCGTCGGCGGAGAACCCCACCCCGGCCAGCTCGCCGTACGCGGGCTCCTCCGGTGTGCCGTTGTTCACGCGGTTGCGGGCGAAGTGGAAGACCTCACCGTCGCGCGTGGTGCCGAGCATGTAGGCGTCACCGATGCCGTCCTCGCACATCATCAGGCCGCCGTACGGTGACATGCAGATGTTGTCGGGCGCGTCGAACTCGGGGTTGTCCGGACCGGGCGTGGGCCGGGTGAAGACCACCTCGAGCCGCAGCGTCCGCCGCCGCGGGTCGTACCTCCAGACCTGCCCGTCGTGGTTCTCCGCCGGGCCCAGCTCGGTGCGGGCGAACGACGAGACGAAGTACACGCACCGGTCCCGCTCACCCCACCAGGCGCCTTCGAGCTTGTAACCGCCGGTCATCGGCTTCGGGTAGTCCTGCGACCGGACCGACTCGCTCCCCGCCAACGGATCGGGCACGGTCATCCACTCGGCCCCGCCGAACACCGCCCCCGTCTCCCGCACCACCGACAGGTCGGGCAGGCCCGGCACGTGCAGCGCCTGCAGCTCACCGCCCGCCCGCAGGCTCCCCCAGCCGCCGCAGGGCCGCTCCGGCAGGAAGCGGTAGAAGCCGCCCAGCGGCGCGACGAACGCGTCCTCGGTCTCGTAGACGATCCCGGTGTGCGGGTCGACCGCCACGGCCTCGTGCTGGAACCGGCCCATCGCCGTCAGCGGTGTCGGGTCCGCGTTGCGCCGGTCGTCGTACGGGTCCACCTCGAAGATGAAGCCGTGGTCCCTGGTGTACCCTTTCGTGCCCGCCTTGTCCTCGGTTTCCTCGCAGGTCAGCCAGGTACGCCACGGCGTGGTGCCGCCGGAGCAGTTGATCGCGGTCCCGCCGAGGCTGGTGTGCTCGGACTCGGCCCCGCCGTGCCGGTCGACCACCAGCGTGCTGGTGCCACCGGCGCCCGCCGGGTCGTAGGTCCGCTCCGGTGGCGCCTGCACGGCGATCCGCGAGGTCGGCGAGCACTCGTGGTTGCGCACCAGCCGGGAACCCTGCCGACGGGACGGGAACACCCCCATGCCGTCGAACCGGCTCGGCACGACCACACCGTCCGGCCGGGTGGTCCCCTCGCGGGACACGATGCTGTAGCGGAACCCGCGGGGCAGGTCCAAGACCCCGGCGGGGTCCGGGATCAGCGGCCCGTACCCGGCAGGCGGCCCGGAGTTCCCCACCGCGGGCCGCGCGGCGAACAGCGCCTCCACGGACCCGACGACGACAACGCCTCCGGCACGGCTGATGAACTGGCGGCGCGACAGCGTCATGGCGTATCCCCACAGTAGGACCAATATGAACGCGCGATGAACACGAGTTAACCGCATCCCGACCTGCGGGCACCACCACGCGGTCCGCAGTTCACCTGGCCGGCCGCCCCAGCGCGTCGCCGCCGTGAGCACGACCTCGAGCGCGCACCGCGGCCCAGGTTCTCGAGCGCGGAGGCGGGCCCCGGCCACTCGGGTGCCAGACTGGGCGCGGAACGTGACGACCCAAGGAGTTCGGTGTGACCCCTGACGCCCTCGAAGGGCCGGTCCCGGCGTCGAGCGGACGGGGCCAGCCGGTCCTGGACCTGCTGGACAAGGCCATCGGCGCGCAGACACCGCTGGTGCGCAAGAACATCGCCCGAGCCCGCCAGCGCAACCCGGAGGCGACACCGGCGGAGGTCATCCGCACGCTGGAGCGGATGTACGTCAGCGCCCTGGCGGGCACGGGGGCCGCGGTCGGGGGCGTCGCGGCCGCGCCCGCCGTCGGCACCGGGATCGCGCTGGCGCTCTCAGCGGGTGAGGCGTTCTCCTCGCTGGAACTGAGCACCCTGTTCGTGCTCTCGGTCGCCGAGGTCCACGGGGTCCGCCTCGACGAGATCGAGCGCCGCCGCACGCTCGTCATGGGAGTCCTGCTCGGCCAGTCCGGCTCCACGACCATCGGCCAGGTCGCCGAGCGCACCGGCAAGCACTGGGGCCGCCACCTCGTCGGCAAGGTGCCCGCGGCGACGCTGCGCCAGATCAACAACGTCCTGGGCAAGAACTTCATCACCAAGTACGGCACCAAGCAGGGGATCATCGTGCTCAGCCGGGTGGTCCCGTTCGGCATCGGCGCGGTCATCGGCGGCGGCGCCAACGCCACCGTCGCCGCCCTGGCTGTCCGCACCGCCCGGCGCGCCTTCGGCCCGGCCCCGCAAACGTGGCCCGACACACGGCCGGACCCCACGCTGGAGTCCCCGCACGGCACGCCACCGCGAACAGTGCCGGGGACCGTGCTGGAGCCGACCCCGGAAACAAGCTGAGGTCCCGCCCGGAGGGGCAGGTTTCCGTGGGTGCGGAGCCCTGCATCGCGGCTACCCTCACCGCGGCCTTGGACGCAGAGGACTGGGACCGATTCAGCCTCTACCTCGCAGCAGCGGGCAAGCGGCCTGATCCCTCGATGACCGGCACCCTGTGCCGGTCATCGCAGGTCGAGACCACCGACGTCCGGCACGAGGAGGCGCTGGAGGTCATGCTGGACATCCCGGACCCGGCGGCTCTGCCGGTGTTGGGGGACGTGGTGCACCGCCACTTCCCGTGGGACCCCCACCGGCAGATCGCCCTGAAGGCGCTGTGGGTGATCGGTGAGATCGATACCCTCGAAGCGCACGCCATCCCCCGTGGGGTGGTCGAAGAAGAGTCGGGAACAAGCCGGGCAAGGGGTGGCGATGGAAGAAGATCCACATAAACTGTCGGTCGAGGCGGAAGCTTTGCTCCGAGAGTTCGGATGGTTTCCCGGTCGGGTGGTTCCGACCGATGGCTGGGAACAACTCCTGGCGTCGAACGGGTTTGTCATGCACAACGCTGCCAGGCAATTTTTGGCAGAATTCGGTGGCATCGAGATACCGTATCCGCTGCCAACGGCAAATCGTGGGAAAATGGCGCTTTCGCTGAATCTGACATCGGCCTGCCACGATGATTCCGTGTACGAGTTCCTCAGCGATGAGGCGGGCGTTCCAGTCTACCCCATCGGCGACGTGGATTGCCGCACGGATTACCTCGGAATTGCTGAAGACGGGTCGGTCTACGCCGGGCTGGATGCTTTTACCCGCCTCGGCGACAGTCCTCGCCAAGCGTTGGAGGTGCTTCTCTTGGCAATCGCGGAGATGTATTCACGCGTGCGGGGCTGACTTCGGCGCAGGCCTCGACGGCGATGGTGGGATTCGCTGTCGCATACGACCATCATCAACCCAGCTCCCCCTGCTTGTTCCCGGCCACCGCGCGCAGGCCGACCGCTGCTCGGGATCTTGACCGCCCTGATCCACGAACTCGGACTGCCGACCGTCTCCTGCTTGTCACCCCGTTCCGCGGGCCCGGGTCAAAGTTGCCGACCCGGAACCCGTTGCCGCCTCGCAAATTGATCACCCTGGCTGGAGGTCTGACCGCGGAGGTGGCGTCGAGGGGCGAGGTGTATCGGTTGACAGTCAGCATTGACTGTTTGTCGGCTGGGTCATAGTGCGGGCGTCGCATGCCCCATCGGGTTGGTGCCTCGAAGTCCTGTCTGCCAACAGGTTGGGGTGTCCGAGGTGGCGGTCGAGTCGCGGCGGGGCTCGTCCTTGGAAGAGTTGAAGTTGACCGGTATGGCCGTGGTGGTTCGTCGCGGTCTTCCCCCTCGGGACAGGCGCCGGTGCCCCCGCTGAACCTGGTCGGCGACTTCGACGGTGGGTCCATGCTGGTGCTGGTGGAATCTTGTCCGCATTGTGGAAAAGGAGCGCCATCCGGAGAACGGCAGCACGAACTGCCTGGTCAACCGCACCCGCGATGGTTCCTGGGGGCAGGCCGCGGGGATGGCGGTGGCAGTGTCGAAGTCTTCGGTCGACATCCCCGCCACAGGCGGCACCACCCTGTGTTCGGGCTTCATCGACACCGCCTCTCGTCAAGCCGACTGCAGCAACTCCTACGCCTACTACGCAGGCCCGGTGCGCA
>NZ_AYXG01000012.1 GCF_000564855.1 Actinokineospora spheciospongiae
CCCCACCCAAGCACATCCACCCACCCGGGCATTCTGGCGCCGGGCTGGCGGTTGCGAGGGTGGTCGGCCGCTGCGCCGCTGACGGCTCGGGGTGGCTGGCCGCCAGGCCGCCGGTTGGTGGGGTGGTTGGCGGCTGCGCCCGGTGGGGCTTGGCGTGGCTGGCCGCCGGATCGTCAGGTGGGTGGGGGTCGCTGGTGGATCGCCCGGTTGGTGGGGTGGCTGGTGGCTGCGCCCGGTGGGTTCGGCGGGCGGGGTTGGCTGCCCGGCCGGCGGTTGCCGGGGTGGTTGCGGGCTGTGCCTGCGGGGTCGGCTGGGCGGCCGCCGGGCCGGCGGTGTGCTGGGTGGCTGGTTGTCGCTGCGCCTGGTGGGGTCGGCGTGGACGGCCGCCCGGCCGCAGGTTGGTGGGGTGGTCAGCGGCTGTGCCTGGGGGGAGCGGGCGGTTGGTGATGGGGCCGGCGGTTTTCGGGGTGGTCGTCATCGCTTTGTCGCCTTGATCCGCATTTCTGGCCGGATACGCGCGGAGGCCGCCACCCCGTGGTCGGGGTGGCGGCCTCCGCGCGTGCGGTTGTTACGGGGTGGCGGTGACGCTCGAACCGGCGGCGCTGCCCGACGTGGTCGGGGCGGGGGAGCCTGCCGGGGTGGTCGTGGCCGGGGCGCACGGGTCCGGGGCCGTGGTGGGCGCGGCCGAGGTGGTCGGCGGGGCGCTCGGGGACGTGGTGGAGCACCCGGGGGTGCTCGTCGTCGGCGGGGCCGTGGTGGGGGGCGTGGTCGTGACCGGGGGGACCGTGGTGGACGGCG
>NZ_AYXG01000013.1 GCF_000564855.1 Actinokineospora spheciospongiae
CCCGGCCAAACACATCCACCCACCCGGGCAGTTGGCTCGCCGGGCCGGCGGTTCGTTGGGTGGTCGGCTGGGCCGCTGTGCCCGGTGGGGTTTGTCGTGGCTGGTGGTCGGGTCGGCTGCCCGCCGCATCCGCTGCGCGTCTCCCCGAGTAGTGGTGGGATCGAGCCGGGAGGCGCACATGTCGGGGATCAGCAGGCGGTCATTGCTCCGCGCGGCCGGAGTGGGCGCTGTGGCGTGGGGTGCGGCGGCCTGCACCGGTGCGCCGGACGCGCAGCCCACGACGAGCCCGGCCACCACCGTGCCCTCGACCACGCCACCCACCACCGTGCCGACCACCCGCCCGGCGCCCGTCCCGCCGGACTGGGACGCCCTCCGCGCCCGGCTCGACGGGGCCCTCAGCCTGCCCGCCGACCGCGGTTTCACCGCCGCGCACCGCCTCTACAGCCCCGACTTCGACAGCCGCACCCCCGCGGCTGTCGCCCGGGTCGCCACCGCCGAGCACGTGCGGGCCTGCGTGGACACCGCCCGCGACTCCCGCCTGCCGATCGCGGCCCGCAGCGGCGGTCACAGCTACGCCGGCTACTCCGCCCCGGACAACGGCCTCGTCGTCGACCTGCGCGGGATGGCCGCGGTGCGGGTCGCCCCGGACGGCACCGCCACCGTCCAGGCCGGGGCCCGGCTCATCGAGGTCCACCGGGCGCTCGCCGCGGCCGGGCGGTGCCTGCCCGCGGGGACCTGCCCCAGCGTCGGCATCGCGGGGCTGACCCTCGGTGGCGGCATCGGGGTGCTGACCCGCAAGTACGGCCTGACCTGCGACCGGTTGACCGCCGTCCGGGTCGTCACCGCCGACGGGGCGCTGCGCACGGCCGCGCCGGACAGCGAGCCCGACCTGTTCTGGGCGCTGCGCGGTGGTGGGGGCGGGAACTTCGGCATCGCCACCGAGTTCACCTTCCGCACCGAGCCCGCCCTGCGGGTCACCACGTTCGCCACCGCGTTCCCGGCGGGCGCCGCGCCGGAGGTCTTCGCCGCCTGGCAGGAGTGGCTGCCCGGTTCGCCCGCCGAGCTGTGGTCGACCGTGTCGCTCAGCGCGGGCCGCAGGGCGCACCTCAGCGGCTGCTTCATCGGCACCCCGGCCGGGCTCAACCCGCTGCTGGACGCCGTGATCGCCCGCACCGGTACCAAACCCACCAGCCGCCAGGTCGTCGAACGGTCCTACCTGGACGCCATGCTGTTCTACGCGGGCTGCACCGAGTGCTCCCCGGACTCCGTGCGCCGCCAGACCTTCACCGCGTCCTCGCGCGTCCTGAGCACCCCGGTGGCAGACCCGACCGCCCTCGCCGCACTGCTCGACAGGACATCCGAACTCGACCTGCTCTTCGACTCCCTCGGCGGCGCGGTCGCGGAAGTCGCCCCCGCCGACAGCGCCTTCCCGCACCGCACCGCCCTGGCGACCGTGCAGGTCTTCCAGAGCGGTCACAACCCCGGGGCCATGACCGCGGTCCGCGACGGCCTCGCGGCCCTGGGCGTGAAGGACGGCTACGTCAACTACATCGACCCCACCATGCCCGACTGGGCGGGCGCCTACTACGGCGCCAACCTGCCCCGCCTCGCGACCGTCGCCGCCCGGTACGACCCCGACTCCGTCTTCGCCTTCCCCCAGGCGATCCGGGCCTGACCGGGTGCGGTCAGGCCCGGGTGCCGGTCACAGCGGCAGGTCCGACAGGACCATCGTCTGCTCCTCGGTGAAGTCGTCCATCGCCGAGCGGATGCCCTCGCGGCCGGTGCCGGAGCCCTTCACACCGCCGTAGGGCATCTGGTCGGCCCGGTAGGACGGGACGTCGCCGATGACCACGCCGCCGACCTCCAGTTCCGCCGCCGCGCGGAAGGCCAGTTGCACGTCGCGGGTGAACACGCCCGCCTGGAGGCCGTAGTCGGTGCTGTTGGCCTGCTCGAACGCCTCCTCGACCGAGTCGACCGTCGACACGACCAGGACCGGGCCGAAGACCTCCTCGCGGCAGACCTTGGCGTCGGCGGGGACGTCGGCGAGCACCGTGGGGGCGACGGTGGCGCCGTCGCGGGTGCCGCCGGTGAGGACCTTCGCGCCCGCGGCCTCGGCCTCGGCGATCCAGCCCGCGACCCGCTCGGCGTTGTCCTCGTCGATCAGCGGGCCCACCTCGACCTCCGGGTCGTGCGGGTCGCCGGTGCGCAGGGCCTCGACCGCGGCCACCAGCTTCGGCACGAAGTCCCCGGCGACCGACCGGTGCACGATCACCCGCTGCACCGCGATGCACGACTGCCCGGCCTGGTAGTTGCCGAAGGTGGCGATCCGCTCCGCCGCCAGGTCCAGGTCGGTCCAGTCCGGGCAGACGATGGCGGCGCTGTTGCTGCCCAGTTCCATCACCACGTGCTTGCGCGGCGCCGAGTCCATGATCCCCCAGCCGACGCCGGTGGAGCCGGTGAACGAGATGACCGGCAGCCGCGGGTCCTCGACGAGCGTCGACATGGCCGACCCGCGCACCGGCAGCACCGAGAACGCGCCCTCGGGCAGGTCGGTCTCGGCCAGGATCTCCCCGAGCAGCAGCGCCGAGAGCGGGGTGGCCGACGCGGGCTTGACGATCACCGGGGCGCCGACCGCCAGCGCGGGCGCCACCTTGTGCGCGACCAGGTTCAGCGGGAAGTTGAACGGCGCCACCGCCAGCACCGGCCCGCGCGGGCGCCGCCGGATCACCCCGAGTCGACCCTCCCCGCCCGGGTCGGTGTCGAGCCGCTGGAGTTCACCGACGTGCCTGCGCGCCTCCTCCGCGGCGAAGCGGAACGTGGAGACCGCGCGGTGCACCTCCACCTCCGCCCACTTGAGCGGCTTGCCGTTCTCGGCGGTGATCGTCTCGGCGACCTCCTCGATCCGCTCGGCCAGCGCGGCCGAGACGTGGTCGAGCGCGGTGGCGCGCACGTGCGCCGGGGTCGAGCGGAACTCCTTGGCCACCGCCGTCGCCGCGGCGACCGCCCGCTCCACCTGATCGGGTGAGGGCACCGACACCGCGGCGACCTCGGTCCCGTCGTACGGGTGGCGCACCTGGAAGGTGTCCTCGCTGCTCTCCGCCTTGCCCGCGACCCAGAACGGGCGCGGCTTGGCCACGACGGCGTGTTCTTCGACGCTCATACCGACAACCGTAGGCCCGAGCCCGCCGGGAAGCGCGCCAAGTTACGATGGCGGTGGCTGACCGACGGTGGTGACTAGGGTTCCGCCGCACCCGGAGCGGGTGCGGGTCTGGTTCGAGCGTCACGGAAAACCGGTGTGGACGTGGGCACCGGCAGGCATCTCCGGGAGAGAAACCCAGGGAGGGACCGGTCGGCACACAGTGCTGGGCTGCTGTGTGCCGGGTGGGGTCCTGCTCGTGCGCCTGCTCCCGGGGAAAGCGGAGTCATCACATGTCAGACGAGAACAAGCCCGTCCTGGTCGTGGACTACGGCGCGCAGTACGCGCAGCTCATCGCCCGCCGGGTGCGCGAGGCGCAGGTCTACTCCGAGGTCGTGCCGCACACCACGCCGGTCGCGGAGATGCTGGCGAAGGACCCGGCGGCGATCGTGCTGTCCGGCGGTCCCTCCAGCGTCTACGCCGAGGGCGCGCCGCGGGTCGACCCGGCGCTGTTCGAGGCGGGCGTGCCGGTGTTCGGCATCTGCTACGGCTTCCAGGCCATGGCGGGCGCGCTCGGCGGCACCGTCGAGCACACCGGCACCCGCGAGTACGGCCGCACCGACCTCGGCGCCGAGGGCGGGGTGCTGCACGACGCCCTGCCCGCCCGGCACCCGGTGTGGATGAGCCACGGCGACTGCGTGACCAAGGCCCCCGAGGGCTTCACCGTCACCGCGTCCTCCGCCGGTGCCCCGGTCGCGGCGTTCGAGGACACCGCGCGCCGCTTCGCCGGGGTGCAGTACCACCCGGAGGTGGGCCACTCCCCGCACGGGCAGGAGGTGCTGCGCCGCTTCCTGCACGACGTCGCGGGCCTGGCGCCGCGCTGGACCACCGCCTCCATCGTCGACGAGCAGGTCGAGCGCGTCCGCGCCCAGGTCGGCGACGGCCGGGCCATCTGCGGGCTGTCCGGCGGCGTGGACTCCGCGGTGGCCGCCGCCCTGGTGCACCGCGCCATCGGCGACCGGCTCACCTGCGTTTTCGTCGACCACGGCCTGCTGCGCGCGGGCGAGCGCGCCCAGGTGGAGCGCGACTACGTCTCCGCGACCGGCGTGCGCCTGGTGACCGTGGACGCCCGCGAGCGGTTCCTCGCCGCGCTGGCCGGGGTGACCGACCCGGAGCAGAAGCGCAAGATCATCGGCCGCGAGTTCATCCGCGTGTTCGAACAGGCGGAGCTGGACCTGCAGGCCGAGGCGGGCGGCGACAAGTACCGCTACCTGGTCCAGGGCACCCTCTACCCGGACGTGGTGGAGTCCGGCGGCGGCACCGGCGCGGCGAACATCAAGAGCCACCACAACGTCGGCGGCCTGCCCGAGGACCTCGACTTCGAGCTGGTCGAGCCGCTTCGCGCGCTGTTCAAGGACGAGGTCCGCCGGGTCGGCACCGAGCTGGGGCTGCCGGAGACCATCGTGCAACGCCAGCCGTTCCCCGGCCCCGGCCTGGGCATCCGCATCATCGGCGAGGTCACCGCTGAGCGCCTGGAGATCCTGCGCGCCGCCGACGCCATCGCCAGGGAGGAGCTGACCGCCGCCGGGCTCGACCGCGACATCTGGCAGTGCCCGGTGGTGCTGCTGGCCGACGTCCGCAGCGTCGGCGTCCAGGGCGACGGCCGCACCTACGGTCACCCGGTCGTGCTGCGCCCGGTGTCCAGCGAGGACGCGATGACCGCCGACTGGACCCGCCTGCCGTACGAGACGCTGGAGCGCGTCTCCACCCGGATCACCAACGAGGTCGCGGACGTGAACCGCGTGGTCCTCGACGTGACGAGCAAGCCCCCGGGCACCATCGAGTGGGAGTAGCGCCACCGCCCGGCCGGTGGTGCCGAGACGGGGAAGGACCCGGCCGAATCCCGGCCGGGTCCTTCCCCGTTGTGTGAGCGGTTCCCCCGTGGGCAGGGGAATGCGGCTGCCTGCGCCCCTACGCCGACAGCCGCACCCCGGTCAGCACCCCCCGCGCCCCCGGCCCCTGCCGGAGGCCAGCAGCGCCACCCCCA
The DNA here is from genome assembly GCF_000564855.1 of Actinokineospora spheciospongiae. GTDB lineage: Bacteria > Actinomycetota > Actinomycetes > Mycobacteriales > Pseudonocardiaceae > Actinokineospora > Actinokineospora spheciospongiae. Next base: position 5,184 of record NZ_AYXG01000013.1, read on the forward strand.
CCAGCACCGCCACCCCCGCGACGAACCAGCGACCGTCCACCGCCGGGAACCAGCTCGCCCCGTCGGTGAGCACGAAAGCCGAGGCCCCCAGGGTCAGCAGACCCGCGATCAGCACCAGCACGTCCGGCCCCCGCCGGACCCCGTCGCGCTCAGCCACGCCGCACCTCCACGTCCCCGGGGCCGTTCACGCCCGCCACCAGATCGATCTTGAGCCCGCCCTCGCCGTCGGCGCCGAAGTCGGTCTTGTCGACGTTCGGGGAGGTCCCGTCCATGGTCGCGCCCAGGCAGGTCACCGTGCCGACCCCGGCCGAGCAGCGCACCGCCACGTCCGCGTCCTCCGGCACCCGGACCACGACGCTGCCCACGTCCGCGTGCACCTCGGTGGTGACCGACCCGGTGGCGGGCAGGGCGGTGAGGTCGACGTCGAGCGAGCCGATGTTGCGCCGGTACTCGGCCTGCACCTGCTCCAGCGTCGTCGGCTTCGCGTTGATCTCCCCGATGCCGTCGGCGCGGATGCCCTGCGGGAAGAACACCGTCAGCGCGATGCCGACCCCCGCCAGCGGCAGCGCCAGGCCGATCAGGCCGCGCCCGCCGCGGGTGAACGAGCTGAACACCATGCCCAGCCCCAGCACCGCGAGCAGCAGGCCCACCACGTGGCGGAGGTTGAACCAGCCCGCGTCGCTCGGGCCGATCGCCGCCGCCACCCCCGCGGCCAGCACGACGACCGCCAGGGTGATCACCCCCGCCTTCGACCGCCGCTCCCGCCGCACCGGCAGCCGCTGCTCCGGTGCGGCCGGGCTGGGCTCGGGCAGGTCCCACGCGAAGGGCGCGGCACCCAGCGGGTCCCAGGCGGGCGGACCGGTCGGCTGGGCCGGCTCGTCGGCGGTCTGCCGCGCCGCAGTGGCCCCGAAGACCTGGTGGGACTCGGAGGACTCCGTGGTCTGCTCCGGCCGCGCGGTCGGCACCGTGCCCAGGTGCGACCGGTTGCGGTGCAGCAGGAACAGCATCCCCGCCACGACCGCGATGCCGATGTAGGTGGTGGCGTCGTTGTCGATGAACCAGCTAAACGCCGGGATCAGCGCGATGCACAGGCCGATGGTGACGTGCTGCGAGGTGGAGCTGCGCCCCTTGCCCAGCAGCGACTCGGCCGGTGAGGTCTCGTCCCCCTCCTCCGGGAAGAACAGCCACCCCAGCAGGTAGAGCACCACGCCCGCGCCGCCGAAGACGGCCGCGACCACGAAACCCACCCGTGCGATGACGGGGTCGATGCGGTAGCGCTCCCCGATCGCCGCCGCGACGCCCGCGACCTTGCGCCCCCGGCGGGGCCGCCTCGGTCGGGTCGCCCAGAAGTCCTTGAGCGTGTCCTCCACGCTGCTGTCCTGCTCTGTCGTTTTCCCACTCACGGTGAATACTCTGGTCGGCGGGGCCGCCGGGCACATCCGGGACCGACCCTGAACCCGCATCAGGGTCCGACCCCGATGTGGCGCCGGGGGCGTTGTGTGAGCATCCTCGGTGTGAGTACGCGGCTCGAGGAGCAGACGACACCGGAGGCGGAGATCGAGCGCTCGGCACCCGACGCGGTGGCGGTGGCGGATGAGGTCCGCTTCTACCGCCGCCGGGACGGCCGCGCCATCGCCGGGGTCGCCGGGGGCATGGCCGACCACCTCGGCGTCGGTGTGCTGTGGGTGCGCATCACCTTCGCGCTGCTCGCGGCCCTGGGCGGGGCGGGCATCGCCGCCTACGGGCTGCTGTGGGTGGCGGGCGCGCAGGCGCCGTCGGACCTGCAGGGGCCCGCCGTGTCCTCCCGGGAGCGGCAGCAGGCGTTCGGCCTGGTCGCCGTGGGGGCGGGGCTGGCGGTCGGGGCGGGCACGCTGTCCGGGATGGTCAGCGGCTGGATCGCGGGCGGCATCGGGGTGGCGCTGGCGGGGGCCGTGCTGGTCTGGCGGGAGGCCGACCAGGCGCAGCGGCGCCGGGTCACCGGCGCGGTGCTCGGCGGGGGCCGGGCGGGCGGCGTCCGGGTGGCCGCGGGGGCGCTGCTGGTGGTCGCCGGGATCGTGATCTTCCTGCTGCGCAGCATCGGCCTGGACCAGTTCCAGTTCGCCCTGCTCGCGGTGCTGGCCGCGCTGGCGGGCGTGGCCGTGCTGACCGTGCCGTGGTGGCTGCGGCTGGTCCGCGACCTGGGGGAGGAGCGGCGCGCCCGCATCCGCACCGAGGAGCGCGCCGAGATCGCCGCGCACCTGCACGACTCGGTGTTGCAGACCCTCGCCCTGATCCAGAAGCAGTCCGAGGCCCCGCGCGAGGTGCTGCGCCTGGCCCGCGGCCAGGAACGGCAGCTACGTAGCTGGCTCTACGGGCCCTCCGGGTACGGCCGCTCCCTGCACGAGGGCATGGACCACGGCACGCTGGCCGCGGCCTTCGAGCGCGCCGCCGGGGAGGTCGAGGACAGCTTCGCCATCAAGGTGCAGCACGTGGTGGTCGGCGACTGCGAACTCGACGAGCGGCTGGTCTCGACGGTGCTCGCCGCCCGCGAGGCGATGGTCAACGCCGCCAAGCACGCCGGGGTGGGCGAGGTGTCGGTCTACGCCGAGGTCGAACCGGAGAAGGTCACCGTCTTCGTCCGCGACCGGGGCCGGGGCTTCGACCCGGGCGCGGTGCCGCAGGACCGGCACGGGCTCGCCGACTCGATCCGGGGCAGGATGGAGCGCAACGGCGGCGAGATCCGGTTGCGCACCGCACCCGGGGACGGCACCGAGGTCCAGTTGGACATGCCCCGCGCGAAAGTGAGCCCATGACCGAGCCAGAGCAGGCCGCCCCGGCCAAGCCCCCCGTCCGCGTCTACCTGGTCGACGACCACAGCATGTTCCGCGCGGGGGTCCGCGCCGAGCTGGACACCGTCACCGACGCCGTCGAGGTCGTCGGCGAGGCGGGCAGCGTCGGCGAGGCGGTCGCGGGCATCGCCCACCACCGCCCCGACGTGGTGCTGCTCGACGTGCACATGCCCGACGGCGGCGGCGCCGAGGTCCTGCGCCGCGCCCGCAAGGCCAACCCCGAGGTCGTCTTCCTGGCCCTGTCGGTCTCCGACGCCGCCGAGGACGTCATCGCGGTCATCCGCGCGGGCGCCCGCGGCTACGTCACCAAGACCATCTCCAGCACCGAACTCGCCACCGCCGTCCAACGCGTCCGCGACGGCGACGCGGTGTTCTCCCCGAGGCTGGCCGGTTTCGTCCTCGACGCCTTCGCCGACCGCCCCGGCGCCGCCCCGATCAACGACCCGGAACTCGACCTGCTCACCCCCCGGGAGCGCGACGTGCTCCGGCTGCTGGCCCGCGGCTACGCCTACAAGGAGATCGCCTCCGAGCTGTTCATCTCGGTGAAGACGGTGGAGACCCACGTGTCGAGCGTGCTGCGCAAGACCCAGCTCTCCAACCGCTACGAGCTGTCCCGCTGGGCCTCAGACCGCCGCCTGGTCTAGGACGGGGGCCGGGGCGGGCACCGGCCGGGGCCGGAACCGGGTCATCGCCACGCCCGCGAGCACCACGACCATCCCCGCCACGACCCGCGCGTTCAGCGGCTCGTGCAGGAACAGCGCGCCCAGCAGCACCGACACCACCGGCAGCAGGTAGCCGACCGTCGTCGCCTGGGTGGCGCCCTCGTCGGCGATCAGGCGGTAGTTGATGGCGAACGCCACGCCGGTGCCGAGGACGCCCAGGACGCCGATCGCGACCAGGACGGTGGGGGTCAGCGCGATGGAAGCGGTGTCGCTGAACGGGAGGGTGAGCAGGCCCATGGCCGCCGCGGCGGTCAGTTGGGCGCCGGAGAGGGCGATCGGGGAGGTGCCGCGGTTGGAGAGCTTGCGGGCGACGTATGCGTAGGCGACGGCGTAGCTGGCCGCCCCGGCGAGGAGCGCCACCGCGCCCCAGCTCGCCAGGCCCGTGGTCTGCCACGGCGCGAAGATGAGGACCGTCCCGGCGAAGCCCACCAGCAGCCCGCCCAGCCGCACCGGGGACAGGCCGCGGTCGGTGCCGATCACGATCCCGATCAGCAGCGCCCACAGCGGGGTCGTGGAGTTGAGGACCCCCGCGACCCCGGAGTCGACGGTCAGCTCGCCGACGGCGAAGAGCAGGAACGGCAGGGCGCTGCCGAAGAACGCCGCCACCGCCAGGTGGCCCCAGGTCCGCACCGACCCCGGCAGCCGGTGCCGCCCCCACGCGCACAGCCCCAGCACCACCAGCGCCCCGAGCACGCAGCGCACCGCGCTGATCCACGCGGGCGGCAGGCCGCCAAGCGCCAGCTTGATCCACAGGAAGCTCGACCCCCACAGCAGGGCCAGCACCCCCATCCGCACCAGGGTCGCGCGTCCGCCGTTCACCGCTGCCTCCTCCGTGGTCTGCTCACCACGCTCTCGCAGCTTTTCTGACAGGACAAGCGAATTGTCGTGCACGAACCGTTAAGCTCCGCTACATGCTCGACGTGCGGCGGATGCAGGTGTTGCGGGCGGTGGTGACCAGCGGGTCGGTGACGGCGGCGGCCGCGAACCTGGGCTGCACGCCCTCCGCGGTCAGCCAGCAGATCGCGGTGCTGGAGAAGCAGGCGGGCACCGCGCTGCTGGAGCGGGTCGGCCGCGGCGTGCGCCCCACCGCCGCCGGGCGGCTGCTCACCGAGCACGCCGCGATCATCGGCAGGCACCTGGCCGAGGCCGAGACCGCCCTGGCCGACCTGCGCGCGGGCCGCACCGGGCACCTGGCCATCCGCTGCTTCGCCACCGCGGGCGCCGCCCTGGTCCCGCCCGCGCTCGCCGCCCTGCGCGCCGAGCACCCCGGCGTCCGCGTCGACCTCAAGCTGATCGACCCGGAGGACCCGCTGCCCGAGGTGGCCGAGGGCCGCGCCGACCTGGCGATCATCATCCACCCGCGCCCGGAACCACCGCGCGGCGTCGTGCTCACCCACCTGCTCGACGACCCGTACCGGGTGGTGCTGCCGCGCGGGCACCGGCTGGCGGCCAAGCGCTGCCTGGACCTGGCCGACCTCGCCGAGGAACCCTGGGTGGGCAACGAGTTCCCGTCCGGGCCCTGCCACCGGATCGTCGTCGACGCCTGCGCGGCGGCCGGGTTCTCCCCGGACGTCGTGGTGGAGAGCGAGGACTACGCCACGGCGCAGGGGTTCGTGGCGGCCGGGCTGGGGGTGTGCCTCATCCCGAGAATGGGGCTGGGCAACCGGCACGCGGGGGTGGTGGTGCGGCCGGTGCGGCGACCGGAGCCGATCCGGGCGATCTTCGCGGCGGTGCGGGAGTCGGCTGAGCCGCAACCCGCGCTGCGCGGTCTGCTGGACGCCCTGCGGGCGGCTGCTGCTTAGGGTTGCCGGTTGATCCGCTTGCCGGGTTTCAAGCGCTGATCTTTGGTGGGTGTGCTCGGCCGGGCAGGCGGTTGGTGGGGTGGCCGACTTTGAGTCCAGGGCCTAGCCGCGGCGGGAGCCCTGGTCGTAGTCGTCGATCTTGAAGGTGCCGTTGTCCTCGGAGACCTCGTAGACGTAGGGCTCTCGGGAGACCTTGCCGTCCTTGGGGGTGAACTCGATCACCGCCGACACCTTGTCGTCGTCGGTCTGCACGCTTTCCAGGCGGACCGACGTCATGCGGTCGTAGAACTTCTTGAACTTCTCGAAGCCACCGGACTTCTTCTGCGCCTTCTCGCTCAGCAGGGCCCAGGCGCCCTCCGGGTTGCCGGGCAGGAAGGCGTAGTAGTTGCGCACGGCCGCCTCGTAATCCCCGGCCGAGGGGGCTTCCGGCGGCGTCGTGGTGGTGGTCGTGGTCGTCGTGGTGGTTGTGGTCGTCTTCTTGGCGGCGGTGGTGACCGGCTGGGCGGTGGGCTTGGTGGTGGTGGTCTGCGCCGAGGTCTCCGGGGCGATCTGCGGGCCGGGGGCGCCGGAGTTGTTCTTGCCGCCGTTGACCAGGCTCGCGCCGAGGATGCCCACCAGGATCGCCGCGATGATCGCCAACACCGTCAGCACGATCGTCCTGGTGTCGCGCTTCGCCGGGACGGGCTTCGCGGCGGGTTTGCGCTTGGGGGGTTGCCCCGCGGGTCTGCGGTTGCCCACGGCCGGGTTGCCCGCGGGCGGGCGGCCGTTGGTGCGCGGGGGCATCGGCATCGGCTGTGCGCCGCGCATCGGCTGCTGGTCCTGGTGGCGCAGTGCCTGCATCGGGCCCGAGGGCTTGGGCTCGGTGAACGGGTGCACGTCCAGCCGGGTGCCGGGGTGGCCCTGCGGCGGGGCGCCCGTGGCCAGGCCGCCCGGCGGGGTGCCCATCGGGGGCATCGGCGCGGCCTGGTTGGGGCGCGGGGCGGGCTTGGCGTACGGCTCGGTGCGCTGGTGGGCCAGCGCCGCCTGCGGCAGCGGCCTGCCCTCGGCCACCGCCGTCAGCGCCTCCTTGGCGGCGGTCATCGTCGGCCGCTCGGTCGGGTCCGCGCGCAGCAGTTGCATCAGCAGCGCGGTCAGCGGACCGGCCTGCCGCGGCGGCATGACCTTGCCCGCGGCCACCGCGTACAGCAGCGCCAGGGTGTTCTCGCTCAGCCCGAACGGGGAGTGCCCCTCGACCGCGGTGTAGAGCGTCGAGCCGAGGGAGAACACGTCCGCCGCCGACGTCGGCTGCTCGCCCTTGGCCACCTCGGGCGCCAGGTAGGCCGGGGTGCCCGCGAGCATCCCGGTCGCGGTGACCGTGACGTCGCCGGTGGCGCGGGAGATGCCGAAGTCGGTGATCTTGACCGTGTTGCCGTCCTCGCCGAGCAGCACGTTGGCGGGCTTGACGTCGCGGTGCACGATCCCGGCGGCGTGCGCGGCGACCAGCGCGGCGGCCACCTGCGCGCCGATCCGGGCGGCCTCGGCGGGCGGCAGCGTCTCCCGCTCGTTGAGCACCCCGGCCAGGCTCTTCGACGGCAGGTACTCCATGACCAGCCACGGCTCGTTGTCGTGCTCGACCACGTCGTAGACGGTGATCGCGTTCGGGTGCGCCAGCCGGGCGGCGATGCGGCCCTCGCGCATCGCGCGCAGCCGGGCCTCCTCGTTCAGCTCCTCGCTGACGCCGGGCTGCGGCAGGAGCTGCTTGACCGCCACGGTGCGGTGCAGCCGCTGGTCGTGCGCCTGCCAGACCACGCCCATGGCGCCCGCGCCGATGCGCGCGCCGAGCTGGTACCGCCCGGCGACCAAGGTCTGCTCGCTGGTCATTGGGGCTCCTGGCTCACGGTGCGTCTGCCTGCGTCGGGGGCGCGGGGGTCGTCGTGGTGGTTTCGGCCTGCGTGGTCGTGGTCGGTTCCACCGTGGTCGTCGGCCTGCTGGGGGTCGTCGTGGTCGTGGTGGGCTCGGTGGTCGTGGTGGTCTCGGCGGTCGTCGTGGGCGCCGCGGTCGTGGTCCGCTGGACCGGCCGCGTGGTGCGCTCCGGCGGGGTGGTCGTGGTGACCGGGGCGAGCACCGACGTCGACGCGGGCGGGGTGTCGACCTTGGCCGGGATGTCCTGCTGGTCCGCGGGTGCCCGCTGGGTCGTGAGCACCAACCAGGTGCCCACGGCCAGGATCGCCGCCACCCCGGCGCTGGCGAACACCAGCGGCTTGTGCGACTTGACCGGCGGCGGTGCCGTGGCGACCGTACCGGGCCTGCGCACCACCGACGTCGGGTCGGTGGTGCCGACCACCCTGGTCGCCTCGTCGGGGACCGCCGCCGCGGCCACGGCGACCGTGGGCGGCGGCACGTCCGGGTCCTCCCCGCGCGCCACCGCGGCGAGCAGGTCCCGCGCCTCGGCCGCGGACGGCCGGGCCTCGGTCTCCAGCGCCAGCAGCGAGATCAGCACGGCGGTCAGCGGCCCGGACTGCACCGGCGGGTTGATCTTGCCGGAGGCCACCGCGTGCAGCAGGCCCAGGGTGTTCTCGCTGAGCCCGAACGGCGGCTCGCCCTCGGCCGCCGCGTAGAGCGTCGACCCCAGGGAGAACACGTCGGAGGCGGCCGAGGGCTCGCGGCCGACGGCCACCTCGGGCGCCAGGTAGGCCGGGGTGCCCGCGATCAGCCCGGTCTTGGTGACCGTGACGTCGTCGGTGGCCCGGGAGATGCCGAAGTCGGTGATCTTCACCGAGCCGTCGTCGCCGAGCAGGATGTTGCCCGGCTTGATGTCGCGGTGCACGATCCCGGCCGCGTGCGCGGCGGCCAGCGCGGCGGCCACCTGCGCGCCGATCCTGGCCACCTCGGCCACCGGCAGCGGCCCGCGCTCGTTCAGCGCGATCGCCAGGCTGTCCGAGGGCAGGTACTCCATGATCAGGCAGGGGGCGCCGTCCTCGTCCACCACGTCGAACACCGCGATGGCGTTCGGGTGGTGCAGCCGGGCGGCGATGCGGCCCTCGCGCTTGCAGCGGGCCACCGCCTCGTCGGCCTCGTCCGGCGGCAGGCCGGGGGGCAGCAGCAGCTTCTTCACCGCGACCGTGCGGTTCAGCCGCTCGTCGAGCGCCTGCCACACCACACCCATGGCACCGGCACCGATGCGTCGTTCCAGCCGGTAGCGCCCGGCTACCAGCCGGCCCTCATCGCTCATCCCGACCGGAACCTCCCTAGCCCGCTGGGGATGGCGGGCGCTACGTCTCAGTCTCACGGCACGCGGCCACCCGGCACGCGGGTGCACCACCGGCGCCGGGTGTCCGACCGCTCCAGGCTAGGCGCTCACGCACCGCGCATGAACGCAGTCCCGCGCGGGCGAGCCTGCTGGCCAACGGCTACATATTGTCACAATCGCCCGGCGTCCGAGACCAATCGCCCGGCTACTGTGGCTGCACCGCGAGCAGCTCGGCGTCGGAAATGCGCTGCGGAGCCGTTCCGCTCACCGTCAGTAGCTGGCGCACCCGCAGGGTGGCGCCGTCGTCGAGGGTGAGCACCACCACGGCCAGGACCTCGCCCCGCTCGGCCGCACCGGCCTCGACCGACACGACGCTGACCTCGCGGACCGCCCGGTACGCGGCCGTGAACTCCGCCCGGCTGGTGCCCAGCGCGGCACCGGCGACCAGGTCGAACGCGGCCGACGGGTCTTCGGGCACCAGCCGGTAGAACTCCAGCACCACGTCGCGCGGGGACACCACCGGCCGCGCCGCGGGCAGGCTGTTCGCCGGGCTGGTCGAGCCCTCCGCCTCGGTGGTGCGGGCGACGACCCGGCGGTCGGGCGCGGCGGCGGTGGTCGGCGGGGCGATCCGGGCCCTGCGCCCGGTGTCGGTGTAGGCGGCGACGAACCGGTCCGGCAGCAGCGCCCGCTCACCGGTGATCTGCAGGCTGGGGCGGTTGTCGGCGCTGTCGGCGGCGCGCTGCCTGGTGACCACGGCGGCGACCGCCACGGCCCCGCAGAGCGCGGCCACGGCCAACCCGAGGACCGCGGCCTGGGCCACCCTGGCGGCCCGGGAGGACCTGACCGGCGGCGCGCTCGCCTCCGGGGCGACCTCGAGGGTGTCGGTGTCACCGGTGCGGACGCGGTCGAACCGGACCGTGGCCTGGTCGTCGGCGGGACCGGCCACCGGGCCGCGCAGCGCGTCCGGGCCGTCGATCACCGACGGCCGGGGGCGCGCGTTCTCGCCCGCGGGCGGTGCGGCGGGTTCGGGG
>NZ_AYXG01000014.1 GCF_000564855.1 Actinokineospora spheciospongiae
CGCCTCACCGGCGGCGACCGCCACCGCGCCGAGGACGTCGTGCAGGAGACCTGGCTGCGCGCCTGGCGCAACCTCACCCGTCTCACCGACGACCAGGGCTCCGTCCGCGGCTGGCTCAAGCGCGTCGCCCACAACATCGCCGTCGACCAGCACCGCGCCCGCGCCGCCCGCCCCGCCGAGGTCGAGATGCCCGCCACCGACCCCACCGCCACCCCCGAACGCGCCGACGAGGTCGTCGACCGCCTGTTCGTCGCGGACGTCCTGCGGTCCCTGCCCACCGCCCACCGGGCCACCCTGGCCGAGGTCTACCTGGCCGACCGCAGCACCGCGGGCGCCGCCGTCGCCCTCCGGGTCCCCGTGGGCACCGTAAAGAGCCGCGTCCACAACGCCCTCCGCACCCTGCGCACCACCGTTCCCTCCCTCGAAGCCGCCTGAGGGCACCCACCCGATCCGACCGCGCCGACCCGCCGTCAGGGCATCGGCGGCGGACAGACCGCAGCCCCCGCGATGACGGCGGGCGGCGCGGTGGCCAGGTCGACCAGACCGTCCTCGTCGTGGTCGAAGCCGAGGTCCAGTCAAACCCGTCTCACGACCGCACTCAGGGGCGCGGAAGACGACGTCGCAGCACCGCCTCGTCCGATCCGCGAAACCCGTCCACCTCGACCGCGGCCACCACGTCCCCGCATTCCCGCACAGCGAGCGCCGGCACCACTCGACGCCGTCCTGGCACTCCTCCAACGACAGCAGGCCCCGGGATCGACACCGAAGGCCCACATGACCTCGTCCGGTGTCAGCCCGGTGACCGAGGTGATGGTGGCCGCCACGGACAACCGACCCTGGTGCACCCAGCGGAACGCCGCCTCCGGTGCGGTCACGCCCGGCGGTTCGGGCTCCCCGCGCAGGCGGTGCCCGAGCCGATCGATCCGCTTGTGGACGATCGACGGCGCAGCGGGTGCCACCCACACCACCAGGCGGTGCCCCTCCACGTCGTCACCGTCCCGACCGCGGACGTGCGCCCCGACCCGGTACGGCCCGGCCACGGCGGGGTGCGGCAGTCCTGCGGGCCACCGGTGAGCGTGGCGAACCCGGCCCTCCGCCGTCCAACTGACCTCCACCACCTCGTCCCAGGCCGCCAGGTCGACCTCGGACGGCGGTTCGGCGAACACGTCCAGGCCAACCTGGACCCGCCCCGCCGCCACACCCGTGCGCACCGCCACCCCGCCACACCCGTGCGCACCGCCACCCCGCCGGGGATCGCCACCACCAAACCGTTCTCGGCGAAATCCGGGGTAGCGACAACACCGGGTTCGGCCAGTGCGAAGTGGCCACCGGTCGCCACCGCCTGCATGGAAACCCTCAGCGGCAGGAGGTAGTCGGCCCGGCGCTTGTCGAGCGCGGCGCGGCGTAACAGGGCGGTGCCCCGGCATCGCGCAGCAGCGCGGCCGTGCCCAGCGCCGTCGCTACCACGGCGATGAGATCAGCACCGACCTCCCGCAGCACCGCGCCCGTCGTCACCACCACCAGGGCCAGGTGAGCCCAGCCGTGCTGGGCGATGATCGCCTCCTCTCCCACGACCTCGGCACCGACCGCGAGCAGTTCCCGGATCTCCGGCTCGCGGGCCAGAGCGCGGGCCAAGTCCACGACCAACGCGGTCGCACCGGGGTTGACGGCCTCGATGCCGCCACAAGATCACCAGCGGCGTCCGCCGATCGACGGCGACTTGGACGCAGTCCATGTCCACTGAGGACATTGAGATGGAGCGCAGCGCATCTGCTCACTTCGTTCTCCTTGGTGCCAAGACCACATCAGCAGATCACCGCGCAAGTCAGCCGGACGAATCCACGAAAGTGGGCGGCTGTGCGCTCATGGCGGCGTGCTGGCCAGTGGAACCGGGAAACCCACTCGAAGGTGTCGACAACGTCAGCAACCTGCCCAGCGCGCGAGGAAATCGACGATGTGCCCGCGCAGCAGGGTCACGGCCCACCGCGGTGGCAGGTTGCCGACGAGGCGTTCCCGGTCGGCCGCTGTGACGAGCCCGCGGGCTTGCAGTTGTGGCACCAGGGCGCCGAGGTCGGTCAGGCCCCAGTGTGCGGCGCCGTCGACCTGTGTTCGGGTGGCCGGGCCGTTGTGGGCCAGCAGCGCCGACCAGGACCGGTCCAGCCGTTCGTCGCGGAAGCCCTCCGAGCCGACGAGCAGGAGTGGCTTGGTGACTCCGTCGCGGGCGGCGGGCAGCAGGTCGCCGGGGGTGCCTGCGGTGTCGGGCGGGTAGTCCAGGTAGCCGTCGAGGTTCACCGCGGCGTCCAGGCGCGGGTCTTCGTGGAGTGCTTCGGTGGCGGTGGTGCCGCCCAGGCCCTGTCCATGGATGCTCAGGTGGCGGACATCGAGGGCGCGGTCGAGGCCGGGTGGCAGCGGGTGGCCCTCGGCGTCCGGGTTGTGCCCCCGGGCCAGGGATTCGACCTGGTCGAGCACGAAGCGGGTGTCAGCGAGCCGCGTGTCGACCAGGCTCCGGTACAGCGCGGGGCTGGTGCGGGGGTCGCCCGGCAGGGCGATCGTGCGCACCCGGCCGCCGGGGAATTCCACGGCGCTGGTTTCCCCCGGGTGGTCCACGGTCACCACCACCGCTCCCCGGCTGGCCAGTTCCTCCGCCACGACCGTGCCGAGTGAGCGCGGATCGGCGAGGCCCGGGCTGTAGAGCACGACCGGCGCCCGCACCGCCCGCGCCGGGGCGTCGGTGTGCGCGTGGGTGCGCGTCGCCGCCCAGTCGACCCCGGTTGCGGGGATGCCCGGCAGGTAGAAGGGGGCGACGGCGCCGAACCCGGCCGCGGTGCCGGGGCTCAGGTGGGGTGCGACCGGGTGGTCGCGCACGGCGGTGGCCGGGTAGAACACGCTGACCATCAACTCCCTGGGGCTGCCCGCGGCGTCGGGCCACGGGTCGGCCCTGGCGGGGTCGACCAGGTGCAGGGTGGTGACGCCGACGTGGTGGCGGCCGGTGGGTGCGGGCAGGTGCAGCGGGTCGGCGGGGGTGGCCTGGGCCGGGGTCGCCCCCAGGACGAGAGCGGCGGCGAGCACCGCGGCTCCCGGGATTTGGCGTGGCATGGTGTGTCCTCTCGTTGTCGTGGTTCAACCGTGGCGTGTGCTCGCGCTTGTGGACACCGGGGTGGCTTGAGTGTCGACTGGAGGTTTTCTCCATAGGAAGAGGGAGGAAGTCGGCTGGTCGGGCCGGTCCGCCGTGCGGGACGATTCGGTCATGGTCAGAGAACACGGGCGGACACCCTGGATGTGGGTGCCCGTCGTGCTGGGTGGGCTCGCCGTGCTGTGCGCGGTGGTCTTGGGGCGGTCCCTGGGGCCGCTGGCGGTGGTGATCGCGGTCGCCGGGCCGTTGCCGTGGCACGTGGTGGGTGTGTTCGTGTGGTGGCACGCCCCGGAGCACCCGGTGGCGCGTCGCCTGGTGGTCTCGGGCGCGCTGTTCGCGGTGGTGATCGCCTTCGCGTTCGCCGTGCCCGAGGTGATCGGCGGTCCCGGTTCGGGGCCCGCGGCACCGAGGGTTGTGTTCGGTGTGCTGATGGCAACCCTCGTCGTGCGGGTGGTGCACCTGCTGGCGTCGCTGCCGGACGGTCGGCGGCGGTTCGCGCACGAGCGCGTGGTGCTGCCCGCGCTGTGGCTGCTGGTGCCCGTCGACGCGGTGCTGGCCGCGACGGAGACGCGGCTGCCGCTCGGTCCCGTTCCGGTCGGGATGTGGGTGTTCCTGCTGGGGCCGGTGCTGCTGGGGGTGCGGTACCGGCTCCTGCCCCGGGATGAGCGCTCGGAGTTGCGGTGGATGCTGGGCGTGGTGCTGCTGACCGCTGTCGCGGTGGTGGCGCCGCTGGTGCTGGCGAGCTGGGTGCGACCGCAGGACGTGGTGACGACCGTGGTGGTGGTCCTGGTCGACACGGTGGTGGTGCCCGCCGCGCTGGTGGTGGCAGTGGTCCGGTACCGGATGCTGGGCGCGGACGTGGCGGTGCGCCGGTCGACCAGGTATCGGTTGTCCTGGGTGTTCATCGCCCTCTGGTACGTCGGGGCGGTGGCCGGGTTGAGCCTGACCGCGAGCGCGTACCTGCCGGGCGGTCTGGTGGTGCTGGTGGCCGTGGCGGCCACCGTGGCGGCCGAGCCGGTCCGGGCGCGGTTGACCAGGATCGCCGCGGCCCGGGTGTACGGCCACCGGCCGAGCGGGCAGGAGCTGCTGGTCCGGTTCGGCGCCACGTTGGAGCAGGTGTTCCACCCGTCCGCGCTGGCGGCCGAACTGGCGCGCACGGTGGCGGAGGCGTTCGACCTGCGGTGGGCGCGAGTCACCCTGGAGACACCGAACCGGGCCGTCGACATGGCTGGGGTACCCGGGAAGGCCGAGGAACCTGCGCTGGCGGTGACCCTGTGCCACCGGCACACCGTGGTCGGGTCGATCGAGTGCGGTCCGAAGGTGGAGGGCGCGCTGACGCCGTCGGAGCGGGCACTGGTGCAGACGCTGGCGCGGCAGACCGCGCTGGCCGTGCACAACCTCGGGTTGGCCGCGCAGCTCTCGGCGCACGTGGCGCGGGTCGAGGAGCAGGCCGGGGAGCTGGAGGCGTCCAGGGCGCGGATCGTGCAGGCGCAGAACGCCGAGCGGCGCCGGGTCCAGGGGCAACTGCACGACGGGGTGCAGCAGGACCTGGTCGCCATGGTCACGCGGCTGCGCCTGGCCCGCAACCAACTGCGGCGCGACCCCGACCGGGTGGACGCCATGCTCGATGAGGTGCAGGAGGACGTCTACCGGGTGATCGCCGAGGTCCGGGAGCTGGCCCACGGCATCCACCCGCCGGAGTTGACCGACCAGGGCCTGGCCGCCGCGGTGCGCTCGCGGGCGCGGCGGGCCCCGATCCCGGTCACCGTCCACGCGGGACCGGAGGTGACCAGTTCCAGGTTCGTCCCGGACGTGGAGGAGGCCGCGTACTTCCTCATCTCCGAAGCGCTCACCAACGTCCTCAAGCACGCCGAGGCCACCCGGGCGACGATCCGCCTCAGCGGCTGCGCCGACCTGCTCGACATCGAGGTCACCGACGACGGTGTCGGTTTCAGCGGCGAGGTGCGGCTGACCGGGCTCCGCGACCGGGTGGACGCGGTGGGCGGTGCGCTGGTGGCCACCAGCGCACCGGGTGCGGGTGCCACCGTGCGGGTCCGGCTGCCGGTCAGGAGGAGCGGTGCCTGAGCGGCCGACGACCCGGGTCGTCCTCGCCGAGGACCACTACCTGGTCCGCGAGGGCACCCGCCTGCTGCTGGAGGACTCCGGTGAGGTCGAGGTGGTGGCCGCCGTGGGCAACGCGGTGGAACTGCTGCACGCGGTGGGCGAACTCCGCCCGGACGCGGTGGTCACCGACATCCGGATGCCGCCGGGCCACCGCACCGAGGGCATCACCGCCGCGCACACCATCCGCGCCGAGCACCCCGGCACCGGGGTGGTCGTCCTGTCCCAGCACGCCGACGAGTCCTACGTCTTCGCCCTCTTCCGCGACGGGACCGCAGGGCTCGCCTACCCGCTCAAGGAGCGGGTAGGCGACCTCGACCACCTCCTCGGCGCGATCAGGGAGGTCCGCGCGGGCCGCTCCAGCATCGATCCCCGGGTGGTCGACATCCTCCTGCGCGGTCACAGCCGCGCCGCCGACTCGCCCCTGTCCCGGTTGACCAAGCGGGAGTACGAGGTCCTGCGGCTCATGGCCCAGGGCCACAACAACCGGGCCATCGCCGCCGCCCTGGTGATCGCCGAGTCCACAGTGGAGAAGCACGGGCACTCCACCTTCGCCAAGCTGGGGCTCGGCGAGGAAGACACCCTGCACCGCCGGGTGTCCGCCGTGCTCACCTACCTCCGCCACGACCCGCCGACCTGAGGCGCACCGGGGGTGTGAGGTGCTTCACGCCGCGACGGGTGGGCCGCGGCGGATGTGGACTGTGTTAGCTTTCGCGGGCCAGCCGAGGCCGTGGAGGCGGGTTCGGGCGGGGGAACTCCGGTGCAAGACCGGGACTGACGCGCAGCGGTGAGGGACGGCTTCCGAGCGTTCCGAGTCCGATTACCCACTGGCACCCACTCCGGCCTGCGGTCGGGGTGGGCGACCGTCCGGTTGGGCTCGCGTGGGGCCCTCGAGGGTGAAGGATTCGGCGTGCGCGGAGCGTGGCGGTTTCGGGTTCTGGTGGGTGTCGCGGTCTTGACGGTCGCCGGGTGCGGTGGGGGTGGGGCGGACACCGCGGCCGGTCAGGGCACCGGGGTGGACAACTGCGGGCGGGCTGTCCGGGTGAGCGAGCCGCCGAAGCGGGCGGTGGCGCTGAACCAGGGCAGCGCGGAGATCATGCTGGCGCTCGGGTTGGCCGACCGGATGGTGGGCACCGCGACCTGGACCGACCCGGTGCTGCCCGAACTGGCCGAGGCGAACGCGAAGGTGCCGAGGCTGGCGGACAACGCGCCGTCGTTCGAGCGGGTCCTGGCGGTCGAGCCGGACTTCGTCGCCGCCTCGTTCGAGTCGGTGCTCGGGACCGGTGGGGTGGCGACCCGGGAGCGGTTCGAGGAGCTGGGTGTGACCACCTACCTGTCCCCCACCGACTGCGGCACCAAGGACAACAGCGGCGACGGGGACGGGGTGCGGTCCACGGCGCTGACCATGGACGACGTGTTCCGCGAGATCCGGGACCTGGCGGAGCTGTTCGACGTCACCGAACGCGGAGAGCAGGTCGTGGCGGGGTTGCGGGAGCGGCTCGACACCGCAACCAGGGACCTCGACGCGTCGGGGGTCAGCATCCTGTACTGGTTCGCCAACTCCGAATCACCCTACCTGGCCGGGTGCTGCGGGGCGCCGGGGGTGATCACCGGGGCGCTGGGGGCGAAGAACGTCTTCGACGACACCCGCGCGGAGTGGCCGCAGGTCAACTGGGAGACCGTGGCCGAGCGCGACCCGGCGGTGCTGGTGATCGGGGACCTGACCCGCAAGTCGCAGACCGCGGAGACCGCGGCGGCGAAGATCGCGTTCTTGGAGTCCAACCCGGTGACCTCGCGGATGCGGGCCGTGCAGGGCAAGCGGTACGTGCCGCTGAGCGGGCAGGCGCTCAACCCGACCATGCGCACCGTCGAGGGCGTGGAGAAGGTCGCGGCGGCGCTGCGGGGCTTCGGGCCGCTCGGGTGAGCGCGGCGCCCACGCGCGCCCGGACCGGCCTGCGGTACGCCGCGGGCTTGGTGCTGCTGGTCGCCTCGACGGCGGTGGTGATCACCATCGGCCCGGCCGACATCGGGGTGGGCGAGGTCTGGCGCACCGTCTTGGCCCACCTCGGCGGCGGGGAGCGGGTGCTCTCGCCGATCCGCGACAGCATCATCTGGCACCTTCGGCTGCCCAGGACGCTGCTGGCCGCCGTGTGCGGGGCCGGGCTCGCGGTGTGCGGGGTCGTGCTCCAGTCGTTGCTGCGCAACCCGCTCGCCGACCCGTTCGTGCTCGGCGTGTCCTCCGGGGCTTCGACCGGTGCGGTGGTGGTCGTGGTCCTGGGGGTCGGCGGCGGCACGGTGTCGCTGTCGGCGGGGGCGTTCCTGGGGGCGGTCCTGGCGTTCACCCTGGTGCTGGTGCTGAGTCGGCTGCTGGGCGGGCAGTTGGACCGGGTGGTGCTCTGCGGGGTGGCGGCGATGCAGTTGTTCTCCGCGCTCACCTCGTTCATCGTGCTCACCTCGGCCGACGCCGAGACGACCAGGGGCGTGCTGTTCTGGCTGCTGGGGTCGCTGTCGAGCGCGACGTGGACCGAGGTCGGCGTCTGCGCGGCCGTGCTGGCGGTGGCGCTGGCGGTGTGCCTGGGCCACGGCCGCACCCTGGACGCGTTCGCCTTCGGGGAGGACGCCGCGGCGTCGCTCGGCATCCGGGTCGCCCGGGTGCGGGTGGTGCTGCTGTGCGCGACGGCCCTGCTCACGGCGGTGCTGGTGAGTTCGTCGGGGGCCATCGGGTTCGTCGGGTTGGTGCTGCCGCACGCCGCGCGGGCGCTGGCCGGGGCCGGGCACGCCCGCCTGCTGCCCACCTCGGCGCTGGGCGGGGCGATCTTCCTGGTGTGGGTGGACACCGCCGCCCGGTCCGCGCTCGACCCGCAGGAGATCCCCGTGGGCGTGCTGACCTCGCTGATCGGCGTCCCGGCCTTCGTGGTCATCCTCTACCGCACCAGGAGCAGGCGATGACCCTCGCCGCGGACCGCGTCGTGCGCACCGCCGGTGGCCACCTCGTGCTCGACGGGGTCACCGTGGACTGCCGGGCGGGGGCCACCATCGGCCTGCTCGGGCCGAACGGCGCCGGGAAGTCGACCCTGCTGCGGGTGCTGGCGGGGTTGTTGCCCGCGGGCGGCGGCGTGGTCACCCTCGACGGCGCTCCCCTGGCCGACCTGCCGCGGCGCGTGGTCGCGCGCAGGTTGGCCGTGGTCGAGCAGCAGGTCGACACCCAGGTGGACCTCAGCGTGCTCGACGTGGTGCGGCTCGGCCGCATCCCGCACCGGCGCGGCTGGGCGGGCGAGTCCGCGGCGGACACCGCGGCGGTGCGTTCGGCGCTGGCGGCCACCGGCCTCGCCGACCGCGGCGGGCAGTCCTGGCACACGCTCTCCGGCGGCGAGCGGCAACGGGTCCAGCTTGCCAGGGCGCTGGCCCAGGAACCCCGCGAGCTGCTGCTCGACGAGCCGACGAACCACCTCGACATCGCCCACCAGCTCGACCTGCTGCACCTGGTCACCACGCTGCCGGTGACGACCGTGGTGGCCCTGCACGACCTGAACCTGGCGGCGATGTTCTGCGACCACGTGGTGGTCCTGCGGGCGGGGAGGGTCGTGGTGGCGGGGGCGCCGGTCGACGTGCTCACCGAGGACCTGATCGCGGACGTCTACGGCGTCCGCGCGGTGGTCTCCACCGAGGACGGGCAACTGCACGTCCGCTTCCGCCGCACCGCGGCCCGGTGACGACCCGGCCCGCCTGCCACGGGGGCGGGGATCGTCCTCCCGGACGCACCGGCGATGGGCTGCGGCGATACGCCGATCAGTGCCAGGAGCAGGGCACACCATCTGCCGAATGAGGCAACCTCCGGCGCAGAGCTTGTGCGCTCCGAGTTGGGGGAGCTACGTTCCGTGAACGGTCCTGCCCCTGTCTCGGGACCGTCACCCAGGAAAGGAACGGCAACGATGAGGTTGCGTTCACTGGCCGCTGCCCTGCTCGCGGCCACCTCGCTCGTGTTCGCCTCGATGGCCGTGCCCGCGACGGCCGCCGCGAGCCCGCCGACGGACGGCGGTGTGCTGACACCCCAGGTGGTCGGCGGCACCCCGGCCCCCGCCTACTCGTTCTCGGGTTCCCTGCAAACCCTGTCGGGCAGCCACTTCTGCGGTGCCTCCGTCGTGCACCCGAGGTGGGCCGTCACCGCCCGGCACTGCGTGCAGGGCAGGTCGCCCTCCAGCATGCGGTTGCGCGTGGGCAGCAACAACCGCACCTCCGGCGGCGCACTGGTCTCGGTGACGTCCGTGGCCACGCACCCGACCAACGACCTGGCGGTGATCGGGCTGACCACCGTCCCGTCCGCCTACCTGCCGGTCGTCATCGCGGCGACCTCCGGCCCGGTCGGCACCTCCACCCGGATCATGGGGTGGGGCCAGACCTGCCCGACCCCGGGCGGTTGCGGGGCGCCGGTCCAGTTGCAGCAGTTGAACACCTCCATCGTCGCCGACGGTTCCTGCGCGGGGATCGTGGGCGCCACCGAGATCTGCACCGGCAACCCGGGCGGGGTCGCGGGTGCCTGCTACGGCGACTCCGGTGGCCCGCAGGTCAAGACGGTCGGCGGGGCGTGGCACCTGGTCGGGGCCACCAGCCGCTCCGGTGGCGGGTCCGCCTGCGCGGTGGCGCCGTCGATCTACGTCGACGTGCCCGCGCTGCGGCCGTGGATTCAGGGCGTGACGGGACTGCCGCTCTGACCCGGTCCCCGTGCACGGAAGGAGTTCCATGAGACGCGGTCGACGACGACCGCGACGCACCCGGACCCTCGGCCGCACGATCGCCGCGGTGGTGGCCCTGGTCGCCCCGCTGCTGTCCAGCGCGTCCCCGGCGGGGGCGGCGGACATCGGCACCACCGCCGCCACCGACGTCTACATCCGGGACCACGTCGGCGACACCGGGGTCGAGCCGCACTCGGCCTCGGTCTGGACCAGCCCGGACGTCAAGGTGTGCCCGACGTCCGTGGAGTGCGCCACCAGCCAGAACCCCGAGGTCGGCTCGGTCAACCACATCTTCGTCGAGCTGAACAACCCCGGCCCCCACGGTTCCGGCGCCGACGTCGGCAACCTCGACGTCTACCGCTCGACGCCCGGCGGCGGCACGGGTTGGAGCGCGGACTGGACCAGCATCGGCGGCGTCCTCGGGGTGTCCGTCGCGGCCTCGGGCACCACCGCCGTGGTGATCCCCTGGCCGGACGTCCCCGGCCCCGACCTGTTCGCCCGGTGGCGGGAAGGCGGCGGCCGGGCGGCCGGTCTGAAGCAGGTGGGCCCGACCAGCTCCGAGGTCGGCGACTTCAAGCAGGCCAGGCTGTTCGGCGTGCTGCTGGCGCCGCGGACCAGACCGGAGCTGAAGCTCCAGTTCGGCCTGGGGGCGAGCGTCCGCAAGGGATCGCACGTCATCCGGGTGACCCAGTTCGCCCCGCTCGGTGCGGATCAGCCGAGCACGGCGCTGACCGATGTCGGCGGCGTCGAGTACCAGGTCGCCATCCGCTAGGGCGTGTCCTGCGAAGCGCCGGGGTTTTGTGGGTGTGCCCGGGTGTGGCCTCCGGTCGGTCCTCCCCTCTGGACAAGGGAGGTCGACCGGGGGCTGTCCCGCGCGGCCGTCGCCGAGGATTCGCGGGAGCATGGGTGGATGACCGTGCGCAGGTGGGCCGTCCTGTCGTCCTTGCTCGCTCCGGTGGCGCTGATCGGGGGCTGGACCGCGGCCGCCGCCGTGCACCCCGACTTCGACCAGGTGCGCGACACGATCAGCGCGCTGGCCGCGGTGGACGCGCCGAACCGGTGGATCATGACCGCCGGGCTCGCGGTGGTCGGTGCCTGCCACGTGGTGACCGCGGCCGGGCTGACCGGGGCCCGTCCGGCGGGGCGGGTGCTGCTGGCGGTGGCCGGGGTGGCCAGCGCCGCGGTCGCCGCGCTCCCCCAGCCCGCCGCGGGGCACCAGGTCGCGGCTGCCGTCGCGTTCGGTGCGCTGTCGATCTGGCCCGCGGTCGCCGCCGCACCGGGTGTCCGGTCCTCGTGGGCGGCGACGGCGGTGTTCCTGCTCTGCCTGGCCGGGTTCGGGCTGTCGTTGCACGCCGATCACCTGGTCGGGCTCGCCGAACGGGTGCTCGCGGGCGCCCAGGTCTTCTGGCCCGCCGTCGCCGTGCTCGCCCACCGCGACGGCGGGCACCGCGACCGGTGATGCGCCATCCACAGTGGACAACAATGGGTGACCGCGGCCCGCGTTGTCGCCGAACCCGCCCCCGTGGATGACCGCGAGGCGCGTGGTGGGTGGGTTCCGCCGGGCGGGGTCGTGCCGGTCAGGCGCCCGCTCCCGCCGCGGCGCCGGTGGTCGTCCTGGTCCACAGCGCCCGTGCCGCCGGGACGGACAGGTGGGCGCGGAGGTGGGTGCGCAGCGCGTCGGAGGCGGCGTCGGCGCGGGCGGAGGTCAGGGCGGGGTGGTCGTCGAGGAACCGACCCCAGGCGCGGCACGCGTCCTCGACCTGCCCCTCGGCCAGGTGCAGTTCGCCGAGCCGGGCCAGGGTGAGCGCCCGGGCGCGGCGCTCGGGGGTCGGTCGGTGGCGCAACGACGCCCGCAGGGCGTTGATCGCCGCGGGGCGGTCGGCGGCGCAGGCGGCCACCTCCGCGCGGTGCTGGGCGAGCACCGCCCAGTGGTGACCGCGGGTGCCCGGGAGCAGGAGGTCCGACGGCGGGGCGTCCGATCCGGTGTCGCGTTCCAGTGCCCGGTGGGCCGCGGTGAGGTGGCGGGCGGCGCGCTGCCCCCGGTCCGCGGCGGCGGCCGACGCGGCGAGTTCGCCGTGCAGGGACGCCGCGAGGCGCGGGTGGGCGTCGTCCCCGGCGGTGCGCACAGCGGCTTCGGCGAGGCGGTCGGCGTGGTGTGCGTGGCCGAGCAGCCGGGCCTGTTCGGCGAGCCCGCGCAGCGCGACGGCGTGGGCGGGGGCGTTCCCGGCCTCGGCGCTGAGCCGCAGCGCGGCCAGGTAGTGGCGTTGGGCGCAGGCGTTGGCCCGGTCGTCGACGGCCATCGCGCCGCACAGGGTGGCCAGCCCGGCCGCGGTGGACAGCAGGGCCTGCCGCACCGCCGGGGTCGCGTCCGCGCGCAGCCAGGGTGCGACGGTGGCGCTGAGGTAGGAGGCGAGGGTGTGCCGGGAGTGGCCGCCGCCGAAGGCGGTGTCCGCGTCGGCGAACAGGCGGGCCATCAGCCTGGCCGCCGCGACCTCCCCCGCCCCGACCCGGGGGCCGGTGCGCGGGTCGGCCGCCGGGGGCTCGACCGGGTGCGCGGTCCACGGCGGCACGGCGAGCGCGGCCACGCTGTAGGCGCCCACGCCCGCGTCGAACAGCGCGCCCACGGGCACCACCTGCCACCAGTGCGGCGAGCGGGCGCCGGTTTCCGCGGCGACCAGCCCGGCCTCCTGCGCGGTGACGCGGCGACCGGCCCGGCGGGACAGCACCTCGGCGACCAGGTCGGGCACCGGTGGCCGGGGACGCATCCCGGCCAGCCACCGCGACACCGCGTCCCGCCGGTAGCGCAACCGCAGCCCGGTTCTGCCGCCCGCGGTGTTGACGGCCCGCGCCAGTGCTTCGCCGGTCCAGCCGCTCTCGGCCATCAGGTCGCGGAGCCTGCCGTTGGGGTGGTGTCCAGACGTCATGCCATCTCCACATCGGGTCCACAGTGGAGCAGCGGTTCACCCTGCTCCACAAGCGAGTGCCCCTCATCGTGGGGCACGACCACCCGGGATGGCTAGCGCCGGAAGGGGTTGCACTACGCGGACCGCGTCACCCGGTTGCCGGGCGCCGACCACTGTGCGCACGAGCGGGACTCACGATCAGGTGAACGGGATGACCGTGTTCTCCACTCCCGGCAGCACCTTGCCGTGGACGCCCTCCCCGGCGGCGGGGCCGCTCAGCTCGACGGGCGGCGCGACCGGGCGAGGGCCACGGCCAGGCGTGCCGCCGCGACCGCCTTCGCCGCCACGCCCGCGGGCCGGACCTGCCCGAGGTCGTCCGCAGCGGTGTCGTCCAGGCGGGCCAGGACGCGGCGGAAGCTGTCGACCTGCCGGTGCAGCAGGTCCGGGTCGACGTGGTCGCCGGGCCGGGTCGACAGCAGGTCGATCGGGGCGCTGACTAGTGAGATGGCGGGAATCCCGTGGTGCAGCAGGGGTTCACCCTCACCGAAGTGGATCAGGGGGCTCGGCCTGGACACCCGGGTTCCCGGCCACTCGGCGGCGGCGAGGTCGCGCAGTCGCGGTGTGGTGGCGTAGAGCAGTTCGGGGGCGCGGGCGCCCAGGTGTTCCACGCCCAGGCCCGCGACCGCGCGCCGCGGCCCCGACCAGAGGTCCGGGTGGTCGCGCAGCCACCGGGTGGCCGCCTGACCGGATCGGGTCACCGCCGGGATGCGCAGGTGGCCCGCGACGAAGGCGAACACGACCGTGCGCCGGGGCGGGGTGTCCACCGCGTCGCGGGCGAGGGCGAGCAGCCCGATGTGGCCGTTCTCCTCCACGACGTTGGTGCCGTCGGTGTGGGTCACGACCAGCACCGTCTCATCGGGACGCTGCGTGCCCTCGACGGTTGTCCACAGCGTGCGCATGGACGCCCCCGGGGTCAGGGTGGCCGGCACGTCCAGGTCGCCGGAGCGCCCCCGCGCGGCGGCGTCGAGCACCGCGTCGGCCGCCTCGCCCGCGACGAACGCGGCGGGGATGTCCTGGTACGGCAGGGTGAACGGCACGTACTGGCCGCGCGCGTCCTCGGCGGCCAGCCCGCGCCAGGCGAAGACCACCCCGCGCACCCCCGCCCGCCGGGCGCGGTGCAACCCGAGTCCCGCGATCGTGGCCGGGATGAGCGGGTGCGCCAGGGGTTCCCACGGCTGCTGCGACCCCCACACCCGGACGACCTCGGCGAACGGCAGCTCCCGGTTGCGCACCTCGACGACCGCGATCCCGCCCCGGGCCCTCGACCACCGGGGCACCGGCCCGCGTAGCCGGACCAGGGGCCCGGTCACCCGCCCGGTACCCGAGTAGGGGAACACCGACGCCACTTCGACCGGCTCCCCGCCCACCGACAGCCCGGCCGCGCCGGTGAGGTCCCACCGGGTGAACCGGTGCCGGTCCTCGGCCACCGGCAGCCCGAGCGCCCGGACCTGCTCGGCGACGCGGTCGACCAGCCGGTGGTGCTGCGGGGAGCCGGTCAGCCGGGGACCGAGGTTGCGCAGGAAGTCCAGTTCGGCGTCCACCCAGTCGCGGTCCAGCGGTAGCACATGCCCTCCCGATCCGGTTGACACCCTCGCGGGTCACTGCGACGATACCCTAACAGTCGTTAGGGAGGATTCACCGATGAAACTCCGCCGTCCACTCGTGGCCGCGCTCGCGGTCACCGCAACGCTCGTCTTCGTCGCCCCGAGCGGGGAGGCCGCCCAGGTGGCACCGGCCGCCGCCACCACCGACTGGGCCGCGCCCGGCCCGTACGCCGTGACCGTCGAGGTGGGGTTGAACAGCACCTACTACCGACCGACCCGTCTCGACGGCAAGCACCCGGTCATCGTCTGGGGCAACGGGACCGGCGCCTTCCCCGGTGTCTACTCCGGACTGCTGCGCCACCTCGCCTCGCACGGGTACATCGTGGCCGCCGCCAACACCGCGTTCTCCAACAGCGGCAAGGAGATGCTGGCGGGCGCGGCGTGGTTGCGCCTGGAGAACGGCAGGCGCGGCAGCGCCTACTACGGCAAGGTCGACCTCGAGCACGTGGGCGCCATCGGGCACTCCCAGGGCGGGGCGGGCGCGATCAACGCGGGCGCCGACCCGGTGGTCGACACGACGGTCGCGTTGGAACCGGGACCGCTGGCCGACCCGACGAAGCTGCGCGGGCCCGCGCTGTTCCTGGCCGGGGAGAAGGACACCATCGTCGACCCGGACAGGCTGGTGCTGCCGCTGTACGAGAAGGCGGCACGCGTCCCCGCCTGGTACGCCGAACTCGGTGGGGCCACCCACTTCACCCCCGTCCCGGACGGCGGCGGGTTCCGCGGCACCATCACCGCGTGGTTCCGGTACAACTTGTCGGGTGACCAACAAGCGGCAGCCGAGTTCACCGGTGCTTGCGGCATCTGCACCGATCCGGCGTACGTCGACGTCCGACGGAACTCGCGGGCAGGCGGCTGACCCGCCGCCGCCCGCCCGCGACTTCACCGCGCTGACCAGGGTCCGCGCGGTGGAGCCGCGCCTGCCCCCCGGCAACGGGACCGGCACCGAGCTGCGCATCCTGCTGGAGTCGCTGCGGCTGTTCGCCCACCAGGGCTACCCCGGCACCAGCACCCGCCAGATCGCCACCGCCGTCGGGATCAAGGCCCCCAGCCTCTACGAGCACTTCCCGTCCAAGCAGCACATCCTGGAGCGGCTGGTGCTCATCGGCCACCGCGACCTGCTCGAGGCGTTGGAGCGGACCCTCGCCGAGTGCCCACCGGACCCGGTGACCAGGGTCCGCGCCCTGGTGCGCACCCACGTCCTGAGCCACGTGACCTACCCGCTGCTCGCCATCGTCACCAACGACGAACTGCACCACCTGACCCCCGAGCGCTCCGCCGAGGCGCTGGAGCTGCGCAGGCGCACCGAGCAACTGGCCACCGAACCCGGCATGCGGGGCGTCCGCGACGGCGTGTTCGACGCGGCGGAACTGATCACCACCACCGCCGCCATCTCCAGCATGGGCGTCCGGGCCCCCTACTGGTTCGTCCCCACCCCCACCCTGGGACCGGAAGACCTGGCCGACGCCTACGCCGAACTTGCCATCAGGATGCTCCAGCCCGGTTCCACCTGAACCCGGCAGCCCGCCTCCCCCGGCCGCGCAACGGCGTGCTGTCGCGTCCGGGCGCCCGCCGAGATGTCGGGAGTGCCCGGGAGGGGGAGGATGGTGGCATGACGACCACAGCGTTGAGCAGGCCCCGCGGCAACCGCAGGATCGCGGGGGTGTGCGCCGGACTCGCCGAACAGTGGAACATGCGACCGGGGAAGGTCCGGCTGCTGTTCGTGGTGTCCTGCATCCTGCCCGGGCCGCAGTTCATCATCTACCTCGCCCTGTGGGCGATCATCCCCTCGCGCTAGCAGGCCGTCTGCCGCGCTGTC
This sequence comes from Actinokineospora spheciospongiae, assembly GCF_000564855.1. Classification (GTDB taxonomy): domain Bacteria; phylum Actinomycetota; class Actinomycetes; order Mycobacteriales; family Pseudonocardiaceae; genus Actinokineospora; species Actinokineospora spheciospongiae. The sequence continues at coordinate 16,374 of NZ_AYXG01000014.1, forward strand.
GACCGCGCCGACCCGCCGGTACGGCCACCACCGCCACCAGGATTCGCCGTGGCGCACGCCCTTCGACGGAACCACCTTCCCCACAGCGTTACTGTACGCGTATATTTACGCGTACAGAATCTATGGGGGTGGTCTCGTGGGAACGACAGGACTCAAGCGGGGGACGGCGCTGTCCGCCGTCGCCCTGGCTCAATTCATGGTCACGCTGGACATGACGATCGTGAACGTGGCGCTGCCGGGGATGCGGTCCGGACTGGGGATCGACCCGGTGGACCTGCCCTGGGTGGTGAACTCCTACGCGCTGCTGTTCGGCGGGTTCCTGCTGCTCGGCGGGCGCGCGGGCGACCTGTTCGGCCAGCGCCGGTTGCTGCTGTCGGGCGCGGCGCTGTTCGCGGTGGCCTCGCTGGTCGGCGGGCTGGCCCAAGCGCCGTGGCAGTTGGTGGCCGCCCGGGCGGCGCAGGGGTTGGGGGCGGCGCTGATGGCGCCCGCCGCGCTGGCGCTGCTGACGCTGACCCAGCACGAAGGCCCGGAACGGGCGCGGGCACTGGGCGTCCACGCGGCCGTGTCGGCGGTCGGCGGTTCGGCGGGGGTGCTCGCGGGTGGCCTGCTGACCGAGTACGCGGGTTGGCGCTGGGTGATGCTGGTGAACGTGCCGATCGCCCTCGCGGTGGCGCTGCTGGCGACGCGGTCGGTGCCGAGCGGGGCGTTCGGCGGCAGGCCGGGCAGGCTGGACGCGACCGGCGCGGTGCTGGCCACCGCGGGCATCGGCCTGCTGGTCCTGGGGGTGGTCCGCACCGAGCAGCACACCTGGACCTCGGCGACGACGGTGCTGACCCTGGGTGCGGCGGCGGTGCTGCTGGTCGCGTTCGCGGTGTGGGAGGGGCGCACCCGGACCGGTGACCCGCTGATCCGGTTGGGGTTGCTGGCCCAGCGGAACGTGGCCGGGTCGAACCTGTTCATGCTGCTGCTGTGCGCGGGCCAGTTCGCCTCGTTCTACTTCGTGTCGCTGTACCTCCAGGAGGTGCTGCGGCTGCCGACCGCGCGAGCGGGCCTGGCCTTCCTGCCGATGTGCGGCGCCGTGGTGGTGGGCATCTTCGCCTCGACCCGGCTGCTGCGCCGGTTCGGCGTGCGGGCGCTGCTGGTACCGGGCGGGCTGCTGGCGGCGGCGGGCTTCGCCTGGTTCGGGCTGCTGAGCCCCGACGGCGGTTTCACCACCGACGTCCTCGGCCCGTCGCTGGTGGCGGGACTGGGCATCGGCCTGTGCTTCGTCCCGCTGACCGCCGCCGCCACCGGCGGGCTCCCGCCGCACGAGGCGGGCGTGGCCTCCGCGCTGCTGAACAGCTCCCGCCAGATCGGCGGCGCGATCGGGTTGGCCGCACTGGTGACCGCCCAGGTCTCCGCCACCGCGGACGGGCTCGCCGAGGGCGCCCCGGTCGACCTGGCGACCACCGACGGCTTCGGGCTCGGCCTCGCGCTGGCGGGCGGTTGCCTGCTGGGGGCGGCGCTCATCGCGGTGTTCGTGCTGCCGGGCGGGCGGGGGGAGGACCGGGCCGCGCCTGAGGAGAGGACCGCCCGGGGCGCACCGGTGGACGCCTGAGCGCTCCGTCCACTCCGGACCGGCCGGGGTCGGCACCCGACCGACCCCGGCTCACCGGCCCGCCCCGGTGACGGGCACCGGGACGGGGCGTGCCGCGGGGGCGGGGCCGTGGATTAGGGTTGCCGCGCCAGCAGCGCGCGGGGAGGGGACCGATGCCGACCGAGGACGCGGTGCCCCGCAGAGCCGGACGGCCCGCGCGGCTGTCCAAGGAGGCCATCGTGGCCGCCGCCGCCGCCATCGTCGAGGCCGACGGCGTCGAACAGCTCTCCATGCGCCGCCTGGCCAAGGACCTGTCCTCCACCCCGATGGCGCTCTACCACCACGTCGAGGACAAGGACGAACTCCTGCTGCTCCTGCTGGAGGCGCACGCCCGCGGGTTCCCCCGGCCCGAACTGCCGACCGAACCCCGGCAGCGCCTGCTCGCCGCCGCGCGGACCCTGCACGACGTCCTCGCGGACTGCCCGTGGATCGTCGAGGTGCTCGCCTCCGACGACCTGGTGGCCCCCTCGGCGCTCTGGATCGTGGAGGACATCCTCGACGCCGCGGTGCGGTGCGGGCTGACGCCCGAGGAGGCGGTCCACGCGTACCGGGTGATCTGGTACTACACCGCGGGCGAACTCCTGGTCCACTTCACCCGGTCCAGGCGACGTGCGGAGGCGGGGACGCCCACGCACCGCGACCGGGCGTTCGCCGCGCTGGACCCCACCGCGTACCCGCGGCTGACGTCGATGTCCGGTCGGTGGGTGGCGCTGACGACCGAGGACAGCCACCGCAGGGGGCTGGCGGCCATCATCACCGGCCTGCTGTCCACCGACACCACCCGCTGACACCTCGCGGCGACCCCTGCCGGCCGGTCGGGCGGGCACCCCGAACCCGGCGTCGACCCCGAGCCCCGTGGAGACGCGGAGTGATCACCGGTCGGGCGAATCGACCACCGGTGGGGGTGCGCGGGCGGTGACGACCCGCCCCACGTCCTGGCTGGGGTCGGTCCACTACTGTGGGTGCCCCCCGATCGACTCCCCCACGAGGTCCCCATGGTTGATGTGTCCCCCGAGCCAGCCCCGTCGGCCGCGATCGACGAGACCGTGCCCAGTGTGGCGCGCGCCTACGACGCCGCCCTCGGGGGCAAGGACAACTACGCGGTCGACCGCGCGTTGCTCGCGCAGCTCGACGCGGCGGTGCCCGAGGTGCGGTCCATCGCCCTGACCAACCGGGCGTTCCTCATCCGGGCGGTGCGGTTCCTGTGCTACCACGCGCACATCGACCAGTTCCTCGACTGCGGGTCCGGGTTGCCGACCGCGGAGAACACCCACCAGATCGCGCAGCGGCTCAACCCGGAGGCCGAGGTCGTCTACGTCGACAACGACCCGGTGGTCCTGGCGCACGGTCGGGCGCTGCTGGAGGAGAACGATTACACCCACTTCATCGCCGCGGACATCTTCCGGCCGGAGCAGGTGCTGGAGAACGCGGTGGTGCGTTCGCGGCTCGACTTCGACCGCCCCCTGGCCCTGTTGCAGGTGGCCACGCTGCACCACCACGGCGCCGACGAGGGGTTGCACCCGGTGGAGGTCATGCGGCGCTACATCGATGCCCTGCCCTCGGGGTCCTACGTCGTGTTCAGCCACTTCCTCGACCCGGAGAACGAGGACAGCGCGCTCGCCCAGCGCGTGCAGGGCATCCTCAACGCGGGCATCAGCCGGGGGTACTTCCGCACCCGGGCGGAGATCGAGGAGATGCTGGTCGGCCTCGACCTGGTCGACCCGGGCATCGTCGTGGCCGACGACTGGTGGTCCGACGGGCCCCGGCTCGGGGAGCTGCCCGCCGCGGCGCGCTGCATCGTGGCCGCGGTCGGCCGCAAGCCCTGACGACGTCCGCGGT
>NZ_AYXG01000015.1 GCF_000564855.1 Actinokineospora spheciospongiae
CCCACCCAAGCACATCCACCCACCCGGGCATTCTGGCGCCGGGCCGGCGGTTGGTGGGGTGGTCGGCTTTCGCTGCGCCCGATGGGTTCGGCGTGGCGGGGCGCCTGGCCTGCGGTTCGGGGGTGGGCGGCGGCTGCGCCCGGTGGGGTTTCGGGTGGCTGGCCGCCGGGCAGGTGGTTGGCGGTGGGCTTTCGCTTTGCCGCCGCCGCAACCGGATCAGCCGCCGGTGATGCCGTGCTCGTACGCGTAGCGCACCGCATCGGCCCGGTCCCGGGCCCCGATCTTGGCGAACGCGTTGTTGATGTGCGTCTTCACCGTCGTCTCCGCGATGAACAGCTTCGCGGCGATCTCGGTGTTGTTCAGCCCGGCCCCGATCAACCCCACCACCTGCAACTCCCGCTCGGTCAACCCGTCTGGCTTCGCCCCCCGCGCCCCAGCCTGCTGCGGTGTGGGCCCAGGTCGGCGCAGGGCCGCCATGAGCCGTTGCGACACCGCCGGGTCGAACGTCGACTGCCCGACAGCGGCCGAGCGCAGTGCGGCGGCGATCTCCCGGCGGCCCGCGTCCTTGGTGAGGTAGCCGCGCGCCCCCGCGTCCAGTGCGGAGACGATCGACTCGTCGTCGGCGTAGGTGGTCAGCACGAGCACGGCCACGCCGGGGTGGCGCGCGGTGATCTGCCTGGTGGCCTCCACCCCGTCCACGCCGGGCATCCGCAGGTCCATCAGCACCACGTCGGGGCGGTCGCGGGCCACCGCGGCCAGTGCCGCTGCCCCGTCCTTGGCCGAGCCGACCACCTCGACCCCGTCGACCAGGCCGAGCAGGGCGGTCAGCCCCTCCCGGACCACGTGCTGGTCGTCGACCACGAGCACCCGGATGGCCGCGCCGCCGGTTCCCTCGCTCACGCAGGCACCTCCACCGTCAGGGCCCAGCTCGGCCCGTCGCCGTCCGACTCCGCTCCCGCGCTCAGCGTTCCGCCCACCAGCGCGACCCGCTCGCGCATCCCCTCCAGGCCGTACCCGCCGCCCCGGGTCGCCGCCGGGTCCCCCGGTCGCAGCGGGTTGCGCACGGTCAGCCGGACGTCGCCGACACCATACTTCAGCCGCACCGCCACCGGGGTGCCCCCGGCGTGCTTGGCGGCGTTGGTCAGCGCCTCCCTGGCCACCCGCAGCACCGCCACGGACACCGCGCTCGGCAGCGCCCGCTCGGCCCCCTCGGTGACCAGGTCGACGTGCATCCCGCGGTCCAGCCGGTAGCCCTCGACCAGGGCGGCGATGGCCACGGGCAGGGGTGGGACGTCGGCGCGCAGCGCGGCGACGGCCTCGCGGGCCTCGTCCAGGCCCGCGGCGGCCAGGGCGCGGGACCGGCGCACGTGGGTCAGCCCGTGCTCCAGGTCGCCGCGCTCCTCCAGGTGCGCCTCCGCCAGTTCCAATTGGACGCTCAGCGCGCCGAGGGAGTGGGCCAGCAGGTCGTGCAGCTCGCGGGCCAGCCGGGCGCGCTCGTCGAGGGCGGCGGCGCGGGCCCGCTCGTGCTGGGTGCGCCGCACCTGTTCGACCAGCAGCCGGTTCTGCTCGGCCTGCACCCGGTACTGCCTGCGGTTGAGGCCCATCAGGGTGACCAGCAGCAGCACCGCCGCGGTGGCCGCGGTCGACCCGAGCGGCCTGCCCGCCAGCGCGCAGCTCGTGGCGCTGATCGCCACGTCCAGCCCGCACGCGGCCAGGATGGCGGGCACGGACGGGGTCATGTGCGAGGCGAGCACGAGCAGGGTGATGCCCGCCAGGATCGCCGCGCTGCCGTTGGTCTCCGGCCCGGTCAGCGCCGACGGCAGCGCGGAACTGACCGCCAGCACCACCACCGCCGACCGGGGGTACCTGGTGTCGAGCAGGGCGAAGGCGACCCAGCACAGCGCGCTGGCCGCCACCACCGCCCACTCGGTGCCGTCGAACTCCCCCGGGCGCACCGACACCAGCGTGGCGGCGATGAAAACGCTGCCCAGGACGCGGACCAGCCACCACCCCGGCTCGAACCGCCCCCCGGTGCGCTCGCCGCCCGGCGGCCCGTCCTGCTCGGTCGCGATCCCCTGCGCCACGTTCCCCTGCGCCGCTGTCCCCTGCGCCACTTCCAGCCGCCCCCCACCCGTCCGGTGCCCCGACGCGGACAGCTTCGCACCGGGTCGGGGCGGCGGGGAGGTCGGGCCGGTCGGGTCAGTGGAAGCGGCGCCCCGGAACCGGTTGCTTGGAGGTGCGCAGGGCCACCACACCGGACTGGGCCAGCAGGTTCAGGCCGACGGTGAGCAGGATGGACCCGCCACCCGCGGTGAGGGTGGCACCGGAGAAGTGGCCGATGCCACCGATGACGACCCGGACCACCGCGAAGCCGATCCACAGCGCCATCGCCTTGGCGGCCATCCGCTGGAAGGCCCGGCCGTGCTCCCACTTGATCTGGATGGCCCAGCCGGTCAGCGCGCCGGTGACCAGGGCGAGCACGACACCGGTGACCAGGAAGGTGATGTCCACCCCGGTCACCGGCTGGTCGCCGAGGCGGCGCATCTGCAGCAGGCCGACCGCGGCGATGGTCGCGGGCCCCGCCCACGTCTCCTTGTCGCGGTGGTCGAACTCGCTCCACATGGCACGTTTGACCACGACGTACACGACGACGGCGATGGCGATCAGTGCGTTGACGAGGTTGCTGGCCGTCATGGCTGTCTCCCGGATGTCCTCGGCGCGGGCGTCACAGACAGTAGACAGTGGCGGGGAAGCGGGGTAACGGCCCCGGGGTGGAGACGAGGGTGGAGATCCGGGTGGGCCTCAGCGGCCCTTCGCGCCCGTGCGGCCGTCACCGGCACCCGTGGGCGCGTACAGCCCCTCGGCGATGAGGTCGGCGATTTCCCACTGGTTCCCGGCCAGCGGGCAGTGGTTGCCGGGGAACACCTCGACGCGGAATTCCCCGGTGGTGTTCCGGCGCCACTCGAATGCCTCGGTGGGCCGCACCGGGCCGCTGTCGGAGATGATGGCGGAAATGGGGGCGGCCACCCGCGGGGCCGACCCGGTCCCGGGGGCGGGGGAGCACGCGGCGAAGACCGACAGCGCCGCGGTCCGGTCGGTCCGCTCCAGGCGGGCGGCCACGGCCAGCGCCAGCGGGGCGCCCTCGGCGTGGCCCACCAGGGCCAGCGGTTCGCCGGGCAGGTCGGCGAGCTGCCCGACGAGCCGTTCGACGACGGTTTCCGGCTGCCACGCCCCGGTCAGCAGTTGCAGGACGATGACGTCGGTGCTCGCGGGCGTGGGCACACCCCCTTCGGCGGGGGTGGCGACGAGCCGGTCCCGCGCCACCGCGGCGCAGGCGATGAACGGGGCGCCCGCGTCGTTGAAGAAGGCGTCGAGCATCACAGCGGCCAACCCCTCGTCGTCGTGCGAGCAGCACTCATGTCCCTGTGCATTTCGCAGTTGCTGCACACAGACGCTACTGGTTCGCTGTGCGGCGCGCATCGGCTCGGTGGTTGAGTTGTTCCGCATGAGGGATTAGTCCCGAGTTTACGCCGACCGGGCTACACCGAAGGTGAGTGCCCACGACGGAAAGTGATCAACACAGTTCCCGGCGCCGCCCAGCGGTGCGACCGGTGTCGAAATCGATGTCCACCCGCGCTACGCCTGTGCTGGTGGAGGCCGCTCCGGGAATTGCTCCCGGAGAACGGCCACAGCGGTTCCGGGGGGTCTGTGAGGGGTTGTGACCGCGTCCGTTAGGGGTTGTCCGCCCTTTTCGCGGCTCGTTAACGTGACCGCGTCTGGAAATGGCGCGGTTGCGACTTTCCCCGCGTTTGTCCATTTCCTTCCCGCGCAGGCGAAAGGTGCTCACCGTGCACTCCTATCGCGTCGCCGTCATCGGCGCCGGTTACGTCGGTCTGACCACCGCGGCCTGCCTGGCCTCCCTGGGCCACCGGGTCACCTGCGGGGAGGTCGACGCCGCGAAGGTCGAGCGGCTGCGCCGCGCCGACGTGCGCATCCTCGAACCCGGCCTGCCCGAGCTGGTGGCCGAGGGCTTGGCCGCGGGCCGGCTGGACTTCGTCGTCGGCGCCGCGGCCGCCACCGCCGACGCGGAGGTGGTCTTCCTCTGCGTCCCCACCCCCATGGGCGAGGGCGGCACCGCCGACCTGACCGCGGTCGAGGCCGTGCTCACCGAGGTCCGCGACCACCTGCCCGCCGGGTGCGTGCTGGTCAACAAGTCCACCGTCCCCGTCGGCACCGCCGGGCGCACCGCGGCCCTGCTCGGCCGCGACGACGTCGCCGTGGTGTCCAACCCGGAGTTCCTGCGCGAGGGCAGCGGCGTGCGGGACTTCCTCAACCCCGACCGCATCGTGGTGGGCTCGCGCTCGCGCGCCGCCGCCGAGCGGGTGTCGGCCCTGTACGCGGGCCTGGGCGCCCCCACCGTCCTCACCGACGCGGCCAGCGCCGAGATGGTCAAGTACGCGGCGAACTGCTTCCTGGCCATGAAGCTGTCCTACGTCAACTCCCTCGCCGAGCTGTGCGAGCGCCTGGGCGCCGACATCGGTGACGTCACCGAGGGCATGGGCCGCGACAACCGGATCGGCCCGTCGTTCCTCGACCCCGGCCCCGGCTGGGGCGGGTCGTGCCTGCCCAAGGACACCAACGCCCTGATGCGGGTGGCCGAGGCGGCGGGGTTCGACTTCGGCATCCTGCGCTCGGTCATCGCCGCCAACGACCGGCAGGCCGCCCGCGTGGCCGACAAGGTCGCCGAGGCGGTCGGCGGTTCGGTGTCCGGGGTGCGCATCGGCCTGCTCGGCCTGACGTTCAAGGCGGGCACCAACGACCTGCGCGACTCGCCCGCCCTGGCGGTGGCCGGGGTGCTGCACGCCCGCGGCGCCGACCTGGTCGGCTACGACCCCGGCCTGCTGGCCCTCGACCAGCCGGAGGCCCACGACCTGCTGGCCGCGGCGGGCATCCTCACCCTGGTCGACGACGTGCTCGACGTGGCCAAGGACGCCGCCGCGCTCGTGGTGCTCACCGAGTGGCCCGAGTTCCGCGGCCTGGACTGGCACCGCGTCGCCGACGCCCTCGCCGGGCGGGTCGTCGTCGACGGGCGCAACCACCTCGACCCCGACGCGCTGGCCAAGGCGGGCATCGCCTGGCGCGGCCTCGGCCACCGCCACGCCCAGCAGCCGCTCACCGCACCCGCGTAACCCCCCAGGAAGGGACGACCATGAAGGTTTTCTCCAGCGTCACCGGTTCCCACGGGCACGCCCGCGCCGTGCTCCCGGTGGTGCGGGCCCTGGCCGACGCCGGGCACGAGGTGCTGGTGGCCACGCCCCGCCACCTCGCCGAGGTGTTCGAGGACGAGCCGCTGCGCGTCGAACCGGTCATGCCCGACATGGCCCAGATCATCCTGCAACTGCGCGCCGCGGGCACCTCCGTGCTCACCGACGAGGGCATCGACCCCCGGCTGGCGCTGATCGCCCTGGCCAGCGGCCCGCACGTCACCGCCACGTTCAACACCACCCACGCCCTGGCCGAGGAGTGGGGCGCGGAACTGGTGGTGCGCGACGGCGCGGAACTCTCAGCCGTCCTGGTCGCCGAGGCCCTGGGCGTCCCGCACGTGTCCGCCCCCTCCGGCGCGGGCAACATCACCGACGCGGCGGGCATCGTCGAAGCCCTCAACGAACGCCGCGACGAGGTCGGCCTGCCCGCCCAGGACGACCCGTTCGCCATCTACCGCCACGGCCGCCTCGACTGCCTGCCCGCCGAGTACTCGTTCGGCGCCTTCCCCATGCCCGAGGCGTTCGCCTACCGCCAGCCCACCGACCTCGACCGGGGCCGCAGCCTCCCCGCCGACCTCGCCGCCATCCCCGGCGACAAGCCCCTGGTCCTGGCCTCGGTCGGCACGGCGCTGCCCGTGGTGCTCAACATGGAGCAGTTCGGCATCGACCTCCCCGAGGACATGCTGTCCCCCGCCGACACCGTCCGCGCCATCGTCCACGGCCTGTCCAAAGTGGACTGTTACGCCGTGGTCGCCTCCGGCGGCTTCCCCCCGGAGGACAGCGACTTCGGCGACCACGTCCTCGTCGTCGACCACATCCCCCAGCCCCTCCTGCTGGAATCCACCGCCGCCTTCCTCACCCACGGCGGCTACAACAGCATCCGCGAGTCCATCCGCGCGGGCGTCCCCATGGCCGTCCTGCCCCAGTTCGGCGACCAGCACCACAACGCCACCCGCGTCCAGGACCTCGGCCTCGGCCACCACATCACCGACGTCACCCCCGACGGGGTCGCCGCCGCCGTCACCCACCTCCTGGAAGACGAGAAGACCCGCGCGACCACCACCACCGCCCAGCGCCGAACCACGGCCCTCCCGGGTGTGGACGCCGTCGTGGCCCACCTGGAGTCGCTGGCCCGCGCCTGACAGGCAGGCGGGAACCCGCCGAAACACACACCGCACCAACGGATGGCCGCCACCCGAGCGGTGGGAGGTCCGCGGCGGAGCGGCGCCTGACCTCATCCTGCCAACGCTGGATGTGCGTCCACCGTGCGGCGTATGGTCGGTGGATGAGCCCCGAATCGCGGAGGTCATCCCAGCACGGCGGGTCCGCGACACTGGTCCGCCAGACGAAGGACGTGCAGACCGCGGTCGTGTCCGCGCTCCTGCGCTACATCGAACTGACGGTGAAGATGCGCGAGTTCGAGGACCTCTTCAGCTCGCAGGTCGTGAGCACCGCGGCGGAGCTGTTCATGGTCAGGGAACAGCGCAAGCGCCTGGAACGGGAATACCGGCGGATTCAGCAGAAGGTCGCCCAGGGCGATTACGACACCGCCGACGAGATCAAGGCGGAGGTCGACGAGGCGCTGCGGTCGTTCGACGGTGTCGCCGCGCCTGCGGGGTCCGAGGCGGCACCCGAGCCGGGCGGGTACGAGGGCGAGCGGATCGACGCGGCCACGAAGGCGCGCATCGTCCGCGAGTTCAAGCGCACGGTCCTGCCGAACGTGCACTCCGACACCTCGGAGGCGGAGTTCTCGGAGTTCGAAGTCGCCTACTCGGCTTACCGGAGCCGCGACTACACGCTGATGGAGGCGTTGGTCATCCAGTACCGGGGCGAAATCGGTCTTGAGGAGGACGGTCAGCCCCTGACCCTGCGGCAGTTGCAGACCCGCCTGGCCGACTACCGGGCCGCGCAGAAGCGGCTCGACGAGCGCCTGCGCTCGCTGGAGCAGGACGTCACCTCGGCTGAGGTCAGTGCGCCCGACCAGGCCAGGAAGCGCATGGAAGAACAGCGGGAGCGGTTCCTCCACGCCATCGCCGAGGAAGCCGACAAGGTCCGCGACCTCCAGGACCTGTTGCGCGACCTCGCCGCCACAGCGCGGAACAGGAGCAGGGGGGAGAGCTGAGTTGGGAGAGCTGATCCGCTGGCCGTGGTCGCGCCCGCCCGCGCGCAACGAGGTCCGCGAGCTGATGCGGCGTTTCCTGGAGGAGAGCGACGACCAGGACGACTTCGAGTGGGACGCGCTGACCACCAGGGACGGCCTGCCGCACAACTGGATCTACGACCTGTTCCACGACTCGACCGGACGGGTGTGGGTCGGCACCTGGGGCGGCGGGCTCGGGGTCTTCGACGGGCGGTGGCGGACCTACCGGCGCCGCGACGGGCTGGCCAGCGACAACGTGACCTGCATCCGCGAAGACCGGCTCGGTCGGGTGTGGGTGGCCACCGACGGCGGCATGAACCGCTTCGACGACGGCCGGTTCGTCGACGCGGGCCTGACCGGCAAGAGCGTCCTGAACATCACCATCGACCGGCACCAGAACCTCTGGGCGGGCTGCTGGCGCGCCGCCCGTTCCGGCGGCGGGCTGTACCGGGCCGACGGTGTCGGTGACCGGGCGGGCATCGGGCGCACCGGTCCGCGGTGGGTCGGCCTCAGCGGCCCCGGCGGAGCACCCGGGCTGGAGATCCTGAAGGTGTTCGAGGACTCCCGCGGCCGCGTCTGGGTGGGCACCTACGACGGTGGCAGGGGCGCGGGCGTCGGGTGCTGGGACGGTCGGCGCTGGCGGCGGTTCACCGAGGGCGACGGGCTCGTCGGGAATTGCGTCTACTCGATGTTCGAAGACCCGGAGGGGCGGATGTGGTTCGGCACCACCAAGGGTGTCGCCGTGTACGACGGCTCGGTGTGGCGCACGCTGACCAAGAAGGATGGGCTGGTCGACAACCAGGTCTTCGCCATGTTCATCGACACGGACAAGAAGATGTGGTTCGGCACCGCGGGCGGTGTGAGCCGCTACGACGGTGAGAAGTGGCGGTCGTTCACCCGCAAGGACGGCCTCGTGGAGAACCTGGTCCGGGCGATCGGCCAGGGCGGGGACGGCTCCCTGTGGTTCGGGACGTACCCGTACCTGCCCCTGCGCGGCGGGATCAGCCGCGCACGGCGACCGGTCGCCCGCGACAGCATCGAGACGCAGGTGAACAAGTACCTGCCCCGCGGGCACCGGGACCGGCTCCTGGGGCGCGGGACCGACGACGACTGAGCACTACCTCTTGACCCGGTTGCGCACCGAGATCAGCGCCAGTCCGAGGAACAGCGGGCCGCACAGGCGGACCAGGATTCGCACCAGCTCACCCGGCCAGGTGAGCACGACCGTCCCGAACAGCTTGGGTTCGAGGGAGACCGCCGCCCCGGTCGTGTAGACGGCGGACGCGCCGAAGCCCAGGCCCGGGGCGGCGAACCCGAATCTGTGCAGCGCGACCGCGGCCAGCGCCACCGTCACGGCCAGGCTCAAGAGCGCGCGCGTCGCCCTCAATCCGTAGCCGGACACCAGCCAGTACAGCGTCAGGATCACCCGCTCGCCGAACAGCGTCGACGGCGCGTGCCTGCGCATCTCCATCTCGCCGTAGTAGAAGTCAGCCGCGCCCGGCTCGTTCTTGCTGTCCTCCTGGGCTTTCCGCAGCGACCGGTAGAGCGTTGCCAGCGCCTCCGGCGAAGGGGGGCGGAGCTCGTCCCCGATCTCCTCCGCGCGCTTGCGCCAAGCCGCCCCGCGCCGCCGGGTGACCCGCCAGGCGACCTCCTCGGCCAGCAGTTGCCTGCGCGAGCGCAACGACAGCACCCGGTGCCCGGGCGACCGCGCGAACCGGCTGCGTCCCTCGATGCGCAGCTTGTCGATGTTGCTCGCCCCGGCGAACGCCGCCCGGGAGAGGTCGGCGTCGGAGACGGTCAGCTTGGTCAGGTCCACCCCGCGCAGGCTGGTGACCGACGGTGCCCACAGGCGCTCGGGCCGGTCGCTCCGATCGCGCCGGACCAGGTCCGCGAGCGCACCGCTGTCGAAGTCCAACTCCCGCGCCGTGGGCAGCGGGTCGAACGCGGTGTCGGCCCCCGACTCGTCACCGATCACCGAGGACGGCCCGGCGAACGAGGCGCGTTCCAGGTTCGCCCGCGCGTAGCGCAGCCGCAGCGTGACGCCCTGCTCGAAGACGGTGCGGACGCAGGACACCGCGGTCGCCAGCAGCTCGACCGTCACCGCCGCACCGAAGACCACCCGGTCCACGACGACGCGCTCGGCCCCCAGCGGACCGACCTGGTCGGCCGAGGCGAACGAGGCCCCGGTGAAGTCGACGCCGACCCGGTCCGACGCCCAGACCCGGCCGAAGTCCGCCACCCCGGCGAACGCGGCCCCGGTGAACGACACCGTGGTCGGCTGCCCGGGATTCGGCCGGAACCGCGCCCCGGCGAAACGCGCCGCCCCCTGGAATTCCGCGTCGGCGAAGACAGTCGCCCCGTGGAACACAGCGTCGGAGAAGTCGACGTCGGCGTCGAACCGCGCCCACCGGAACGCCGCCTGCCGCAGCCGCGCCACGCGGAAGTCGGTGACATCCCCCTCGAAGACCGCCTCGTCGAAGTGCGCCGTCCGCTCGAACCGCGCGCCGTGGAACCGGGTCGCGCCCTTGAACACGGTCCTGCCGAAGTCCGCGTCGTCGGCGAAGACCGCCTCGGTGAAGTTCGCATCGCCGAGCACCGGAGTCCCCTCCGACCGCACCCCGCCCAAGACGCGGCGCAGCAGGTCCGCGCTCAGCCGGGTGCCCCGCAGGTCGACCTCGCCCCCGGGCCGCAACCGGGCCAGGATCGCCTCCACCCGCCCGACGTCGGTGTGCGCCAGGCACAGCGGGGCCCCAGCCGCCACCTCGATCGGGCGCACCGCGTACTCCCCGCGAATCCCCCTGCACCGCCGACCATCCGAGTCGACCCGCCCACACCGAGGCCAGTCCTCATTCCCCATGACACCGTGATACCAGCTTGCGCTCGCCCCGTGGGGCTGTCACTGATGCGGGTACGCGAACCGCTGAGGCGGCCAACGGCGGCTGCGACCCGGCGCCGGGTGCGCGGCCTGGACGGAGCAGGGCTCGACGTTGTTCCCAGGGTGTACCGGAAGGCTTGACGGGCCTGGTTTCGCGCGCTTACCCTTGTGTTCGGTACACCGTGGGAACAACGGAAGTGACGCATGGGTGCAAACGTGAAGTTCTACACCGCCACCAAAGGGCGAAACCAGGGACGCGAGGCGTGGTCGGTCATCTTCCGGCACCCCGCGCGTCTGGACGTCGGTACCGGCAAGACCGGTCGTCGCGTCCGGCGTGGGCTCAGCACGACCGACGAGCGCGAAGCGGAGCGCTTGGTGGAACAGCTCAACGAGATCCTGCGGACACCGGCGCTCTGGGAAGCGACTGCTCGCACTTCGCTCGCAGGCCGCTTCGACGCTCGTGTGATCGAGATATTCTACGACGGCCTGGAGGCCGTCCAACTTGACTTCGCCGGTGTGCGCGCGGAGCGGATTCCGTTCCCGGCGAGCGCCGACAGCTACCGGACGGTGCTGCTGCTGGGTACGACCGGTGCGGGCAAGACCACGCTCGTGCGGCAGATCCTGGGTACCGATCCGAAGACCGAGCGATTCCCCTCGACGTCGACCGCCAAGACGACGGTGGCTGACACCGAGCTCATCCTGACCGAGGACCGGGTTTACCGCGCGGTTGTGACCTTCGCGCCCCGCGATGAGGTCATCGACTACCTGGCCGAGAACGTCTCACGTGCGGCGTTGTCCGCGCGCCAGGGCAGGAGCGATGCCAAGATCGCGCTTGACCTGCTCGACCACCAAGACCAGCGCTTCCGCTTCAGCTACGTCCTCGGTCGCGGTGCGGGAGTGGCGACCGGGGTCGACGAGGATGTCGTCGACGACGACCTGCCGGATGACGACATCGATGACGACGACCGGGTCGACGGGGTCGAATTGGACCCCGGGGAGTACGGCGATGTCGACATCGAGGCGACAGAGCGCGTGCTGGCGGAGTGCGTCGCGTCCGTCAAGCAGATGGTGACGCGCTACGTCGACGAGGTCGGAGCAGATGTCGTGGCGGACGAAGACGACGAGCGGGTGCTCGACGAGCTGATCGAGGAAGCCCTCGACACCGACCTGCGGCAGTCGGAGGAGTTCCACCGGGTCGTTGACGCGCTCATCGATGAAATCGAGAAGCGCTTCGCGACCCTGGACGTGGGGGAGTTCCGGCGCAACCGGCAGGGCTGGCCCGTCTCGTGGTCGTGGGAGGCTGACGACCGCGCAGCTTTCATGAGGGTCGTGACCCGGTTCTCCAGCAACTACGCGCCGCTCTTCGGGCGTCTCCTGACCCCGCTGGTCAACGGGCTGCGGGTCAGCGGCCCCTTCCAGCCCAAGTGGTCGGACGCGCCGCTCCGACTCATCCTGGTGGACGGGGAAGGGCTCGGTCACACCGCCAAGTCGGTGAGTTCGCTTTCCACCCACGTCCAAGAGCAGTTGCGGCAGGCCGACGCGGTGCTGCTGGTCGACAACGCGACGCAGCCGATGCAGGCCGCACCGGTGGCCGCCCTCAAGGCGATGGTCGTCTCCGGGACCGCCACCAAACTGCACATCGTGTTCACGCATTTCGACCAGGTGAAGGGCGACAACCTCCCCACCTTCCCGCTTCGGGAGGAACACATCCTGGGGTCGGTGGACAACGTCCTGAAAGCCATCGGGGAGGAGCTCACGCCGTCGGCCGAGCGAGTACTGCGTCGACGCGTCGAGAAGGCGCGGTTCTTCGTCGGCGGCATTCACGAGAAGCTCGACCCGCAGCGAAAAATCGGGGCGCGCACGATCCGCCAACTCGAGGAATTGCTGGATCTGCTGGCGCGTCCCGAACGCGCGGCCGACGCAGGCCCCAACCGCCCGGTGTTCGACCGCATGAACCTCTCGCTCGCCGTCACCGAGGCGGCCAAGGCGTTCCACCACCGCTGGCTGGGCCTGTTGGGTCTGCGATCCAACCCGGATGCCCCCAAGGAGCACTGGACGCGCGTCAAGGCGATGAGCCGACGACTGGCCGAGGGGTGGCAGAAGGAGGGCTACGACAACCTGATGCCGGTTGCCGACCTCAGCTTCCAACTGCAATTCCAGATCTACCTGATGCTGCAGCGCCCGGTGCGGTGGACCGGCGGTGAGCCGCCGAGCGAGGCCGAGCGCGAGGCGGCCCTCGACACGCTGACCAACGCCGTCGCCCAGAAGCTGATCGAGGTCTCGCGGCGCAGGCTCAAGGACGAGGTGCAACTGGCCTGGCAGCGGGCATACGCGCAGCGTGGCGCCGGTTCGACCTACGACCGGGCGCGCATCATCTCGCACGACGTCTACGACCACGGTGCGCCGATCCCGACGGCCGTGGCCTCCCGGGACCAGAACAGGTTCCTCAAGGCGGTCGCCGAGGCGATCACCGAGGTCGCCGAGGAGTTCGGCGCGGAACTCGAATAGGTCCCTGTCGGTCCGCACAGGAGAGCGAGCCACTGCGACCCGGCTGCGTTGTTCCGCATTCGGCGAAGTCGTTGTTGTCGAGGCTTGATGTGGGGTGGCGGGATGTTGATGGACGAGGTCAGCGGCGGCCCGGTCTTCCTGCCGCGAAGGCGCGCTGTGGTCCTGGTCGTCCTCGGGGCGTTGTTCCGGTGGCCACGCGTCGAGTCCAGGCCCGTGGGGTGCGCCCACACCGCATTCGGTGGGGCCGCGGCGCGCGGTGTTCGTGTTCGCGGGGGTGGAGGTCGCCACCGCGCTGCTGGTTGCCCGGGTGATCCCGTCCGCGTGGTCGGCTCCGCACCTCGTCCTGGAGGTCGTTGCCGTGGGGGTGTGCCTCGGTCTCGGTTTCGCCTGGCGGACCACTCCGCACGAGTTGCGCGAGGACGTCCTGCTGATCCGCACCGCTGTCCTGGGTGACCTCGCCGTTGCGCTGTCCGCGGTGGCCGCGGTCCGTGTGAAGCACCCGGTGCGCGACCTGCCCGCCGAGTCGGGGCAGGAGCTCGATCCCACCCCACCGCCGATCGTCGTGTTCGTGCGCGGCCGTACGCGGTCCGTACTAGGGTTGCAGGCCGCACACCTCGGACTGTGGGGGTCACCAGCGGTGGACAACTCGTCGTCGCGCAATGAGATGTCTGGGTCGGCGCGTGGCGTTGTGCAGGCGACCAACATCGACAACGTGTACCTGGGCGCTCCGGAGGCGGAACCGGCGGTTCCGGCGCAGGCGGGGGCGCCGCCCTCGCCGTTCGTCAACCGGGAGACCCCGTTGGCGGAGCTGAGGTCGCGGGCGGAGGCCGTGGACCGGGTGGGGCCGGGGGTGGCCGCCGTGCGGGGGATGCAGGGGGTGGGGAAGACGGCGCTGCTGCTGCAATTCGCGGCCACGGCGGCGGACCTGTTCACCGATGGTGTGCTGGCGGTGGGGTTCGGGCCGGGGGCCGGGGCGCCGAGCGAGGCCGCGTGGGGGTTGTTGCAGGGGCTCGGTGTTCCCGAGCAGCGGATACCGGCGAAGTTCGAGCACCGGGTGGCGATGTACCGGTCGATGACCGCCGGGCGGCGGCTGCTGGTGCTGATGGACGACGTGACCGACGCCGGGCAGGTGTCGGCGCTGCTGCCGAACTCGTCGGGGAGCATGGTCGTGGTGGCGGGCAACCGCGCGCTGGAGGACCTGCTCGCGGACGGGGCGCTCGACGTCCCGCTGGAGTCGCTGTCGGTGGACGACGGTGTCGAGTTGCTGCGCAGGCTGTGCGGGGCGCAGCGGGTCGACGCGCAGGTGGAGCAGGCGCGTGAGCTGGTCGCCGCGTACGAGGGGCACCCGTCGGCGATCAAGGCCGCGGCGGGCCGGTTGCGGTTGCGGGCGTCGTGGCCGGTGTCGCGGCTGCTGGCCGAGTTGCGCCGGGCCGTGCCCGCCAACGGGTCGGTCGAGGCGAAGGTGCTGGAGTCGTTCGACCAGGTGTACGGCGACCTGCCCGGGCCGGTGCGGGAGCTGTACCGCGTCGTCGGCGTGGTCATCGGGGTCCGGATCGGCGTCGAGGCGCTCGCCGAGGTCACCGGGCGGCCCCGGGACGACGTGGCCGCGGACCTGGACGACCTGTTCGCCGTCGGGCTCGTCACCGAGGACCGGGAGGAGACCTACCGCCTGCACCGGCTGGTGCGCCGCCACGCCCTGCAGCGCACCGCCGAGGAGGACGACGACGGCGTGCGCCGCGACTGGCGCGAGCGGGCGGTGCGGTGGTGGCTGGCCGAGGCGGTGGGTGCCGACCTGGCCGCCGACCCCGGGCGCCTGCGCGTCCCCGACCCCGACTCGGTGCGGGGTGAGCGGCCCGGGGGCGTGTCCGCCGCCGAGGCCCTGACCTGGCTCGACCACGAGCACGCGAACCTCCTCGCGGTCCTGGACGCCGCGGCGGCGGAGGGCTGGAACGCCGAGGTGTGCAGGCTCTTCGAAGCGTTGTTCGCCCTCTACAAGACGCGCAAGCCGCTGTCCTCCTGGGTCCGCGCGGGCCGGGTCGCGGTGGACGCGGCTGTGCTGACGGGCAGCCCGGAGACCGAGGCGCGCTGCCGCTGCCTGCTGGCCAAGGCCTTCCAGGAACTCGAACGCTTCGACGAGGCCCACGCCCAGCTCCGCCGCGCCCAGGAACTGGTGGACGACGTCCCCGAACGGTTCGCCGCCTCGGTGTACGACTTCACCGGCAACCTGTGCCTGCGGCAGGGCGACCCGGAGACCGCGCTGACCTGGTTCCGGCGGGCGCTGGAGATCAACCGCAGGCTCGGCCTGGTGCGGGGGACCGCGTTGCAGAGCGCGCTGGCGGCGCGCGCGCTCGGCAGGCTGGGCCGGGTCGAGGAAGCGCTGGCGCTGTTCGCCGAGGCGCGCGACCTCGTCACCGGTGGCCCGGCCGCGGTGCTGCTGCCGAAGATCCTGGCGGGCACCGGGGCCGTGCTCGCCGCGGCGGGACGCGTCGACGAGGCCCGGCGGGCGCTCCTGGACGCCGTCGGGCAGGCGGTGGCGGAGGGCAACACCGCGGACGCCACCGACGCCCTGATCAGCCTCGCGGACCTGGGCGGCCCCGACGCGGACGCGCACCGCGGGCAGGCCGTGCGACTGCTGGAGCAGATGGGCAGCCCCCGCGCGGCCCGCCTGATCGCCGGGATCGTTCAGCGGGCGTGAAACCGCACCGTCGTCGAGCCCGATCCGACGACGATGGTGAGGCGGCGCAACCGGTCGAGCGCCACACCGCGCGCCAGGCAGCACTGGACGGCGGAACCCACCAGCGAGGCGTCCGCCGGTCCGGCCGCCACCACCGCCCCGCCACCGCGAACGGCGACGAGCAGCCCGCCGTGCCGGAGCGCGGCCACCGCCACCCGCAGGGCGGGCAGCCCGGCGAACGCCGCCGCGGCCCACTCGCCCGCCCGCGCGGTCGAAGCGTGCCGCGCGGTGCTCCACACGACGGCGGCGCGCTCGGCCCAGCCGGGGTCGACCTCGGTGTCGTCCGCGGCGAGGTGCCGGGCGTGCGGCTGGTCCTCGTCGTAGGTCAGCGCGGGGAACCGGGTCAGCTCCACCGTCGCCCGCCCGTCCTCGACCGGCCCGAGCGAGGACCGCACCGAGTAGGCGGTGGGGGTGGGCACGTCGACCTCCGGCACGGGCGCGGGGCGGACCCGGGCGGGCCCGCGCGGCGGCCGCACCCCCAACTCGCCGTAGACCATGGCGCGCACCCGCTCCATCGACCGCCCCCGGAAGGCGAACAGCGCGTCGGCGATGCCCGCCTCCAACGGCGCGGCGGAGTCCAACTGCCCGGTGACCGGCAGGTCCGGGCGCAGCCTGGCCAGCCGCCCGCGCAGCCGGTCGATCGGCGACCCGGGCACCACCTCCGGTCCCCCGTCCTCCGCCAGCACCACCGCAACCCCCGCCCCCGCCGCGTACGAGGTCAACGACCCGTGGTCGGACACGACGACGTCCGCGGCGACCAGCGCCGCCCGCCACCCCTCCTCCGGGGGCACGACCACGAGCCCGGACTCGATCGCGGGCCGCAGCCAGGCGCGGACCTGCAACGGCCCGTGCTTCGCCCACACGTTGGGGTGCAGCACCAGCGCGACCCGGTTCAGGTCGGCCGCCACGGCGCCGACCACCCGGGCGGGCAGCCCCGGTTGCCTGCCGTACAACGAGTGCGGACCCCAGGTCGAGCACAGCACGACCAGCCGCTTGCCGGTCGCCCCCAGGGCCGCCCGGTAGCGGTCGCGCAACCGCCCGCTCAGCCGAATCCGGTCGAAGCACGGGTCGCCCGCGACCACGGCGCGCGGCAGCAGCAGCGGCTCGACCGCGCGGATCACGTCGAGCTGACCGGGGTGGCCGACCACGATCCTGCTGGGCACCGCCCGCCCGTCCCGCACCAGGGTCGAGCGCCGCAACCCCGACACCGCACCCGCTTCGTGGGCGGCGAACCGCTGGTAGCCCACGCCGTGCGGGAACAGCACCAGCGGGGCGGCCAACCGGTGCAGGTCGCCGTTGTCGCTGGCCGCCAGCGCCAGGTCGAACGGGTGCTCGACCGCCTCACCCCAGGGGAGCAGGACGGCCCCGCGCTCCCGCAGCCGGGACCCGAGCCGGTCGGAGAACCACGACCCACCGTCGACGGTGAAGACCAGTTCGACCCGGGGATCACCCTCGAAGACCGGCAGGACGTCCATCAGCCGGTGCAGGGCGGCGGGGGAGCGCACGACCACGAGCACCGTGCGAATCGCCGTGACCGTGGACCACCGGCTCCCGGCTCCCGGCTCCCGGCTCCCGGCTCCCGGCTCCCGGCTCCCGGCTCCCGGCTCGACATCGAATTCTACCAGCTCAGAGGTGTCTTGATCTTGGGAATTGGACCCGGGGCGCCGTTCCGGATGGGGGGATCGCCCTGGCACCGCGCCAGTCTACGTGCCGGGCCCGCCCCGCCGGATCGCGGATGAGGGCGCCGACGACCAACCCAATCCCCAGCACCGGCACCACGACGTCGGCGGAGCGTGGACCCGCGTGCACGTGGTGCCCGACCACCCCGCCGGGCACCTCGCACGTCGGCAGTCGCAGCCCCCGCCGCACGGCGGCACCCCGGATGGCCTCCGCGCCTGCGGTCAGCCGAGGGGGCAGGACCAGGACAGCGGGTAGCGTGGGCGGTGCCGTCCCCGCCACCCCTCCGGAGCCCGTGATGAGTGACATCCCCTGGGGCCCTCTCCTGATCACCGTCGCCGTGGTCGGCGGGATCATCGTCCTCGGTCTGCTCTTCGCCCTGTGGCGCAAGTACCGGATGATCCGCAGCGCCGAGACCCCGCTCCCCGCGAAGGTCGCGTTCTGGGGGTCGATCGCCTACACCGTCCTCCCGATCGACCTGCTGCCCGACCCGATCCTCTTCGACGACATCGGCGTGCTCCTCGGCGCCCTCACCTACATCACCACCACCGCCCGCAAGGTCCGGCGCGGGAAGGAGAGCCGACCGGGCTGACCACGTTCGGCAGCCCCGGCACAGGCGCCGAACGACAGCCACTCCCCTGACCCCCGCCAGGTCCCCGGCCCCTCACAACCGACTCACAACGGGGGCCGACTACCAATGGAGCCGCAGGTCGGAGACACCAGAGGGGACGAGGGACCATGCGGAAGGCGATGCTGGGAGTTGTGGCGGTCATCCTGGGGCTGGGGGCGGCGCCCGGGGTGGCGACGGCGGCGGGCGGGTGCGAGGTGGCGATCCTCGACACCGCCATGTACGAGGGGAGCCTGGGCGGGGCCAAGATGGGCTTCGGCGTGACGGCGACGGCGGGCTGCGCCGGGACGGTCAAGTACCGGACGGTGGTGTCCCCGGCCGGGGAGGGGGTGGCGAACACCCCCGAGGACTACACGGCGGTCAGCGGTGTCCTCGCGGTCAACGGTGGGCCGCTGGCGGTGCACGTGCCGGTGGTGCCGGACCAGAAGGTCGAACCCGACGAGGTGGTGCGGGTGGAGCTGTACGAGGCGAGCGGGGTGGTGATCACCCGGGCGCTGGCGGTGGGGAACATCCTCAACGACGAGGGGGTGGTCCTCGGTGTCGACGCCGGGAAGATCTACTGGGGGCCGGAGCACGTCGACATCCCGGTCGACATCAGCGCCGCTCCGCAGGCACCGGTCACCGTGCACTTCCGGACTCGGAACGGGACTGCGATCGACGGGGTGCACTACAGCTCGGTTCGGGGGGTTCTCACGTTGGAGCCGGGGAACACCTCGGCGGTGATCTCCGTGCCCCTGCTGGCCGGGGCTGACCTGGAGCCTGGTGCTTACTTCTACGTCGAGCTGTTCGATCCTTCGGCTGGGGTTGTCGGTACCGCACGGGTTTCGGTGACTGTTCGGCCGTAGGTGGTGCCTGGTGCCCGAGTGGGTTCGCTTGGCGCGGGTTTAAAGCCCGGTCGTTTGTTGGGCGTGCCCGGGTGGGTGGATGTGCTTGGGCGGGGCCC
>NZ_AYXG01000016.1 GCF_000564855.1 Actinokineospora spheciospongiae
ATCTCGTGGCCGTTCTGCCTGGCCCAGTCGCGGATGGCCTTGGTCTGCTCCTTGGAGCGCCCCTCGCCCGCAGCCTTGACCGGGCTCGACGCGGCGGCCGAGCGCTTGACGCGCCCGCCGGTGCGGCGCGCGGCCTCGATGAACTCGGCCAGCTCGTCGCGCAGCCTGCTCGCGTTTGATTCGTTCAGGTCGATCTCGTAGCGCACCCCGTCGAGGCTGAACTCGACGGAGCGGATGTCGTCACCGGTCGAACCGTCCAGGTCGTCGAAGAGCTGGACAATTGTCTTCTGAGCCATGGGGGGCACCTCGTGTGAGCATGGTTGTTGCTTGTGGACGGGAAGTTAGCAGCAAGAAGCATTCGACGGAAAGCTGACCCGCCGAAAAAGATACGGTTCGTCCACCATCCGGCAACTCACACCCGGTCGTGTTCGACTGATTTACCACCCCTGGGCCGGATAGGGGTACCTTGACGCGCCCTCGGGCTTTGTCCGGCTCCCGCCCACACAGGGAGCCCACCTGGGGGAAAGCAGCCGCTTTCCCTTTCGCGCACGCGATATCCGCCACCGGCGATTAAACCCCATTGCCCACGCGGGCGCAACGCGGCAGGTGAACCGGCGGAAACAGGACGTGGACGGCTCGGGGCAGGTCAGACCCCCGACCCGGCGCAGGTCCCACTTCGGGCGGCCGAACCGGCACCGCGGAACCACGCCGACCGTACCGGCGGGTATCGGATCGGCGGATGCCGGTGGGCGAGACCCGTGCGAGCACCGCGCCGGACCGAGAAGTGGGAATGGGAAGCGGTGCCACCGCCTCGCCCGCACCCCGCCGAGCACACCGCGCCCACCGCCATACCACCCCGCTTTATCACCGCGCGACAGCCCGCCTTCCCGGTCGATTTCCCGGGCAGTTCGGCGGAAAGTGTCGGTTCCCGGACGCAGCGTCGCCCGCGCGCCCCGGCGGGAACGCCAATGAGCCGGGTGCGAAATCAGGCGGCCACCCGCACGCGGACATGACCGGAACCGCACGCGCGGGACGTGGACGCGGTGGAGGTGTTCCCGGGCGCGTTGTTCTCCGGCGACTCCAGCGGCGAAGGGGGATCGGCTCGCGGAGCGGCGATCGGGTGGCCGAGCCGGTGCCCGCGCATTCCGGAACGCCCACTCGACGGCACGGACGCGGTGACGAGCGGGCGGGGAAGGGACTTCGACGGCGATCCGGGGCCGGACCGCGCGGCCCGGCCCCGGGTGGTCGTCAATCGGTGACGGCGCCCAGGGTGTTCCAGAACAGCAGCTCGTAATTCTGCAGCAGGCGGCCGTAGCCCATGGCGCGCTCCTCGGTCCACCCGTCGTCCAAGGCCTGCTGGAGCGCCACGACGTACTGGGCCTCCAGCTCGGGGACGGGGGTGGCGAAGAAGTCGAAGAACGCGGTGCCGGTCTCGTCGAAGCCGTAGTGCTCGCGCAGGCCCGCGGAGATCGACGCGCAGTAGCCGCCCCACGCGGCGAAGTTGGCCAGGATGGCCAGCAGGGCGTCGCGCGGGTTGCCGTTGAGGGCCAGCCAGGCGAGGTAGGACGGGTAGGCCTGGCAGCCCGCGCGCGGCTCGGTGGGGGCGTCGGGGTCGAGGCCCGCGGCGGTGGCGAAGTCGCGCAGCCTGGCCAGGGCCACGCCCTCGCCACCGGCCAGCGCGGAGAAGACGTCGCGGGCGGCGGGGTCGACGGCCTGGGCGGCCAGGGTCAGGAAGGTGCGCCAGTCGCTGGGGACGATGCGCAGCTCCTCCTCGGCCAGCGCGCGCAGCGCCGCGAGCGGCGCGGCGCCGGAGGCCACCCGGGGGACGAACAGGTTCTCGTGCTCCCCCGGGAGCAGCTCCCGCTGCGCCCGGGCCAGCAGTTCACTCGCGGATCGCGTCATCGCATTCCCTTCGGCGGAAACCGGGCGCCTGCGGACCACCCGGGCACCACGAAGCGTAGATCAACGGCGGTGGCACGACGCCGACCAGGCATCGACCGACGCGAGAGGTCTAAACCAAAAATAATGGTCTAGACCTTGACGCGCCCAACCCCGGTCAGCTTGAGTAATCCTCACCACACGGTGGGTCACCGTGCCCACCACGTGCCGGTCCGTCCACGAAACGGAGTGATCACGTGTCGAGAACCCGCTTCCTCGCCCTCCTGTCCGCCCTCGCCGCCGCCGCGGGCCTCGCCGTCGCGGGCGCGGGCCCGGCCACCGCGGCCGACTGCGCCGCGCCATGGAACCCGGGCACCGTCTACGTCGGCGGCAACACCGCCTCGCACAACGGGCACAACTGGTCCGCGAAGTGGTGGACGCAGGGGGAGACCCCCGGCTCCGCGCAGGTCTGGGCCGACGCGGGCGGCTGCGGCGGCACGACCCCGCCGGACAACCCCTCCGGGTTCGTGGTCGGCGAGCAGCAGTTCAACTCGATGTTCCCCAGCCGGAACCCCTTCTACACCTACGCGGGGTTGACCGCGGCCATCAGCGCCTACCCCGGCTTCGCCAACACCGGCGACGACACCACGAAGCGCCGCGAGGCGGCGGCCTTCCTGGCCAACGTCAACCACGAGACCGGCGGCCTGGTGTACGTCAAGGAGATCAACGAGGCGAACTACCCGCACTACTGCGACGCGACCCAGCCCTACGGCTGCCCGGCGGGCCAGGCCGCCTACTACGGCCGCGGACCGATCCAGCTCTCGTGGAACTTCAACTACAAGGCGGCTGGCGACGCCCTGGGCATCGACCTGCTGCGCAACCCGTACCTGGTGGAGCGCGACTCGGCCGTGGCCTGGAAGACCGGCCTCTGGTACTGGAACACCCAGTCCGGCCCCGGCACCATGACCCCGCACAACGCCATGGTCACCGGCGCGGGCTTCGGCGAGACCATCCGCAGCATCAATGGCGCCCTGGAGTGCAACGGCGGCAACCCCGCCCAGGTCCAGAGCCGCATCGACGCCTACCGCAGGTTCACCGCGGCCCTGGGCACGACGCCGGGCAACAACCTCGGCTGCTGACACGCGCGCGTTGTGACGATTGAGTGACGGGGCCCGCGGCGCACGCGCCGCGGGCCCCGTCGTCCGCGGCGTTCCGACCAGGACCGTTTGCAGGTCCTTTGTGGAGTGAGTGACCACCGCGACGGTTTCCGCTGTTCGCCACCGGGCAACAATGTTGGTAGTAATGGAAATTGCCGCCGACTCCCGGAAGGAGACACCCATGACCGTCTTCGACAGCTCCTGGCGGGGGTACCACCGGGGTCAGGTGGACCGAGCCATCGGCGAACTCCGCGCCGCCGCCGCCGAGCACCAGCGCGCCGGGCAGCGCCTCGGTGCGGAGCTGACCACCCTGCGCGAGGAGAACCAACTCCTGCGCGGCCGCCTCGCCCGGATCAGGCGGGCACCGCTGTCGGCGGAGTCGCTGACCGAGCGGCTGACGGGCATGGTCGAGATCGCCAGGGAGGAAGCCGAGGAGATCGTCGCCCGCGCCTCGGCCGAGGCGGCGGACATCCGCGGCCGGGTCCGCGCGGAGGACGAGCACGCCCGCCGGGAACGCGCCCGCCTGGACGCGCGGGCCGCCGCGGCCCGCGACGCGGAGTTCTCCGACGAGCGGGCGGCCCTGGTCGCCGAGCGCGAGGCGCTGATCGCCGACCGTGCCCGCACCACCGCTGAGCTGGCCGAACTCCGCACCGAGACCACCGCCGAGCTGGCGGAGCTGCGCACCCGGACCACCTCGGAGATGGCCGAACTGCGCACCCGCACCCAGGCCGAACTGACCGCGGACCGCCTCCGCACCGAGACCGAGCTGGCCGAGCTGCGCGCGAGCACGGAGGCGGAGCTGACCCGGCTCCGGCAGGCCACCGACGCCGACCTCGCCGCGGCGCGCGCGGAAACCGCCGCCGACAGCGAGCAGACCAGCGCGGACCTGGTCCGGGCCAGGGAGCGGACCGACGCCGAGCTGGCCCGCACGCGCGAGCGGGTCGAGGCCGAGTTGGCCGAACTCCGCGCCCGCACCGGGGCGGACCTGACCGCCGAGCGCGAGCGGGTGGCCGAGGAGATGGCCGAACTGCGCGTGCGGCTGGCCGTCGAACTCGACGTCGAGCGCGCCCGCACCACCGCTGAGCTGGCCGAACGCACCGCCGCCACCGAACGCGAGTGCGCCGCGATGACCGAGGGCGCCCGGGAGCGGGCCAACCGCGTGCTCGCCGCCGCCCGCGCCGAGTTCGCCGAGCTGGTGGACCGCAAGCGCCGGGTCCACGCGCAGCTCGTGGCCAGCCTGGCCACCGTCCGCGAAGCGGGCCTGGACCTCCTCTCGGACCCGGTGCCCACCCCGACCACCTCCCCCCGCACCCCGCCCGCCCCGGTGGACGACGACGACCCGGACCGCACCCTCCCCCGCATCCCGGTCACCGCGGGAGCCTGACCGGCACCACTTCCCGCTGACCCGCGCGGGTGAACCGAGACCCGCGCGGGCAGCCCCCGCCACCCCGCGACCACACCCCCGCGCCGCCCGGCGAGCCCGCGCTCCGACAGCAGGCCCGCGCCGACATGAACAGCGGGCAAACCCGCTCCTGCCCACGTCACGGGCACCCGCCCGCCCCCGTCAGGCTGACCTGCGGGTTCACCGCGGCCCAGGTCCACGCAGCCCTCCCGGCCACCGCCCGCACCGGGTGAGAGCACGGGGCAGCGGCTTTCCGCCCCGTATCCTCGGCAGGCGGTCATCGTTGTGCGGTTGTGCCATGATGTTGGGCCGAACGGGCGATGAGTCGGATACCGATGGTTCCCGCGCGGACCCCACCCGATGCGGCATGATCGCTGTCTGCCGACACAGCGCGACGGCCGGGCGGGCCGGAGCGGGATGAGCGTCCGGGGTGATGGAGACGGAGAACGGCGCGGGCGACCGGGGAGGCACCCGGCCCGACAACGGGACCGGCACCGCGCGCGGTGCCTGGCTGGTGTACCTGCTGGCAGGATTCGCGCTGGTCGTCGTGTACTACCTCACACCCGTCCGCGCCGACGGCTTCCCCGTCCGGGTCGTGCTCTACAGCCTGCTGAGCGGGTCGGCGGCCGTGGCGGTGGGCGCGGGGGCGGCCCGGGCGCGGCGCGGGGACCGGTTGCCGTGGGCGCTCATCGCGGTGAGCCAGGCCACCTACTTCACCGCCGACGCGGTCTTCTACGTCTCGCACTACACCTTCGGGATCACCGCGTTCCCGTCCTGGGCGGACGTGTTCTACCTGGGGCACTACCTGCCCGCCGCGCTCGGGTTGCTGCTGCTCATCCGCAGGCGGGCGCCGGGGCGCGACCTGCCGGGGCTGCTCGACGCGGGGACGCTGGCCGTGGTCGCGGCGATGCTGTCGTGGGTGTACCTGATCGGCCCGCAGAGCAGGCGGGACGCGCCGGTGCTGGTCGAGCTGGCCTCGGTCGGGTACCCGGTGATGGACCTGGTGCTGCTGACCGTCGCGCTCGGGCTGCTGCTGGGCGCGGGCGCCCGGCCGAAGGCGTTCTTCCTGCTGGTCGGGTGGCTGGCGCTGATCCTCACCGCCGACACGATCTATGTGGCGCAGCAGGTGACCGGCACCTACGCGGCGGGCAACTACCTGGACGCGATCTGGCTCACCGGCAACCTCCTGCTCGGGGCCAGCGCGCTGCATCCGACGATGGGGCGGGTCAGCGAGCGGGCCCAGGTGCACGAGGGGCCGCTGAACCCGATCCGGATCGCGCTGCTGTCCGGGGTGGCGCTGCTGGCCCCCGCGGTGCTGCTGGCGCAGTACTTCTCCGGCGCGCTGCGCGACATCCCGGTGGTGGCCGGGGCCTGCGCGCTGCTGTTCCTGCTGACCATCACCCGGCTGGCGATCCTGGTGTCCGACCAGCGCAGGCTGGCCATCACCGACGTGCTCACCGGCCTGCACACCCGGCGCTTCTTCGAGGCGCAGCTACCGCTGGAAATGGCCAGGGCCCGCCGCTCGGGCGGGTCGGTGGCGGTGCTCATCGTGGACGTGGACCACTTCAAGTCCATCAACGACCGGTACGGGCACCCGGCGGGCGACGGGGTGCTGGTGGAGATCGCCGCCCGGCTGCGCTCGACCGTGCGCGGCGGCGAGGTGCTGGTCCGCTACGGCGGCGAGGAGTTCGCCCTGATCGTGCCCAACGCCGAGCTGGACTCGCTGGCGGTGCTGGCCGACCGGCTGCGCGAGCAGGTGGCCAGCGCCCCGATCGTGGTGACCCAGCAGCGGTGGGTGGCGGTCACCGTCTCCATCGGCACCGCGCGCTACCCCACCCACGGCACCAGCCCGGCCGAGCTGGTGGCCATCGCCGACCGCGCCCTCTACAGCGCCAAGGCCGCGGGCCGCGACCGGGTGGTGGTGGCCAGCGACAGCAACCCCGAGGTGCCCGAGGAACAGGAGCGGCCGGAGCCGCACGGCACCGACTACCTGCACCTGGTGGCCGACGCGGTCGACGACCTGCTCGACGACCACGGGCACAGCCGGGCGGTGGCCAGGTGGGCGCGGATGCTGGCGCACGAGTTCGGCTACGACTCCGACCTGGTCCGCCGCACCGAACTGGCCGGGCGGCTGCACGACGTGGGCAAGATCCTGCTGCCGCGCTCGGTGCTGGTGAAGCCGGGGCGGCTCGACGAGGACGAGTGGGAGCTGGTGCGCAAGCACCCCGAGCACGGGTTCCGGATGACCTCGCTGCTGCCGGGGCACCTGGGGGTGGCGCACGTGATCCGCCAGCACCACGAGCGGTGGGACGGGCGCGGCTACCCCGACCGGATGGCCGGGCGCGACATCCGGGTCGAGGCCCGGATCGTGGCGGTGTGCGACTCCTGGGCGGCGATGCGGTCGCAGCGGCCGTACCAGGCGGCGCTGTCGGCCGACCAGGCCCGCGAGGAGATCCGCGCCGCCCGGGGCACCCAGTTCGACCCGGACGTCGCCGACCTGTTCCTGCGGCTGCACGACCGCGGCGCCATCGCCGACCTGCACCTGGTGCACCGCGGCCCCTCCTGAGGTGTCGGCGGTGCCGGGGTGCTCGATCCCGGTGCCGGTGTCGGGCGCGACCACCCGCTCGGCCCCCCAGCCGCCCGATTCGCGCAGTCGAGTGGCCCCCGGTCCGACCCCGGGTGGGATCAGGGTGATCTCCGGGTTCTCCCAGGAGGTGGGAACACCCGCCCGCGCGGCAGGGTGTGCGCCCATGGCGACGAAGAGATGGCGACACCTGCTCGTGTGGCTGCACGTGCTCACCTCGGTCGGTTGGATGGCGCAGGCGCTGAGCCTGTTCGTCCTGCTGTCCGCGAGCGAGGCGACCGACGACCGGGCGGTGCGGATCGCGGCCACCACCATGGCCGAGAAGCTCGACCTGGCCCTGCTGGCGCCGATGGCGAACGCGTCGGCGATGACCGGCATCGTGCTGGCGGCGGCCACCTCGTGGGGCTTCTTCCGGCACTGGTGGGTGGCGGCGAAGTTCGCCATCACCCTGATCCAGTTGTATATCGGGATATTCGTGCTATCCGGAAAGCTGCACGCGGCCGTCGACGCGGCCGCGGCGGGCACCCCGGCCCCGCCCGCCCTGCTGGTCGGGCCCGCGCTCATGGCGGGCGCGATCGCCTTGCAGGCCTGGCTGTCGGTGGCCAAACCGCGCGGGCGCGTGCCCGGCGGGCGCGGGGCCGCCCCGGGCACGGCACCGACCTGGGTGTTCGCGCTCGCCTGCGCCGTGGTCCCCGCCGACATCGCGATCGCGACTGTGCTGGGTAACCCGATGCCGCTACTGTCGTTGGTCACGGTGGTGGTCGCGGTCGGCAGGCGGGCCGCCGCGTCCTCAGTGGACCCAGTGGCACCGGCTCCGGCGTGAGCTGGTCCACACTGGACGACAACCCCGAGGAGACCTCGGGAACTCGCAGGTCGGAGGATATGTGGCGCAAATGGGAAATCTCCGACCGATAGGGGTCGCGCACGGCGACGCCGGGCCCTGGTACCCAGTACGATCGGAGAACCATGGCTAAGGACGGGACCAAGGGTCAAACCAGGGACCACAGCGGCGGCGGCGACCCGGCGCGGAGCCTGGCGCTGCTGTGGCGGGACCAGAAGCGCCCCGCGCGCAGCGGCAGGCGCGACCTCAGCGTCGACCGGATCGTCGCGGCGGCCATCGAGGTCGCCGACGCCGACGGCGTGGTGGCCCTGTCCATGCGCCGGGTGGCCGACTCCCTCGGCGTGGGCACGATGTCGCTCTACACCTACGTGCCGGGCAAGGCCGAGCTGATCGACCTGATGCTCGACACCGTCTACGCCGAGACCGACAAGCCCGAGCACGTGCCGGGCGGCTGGCGGGCGCGGCTGGAGCAGGTGGCCAAGGAGAACTGGGCGCTGTTCCACCGGCACCCGTGGATGCTGCAACTGGGCATCACCCGGCCGCCGCTGGGCCCCAACGTCATGGTCAAGTACGACTACGAGCTGCGCGCCGTCGCCGACATCGGCCTGGGCGAGATCGAGATGGACACGGTGCTCAACCTGGTGGTCGGCCACGCGGAGAACACCGCGCGCCGGGCGCTCGACGCCCGCCAGGTGCAGAAGGACACCGGCCTGACCGACGTCGAGTGGTGGCAGGCCAACGGCCAGGCGCTCGCCGCCCTCATCGACTTCGCCAGCTACCCCACGGCCGCCGCCGTCGGCGAGGCGGTCGGCACCGCGTACGGCTCGGCCTACGACGCCACCCACAACTTCGACTTCGGCCTCCAACGCATCCTCGACGGCGTCGAGGCCCTGCTCGCCACCCGCAAAACCCCCACCGGCGACTGATCCGGCCACCCGGTCCACTGTGTCCGGTGCGCGGCGGGCCCGGTGCGCGGCGGCTCACCCACCGGCCTGAGTGGAGGCGACCGGTCCTGACCCGGAATCCTCGGGACAGGACCGGTCTCCCTCCGACGCCTCGGGTCCGGTCCGCTGTGAGCGGAATGAGCCGAGGGTGAAATCCACTGCGCACCACCCCCGATGCCCACCACGATGACCCGGTGAGCGAACCGGGGTCCAGCGGCGACGTCGTCGACTTCCACCACCGGTACCGGCGCGGGTACCCCCCGTCGCTGGTGGAGGCGGTGTGCGCGGAGTTCGACCTGACCCACCGCGACAGCGCGGTGGACCTCGGCTGCGGAATCGGCCAACTGACCCGCCCGCTCACCCGGCGGCTCCGGGTCGTCCTGGGGGTCGACCCGGAGCCGGACATGGCGGTCGCCGTCAGGGCAACGACCACCGAGGACACCACGCCCACGGGCACCCCCGGTGGCTGTCCGAGGAGTTGTCCACAGGCTCACCGCCGGAGGCCGCGGATTGTCGGTGGTCGTCGGTAAGCTTGAGTCGGAAATGGCGCGCGGGGGCGGACAACATCCTCTGGGCCCTCGGCTCCGATGCCGACCTGCCGGTACTGGCCCAGGTGCTCGGCCCGGCCACGGTCGGCACACTGACCGTGACACACGCCCTGCACCGGATGGACCACGACCGCCTCTTCGCCGAGGCCCACACCCAGCTCCGCCCCGGCAGCGGCGGCGCGGCAGCGGCAGCGGCGGCGGCAGCGGCGGCGGCGGCGGCGGCGCGGCGGCGGCGGTGGTGGCGCGGCGGCGGCGGCGCGGCGGCGGCGGTGGTGGCGGTGGTGGCGCGGCGGTGGCGGTGGGCGGTGGGCGGTTCACGGAGTGGGTGCCGGTTCCGGCGCTGTTCGCGCGGGCGGACTACCGTGGCCGGGTGACCACCGCACACCCCCCACTGCGCTTGCGCGTCTTCACCGAACCCCAGCAGGGCGCGGACTACGCGGACCTGCTCGCCGTGGCCCGCCGGGCCGAGGACGCCGGTTACGACGCGTTCTTCCGGTCCGACCACTACCTGCCGATGGGTGGCGCCGACGGCCTGCCCGGTCCCACCGACGCGTGGATCACCTTGGCCGGGTTGGCGCGCGAGACGGGCAGCATCCGGCTGGGCACCCTGATGACGGCCATCACCTTCCGCCTGCCGGGTCCGCTGGCGATCTCGGTGGCCCAGGTCGACCGGATGTCCGGTGGACGCGTTGAATTCGGCGTCGGCAGTGGGTGGTACGGCGACGAGCACACCGCCTACGGCATTCCGTTCCCGGACCTGGGTGAGCGGTTCGAGCGCTACGCCGAGCAACTGGCCGTCATCACCGGGTTGTGGCGCACGCCGGACGGGGAGCGGTTCTCCTTCCGGGGCAAGCACTACGAGCTGACCGATTCGCCCGCCCTGCCCAAGCCGGCCCAGCGGCCCGGCCCGCCGGTGATCATCGGCGGCTTCGGGGCGCGCAGCACACCACGGCTGGCCGCGAAGTACGCCGATGAGTTCAACCTGCCGTTCGCGGGGATCGACGCGTGCGTCGAGCAGTTCGCGCGGGTGGACGCCGCCTGCGCCGCCGTGGGGCGGGGGCCGTTGGAGCGTTCGGTGGCGCAGGTGGTCTGCGTGGGGCGCGACGAGGCGGAGTTCGTCCGGCGTGCGGCCGCGATCGGGCGGGAACCCGGGGAGCTGCGGGAGAACGGGGTGGCGGGGACGGTCGGGGAGGTCGTGGACGAGATCGGCCGCTGGCGGGAGGCCACGGCGATCAGCAAGCTGTACCTGCAGTTCTTGGACCTGTCCGACCTCGAGCATCTTGACCTGGTTGCCGCTGAGGTGGCGCCGCAACTCTGAGCAGGCTGGGCGCGGTTCACCAGGCGGTTCGGCGTGGCTCCGAGCGGGTCGGTTCGCCGGACTGGTCCGGCACGGACCTGCCCTGCCCAGGCGCCGCCGATCACCGGGGTTGGTGGGCGGTTTCGCCACCGGGTGCGTGTTCGGAGCCCGGGATCTGCGTGGCGCCCGGGCGGGTGGCCGCTGCGCCGGTTCGCCTCGGAGCGGTGGGTGGGCAAGCCGGTTTCGGGTTGGTCGGTTGCGTTCGAGCGGTTGGCGAGCAGGCCGCCGGTTTCGGGTTGGTCGATGGCCACACCGGGTTGCGTTCGAGCGGTTGGCGAGCAGGCCGCCGGTTTCGGGGTTGGTCGACAGCCACACCGGGTTGCGTTCGAGCGGCGATGGGCGGGCCGCCGGTTTCGGGGTTAGCCGGTGGCTACACCGGGTTGCGTTCGGGCAGCGATGGGCGGGCCGCCGGTTTGAGGGGTTGGCCGGTGGCCGCACCGGCTTGCGGGTGGTGGGCGGGCATGTGGCCAGGTGGTCGGCCACTGCGCCGATGGTGTCCAGCGCGGCGGGCGGCCCACACGCTTCTACTCATCCTCACTCAATACCAAATCAGCGTTATGAAACTTCCGTGACAAAATTTGAAGATCTTTTAGTGACGGAGAATGTTCACCTTGTCACAGTCAGTGAGAACGACCTACTCTCACTTTCGGTAGCCCGGCGCGCGGGATTCACCGGTTCCACCTGTGTGTTCAACCCCTGCATCACTCGTCTGTTCACTCAGTGTCGAGGAGGACCTGCCAGTGACGACCACTTTGGCCAAGGCGAAGCGCGCGGTGACCGGCGGCGGCATCGTCGCCGTGCTCACCGCTCTCGCCCTCACGCTTCTCGGGACCAGCAACGCCTTCGCCGTCGACAAGAGCCTCACCTTCTCCGGTTCGTTCCCGCTGATCGGCACGCAGAGCGTGGCGACGGTGACCCACGTGAA
Source organism: Actinokineospora spheciospongiae (assembly GCF_000564855.1). Classification (GTDB taxonomy): domain Bacteria; phylum Actinomycetota; class Actinomycetes; order Mycobacteriales; family Pseudonocardiaceae; genus Actinokineospora; species Actinokineospora spheciospongiae. The sequence goes on from NZ_AYXG01000016.1 coordinate 11,637, forward strand.
CGTGCCCGCGTCGGTCAAGCGCGGGACGACGGTGACGGTGCCGTTCAGCATCGACGTCAACGCGGGTCAGACGGCGGCCGACGGCCTGCGGCTGGTCGGTGCCACCCAGATCTCGGGCACCATCACGGCGTCGGTTTCGGTCAAGGCCAGCAACAACACCGTGTACAACGTGCCGGTTTCCCTGCCCATCGGCGCGACCCCGGTCCCGGCGACGGGTCCGCTGACGTTCACGGCTTCCGGCTCGGTGGCCTTCGCCCTCCCGGCGAGCGCCGCCACGGGTCCGGCCACCGTGTCGGTCAACCCGAACGCGTCGTCGCACATCGTCACCAACAGCGCCCTGGGCACGTTCGACGTGGCCCTGACGCTGAGCCCGGCTTCCCAGAACACGACCCTGGGGACCAGCAACATCACCAGTTGACGACAGCCCGGGTCGACGAGGACCCGGGACGGCAGTGATTCCGATGGGGACGGCGGGCGTGGGGACCACGCCCGCCGTTTCCGTCGGAGGCAGGGGGCTACTGCGGGAGGCGGAACCTGATGGGGGGCCACGGGTTCTGCGCCCGGGCCGCCCGCACCCGGGCCAGGAACCGCGACACCTCCGGGTACTCGCCCTCGGCTTCCAGGTAGTACGCCTCGGCTTCGTCGAAGGCGCCGCGCTGTTCGGACATCTGGCCCAGGTAGCCCACCGCCCGCAGCCTGCCCGCGTCGGCGGCGGAGAGGAAGAGGAGTTGGGCGCTGAAGGTGTCGGTCTTGCGGAGGCGGACGCCCAGTTCCTCCACCGCGTCCGACCTGCCCAGCCGGTGGGCCAGTTCGCACCACTCGCCCAGGGCGACGCGGCCCTTGCGGTCGTTGGCGAAGTGGCCGTAGACCAGCAGGGCGTCCATCAGGCCGGTGTTGGCGGCGCGGCGCAGCCAGTGCTCGGCCTCGTCGTGGCGGCCGGGGCGGTTGAGGAGCATCCCGAGCAGGATCATCGCGTCCGAGCGGGGGCAGGAGAACTCCAGGAAGTCGCCCGCCACCACGCCGGGGCGGGCTGAGCCCGCGGGCACCTCCAGGGGCAGGCCGTCGGTCAGCGGCAGCAGTTCGACCTCCAGGCGGTTGCCCTCGATCACCTTGCGCAGCCACCGGTCGGCCTCGCCGCGTTCGCCGCGTTCGATGAGCCTGCGGCCCAGGGCGACCATGGTCTCGGCGTTGCCCGCGTGCGCGCCCCGGCGGGCCCACAGCTCCATCGAGTCGACGTCGCCGGTTTCGCGGTAGAGCTGCACCAGGTGCCCGGCGGCGTCGGCGTTGCCCGCCTCCACCGCGCGCACCAGCCACGGGATGGCCTCGGAGGCCCGGCGCGGCGGGGAGACGTCGGTGCCGCCGCGGAAGAGCATGGCGCCGACGAGGCTCCAGACCGCCGGGTCGGCCGAGGAGTCGGCCCAGCGGACGAGGATGCGGCGGCCGATGTCCTCCTGCTTGGCCCGGTGCGCGGCGAGTCCGACCAGGGGCAGGTCGGTTGGCGCCAGGTGGCGCAGCAGCACCTCCCACACCGATTCCGGCACCGGTGCCTCGGCCCCGTCGACGAGGTAGTCGAAGGCCTCGAAGGTGTCGTCGGGGCGGGTGAGCAGGCAGCCGCCGGTGCCGCGCACCGGTTGGGTGGCCCAGGCCAGCCCGGCGTCGAAGGCGGCCGGGCCGATGGGGGCGTTGTCGAGGTAGTGCCCGTACAGCTCGGCGAGGACCTTGCGGGAGACCGGGGTGGTGCACCCGGCCCGCTTGACGTCCACGGCCGCGGCGACGATCGCGGCGCCGGTGAGGGCGGTGACGTCGTCGGAGTCGAAGCCGCGGTGCCAGCGGGCGGCGGTGGAGCGGCCCGCGCACAGCCGTTCGGGCAGGGCGTCGTCCTCGCTGCGGTCGAGGGCGTCGGCGATGCGCGGGTCGGTGCGCAGGGTCTCGGCGCGGTCGAGTTCGGCGGCGGAGAAGGCGCGGCGCAGGGTGACGGTGGTGGCCGGGCCGAGGACGTCGGCGGCGCGGCGGGCCAGTTCGGCCTCGGCCTGCGAACCGGCGGCGGTGAGGGTGAGCCTGGCCCGGGAGCGCAGCGTGGCGAGCAGGAGCACGTCGGTGCGACCGGCGGGGACCAGGCGGGTCAGGAGGTCCTGGTCGAGGCCGCCGGGGACGAGGAAGCGCTCCAGATCGTCGAGCCAGACGACGGTGTCGGTGGGGGCCGGGTCGGTGGTGGCCCAGGCGCGCAGGTCGGCGGCGTCGCGGGGCTGGACGAGGGTGCGGTCGGGCAGGGTGCGGCGGGCGGCCTCGGCGGCGGTGCGGGTCTTGCCGGAGGCCGAGTCGCCCTCGACGACGACCAGGCCGCCGTCGACGAGCAGGGCGTCGAGTTCGGGGTCGACGTCGCGGGGCACGTACGGCGGTGGGCCCGCGGCGGCGCCGGGCGCGGGCGCGGCGGGGTGCGCCCCGAGCTGCTCGGGGCCGAGGTCGCGCACCCGCGGCCCCCGACCGCGCCTGCCGAGGCGCCTCAAGCCCCGCATCCCGCCCCTCCTCGTCGACTCGCCCACCACACCGTCACACCCGCTCCCGCCCTGTCCCATCGTGGGAGCAACGGGGCGGGGACACCACCCCCAGACGGGCGGGCGCGGGTGCTCGGGCTGAATCGTTATTCGACCGGGCGCGGCGCACCGGTCCGGTCGCCGGATCGTACGCACCCCCGGTCGCCGGGGGTGGTCGGACCGCCGTCCGGCGGTACGGTGATCGGGAACCACGGCGGACCGGGGAAGGGACTTGGCGATGATCGACGCGCACACCCCGGATGCGGAGCACCCGGGCACCGGGGGCGTGGCGGGTGCCGACCCGGCCGCGGGCGATCCGCGGGTGCTGGTGGTGACCGTGCCCGCGGACAGCACCCGGTTGCCCGCCCTGCGCAGGCGGCTGGGCCGGTGGTTGGACGGGCGCGGGGTGACCGGGCCGCTGCGCGACGACGTGGTGCTCGCCGCGGACGAGGCCGTCGCCAACTCGGTGGAGCACGGCTACCGCGAGCGGCTCGGCGGTCTGGTCGGGGTGACGGTGACGGTGCTGGAGGAGTCGGTGACGCTGGTGGTCGTCGACCACGGCGCCTGGAAGCCGCCCGCGCCCGACCGGGAGGACGCGCGGGGCTGGGGGCTGAGGATGGTGGCGGCCCTGGCGGAGCGGCTCGACGTGGTGCACGCCAACGGGAGGACCACCGTCACAGCGCACTTCCGGCGGGACGCCGGGTGCAGGGGTTAGGCTGGGGGCTCGGGATCGGTTGAGCAACCAGCCGCCCGGTGGCGATATCCACCGCGCGATGGAGGGGCTCCCATGCGTACCAACCTGCTCACCACCCGTGTCCTGCGGGTCGGCCACGCCGAGCAGGACGTCGTCTTCCGCGCCACCGGTGAAGTGGACCTCAACACCGGTGCGGAGTTGGACGCCGAACTGGCCGAACTCGCCGCGCAACCGGGCGTGACCGGCGTGGTGTGCGACCTGACGGGGGTCGGGTTCTTCGGTTCGGTCGGGTTGACCGTGCTGCTCGCCGCGTGCGACCGCGGCCGGTTCGTGGTCGTCGCGGGCCCGGGCACGGCCGCCCACCGGACCCTGCAGGTGTCGGGGGTGCTGGAGGCGCTGCCCGTGGTCGACACGGTGGCGGACGGGTTGCTCGCCCTGGCGCGGTGAAGTCGGGGTTTGACCAGGGGGCGGGCCGGGAAGCCGGGGGTCATGTTTCCCGCGGAGAACCTGCGTGACTGGGTCGGTTACGACATCGTCGACCCCGACGGCAAGACCATCGGCTCGCTGGAGGCGGTGTACGTCGACACCATCACCGACGAGCCGAGTTTCCTCACGGTGAAGGTGGGGTTCATCGGCAAGCACCGGTTGGCCTTCGCCCCGGCGGTGGGGGCGACGGTGGCGCCGAAGTTCATCCGGGTGCGCTTCCCCAAGGACCTGGTGAAGAACTCGCCGTCGATCGACACCGACGGCGAGCTGCTGGCGGCCGACGAGCCCAGGCTGTTCGCGCACTTCGACCTGGACTACGGCTCCGGTGTGGAGCGCAGGCTCGCCCGCCGCTGACCGGTTTCCCGAGGCGGCCTCGCGGGAGAGCCGACCGGGGTCCGGCCTCTATGGACGCCCGCGCCCGGCCAGCACGCGCCGCAGGTACTCGTCGGTGGGCACGGAGCGGTTCTGCTCCAGTTCCACCTCGACCGGCGGCGGGTAGGGCTCCCAGCCGCTGATCAGCGCTCGGACCACGACGCCGTCGAGGCGCAGCGCGGCGCTGTCGCCGCGGGCGACCGGGACGTGGATGGGGCGCATGGTGGCCTGGTTCATGCCGATCACCAGGCCGTTGCCGAGCACCCAGCCGCGGGTCTCGCCCGGTGTGTTCTGCGCGCGGAAGCGGATGCGCACGCCGTCGGCGGTGTCGCGGACCTCCCCGCGCGGCAGCTTCTCCACCCGCTCCACGGGCAGGGGGATCGGCAGCAGGCCCGCGGTGAAGGCGGCTGCTGGGAAGTCTCGAACGGACTGTTCGATGCTGGACAGCGCCTCGGGTTCCACCAGGCGGCGGCGTTCGGCGTCGCGCGCCAGCCAGCGGGGCCAGCCCAGGGGGTCCAGCAGCGGGCTGCGGTCGGTCACGGCGCGATCCTACGGTCGTCCGCGCGTTTCCCGGGCGATCGAGGCCGAATCGCTACCGGCGGGTCACCCCGGGACGAGGACGCTCAGCGCGTCGGCCACCGCGGTCGGGGTGGTGCCCTCGGGGTCGATGAGCAGTTCGATGGCGAAGGCGTTGACCACGGCGAGCAGGGTGGTGGCGAAGGTGTCGGCGGGCAGCGGCAGCGGCATCCCCCGGCTGTCGAAGTAGGCGGTCGCCGCGGCGGCGACGGCGCGGCGCCTGCGGCGGCGCGGCTCGACCAGGGTGGCGCGCAGGCGTTCGTCCCTGGTGGCCTGGGCCACCAGTTCCAACTGGAGCTTGCGGTGCACCGGCAGTTCCCGCACCCAGTCGGCCACCAGGCGGCCGATGCCCGCGCGCAGCGCGCTCGGCGGGACGGCCGGGTCGAACACGGTGGTGCCGTCGACGGCCATCCGGTCCGATGTGGCGTCGACCACCGCGGCGAGCAGGTCGGCCTTGTCGGCGAAGTTGGAGTAGACCGCGCCCCTGGTGAACCCGGCGGTGGCGGCGACGTCCTGGATGCGCGTGGCCGCGATGCCCTTCTCGGCGAAGACCGCGGCCGCCGCCTCGACCACCCGGTGCCGGACCTCGGCGCGTGTGGGGCGTGCCATGGCCGCGACCGTACCGGGTATGGGGCCGCGGCGAGGCCGGGTTGTTGACCCGCGGCGGGTTCCCGCCTACGGTGCCCGATACATCCGCGTATCCACTTTGCGTTCCGGGAGGTTACCGGCGGCGTGGACCCCCACATGCTGTCCCGGGACCCCGCGGTCGAGACGCTGTCCGACCCCGGGGACCAGCTCGCCGCTCTGCGGTCCCTGCACGCCGGGGCGCGGGTGCAGGTGCGCTCCATCGAGCAGTGCGACCCGTCGCGGCCCGGCACCCCGTGCGCGGCCCCCGGGTTGCGCGAGCTGCGGGCTGAGTCGCGGACCGCGCGCATCGCCGCGGGGGTGCGCTACCGCACGATCCACCCCGGGTACACCCCCGACAGCATCGCCCCGGTGTCCGGGGAGCAGTTGCGCACGCTGGCCGCGCCGCCGCTGGGCCTGCTGGTGGCCGACGACGACCGGGCGCTGGTGCACGTGGACGGGACCAGCCTGCTGGTGGGCGCTTCGGCGCTGCTGACCGCGCTGGCCCGGACGTTCGAGTCGCTGTGGGCGCTGGCGGTGCCGGTGACCGTGTCGGTGGCCGGGGGCCGGGACCTCGACGAGCGGGACCGGCGGATCGTCACGCTGATGGCCGCGGGCGCCACCGACGACGCGATCGCGCGCAGGCTGGGCCTGTCCCGGCGGACGGTGGTGCGCCGGGTCGCGGTGCTGCAGGAGCGGCTGGGGGCGACCACCCGGTTCCAGGCGGGCGTGCAGGCCGCGCAGCGCGGTTGGCTGTAGTGCGGCGCACTTGCGCCAGAGCACCCCTGTTCCGCGGTGGTGCTCTGGTCAACGGACCGTCCTCTGTGCACGATTCACGCGGTGGGGGGTGGACCGGTGACCCGGTCGGCTTCCCGGTCGGCGTTGCGGTCCCCGCACCGGCGCCGGACCTCGAATCCACGGATCGGAGCGGCAGATGTCCCCCAGCCCGGCTTTGGCACCCGTCCCCGCGAGCACCGGCGGGTCCCGGTGAGGAAGGGGACCGACCGTGCCGTCGTGCTCACCCACCGCTCCCCCGGCCGCGGGACCCGGGTCACCGCCTGACTGGCCGTGGGCCCTTCCGGAATGACCGGGCGGGAGACCGGGTCGATGCGGTTGGATCGGGGGCATGACCGACCTCGACCACGCCGCGACGTTCACCGACTACAACCGCCGCTTCGCCGCGGTGATCGCCGCGGGAGACCCGCGGGCGCCCGTCCCCACCTGCCCGGGGTGGACCCTGACCCAGCTCGGCAGGCACGTCGGCCGAGGTGACCGCTGGGCGGCGACCATGGTGCGCGAGCGGGCGACCGCCCCGCTGGACCCGAAGGCCGTGCCCGGCGGCAAGCCGGAGGACGGCAGGCTCGTCGAGTGGCTCGGCGACGGCCCGCGCGAGCTGTTCGACGCCGTGGCGCACACCGGCGCCGAGGTGCCGGTGTGGACGTTCACCGGGCCGCGCCCGGCCGGGTGGTGGGTGCGCAGGCGCCTGCACGAGACCGTGGTCCACCTCGCCGACGCCGCCCTCGCCTCGGGGGTGCCCTACGAGGTCGAACCCGAGGTCGCCGCGGACGCCCTGTCCGAGTGGTTGACCCTCATGGCCGAGATCCCGCAGCAGCGGGCGCTGCCGGAGGCCACCGTGCACCTGCACGCCCACGACGAGGGCCTGGGCGCCGCGGGCGAGTGGCTGATCACCTCGGGGGCGGGTGGCCTGCGCTGGGAGCACGGCCACGGCAAGGGCGACGTCGCCCTGCGCGGGCACTCGGCGGACCTGCTGCTCGTCGCGCTGGGCCGGGCGCGGGCGGACTCGGTCGAGGTGATCGGCGACCGGGCCGTGTGGGACGCCTTCGCCGCCGAGCTGGCGTTCTGAGCCGGGGGGCGGGCATGGGTGTCGTGGTGGTGGGCGCGGGCATCGCCGGGGTCGCCTGCGCCCGGGTGCTGGCCGGGGCCGGTGTGCCGGTGCGGGTGCTGGAGCGCGGTCGGGTGGTGGGTGGTCGGATGGCCACCAAGCGCTACGGCGGGCGCCCGGCGGACATCGGCGCGGGCTACTTCACCGCCCGGGACGGGGCTTTCGGCGCGGTGGTGGCTTCGTGGTGCGACCGCGGCCTGGCCCGCCCGTGGACCGACACGCTGCTGGCGGTGGACGGGTCCGGGCGTGCGCCGACCACCGGTCCGGTGCGCTACGCGGCCGCGGGCGGCCTGCGCTCGCTCGTGGCCGACCTGGCCGAGGGGCTGGAGGTGGTCACCGAGCACCCGGTGACCACAGTGGACACCGGGCTGGTCGACGGGGAGCGGGTCGACGCGGTCGCCCTGGCCGTGCCCGGTCCGCAGGCGGCCCGCCTGCTGCCCGCGGGTTCCCCGGCCCGGCACGCGGCGGCGCACCAGTCCTGGTCCCCCGCCCTGGTGGCCACGCTGCGCCACCCGGCCCGGACGTGGCCCGCCTTCCACGGCGCGTTCGTCAACGACCACCCCACCCTCGCCGCCGTCTTCGACGACGGTTCCCGGCGCGGCGACGACGCGCCGGTCCTGGTCGCCCACACCACCGCGGAGTTCGCCGCCCGCCACCTGGAGTCCCCCGCCGCGGCCACCGCGGAGATCGCGGACGCGGTGGGTGCGCTGTTCGACCTGCCCGCGCCCACCGAGGCCCACGTCCACCGCTGGACCCACGCCACGCCCAACACCCCGGCCGACGCGCCGTTCCTGCTGGCCGACGGTATCGGGATCGCCGGTGACGCCTGGGGCAGGCCGAGGGTGGAGACGGCGTGGCTGTCCGGGACCGCCCTGGGCAAGGCCATTGTGGACGGTCTGTGACCGCTCACACCGGCGTCCGCTCCACCGCCTCGTCGTTGGGCGCCTCGCGCTCGCGCTTGCGGTCGAGGAACCGCATGACCGGTGTGGCGGTGACGCCGTGGAGCAGGATCGACCCGACCACGACCAGCCCCACCAGCCGCCACAGCCGGTCCGGGTCGGTGAACTCGGCCTCGCCGAGGGCGTAGGCGAGGTAGAACAGCGACCCCACCCCGCGCACGCCGAAGAACGCGATCACCGCCCGCTCCCGGGGCCCGGTCTTGCCGCCCGCCAACCCGATCAGCCCGGCCACCGGCCGCACCACCAGCAGCACCGCGGCCACGGCACCGACCTCCAGCCAGGTGGTGCCCGCGAACAGCCCGCTCACCGCGGCGCCGCCGAGCAGGAAGATGACCAGCACGGTCACCATCCGCTCGACCTGCTCCACGTACTGGTGCAGCACCTTGTGGTAGCCGTGGGAGTGCTCCGCGGCCCGGATCGTGCACGCGCAGACGAAGACGGCCACGAACCCGTAGCCGTTGACCAGTTCGGTGATCCCGTAGGCGAGGAAGGTCGCGGCGAGGGCGACGAAGCCCTCCGCGTGCTCGGCGAGCCGGAACGTCTCCGAGGGCGCGGAGAAGAACATCTTGCGCAGCGCCCACCCGATCCCCAGCCCCAGGGCGACCCCGGCCGCCAGCCGCCACGCCACGTCGACCCCGAGCCAGTGCGGCACCCAGGCGGCCGGGGCGGCGGCGGACGCGGCGGCGATGGCGACGGCGGCGTAGGTGAACGGGAAGGCCAGGCCGTCGTTGAGGCCCGCCTCCGAGGTCAGCGCGAACCGCGCCTCGTCCTCCCCCGACTCGTCGGCGGGTTCGCCCACCTGCACCTCGGTGGCCAGCACCGGGTCGGTGGGGGCGACCACGGCGGCCAGCAGCGCGGCCCCGGCCACGCCGAGGCCCAGCCCCCAGCCCAGCAGGCCCACCCCGATCATCGACAGCGGCATGGTGATCCCCAGCAGCCGCCACGTGGTGGACCACCGCCGCCACCCGACCAGCCGGTCGAGCGCCAGCCCGGCGCCCATCAGCGAGACGATGACGCACAGCTCGGTCAGGTGCAGCGCGACCTCGGGGTGCTCGGCGGGCACCGGGTCGGGCAGCGCCGGGATGACCGCGAACGCCAGCGCGCCCGCGAAGAGGAACACCATGGGCATCGAGACGGGCACCCGGCCGAGCACCCTGGGCAGCAGGGCCGCCCCCAGGGTGGCGACACCGGCCGCCGCGTAGATCAAAGCCCCCACGGGACCTCCTTCTGCTCCCGCCTGGCTACCCCGCCACCCGACCAGGTGAAACACCCGGCCCATCGGTTGACCGACAGCGACCGCCGACCACTCCGCCGGGTGGTGTAGCGATCAACAACCGGGGGTACCTCCTCGCCGTGACCATCACCAAGGACGATCTGCACCAACTGCTCGAGTCCGACCTGCCCGACCCCGTGCTGCTGTTCCTGGAGGGCCGCTCCCAGGTCGTCGACGGCAGCGTGCTGCGCCGCCCCGACTACGCGGGCGCGATGCTGATCGCCACGCGCGAGGAACTCGACACCCGCCTGGGCGGGGCGCAGCCGCAGGACCGGGAGCTGGCCGAGGTCGCGGCGCAGTTGGACGTCCAAGTGAACCAGATGGGTGCCTGATCAGGGCCGTTCGGACGCCGCACGGCGCGGGGTGCGAGGTTGACGAGAGGTGTCGGGCAGGCTCTGCCCCCATGACCGAGGAATCCCCGAAGCACGTGGAGCACGATGAACACCCGCGGGAGAAGCTGAACCGCAACCTGAACGAACTGCTCCAGGAACTGCGGGTGGCGCAGGCGGGTGTGCAGATCCTCTTCGGCTTCCTGCTGTCCATCACGTTCACCGACGTGTACCAGGAGGAGACCGGCGCGTTCGAGCGGTCGACCCACATGGTGGCGGTGTTCTTCGCCGTGGGGGCGGTGGCGCTGCTGACCGCGCCCGCGGCGTGGCACCGCATCCTGATCGGGCAGGGCAAGCGCGAGCAGATCATGCGGTTGGCCACGCGCACGACGATCGCCGGGCTGGTCTGCCTGTCGCTGGCGGTGACGGCGTCGTTGCTGCTGCTCTCGGAGATGGTCGTGGGCGGGCCCCTGGCGTTCGTGATCGCGGGGGTGTGCGCGGTGGTCGTGGGGGTGCTGTGGTTCGTGCTCCCGATGCGGCACTGGGACGACTAGAGTGACCCGGATTGACAACCGGGCTAACCTACTCATGAGTAGGTAACTCGTCGGCCCTGGGGGACACAGCATGGTTGAGCGGGGACGGCCCGGGACGGCGGCCCCCTTCGGGTCGAAGTTGCTCGGCCCGGCCGGGCAGCACGGGCTGGCGCTGCGCATCCGGGTGCAGAGCCTGCTGACGATCACCCTCGTCACCGCGAACGTCATCGGCGCCGCGGTCGTGGTCGTGCTCTCCGGGGTGGTGATCCCCGGTCCGGACATGACCGGGCGGACCCTGCTGGCCATGGCGATCGCGGTCCCCGCGTACGTGCTCGCGGCGCTGGTCGTCGGCGCCGTCTGGGGCACCGGGCGGGCGCTGCGGCAACTGCGCTGGGCCATCGACCAGCGCGAACCGACCGCGGCCGACCGCCACGCCACGATCAGGGTGCCGCTCGGGCTGACCCTCATGCAGGCCGCGCTCTGGGGCGCGGCCACGGTGCTGTTCACCCTGCTGGTGGCGTTCCTGCAACCCGAACTGGTCTTCGCGGTCGGGTTCACCGTGGCGTTCGCGGGCATCGTGGTCTGCGCGAACGCCTACCTGCTCAGCGAGTTCGCCCTGCGCCCGGTGTCGGCGCGGGCGCTGCAGGACGACCCGCCGCAGCGGGTGGTGGGCGCGGGCGTGCAGGTGCGGATGCTGCTGTTCTGGTGCCTGGGCACCGGCGTCCCGGTCGCCGGGGTGGTGATGGTGGCGCTGTTCGCCATGGTGCGCGGCAACGTCACCACCAACCAGCTCGCGGTGACCGTGGTGGTGCTCGGCGGTGTGGTGCTGGTGTTCGGGCTGCTGGTCATGATCTTCAACGCGCGGGCCACCATCGCCCCCATCGACTCGGTGCGCGACGGCCTGGCCCGGGTGCAGCGCGGCGACCTGGACAGCGAGATCCCGGTCTACGACGGCACCGAGCTGGGCCTGCTGCAGGCGGGCTTCAACCGGATGGCGGCGGGCCTGCGCGAGCGCGAGCGCATCCGCGACCTGTTCGGCCGCCACGTCGGGCAGAAGGTCGCCGAGGCCGCGGTCGCCGCCGGGGTGGAGCGCCTCGGCGGCGAGGTGCGCGAGGTGGCGGTGATCTTCGTCGACATCGTCGGGTCCACCACGCTGGCCGCCACCCGTCCGCCGACGGAGGTGGTGGACCTGCTCAACCGCTTTTTCGCCGTGGTCGTCGACGAGATCGACGCGCACGGCGGCCTGGTCAACAAGTTCGTCGGCGACGCCGCGCTGGCCATCTTCGGCGCCCCGGTCGACCTGCCCGACCACGCCGGGCGGGCCCTGGCCGCCGCCAGGGCCATCGCCGCCCGGCTGCCGGTCGAGGTGCCCGAGTGCGAGGCGGGCATCGGCGTCGCCGCGGGCCCCGCGGTCGCGGGCAACATCGGCGACGCCCGCCGCTTCGAGTACACCGTGATCGGCGACCCGGTGAACGAGGCCGCCCGGCTGACCGAGCTGGCCAAGTCGTTCCCCGGCAAGCTGGTGGCCTCCGCGCACACCCTGGCCGCGGCCTCCCCCGAGGAGGCCGGGCGTTGGCGGGCGGCGGACACGGTCACCCTCCGCGGCCGCAACCGGGAAACCACCGTGGTCATCCCGGTCGACGCGGCGGACGCCCCGACCGACCCCGCCGAGGCAGCCGGGTCGGACCCGGTCGCCTCGCTGGACGACCCGATCGGCCAACCCTGAGGCAACCCCGCGCGGGTGCGCCCCACCGCGGTTGAGGAGATCGACTCCGCGGCCCTACAGTCTTCCGGTTGTGACCGAACCCGCCACCCACCACCGGACGACAGCGGACGCCTACGACGCCATGGCCGTCCGCTACGCCGCACTCCCCCGCGACGACCTCGCCAGCTTCCCCCTCGACCGGGCGGTGCTCGCCGCCTTCGCCGAGTCCGTCCGGGCCGACGGCCCCGGGACCGTCGCCGAGCTGGGCTGCGGCCCGGGTCCGGTGACCGCCCACCTGCGCGACCTGGGCCTGGACGTCTTCGGCGTCGACCTGTCGCCGGTGATGGTCGACCTCGCCCGCGAGGCGTACCCGGACCTGCGCTTCGAGCTCGGCTCCATGGACGCCCTGGACCTGCCCGACGGCGGACTGCGCGGCGTCGTGTCCTGGTATTCGGTCATCCACGCCCCGCCCCGGGCCGTGCCCGCGTACTTCACCGAGTTCCGCCGGGTGCTCGCCCCCGACGGCCACCTCCTGCTCGCCTTCTTCGAGTCGGGCGGCGAGCCCACCACCCCGTTCGACCACAAGGTGACAACCGCCTACCTGTGGCCGATCGACGCCCTGGCCGAACTGGCGGTCGAGGCGGGGTTCGCGGAGGTCGGCCGGGTGCTGCGCGAACCCCACGGGGGCGAACGCTTCCGCCGGGGCCACCTGCTGATGCGCGGAACCGGCTGACGGCTCGGGTCGGGCTCGGCCTAGCGCAGCTCCGCGCCCAGCCGCACGGCGTCCGTGCTGATCCGCTTCATCACAGCCCGGTGCAGCACCGCGTCCGGATCGCGCTCGACGGTGTCGGACTCGACGATCACCACGTCCCGCCCCGCCCGCTCAGCGGCGAACCCACCGCGGCTGAGCCGGTCGAGGCCGGGAACGGTGACCACCTGGTCGCGGAGCAGGTCGGTGACGCTCCCGGTGCCCTCCTGCCGAACCAGTTCGGTCAACTGGACCGACGCCTCCTCCGTGCGCATCCGGACGACGGCCACCGAGGTGAACACGGTCCGCCCACCCGGAAGCGCGGCCGAGTACACCGCGCGGGTCAGTTGCAGGCAGCGGTTGGCGACGAGGAACTCCTGCGTGCGACCGTAGGCGTGCGGCGCGCAGTCGCTGTCGCGGATGGGTTCCTCGGTGTCGGGCAGGCGGTGGAAGTCGAACTCCCCCACCGGCGCGGGCGCGACGGCGGCGGGCGGAGCGGGTTCCCCCGTGGGGAGCACCCAGGCGAACAGCACCGCGACCGCGACGACCAGAACACCCGCCGCACCCACCGCCACCGACTTGCGCCGCCACCCGGCGGACCGCTCCACCCCACGGCGCCGGTCCTCCCCGGTGGACCGATCCTCCCCGCCACGCCGAATCCCCTCGGCGGACGAGCCACCCCCGACGGGCGGGGTCCGGTCCGCCGACGGGCGTGCCAGCGGGACGGCGACCGGGATCGGCGCGGCGGCGGCGCGCAGGGAGCGCGGGAGTTCGGCGGGCAGCGCGCTGACGATGAGCGGGCCCCGGACGGTGTCCTCGGGCTTGGGCGGGAACATCGGCAGCGCGGTGCCCGCCGATCGCGGGCGGACGGCAAGCTTCGCGCCATTAACCCATTCGGGGGTATTGAGGTCCGTCACGGGTACATAGCGTAACGGCTCACTCTCGAACAGGTGAATGCACTGGTCACTTCTTCCGCATCGACCCCGGGACCAGCCGCAAGATCGTTCCGAACCGGTTCCAGGCGTTGATGGTGGCGATGGCCACGACCAGCGCCGCGAGCTGCTCGTCGTCGTAGTACTCGCGGGCCTCCTCCCACACCTCGTCGCGCACGCCCTCGCGGCCCAGCACGGTCGCCTCCTCGGTCAGCGCCAGCGCGGCCCGCTCCTCAGGGGTGAAGAACGGCGCCTCCCGCCAGGTGACGACGGAGAACAGCCGCTCGTCGGTCTCCCCGTCGGCGCGCAGGTCGTGGGCGTGCATGTCGACGCAGAACGCGCAGCCGTTGAGCTGGCTGGCGCGCAGCTTCACCAGCTCGCGGGTGGTCTTCGGCAGGGCGCTGCCCGCCAGGAACCGCTCCAGGCCGTACATGTGCTTGTACGCCTCGGCGGCGGGGCCGGAGATGTCGAGCCGGGGGGTCGTGTTCACGGTGTTCCTTCCACGTGGGCGGCCCGCACGCGGGCCAGTTTCTCGGGGTTGAGCACGATGTCGACGGCGGTGACCCGACCGTCGGCGACGGTGAGGGCCATGACGCCGGTGGGGTGACCCTGGTGCACCCGCAGCAGGCCCGCCCACCCGTTCACCCGGACGGGGCGCAGTTCGGCGGGCTTGCGCCGCTGCACGCCCGCCAGGAACCGGGCCACCCGGTCCGCGCCGACGACCGGGTTGCGCGCGGCGGAGACGAACCCGCCGCCGTCGCTGCGCAGCACCACGTCCGGGTCGAGCAGGGCCAGCAGCGCGCCCAGGTCGTCCCCGGCGCAGGCCGTGGCGAAGGCGGACACGACGGCCCGCTGCCGGACCGGGTCCGGCTCGAACCGGGGTGCCCGGTCGGCCACGTGCCGCCGGGCCCGCGACGCGAGCTGCCGCACGGCCGCCGGGGTGCGGCCCACCACGCCCGCCACCTCGGTGAACGGCAGGCCGAAGACCTCGTGCAGGAGGAAGACGGTCCGCTCGGCGGGCGAAAGCGTCTCCAGCACGACCAGCAGCGCCAGGGTCACCGACTCGTCGAGGGTGACCCGGTCGGCCGGGTCGGCGTCGAGTTCCACCAGGGGCTCCGGGAGCCACTGGCCGACGTACTGCTCGCGGCGGTGGCGAGCGGACTTCACCACGTCGAGGGCCAGCCGGGAGGTCACCACGACCAGCCAGCCGGTCACGTCGTCGACGGGTTCGCGGCTGGAGACCAGGCGCAGCCAGGCCTCCTGCACCACGTCCTCGGCGGCTCCCCGGTCTCCGGTGATGCCGTAGGCCACGGCCAGCAGCCGCTCGCGCGCCCGGGCGAATTCTTCTTCCACACCAGTAGGACGAGACAGGCCCCGGGAATGTGACAGCCCCGGGTGGGTGGAGTCGGCGCAGTGCCCACGATCACCCGACCGGGGAGCAGCGCGGCCGGGCGGTCGGTGCCCTACTGGCGGTAGCCCTCCACCTCACCCACCGGGCGCGCCTGGGCGTCGTCCGGGTCCTCCCCGGCGTCGCGGCGGGCGCGGCGCTGGCGCAACAGGTCCCAGCACTGGTCCAGCGCCACCTCCAGCTCCGAGAGCCGGGTGTGCTCCTCCGGGGAGGGGGAGCCCGAGCGCAGGCGGTGCTCCTCCGCGACCAGGGCGCTGATGCGGGCGTGGATCTCGTTGTCGTCCATGGGGCCCAACGTAGTCCCCGGTGTCGGAGATCACGACTCGTTCGTCCGCTTCGTCGACTTCGCGGAGATCAGGGGATTGGGGGCGCGGGCGCCGGGGAGGAAAGTGGTCCGGACCATCCTTCGGTGAAGTGGGGGTCTGTCGTGGTCGGCAAAGCGGTGTTCGCCCTGGTGGTCCCGTTGGCGGCGGTCGGGGCGCTGCTGGCGGCGGGTGCGCCCGCGGCGGAGTCCGCGCCACCGCGGCAGAGCCCGATCGACGTCACCGCCTCGGCCATCCGGTTCGACCCGTTCGCCCCCGCGCTCGACATCCACTACGGGCACTCGGCGGTGGACCTGGTCTACGTCCAGAAGGACGCCGACTGCGGCGCCAGGGGCGGCGAGGAGACCGAGGAGGGGGACGTGGCGCCGGGGTCGGCGTACGTCACCTACGCCGGAACCCGCTACGACCTGGTGCAGTTCCACTTCCACACCCCCTCCGAGCACACCTTCCAGGGCCATCACGACCCGCTGGAGATGCACCTGGTGCACCGCAGCGCCGCCGGGGGCGTGCTGGTGGTCGGGGTTCCGCTGCGCATCGGCGCACCGTCTGTTGTGGACAGCGTGTTGAGCGGGCTGACGCCGGAGTGCGGGACGCCCCGGCACCTCGACGACATCGACCTGAACGCGCTGCTGCCCGCCAGCCACCTCACCGCGCGCTACACCGGGTCGTTGACCACCGCGCCGTTCACCGAGGGGGTGCTGTGGTTCCTGATGCCCGAGCAGCACGTGACGGCCGCGACCGTGTCGGGCTTCCAGCACCTGTTCACCGCGGGCAACTCCCGGGGGACCCAGCCGCTCAACGGGCGGACGGTGGTCCTGCACCCGTGACCTCGTCGCCGACCTCGATCCAGCCAGGGGTGGTGACGGCGAACTTGACGCCGAAGGCCACGCCCTCGGGCGTCCTGCGGTAGGTGGCCAGGGTGCGCAGGGGCTCGGGACCGGTGCGGGCGGCCGTGGCCTGGTCGACCGTGGTGACCGCGCAGCGGATGGCGGGTTTGGTGTAGCCGAGGGCGACCCCGCCGACGGTGATCGCGCGCAGGTCGTCCTCGGCGTGCGGGGGGCCGCCCGCGACCAGGACGTTGGCCCGGAAGCGGTCCAGCGGGACCGGGGTGGTCAGCCTGCGGTTGAGTTCGGCGTGGGAGGCCAGGCCGAGCAGGTGGACCGCGCTGCTGTCGGCGTAGCCGGAGGTGCCGGGGGTCAGGCCGGTGGGGGCGCGGTCGTGGTCGGGGGGCACGCGGACGAGGCGGCTGGGGCGGCCCAGGACCCGGGTGAGCCAGTCGGCGGCGGGGTCGCCCTGGTCGATGCCGCGGAAGGGTTCGCCGAAGAGGGTGACCGGGCGGGCGGGGGCGTGGTCGTCCACCTCGACCTCGATGACGGGGGCGTCCGGTGCGGAGAGGATCAGCACGTCGTCGGCGACCCGGGGGTGGACCAGGGCCAGGCGGGGATCGCGGCGCTGGCTGCGGAAGGTGCCGTCGGGATCGGTGACCATCCAGGCCCGGTCGTGTTCGAGGCCCGCGGCACCGACCCTGGCGCGGGTCAGCGGGACCGGGGCGCATCCCTTGACGGGGAAGGTGTTCAGCCCGGCGACCGTCAGCACGGGTGGACTGTACCGATCGGATCGCGGGTGGAGGGTTCGGACGGTGGCGACCGGGTACCCGAGACCCATGTCACAGCCGACACCGAACCCCGTGCCCACGCCGCCCGTGCCGGACCCGGGACTGCCCGAACCGGGGCAGCCCATCCCGGAACCCGCCACCGAGCCGCCGGTGCCGCCCACCCCGCAGCCGCCGAACCCGACCTGAGACCCGGGCCGGGGCTCAGAGCCCCGGGGTGGACTGCCCGCGCGAATCGCGCTCCGCCGTCCGGGAATCAGACGGCGGAACGCGCGAACGGAAAAGGTCGGGCCCGGGAAAAGCGATCTCGGAAATGACCGCACAGGAAAAGGCCTCCCGGCCGCGCCGCCGGGAGGCCCTTTCTTTCCCCGATCGGTCAGACGACCGGGATCGAGACCAGTGCCGGGTCCTGGCCCGGGAGCATCGAGCAGTTCAAGTCGAAGGTGCCCAGCCCGGTGAGCGTGCCGTCCGCGCGCTTCGGGGTGATCTTGCCGGAGAAGGTGCTGCCGATGGCGATGTCGACCTGCCCGGGGGCCTTGACCGTCAGCGACGGGACCTGGCCGTTGATGTTCAGCGCGACCGGGGCGGGGCCGGTGACGTTGGTGACCGGGATGTTCAGGCCCGGCAGCGTGACGCCCAGTTCGGTGCCGTTGATGTCCAGCTCGACCCCGGCGGTGGTGGTGCCCTCGACGGTGGCCGAACCGATCAGGGTCAGGGCCTGCAGGGTCAGCGCGTCCAGCGACACCGCCACGGAGAAGTTGGTGGTGTTGATGGGCGAGCCCACTGCGACGCTGTTGGGGAAGGTGGCGGTGACGGTCGCCGGGACGTCGCGGTTGCCGATGAGCGGGTACGCGCAGCTGAAGGTGACGTTCTTGGTCACCACAGCCGTGGTGTGCACGGTGTCGGCCTGGGCGGTGCTGGGCGCCACGACCATGGCGACGGCACCGGCGGTGCCCGCGGCGAGGGCGAGCAATCTCTTCACACGAACGTTCCGGGACATGCGAAACTCCTCGATGAATACGCACGAAGCGAACGGAAAGAACAGCGGGGGATGAGCCGGGAGCGTGGACGCCGGACCGGAACCCGACCCGGTCGGCGTGCAAATGGAGCGTAACCACGCAATAGCCGGACGGGCAAGGGAAAACCAACCGATGGCGGATCGGGGAAAATCGATCCTCGTTTCCTTGTCACGCCGTGAGGGCCACCTCATCGCACCGGGAGCAAAATGTGGCCCCGACCACAGGCCGCTCCGCGACGGGCCGCTGACCAGCGATCTCGCGGGGTGACTTTTCCGGGCGGGGGCGGCAGACTGGACCCGACCCCCACCGGCGATCGGGTCCGCACAAGTCGTGCGCGCAGTTTTGTCATCCCCGTGCGTATTCCCGAATCCCCAGCTCAACTAGGCTGGGCGGGTGCGGGCTCTTGCGATCTTCTGCTTCCGCCACGCGCGATTGGTCATCGTGTTGTGGCTCGCCGTGCTGGCCGGGGTCACCTTCGGGGCCCAGTCGGTGGGGGTCGACTTCCGGGACATCCTGGCGCTGCCCACCTCCGACAGCACGACAGCGCAGGAGCTGCTGCAGGAGAGCGCGGGCGGGGTCAGCGGCGCCACCGAGCGGGTGGTCTTCGAGGCGACCGGCGTGCCGGTGTCCGACCAGTCCGTGCAGGGGCGCATCGAGCCGATGCTGGCCGAGGTCGCCGCGCTGCCGCACGTGGAGACCGTCGTCTCCCCCTACAGCCCGCAGGGCGCCGCGCAGGTGTCGCCGCAGGGGCAGGTCGCGTTCGCCACCGTCACCTTCGACGTCAAGGCCGACGACCTGACCATCGAGGAGGCCAAGAGGTTCGTCGAGGTCGCCACCGGGGCCCAGGGCGGGGTGCTCAGGATCGCCGTCGACGGCGCGGTGGCCGGGCGGACCCTGGCCCCACCGGACCTCGACGACGCCGGGCTGGGCCTGCTGGCCGCCGCCCTGGTGCTGCTGTTCACCTTCGGCTCGCTGTTCTCCATGCTGGTGCCGATCCTGACCGCGATCATCTCCGTCGGCACCGCGATCGGCGTGGTGGGGCTGCTGACGCACCTGATGGACGTGCCCACGGTCAGCCAGGAGATCGTGGTGCTGCTCGGCCTCGGCGTCGGCGTCGACTACGCGCTGTTCGTGGTCACCCGCTACCGGCAGGCGCTGGTGGGCGGGGCCCGGCAGGAGGACGCCCTCGGCTTGGCCGCGGCGACCTCGGGGCGCAGCGTGCTCTTCGCCGGGGTGACCGTCTGCGTCTCGCTGCTCGGGCAGTTCACCGTGGGGATCAGCTTCCTCGACGGCATCGCCATCAGCTCCAGCATCGCGGTGCTGATGACCATGTTCGCCGCGCTGACGCTGCTGCCCGCGCTGCTCAAGCTCTTCGGCATCCGCATCCTGTCGGCCTCGGTGCGCCGCGACCTGACCCTGCGCCACCGCAAGGTGCTGCCCGAGGGCAGGCGCTGGGGCGCGCTGGCCAGGGTGGTGACCCGCAAGCCGGTCTGGAGCACGGTGGTCGCGCTGCTGATCATCGGCGCCCTGACCGTCCCGGTGTTCTCCCTGCGCCTGGGCATCCCCGACGCGGGTCTGCAAGCGCCGACGGCGACCACCCGGCAGGCCTACGACATGCTCGCCAAGGGCTTCGGCCCCGGCTTCACCGGCCCCCTGGTCGTGGTGGGCCGCGCCGACTCCGACGAGGAGCGCCGGGCCGCCGAGGAGGTCCACGCCGAACTGGTGGGCCACCCCGACGTCGCCCTGGCCGTGCCCCCGGTGGTCAGCCCCACCAAGGGCGGCGGCCAGATCACCGCCGTCGTGGTCTACCCGAAGGCCTCCCCCCAGGACGAGGCCACCGACGCCCTGGTCGACTCGCTGCGCGCCGAGGTGATCCCCCGCGCCACCGACGGCACCAACGCCCAGCTCTACGTCGGCGGCTCGACGGCGGTGCAGTCGGACTTCGCCCGCGCCATCACCGACCGGCTGCCGCTGTTCCTGGGCACGGTCGTGGCCATCTCGTTCCTGCTGCTGGTCGTGGTGTTCCGCAGCGTGCTGATCCCGCTGACCGCGGCCGTGATGAACCTGCTGGCCGCGGCGGCCATGTTCGGCGTGCTGGTGGCGGTGTTCCAGTGGGGCTGGTTCGGCATCGCGGGCACCGGCCCGATCGAGCCCTACATCCCGGTCTTCCTCTTCGCGGGCCTGTTCGGCCTATCGATGGACTACGAGGTCTTCCTGGTCAGCCGAATCCAGGAGGAGTACCACCGCCGCGGCGACACGGTGGAGGCCACGGTCAACGGCCTCGCCGCCACCGGCCGCACCATCACCGCGGCCGCCCTGATCATGGCCCTGGTCTTCATCTCCTTCGTCACCACCGGCGACCGCGTCGTGCAGGAGTCCGGCCTCGGCCTGACGGTCGCGGTCCTGCTCGACGCGGTGG
This sequence comes from Actinokineospora spheciospongiae, assembly GCF_000564855.1. Taxonomy (GTDB): domain Bacteria; phylum Actinomycetota; class Actinomycetes; order Mycobacteriales; family Pseudonocardiaceae; genus Actinokineospora; species Actinokineospora spheciospongiae. The sequence continues at coordinate 32,086 of NZ_AYXG01000016.1, forward strand.
TCATCCGCATCGCCCTGGTCCCGGCCATCATGGCCATGTTCGGCAAGGCCAACTGGTGGCTGCCCCGCTGGGCGGGCCGCGTCCTCCCCCGCCTCGACGTCGAGGGCACCGGCCACAGCCACCGCCTGGAAGACGACGAGGAACCCCCCGGCCCGTTCGACTGGTTCTCCCCCGCCACCGAGGAGCAGCCCGAACCCAAGCAGCTCACCGGCCAGGTCGGCTAGGGCGTGCCTCCCGCCCGGTCGGTCACCGGCGCGGCGGTGCCCAGCCGAGCAGCCCGACCCTCCAGGTACCGCCGCTCGGGAGGGCTGAGAGTCCGCCGAGCCGCCCGCCGGTAGGCCTCCCGGGCAGCCCCGTGCTCCCCCGCCATCTCCAGCAGGTGCCCCCGCGTCGAATCCAGCCGGTGGTGCTCAGCGAGCCGGGCATCCCCGGCCAGCGGCTCCAACAAGGCCAGCCCCGCCCGCGGCCCCGCGGCCTCCGCGACGGCGATCGCCCGGTTCAGCGTCACCATCGGGCTCGGCGCCAGGCGTTCGAGGACCCGGTACAGCAGCGCGATCTGCGCCCAGTCCGTCTCCCGGGTGCTCGGCGCGGTGGCGTGCAGCGCGGCGATGGCCGCCTGGAGCTGGTACGGCCCGAGCGGCGCACGCGCCATGGTCGCGGTGATCAACCCAGCCCCCTCGGCGATCACGGCGGCGTCCCACAGCGCCCGGTCCTGCTCCGCGAGCGCGACCAGTGAGCCGTCCGGGCGGGTGCGGGCGGGGCGCCGGGCGTCGGTGAGCAGCATCAGGGCGAGCAGGCCCGCCACCTCGCCGTCGTCCGGGAGCAGGGAGTGGGCCAGGCGGGTGACGCGGATGGCCTCGGCGGTCAGCTCCGGCCGGTGCAGGTCGGTGCCGGAGCTGGCGGTGTGGCCCTCGTTGAAGATCAGGTAGAGCACGTGCAGCACGACCCGCAGGCGTTCGGCGCGCTGGGCACCCGCCGGGGGCACGGTGAACCCGGTGGCCCGGACGCGGAGCTTGGCCCGGGTGATGCGCTGGCCCATGGTGGCCTCGGGCACCAGGAAGGCGCGGGCGATCTGGGCGGTGGTGAGACCGCCGACGGCGCGCAGGGTCAGCGCGACCTGCGACGGGGCGGAGAGTTCCGGGTGGCAGCAGAGGAACAGCAGCGTCAGCGTGTCGTCCTCGTCGGGCACCGCGGGCGCGTCGCCGGGTTCCAGGGCGGCGACGGCGGCCTCGCGGCGGGCACGGGCGGCCTCGGCGCGGAAGGCGTCGGTGAGCTTGTGCGAGGCGACGGTGACCAGCCAACCCCAGGGGTTGTCCGGGACGCCGTCGCGCGGCCACTGGGTGCCCGCGGCGAGCAGGGCGTCCTGCACGGCGTCCTCGCACATGTCGAAGCGGCCGTGCCTGCGCACGAGCAGGCCGAGGACCCGCGGCGCGTGCTCGCGCAGCAGGTCCTCGACCGCGGTGCTCACAGGTCGGGGCCCGCCGAGAACATCACCGGCCGCACCTCGACGCCCAACCCCTCGACCGCCGCGTCGGGGATCATCGCGGCGAGTTCGAGCGCCCGCTCCCGGCTCTCGCAGTCGACGAGGTAGAACCCGGCCAGGTACTCCTTGCCCTCGGCGAACGGGCCGTCGGTCACCGCCGGGACGCCGTCGCGGACGCGGACGACGGCGCTGGTGGCCGGGTCGCCGAGGGCCTGGGTGCTGATCATCTCCCCGGACCCGGTGATGGCCGCGATGAAGCCGTCGTGCCCGTCCATGATCGCCTTCTGCTCGTCCTCGGTGAGCCCCTCCCAGGCGGCGGGGTTCATGTGCATGATCAGCAGGAACTTCACGGTGTGCTCCTCGTGTGCCGGTGTCGGATCGCCAAGGGGTCGGAGCCGGACCCGCGATCCCTACACCCGTCCCGGCGGATTCTCCCACCCGCAGCCGCCGCAGTCCCACCCGCGACCGCCGCGGCCCCGTCCGCGACCGCGGCGGCCCCGCCCCGACCCGGCGCGACACCGCCGGGCCGGGGGTCGGCCCCGCTCCACCGGACCGGGCGGCTCATTCCGGCGAGCGCAGCGCCAGGACCGCGGCGACCGGCCCGGCGAACGCGAGCACCCCGCACACCAGCCACGTCGCCTGCACGCCGACGGCCAGCGCCAGCGACCCGAACAGCGCCACCGAGAACGGGGTGGTCCCGATGCCCGCCAGGGCCAGCGTCGCCATCGCCGCGCCCATCCGGTCCGGCGGCGCGGCGGCCTGGTAGAGGCTGACGATCGCGGGCCCGTTGAACCCGGACGCGACACCGGTGGCGTAGGCGGTGACGGCCAGCGCGAACACGGTCGGGGTCAGCGCCATGACCAGCACACCCCCGGCCAGCACGACCCCGCTCACCACGAGCCGCACGACCAGCGGCAACCGGTGCCCGAACAGCGCCCCGAGACCGGTGGAGGTCAGCGCACCCGCGCTGAACGCGGCGATGACCGCCCCGACAGCGCCGACGCCCCACCCCCGGCTGTCGGCCAGCAGCGGCAACGCGGCCAGCATGGGCCAGCCGAAGCAGAAGTCGAGGGCGAACGCCGCCACGAACAACCAGCGCAACCGCCTGCTCACGGCCAACACCCGCACCCCGTCGAGGGACCGGCGCAGCAACCCGGTGCGAACGGGCGCGGCAGGCCGCACCATCCCCCGGGTCACGTGGAACAAACACCCGAACGAGGCCGAACAGGTCACCGCGACGACGGCCATGGCCATCCACAGTTGCCCGGTGGCGATCAGCCAGGCCCCCAGCGGCGCCCCGGCGATCGGGGCCAACCTGGTCACCATGGAGTACAGGGAATTCGCCCGCACCAGGTCGTCCCCCGGCGCCAACTTCGGCAGGACGGTCCCGAAGGACGGCCCACCCAACCCCACCAGGACGCCCTCGACGACCGCGATCACCGCCAACACGGGCACCGACTCGGCCAGCCCGACCGCCACCGCCCCGGCCGCCAGCAGCGCGACCCGGCCGGAAGTGGTGCGCAGCAGCATGAAGCGCGGACCCACCAGGTCGGCCACCGCGCCACCGAAGATCAGCATGAGCGCCTTGGGGATGGTGGAGCACAACATCAGCAGCGTCACCGCCCCCGGCCCACCCAGCCGCACCGCGCTCCAGGTGAGCGCGATGGTCAGCATGTTGTCGCCGACCAGCGAGATCCCCTGCCCGCCGATCAACGACCCCAACCGCGACCAGTCGGTCCGCGCAGGCGCGGCCCGCTCCGCCCCTCCCCCACCCCCCGCCCCGACGCCCAACTCGACAAGCGACCCAACGCCCGACCGGACACCCGGCTCCGCAAGCGACCCAACGCCCGACCGGACACCCGGCTCCGCAAGCGACCCAGCGCCCGGCCCGGCACCCGGCTCCGCGAGCGGGCCGATGGTCGGCCCAGCGAGCAGCCCAGCGCTCCGTCCAGCAGCCGGTCCCGCAGGCGGCCAGGCAGGCGATCCGGCGGCCAGTCCCGCACCCGGCCCCGCGACCGGCTCGGCCCCCGGCCCGGCGGTCAGTCCCGTAGGCGGCGCGGCAGGCGGTCCGGCAGCCAGTCCAGCGCCCAGCCCGGCAGCCGATCCGGCGCCCTGCCCAGCGGCCACTCCAGCACCCGCCCCGACGGGCGACCCGGCACCCAGCCCAGCACCCGGCCCGGCAACCAATCCGGCACCTGGTCCGGCGGGCAGTGCGGTAGGCGGCTCGGTGGGCGGGCAGGCGGTCGGGTGGGCGATCGGGTCGGTGGCTGTGTCGGTGTCCATGGTGGTCATCGGTCGCTCCTGGGGTCCACCACGTCGGTGAGGGCTCGGGTGTCGGTCAGCAGGCGGTCGAGGAGGGGCCAGCGGGCGTCCTCCCGGTGACCGCCCCGGGCGGCGTCGTCCACGGCCATGACGGTGGCCAGCCGGGCGGCGGCGTCGTGCCTGCCGTCCGACAGCACCACCAGGGCGCCGCCGAGGTGGGCCCGGCCCAGGGCGGCCAGCGACCAGCGGGCGGCGTGCCCGGCGCCCGCCCGGCACCACGGTGGCCACACGGTCAGCACGGGGTCGTCCGACGGGGTGAAGAAGGCGTGCGAGACCGCACCGCCCGACTCCGCCTCGCCCACCCCGACTCGCTCGCGCACCTCAGCCCCCTCAGACCGGGACCCGCTCGACGGCCGGGGTGCCCGGCCACCACAGGTCCTCGGGGTCGAGGTCGGTCGCGGTGTACTTGCCCAGCGCGCTGATCAGCAGCCGCGCCTCCAGCGCCAGGCACTCGGCCAGCCGCACCAGCCCAGCCCGGGGGTCCTCGGCGACGGCGAGCAGCGCGGCCCGGCCCAGCCCGGCGGCGGTGGCGCCCAGGGCGAGCCCGCGCACCACCCGGCTGCCCTCCCACATCCGCCCGGTGACCAGCAGGCACCCGGAGGGTGGGCCGATCCGGCGCAGGCACTCGGCCAGCGGGAGCCCCACGTGCCGCAGGAACGCCGTCGGCGCCCAGCCGGTGCCGCCCTCGGCGCCGTCGACGGTCACCGAGTCGGCGCCCGCGGCCCAGGCCACCTCGGCGGCGCGGGCGATGTCGCGGCCGGGGTGGAACTTCACCCACACCTTGGCGCGGGGGAAGTTGTTGCGCATGAACCGGATCTGCTGGCGCACGATCTCCTCGGTGAACGTGCCGGGGGTGGCGCAGCGCAGCCGTTCCCCGGAGCCGAACACGTCGTGCATGGAGAACCGGTCGGCCAGCCGGGTGGCCTCGGCGGCGTCGAGGACGGTCATGCCGCCCAGGCCCGGCTTGGCGCCCTGGCCGATCTTCAGCTCGAAGGCCAGCCGCCCGGTTTCGAGCAGTGGGGCGGCGGCGGGTGAGCTGTGGACGAGGTTCCACACCTCGGAGTCGGCGTCCTCGGTGCTCTGCTGCACCACGACCCCGCCGAGCCCGTCGGCCACCGCGTCCAGGTACGCCTCGATGCGGGCGAGGATCGGCGAGCCGCCGAACCCGTGCACCGGCACCATGTTCTCGCCGATCACCATCGGCACGCCGAGCTGCCCGGCCTGGGTGCTCGCGGCGACGCCGAGTTCCCGGCTGCCCAGTTCCGTCGACCCGAAGGCGGACAGGAACACCGGCAGCGCCGAGCGGAACCCACCGACCACAGTGGACAGGTCCACGTCGGTGTGCTCCGGCTCGCGACCCAGGTCGATCAGCTTCTCCAGCCGCCGCGGCATGAACACCGGTGGCACCAGCCGCGCGGCGTCCAGGTCGTCCACCGGGCCCGCGGCCGGGTCGGGGACCGCGCCGAACATCGCCCGGCCGTAGCCGGCGGCGGGCGGGAACGCCTCCGCCGTGCCGTTGCGGGCCCGCGCGCGGACCTGCTCCTCCGGGAACCCGGCTGCCGTGGCACCGGTCGTCATCGAACTGCCGGGGGTGCTCACGGCGTCGCCACCCCCGGCAGCTTCGGGTAAGCGCTGACCTGCCACAGCGCGTCCAGCCCGGTGAGGAAGCGGACGAGCCGCTCGACGCCCATGCCGAACCCGGCGCTGGCCGGGATGCCGTCGCGGGCGGTGTCGAGGTACCACTTGTACTTGGCCGGGTTCTCGCCGCTCTCCCGCATCCGGGTGACGATGGTGGCGTAGTCGGCCTCGCGCTCGCTGCCGCTGACCAGCTCGCCGAACCCGCCGTGCGCGATGAGGTCGAAGTTGCGCAGCTCACCGGGGCGGTCGGGGTCCTCGCGGTCGTAGAAGCCGCGCGAGCCCTTGGGGTAGCCGGTGACGAAGAACGGCCGCTCCGCCTTGTGCGACAGCATCTCCTCGCCCTCCCAGTCGATCTCGCCGTCGGGGTTCTGCGGGTGCCCGACCGACACCAGCCGCTCCACGGCCTCGGTGTGGGTGATCCGGTCGAACGGCCCGGCGAGCAATTCGGTGAACGACTCCCGGTCGCGGCCGAGTTCGCGCAGCACGTCCGGCACCGCCCGCCACATGTGGTCGACGACGTGGGTCAGCAGCCCCTCGGCCAGCGCCATCGCGTCGGCCCGGGTGGCGCCCGCCACCTCCACGTCGATCTGGTGGAACTCCACCAGGTGCCTGCCGGTGCCCGCGGTCTCGGCCGGTTCGACGCGCACGTTCGGGGCGATGTAGAACAGCTTGCCGAACCCGCGCAGCGACGCCTGCTTGTAGAGGATGGCGCTGGTCATCAGCTTGTACCGGTGCCCGTAGAAGTCGACGTCGAGCGCCTTGGCGCCGCGCCCGCCGGGGTCGGTGACCGGCCCGATCAGCGGTGGCAGCAGCTCCTGGAAGCCCTGGGCGCGCAGGTGGTCGCGCGCGGCCTGCAACGCCTCCTGCTGCACGCGCATGGCGGCCGCGGTCGACCGGGCGGCGAGGTGCTCGCCGAGCGGGGCGAGCGGGGACTCGTGGGACATGTCTCCTCCGGGTTATCGGTCGAACGAGCGGGCGACGTGGGTCAGGGCGGTGAGCAGACGGTCCGAGGTCAGGGCGCTGTCGGGCTCGGTGGGGACGATCGGCATGGCGCCGACGGCGGTCCAGCGCAACCGGCCGTCGGCCCCGACGGTGCTGCGCGACTGCCCGGCGTTGTCCGGGTGCAGGCAGAACGGGACGTCGAGCAGCCCCCGGGCGAACGCCTCGGCGAACGCCCTGCCGAGGTCGTCGTCGAGGTCGAGCACCGCCTCGACCAGGGCTTTCGCTTCACCGAGGATGCCGGTGTCGGCGGTGGTGGCGGTAGGGACGGTCTCGCGCGCCGCCGTGGCGGCGACCTCCAGCGCCTGCACGTTCTCGGCGATGGTGGGAATCCGGTGCGCCTCGGCGACGGTCTTGACGATGAGCCGCTCGGTTCCGGTGCGCGCTGCCAGTTCCGCGGACGCCTGGAGCAGCCTGAGCGCCCCGCGCCGGGTGGTCGGGTAGACGCCCATGTAGCCGTAGAGGACGACGTGCCAGTCGGTGCCTGCCGGGAGGTACCGCGCGGCAAGGGTCCTGAGCGCGCGGATCGCCTCTTCGTCCTGGGCGGGGTGGGTCTGCTGGGCGTAGCTGAGGGACACGCTGGTGATGCCGTACCGGGTGAAGAACAGCGCTTCGAGCACGCTGACCGCCACGAGCAGCCCGGGTGGGCAGAGCTGCCCGAGCAGGCAGCCGCCGAAGCTCTCCAGGTGCGGGGTGTCCGCGCGCTCGGCGAGCAGTTCGCACGTCTCCCGCCAGTTCGCGATGGATTCGCGGATCGGGGTGCGCCCGTAGGGCAGGCAGTAGGAGATGGGGCCGCCCTCGGTGGCGTCGAGCCCGGCGGCGGTGAGGGCGCGGACGATGTCCTGCGGCTGCGCCGAACCGTGCCGCACCTGCACGGGGAACCCGCTGTCGCGGATGCCGTCGAGGAGGGCCGCGGTGGTCTCGGTGCTGTGGCTGACGATGGGGTAGCCGTTGAGGGGCGCCCGCTCGCGCAGCGCCTTCGCCGCGGCCTGGTGGTCGCCGACGCGGGTGTAGCTGTCCAGGGTCAGCGTCCCCACGGTGGTGGCGTCGGCGTCGCGGGTGGCCCGGAGCCCGTCGCGCATGGCGACCGGGTCGCCGAAGCCCATCCTGGGCTGCACCACCAGGCTTGCGGCCCGCTTGACGAACCGCCCGAAGCTCACGAGGCCACCGCCTGCGGCAGCCGCAGGAACGCGTCGAAGGCGGTGAGGTCACCGTCGTCGAACACGGCGTCGAAACCCGCGCGCAGCAGGGCGTCGGTCCGGTCGGCGTGCCTGCGCCCGTCGACGCCGAGCTTGCCGCCGAGCACGATCCGCGGTCGCGGGGCCCGCGGCCGCAGGGCGGTGATGGCGGTGAGCCCGTCGGTGAACCCGTGGCCGTTGACGCTGCTCAGCACGACCAGCTCCGGGCACAGGGCGGTGGTCTCGGCCACCAGCAGCGCGTCCGGCACGCAGGGGCCGAGGTTGACCACCCGGTGGCCGCGCTCTTCGCAGAAGAGCTGCAGGAAGATCAGGTTCCAGGTGTGCGAATCCGACGCCGTTCCGGCGACCAGGACGTCACAACCGCTCCGCGAGGACATGCGGCAAAACTAGGTTCGCCGCCCCGGCGCGGGCGGTAGTTGCACCGGCAGTATTCAGGCAGCCTGCCCGGCCCACAGCTCCCGGTACATGATGTGCAGGCCGACCGGCCCCGCCGTGGCGTGGTGGTACCCGCCGGGCAGCGTGGCGATGACCTCGAACCCGAGCGAGGTCCACAACCGGACCGCGGCCGTGTTGGTCGACACCACGGCGTTGAACTGCATGGCGGTGAACCCCGCGGCCTCGGCCTCGACCAGCACCCGCTCCCCCAGCGCCCGCCCGATGCCCCGACCGGCGTGCGCCGGGTCGACCAGGAAGCTCGCGTTGGCGATGTGCGCGGCCGGACCGGCGTGGTTGCGGGCGAACCGGGCGCTGCCCACCACCGCCTCCCCGTGCACGGCGACCAGGGTCCGGGCCGGGCTCGGCGCCATCCACAGCGCGCGGGCGTCCGGCTCGGTCAGGTCGCGGTCGAGGGTGTAGGTCTCCCCCGCGGCAACGATGTCGTGCATGAACGGCCAGATGTGCGGCCAGTCCTCGGCCACCGCGGTTCGGATGCGCATACCCCTCACTCTCGTTCCGGACCGCCCTGCTCGCCACTGGATTTCCGATAGGTGCGGGTTTCCGCGTAGCCGCGGAACCCCAGGTCCCGGTAGAACGCCTTCGCCTCGTCCGTGATCGGGTACACCACCGCCTCCACGGCCCCGGTGTCCCGCAGGGCGTGCAACGCGGCCAGGCAGACCGCCCGCCCCAGGCCGAGGCGCCGGTACCGCGCGACCGTGCCCACGGGCTCCAGCTCGCCGACCCGGTTCACCTCGTCCGGCCAGATCAGGCACTGGGCGGCCACGGTGCCGTCCGCCGCGACGGCCGTCCAGTCGAGCTCGGCCCGGTAGGGCCAGGCCGCCATCACCTGCCGGTAGCTGTCCTCGGTGACCCGGGACGGGTGCCAGACCGAGCGGTGGCAGGCCACCCTGGCGGCGACGTCCCCGACCGGCGCCAGGGTGAACCCGGGCGGCGCCACCGCGGCGGGCAGCTCCACCAGGGAACGGGCCAGGTACTGGAAGGACGGGGCGTCCACCCGGTGGAAACCCCCCGCCACGAGACCGGTGATCACGTGCTCGGCACCGTCGAGGACCTCCACCTCGCTCGGGTCCGCCCACGCCAGCACCTCGGCCACCAGCTCCGGCGCCTCCGGGTCCACCAGCAGCGACAGCGAACCCGGGGCGTGCAGCCATCCCCACGCCACCACCCGCCCGTCGCGCTCCCACAGCGCGGTCGGCCACTCGGGTTCACGGCCCAGGTGTTGGAAGCGCTGCCAGGCCAGGTCCCCGATGTGCCACTGGCTGCGGTGCGACCAGGTCCGCTGGACCAGCTCCTGCATCAGCCGCAGGTCCGCCGGTCCCGTGTAGGGGCGCATGGTGGAGTTCTACCCCAGGACGCCCGCGGGCGTCCTGGGGTTTTCCGGACCTCAGGCGTACTGGGCGACCAGGCTCTTGGGGCGCATGTCGGTCCAGTTGGCCTCGACGTAGGCCAGGCACTCGTCGCGGGAGGACTCCGGCAGGGCGGTGGCCCAGCCCGCCGGGACGGTCACGAACGACGGCCACAGGGAGTGCTGGCCCTCGTCGTTGACCAGGACGAGGTAGGTGGCGTCGGTGTCCTCGAAGGGGTTCGACATGGTGTGCTCCTTCAGTTCTCGGTGTTCGGCTGGTTTCAGTGGGTCGAACGGGTGCTCAGCGGGTGAGCTGGGTGGGGACGATCCCGGCGAGGGTTTCGCCGATGGTGGTGAGCGGCGCCGGGTCGGCCAACCCGAGGTGGGTGGCGTCGACGTCGACGACGGTGAGGGCACCGGTCAGGTGCGGGTGCCAGCGGTCGGGGGCGGGCCCGTCGCCCCGGGTGGCGCGGAAGAGCAGGGCGCCGCCGGTGACCAGGCGCGGGGTGTGGGCGCGGAGCAGGGCGGTGTGGGTGGCCGCCGCGCGGACGAGGGTGGTGACCTCGCGGTGGTCGAAGTCGGCCAGGACCGGGTCGCGGTCGCGCAGGGCCGTGGCCAGGGCCGCCGGGTCGGTGTCGGTGATGGAACCCGGGTCCTCGAAGAGGGCGCCGAGGACGTCCGGGGTGATGGTCTCGGTCAGCTCGGCGGGAGCGGCCGAGATCGTGGCCGTGTGGGCGCCGGGGAGGTCCAGGGGCACGCCCCCGGCGGCGGACCCGGTCGGGGCCTGGGCCGGGTAGGAGTCGAGCAGGGCGAGCAGGTCGACGTCCTCCCCGACCTCCTGCAACTGGGCCGCCATCTCGTGGGCGACGACCCCGCCGAAGGACCAGCCGAGCAGCCGGTACGGGCCGTGCGGCTGGACCCGGCGGATGAGGGTCAGGTAGTCGGCGGCCATCTCGGGGACCGAGCGGGCCACGTGGTCGGGGTTGGTCAGGGCCCGGGTCTGCAGGCCGTAGACCGGCTGGTCCGGTCCCAGGTGCCGGGTCAGCCCGGCGTACGGCCAGGCCAGCCCCATCCCGGGGTGCACGCAGAACAGCGGGGTGGCGGTGCCGCCGCGGCGCAGCGGCAGCAGGGTGTCCAGGGCCCGCCCGTCGGCGAGCGGCGCGTCCGCCAGCGCGGCCAGCGCCGCCGGGGTGGGCGCCCGGAACAGGTCGCGCACCGCGAGTTCGGTTCCCAGCGCGGCTCGGACGCGGCTGACCAGCCGCACCGCGAGGAGCGAGTGCCCGCCCAGGTCGAAGAACGCGTCGTCGACACCGACCTCCGCCAGCCCCAGGACCTCGGCGAACAGGTCGCACAGGATTCGCTCGCGCGGGGTCCGGGGCGCCCGGCTGACCCCGGTGCAGACCGCGGGGGCGGGCAGTGCCCGCCGGTCGGGCTTGCCGTTGGGGGTCAGCGGCAGTTCGTCGAGCACCACGAACGCCGAGGGCACCATGTACTCCGGCAGCGCGGCCGCCGCCAGCGCCCGCAGCCCGTCGACGTCCACGGTGGACCAGGCGGCGGTCACGTAGGCGACGATCCGCTTGTCGCCGGGCCGGTCCTCGCGGACCAGCACGACCACCCCACCGACCTGCGGCGAGGACGCCAGCACCGACTCGATCTCACCGGTCTCGACGCGGAACCCGCGCAGCTTGACCTGACCGTCGACCCGGCCGAGGAACCGCAGCTCCCCCGAGGTCGACCAGCCCACCCGGTCGCCGGTGCGGTACATCCGCGCCCCGGCCGGGCCGAACGGGTCGGCGACGAACCGGTGCGCGGTCAGCCCCGGCTGCCCGAGGTACCCGCGGGCCACCTGCTCACCGGCGATGTACAGCTCACCGACACCGCCCAGCGGGACCGGGAGGAGCCGGTCGTCGAGGGCGTAGAGCCGGTTGTTGTCCAGCGGGATTCCCAAGTGGACGCTGTCGACCGCGCGGGTGTCGGTGCCGAACCGCTGGTGGCTGGAGGCGAACGTGGTCTCGGTGGGGCCGTAGCTGTGCACGACCACGGTGTCCGGGCAGTGCGACAGCACACGTTGCAGCGTGGCCGGGGCGACCACGTCCCCACCGGTCCACACCTCACGCAGCCGGGCCAGCGCGTCGAGGTGCTCCTCGGCCATCAGCGCGAACAGGCCCGCGGTGAAGTAGGCGGCGGTGACGTCGCGCTCGGCGATGACGGTGGCCAGGTGGCGCAGGTCGGCGCCGTCGCCCCCGGCGACCACGAGCGACCCGCCGGTCAGCAGCGGCACCCACATCTCGTAGGTGGAGGCGTCGAACCCGAAGGCCGAGTGCACCAGCATCCGCCGGTGGGTGTCCGGGTCCCAGCACTCGTCGTGCGCCAACTGCACCACGTTCCGGTGGGTCACGCCGACGCCCTTGGGGCGGCCGGTGGAGCCGGAGGTGAACATGATGTACATCAGCGAATCCGCGCCGACCGGGATCGCGGGAGCGGGAGCCGGGGTCAGGGCGCCGAGTGCGTCCAGCAGCACCGAGGCGCCGGTCTCGGCCATGATCGTGCGCAGCCGCGCCTCGGGCACCCCGTCCGGGATCGGCACGTACGCCGCGCCCGCCTTGAGCACACCGAGCACGGCCACCAGCAGCTCGGCGGTGCGGTCCATCCGGATAGCCACAGCCGACCCCGGGGTGACCCCGTCGGCGATGAGCCGGTGCGCCAGCGCGTTGGCCAGCCCGTCCAAATCGCCGAAGGTCAGCGACCGGGTCCCGTCGCACACCGCCACCTCGTCCGGGGCGGCCTGGGCGCGGGCGGCGACCAGGTCGTGCACGCAGCCGTCCGGGACCTCGACCGGGGCCCGGTTGAACCCGGTGACCAGTCGCGCCCGCTCCCCCTCGACCAGCAGGTCCACCTCGCCGACCCGCAGGTCCGGGTCCGCGGCGACGGCGTCGAACAGCAGCCCCAACCGCCGCACGAGCAGTTCGACGGTCTCCCGGTCGTAGAGGTCGGTGGCGTACTCCACCGTGCCGCGCACCCCGCCGCCCGGGGTTTCCCGCACCGCCAGCGTCAGGTCGAACTTGGCCACGGTGGCGGCGAACGGCTCCTCGACCGCGTCGAGCGCGGCGTCGGCGGCCTCGGCGTTGTTCTGCAGCACCAGCATCACCTGGAACAGCGGGTGGTGCGCGGTGGACCGGACCGGGTTCAGCGCCTCCACGACCGCGTCGAACGGCAGGTCCTGGTGCTCGTAGGCGGCCAGGTCGGCGTCGCGGACCCGGTCCAGCAGCTCGGCGAACGTCGGCTGCCCGGCCACGTCGGTGCGCAGCACCAGCGTGTTGACGAAGAAGCCGACCAGGTCGTCCAGCGCCTCGTCCAGGCGCCCGGCCACCGGGGTGCCGATCGGGATGTCGGTGCCCGCCCCGAGCCGGGACAGCACCGCCGCCAGACCGGCCTGCAAGACCATGAACACCGTGGCACCGCGGCCCGCGGCGACGCGGCCGAGCCGGACGTGGGTGTCGGCGTCCAATTCGAACGGCACGACGTCGCCGCGGTGGGAGGCGACCGCGGGGCGCGGCCGGTCGGTCGGCAGCTCCAGCACCGGGGGCGTGTCGGCCAGGGTGGTGCGCCAGAAGTCGAGCTGCGCGGCGGAGACCCCGTCGAGCAGGTCCCGTTGCCAGAGCGCGTAGTCGGCGTACTGCACCGGCAGCGGCGCCCACCGCGGCGCGTCCCCGGCGAGTCGGGCGGCGTAGGCGGTCGACAGGTCGCGGGTCAGCGGCGCCATCGACCAGCCGTCGCCCGCCACGTGGTGCAGCAGCAGCACCAGCACCGACGAGTCGCCGTCGCCGAACAGCCACGCCCGGATCGGGATCTCCCCGGACAGGTCGAAGGTGTGCGCGACCGCGGCGTCCACGCACCCGGGTTCCAGTGTGGACACCGAGAGCACCGGCGTGACCTCCTCAACCGGCAGCACGACCTGGAACGGCTCGCCGTCGACCGACGGGAACACCGTCCGCAGCACCTCGTGCCGGGCGATGACGTCGCCGAGGGCCGCCCGCAGCGCGTCGGCGTCGACCGAACCGGGCAGGCGCAGCACCACCGGCACGTTGTAGGAGGAGCTGGACTCCTCCATCTCGGCGAGGAACCACAGCCGCCGCTGCGCCGCGGACAGCGGCAGCACGTCCGGCCGGGCCACCGGCACCAGCGCGGGCCGCACCGGGGCACCGGACAGCTCACCGACCCGGACGGCCAGCCCCGCGGGGGTCGGCGCGCGGAACAGGTCGCGGATCGCCACGTCCACCCCGAGGGTGGTGCGGATGCGGCTGATCAGCCGGACCGCGAGCAGCGAGTGCCCACCGGAGGCGAAGAAGCTGTCGTCCGCACCGAGCGCGGGCAGCCCCAGCACCTCGGCGAACAGCCCGCACAGCGCTTCCTCGCGCGGCGTCCGGGCCGCCCGGCCATCCACCTGGTGGGTGGGGGCGGGCAGGGCGCGGCGGTCGAGCTTGCCGTTGGCGGTCAGCGGCAACGCGTCGAGCAGCACGAACGCGGCCGGGACCAGGTGGTCGGGCAGGGTCAGCGCGGCGTCGGCCCGCAGTCGCTCCGGGGTGATGTCGGAGCGGGGCACGCAATAGGCGACCAGGCGCTTGTCGCCTGCGGTGTCCTCGCGGACGACGACGGCGACCCTGGCCAGGTCGGGGTGGGTGGCGAGCAGGGCCTCGACCTCGCCCGGCTCGACCCGGAAGCCGCGGATCTTGACCTGGTCGTCGGCGCGGCCGAGCAGTTCGACCACCCCGTCCCCGGTCCAGCGGGCCAGGTCGCCGGTGCGGTACATCCGGTCGCCGGGCCCGCCGTGCGCGTCGGCCACGAACCGCTCCGCCGACAGCGCGGACCGGCCCAGGTAGCCGTCGGCCAGGCCGGTGCCCGCCACGTACAGCTCGCCCACCACACCGGTCGGGACCGGGCGCAGCCGCTCGTCGAGGACGTAGGCGCGGCGGTTGCCCATGGGCAGCCCGATCGGCAGCGGGTTGCCGCCGGTCTGCGCGGTGACCTGCTGGGTGTGGGTGAAGACCATGCTCTCCACCGGCCCGTACCCGTGCACCAGCCGCAGGTCGGGGAACAGCGCGCGGGCCCGGTCCACGTGGTCCAGCGACGGCTTGTCGCCCCCGGTCACGACCTCGCGGACCCGGGTGAAGACCTCCGGGTACTCGTCGACCACCAGCGCGAACAGCCCGGCCGACAGCCACAGCGTGGTGATGCCGTGCGCGGCGACCAGGTCGGTGATGCGGTCGGGTTCCGGGCGCTGGCCGGGTTGCAGCACGCAGGTGCCGCCGTTGAGCAGCGCACCCCAGAACTCCAGGGCGCCCGCGTCCCAGGACACCGGGGCGGCGTGCAGCCACACCTGGTCGGGTCCGAAGTCGACGAAGTCCTGGCCGGTGAGCGTGCCGACGAGCGAGCGGTGCGAGGCGAGCGAACCCTTGGGGCGCCCGGACGAGCCGGAGGTGAACATGACGCTCGCGGCGTCACCCGGGTCCCCGGTGCCCCCGAGCCGGGTGGGGTCCTCGTGCGCGGCGTCGGCCACGGCGATCGCGGGCAGGCCGAGGGCGAGCCGGTCGGCGGCGGTGACCAGCAGCGCCAGGTCGGCGTCGGCGGCCATCGCGATCAGCCGCTCGTCGGGGAACTCCGGGTCGAGCAGGACGTACCCGGCGCCGGTCTTGAGCACCGCCAGCATCGCCACGGCCAGGTCGGTCCCCCGGTCGAGCAGCACGCCGACCAGCCGTCCGCGCCGGGCACCGCGCGCCGCCAGGTGCCGGGCGAGCCGGTTGGCGGCGGCGTCCAGTTCGGCGTAGGTGGTGCTCCGCCCGTCGAAGACGAGTGCGGTGGCGTCGGGGTTGTCGTCGACCCGCCGTTCGAAGACCTCGTGGACACGCAGGTCCGGCGCACCGGTCTCGGACGACTCACCGATCCGGGCCCACTCGGCGTCGGTGAGCACGTCCACGTCGGCGACGGAGCGGCCCGGGGCGGACAGCACCGCCTCGAACAGCGCGGTCAGCCGGGCCGACAGGATTTCCGCGGTCGCCCGGTCGAACAGGTCGGTGGCGTACTCGATGCCGCCGGTCAGGCCCGCCTCGGACTCCGCCACGGCGAGGGTCAGGTCGAACTTGGCCACCCCGGGCCGCGACGCCTCCTCGGCGACCCGCAGCCCGGTGAGGCCGGTGTCCGCGGCAGCGTTGTTCTGCAACACCAGCATCACCTGGAACAGCGGGTGGTGCGCGGTCGAGCGGGTCGGGTTGAGGGCTTCCACGAGCTGGTCGAACGGCAGGTCCTGGTGTTCGTAGGCGGCCAGGTCGGCGTCGCGGACCCGGCGGACCAGCTCGGCGAAGGTGGGGTCGCCGGACACGTCGGTGCGCAGGACCAGGGTGTTGACGAAGAACCCGACCAGCTCGTCGAGCGCCGCGTCCAGCCGCCCGGCGACGGCCGCGCCGATCGGGACGTCGGTGCCCGCGCCGAGCTTCGACAGCAGCAGCGCCAACCCGGCCTGCACGACCATGAACGCGGTCGCGCCGGTCTCGGAGGCCAGCGCCCGCAACCGGGCGTGGGTGTCGGCGTCGAGTGCGAACGGCACGACGTCGCCCGCGTGCGAGGCCACGGCGGGCCGGGGCCGGTCGGTCGGCAGGGTCAGGACCTCGGGGGCACCCGCCAGCTCCCGCTGCCAGAAGTCGAGCTGCGCGGGCTGGAGGTCGGTCAACAGGTCGCGCTGCCAGAGCGCGTAGTCGGCGTACTGCACCGGCAGCGGCGGCAGGTCGGCGGCGGTGCCGGAGTACGCGGCGGCCAGGTCGCGCAGCAGCGGGGCCGTGGACCAGCCGTCGCCCGCGATGTGGTGCAGCAGCACCACGAGCACGTGCTCGGCCGGGGCGACCCGCAGCAGCGTCACCCGGATCGGAATCTCCCCCGCCAGGTCGAAGGTGTGCGCGGTGGCGGCGTCGACCGCGGCCACGACGTCCGTGCAGTCGGCGACGGTGACGATCGGACGGACCTCCTCGACCGGCAGCACCACCTGCATCGGTTCGCCGTCGACCGACGGGAACACCGTTCGCAGCACCTCGTGCCGGGCGACGACCGCGCCGACGGCGGCGGTCAGCGCCGCCACGTCGAGCGCGCCGGTCAGCCGCAGCACGGTGGAGACGTTGTAGGAGTGGCTGGAACCCTCCAGCTCCGCCAGGAACCACAGGCGGCGCTGGGCGGCGGACAGCGGCAGCACGTCCGGGCGCGGCTGCGGGACCAGCGCGGTGCGCACCGGGGCGCCCGCCAGCTCACCGACCCGCGCGGCCAGGTCGGCCACGGTCGGGGTGCGGAACACGTCGCGCACGCCCAGTTCGACGCCGAGCGCGGCCCGGACCCGGCTGACCAGGCGGGCGGCGAGCAGCGAGTGCCCGCCGACGGCGAAGAAGTCGTCGTCCGCGCCGACCTCGGCCAGACCCAGGACCTCCGCGTAGAGCCCGCAGAGGATTTCCTCGCGCGGGGTGCGCGGGGCGCGGCCGGTGGCGGTGAACTCGGGGGTGGGCAACTGCCCGCGGTCGAGCTTGCCGTTGTTGGTGATCGGCATCCGGTCCAGCAGCACGACCGCCGCGGGCACCAGGTGCTCGGGCAGCGCGCCCGCCGCCCAGGTGCGCAGGTCGCGGCCGGAGACCGCGGCCCGGGGAACCACGTAGGCGACCAGCCGCGCCGGTTCCCCCTCGGTCTTCCAGGCCACCACGGCGACCTGGGCGACGGCGTCGTGCTTGGCGAACGCGGCCTCGACCTCCCCGGGCTCGACCCGGAACCCCCGGATCTTCACCTGGTCATCCGCCCGACCCACGAAGTCCAACACCCCGTCAGCGGTCCACCGGGCAAAATCACCCGTGCGGTACATCCGCTCACCGGGCTCCCCATGCGGATCAGCCACGAACCGCTCCGCCGTCGTACCGGGCCGACCGGCATACCCACGGGCCAGGCCGACACCGCCGAGGTACACCTCGCCCACGACACCGGGCAGGACCGGCCGCAGGTGGGCGTCGAGCACGTAGGCGCGCTTGTTGACCACGGCCCGCCCGACCGGCACCGAGCCTTCGACGTCGGCGGGCACCACGTGCGTCGTGGTGAAGCCCATCGACTCCGCCGGGCCGTACCCGTTGGCCACCACCAGGTCCGGGAACCGGGCGAGCACCCGGGCGACGTGCACGGCGGAGGCCGCCTCACCGCCGGTGAAGGCGATCCGCACGCCCTCGAACGCTGCCGGGGTCTCGTCGACGAGGAAGTTGAACAGGCTGGAGGACAACTGGAGCATGGTCACCCCATGCTCGCCCACCAGCCGCTCCACCACCGCGGGCTCGGGCCGCTGCCCGGGGTGCAGCACGCACAGCCCGCCGAAGGCGAGCGCCCCCCAGAACTCCAGCGAGAAAGCGTCCCAGGAGACCGGGGAGCACTGGAGGAACACCTCGTCGGGGCCGAAGGTGGCGTAGTCCTGGCCGAGCAGGCTGCCGACCAGCGCCCGGTGCGATGCCACCACGCCCTTGGGGCGGCCGGTGGAGCCGGAGGTGAACATGACGCAGGCGACGTCGTCGGGCGAGATCGGCAGGTTCAGGTTCGCCTCGGACAGCGCCGGGACCCGGGCGATGTCGAGGGTCGGTACGCACACCCGGGCGGCCGATGTCGAGTCGGTGACGACCACGCCGACCCCGGTGTCCTCGACGACCACGGCGAGCCGCTGGTCGGGGAAGTCGGGGTCGAGCACGGTGTAGCCCGCGCCCGCCTTGGCCACCGCGACGACGGCCACGGCGAACTCGACCCCGCGCTCCAGCAGCACCCCGACCACGTCACCGCGCCGGACACCGTGCGCGAGCAGGTGCCGGGCCAGCCGGTTCGCCCGGGCGTTCAGCTCGGCGTAGGTGACCCGGGTGCCGTCGAAGGCGAGCGCGTCGCCGGTGGTGTGCCGCTCGACCAGGTCGACCAGCGTGACCTCGCCGAGGGAGACCGGCGCCGGGTTCCACCCGTCGAGGACCTGCCCGCGCAGGCCCGGGGTGAGCACGTCGAGCCGGTCGACCGGGCGGGTGGGGTCGGCGGCGAGCTGGTCGAACAGGTGCGCCAGCGCGTCGGCCACCCGCAGCACGGTGGAGCGGTCGAACAGGTCGGTGGCGTACTCCAGCACACCTTCCACGCCGTGCGCGGTCTCGTGCACGGCCAGGGTCAGGTCGAATTTGGCCGCGCCGGTGGTGAACGGCACGTCGGTCGCCGCCAGGTCCGCGAAGGGCGCGGGCGCCGGGGCATCGTTGAGCAGGAGCAGCACCTGCACCAGCGGGTGCCAGGCCAGCGAGCGGGTGGGGTTGAGCGCCTCCACCAGCGACTCGAACGGCAGGTCCTGGTGATCGAAGGCGGCCAGGTCGGCGTCGCGGACCCGGGCGACCAGGTCGGCGAAGCCGGGGTTGCCGGACACGTCGGTGCGCAGCACCAGCGTGTTGACGAAGAAGCCGACGACCTCGTCCAGCGCGGCGTCGGTGCGCCCGGCCACCACGGTGCCGATCGACACGTCGGTACCCGCTCCCAGCCGCGACAGCAGCAGCGCGAACCCGGCCTGCAACACCATGAACGGCGTCGCCCCGGCTTCGGCGGCGATCCGGCGCAGTCCGGCGTGGGTCTCGGCGGAGAGGGCGAACGGGACGGTGTCACCGCGGAAGGTCGGCGCGGCCGGGCGGACCCGGTCGTGCGGCAGGGCCAGCACCTCCGGGGCACCGTCGAGCGCGGTCCGCCAGAAGTCGAGCTGCCCGGGGCCGATGTCGGCGAGCAGGTCGGCCTGCCAGAGCGCGTAGTCGGCGTACTGCACCGGCAGCGAAGTCCACTGTGGAGCGCCCCCGGCGCGGCGGGCGGTGTAGGCGTCGGCGAGGTCGCGCAGCAGCGGGCCGGTGGACCAGCCGTCGGTGGCGATGTGGTGGACCAGCAGGACGAGCACGTGCTCGGTCGGGCCGACCGCGAACAGCCAGGCGCGGACGGGCAGTTCGGTGGCCAGGTCGAAGGTGTGCGTCAGCGCGCGGGCGACCTCGGCGGGCACGGCCACGGCCGGGCAGTCGCGCACCAGCAGGCTCGGCGCGGCGTCGAGGAGCACCTGCCTCGGCTCGCCGTCCACGGCCGGGTACACCGTGCGCAGCGCCTCGTGCCGGGCGACGACGTCGCCGAGGGCGGCGGCGAGCGCGGCGTGGTCGAGCAGGCCGGTGATCCGCTTGGCGACCTGCACGTTGTACGACGTGCTCGGCCCCTCCATCCGGTTGGCGAACCACAGGCGGCGCTGCGCCGACGACAGCGGCAGCACCTCCGGGCGCTCGGCGGCCACGACCGCCGGGCGGACCGGCAGCCCGGCCAGCTCGCCGACCCTGGCGTCGAGACCGGCCGGGGTGGGTGCGCGGAACAGGTCCCGGACCGCGACCTCCACCCCGAGCACGGCGCGGATGCGGGCCACCAGCCGGACCGCGAGCAGCGAGTGCCCGCCGACCTTGAAGAAGTTGTCGGTGGCGGCGACCGGCCTGCCCAGCGCCTCGCCGAAGAGCCCGCACAGGATCTCCGCCCGCGGCGACACCGATCCCGCGACCGCGACTTCGGCGGCCTGCTCCACAGCCACCCGCCTCCGGAACGCCGACCGCTCGGCCTCGGTCAGCGGCACCAGGTCGTCCACCGGGGCCTGGGCGTCGCCCATCGCGGTCAGCAGGCGCAGGTAGATCCCGGCGAACGCCTCGACGGTCGCGGCGTCGAACAGGTCGGTGGCGTACTCGAACCAGACGGCCAGCCCGGACCCGGTCTCGGTGCAGGAGATGGTCAGGTCGAACTTGGTGGCGGTCAGCCGCGCCTGGTCCAGGGTGACCGCCAGCCCACCGAGGGTCAGTTCGGCCTTGGCGGTGTTCTGCAGGGTCAGCATCACCTGCACCAGCGGGTGCCACGACGGCGAGCGGTCCGGGTTGAGCCCCTCGACGAGCAGGTCGAACGGCAGGTCCTGGTGGTCGAACGCGGCCAGGTCGGCGTCGCGGACCCGGGCCAGCAGCTCCCCGACGGTCGGGTTGCCGGTGGTGTCGGTGCGCATGACCAGGGTGTTGACGAAGAACCCGACCAGCTCGTCCAGCGCGTCGTCGGACCGCCCGGCGACCGCGGTGGCGATCGGGACGTCGGCACCGGCGCCCAGCCGGGACAGCAGCAGGCCCAGGCCCGCCTGCAACGCCATGAACAGGGTCGCGCCGGACTCGGCGGCCACGGCGGTCAGCCGGGCGTGCGCCCGCGCGTCGAGGGTGACCGCCAGGCCCGCGCCGCGCTGCGTGGGGGTCTGCGGGCGGGGGCGGTCGGTGGGGAGGTGGACCACGGTGGGGGCGCCGTCGAGGGCGGTCCGCCAGAAGTCGAGCTCGGTGGCGGCGGACCGGTCGAGCAGGTCGCGCTGCCAGAGGGTGTAGTCGGCGTACTGGACCGGCAGCGGCGCGAACCGCGGCGCGGCGCCGAAGCGGCGGGCGTCGTAGGCGGTGGCCAGGTCGCGCAGCAGCGGCGCCAAGGACCAGCCGTCGGCGGCGATGTGGTGCAGCAGCAGGACGAGCGTCGAACCGGTCAGCAGCGCCCGCACCGGCAGCTCACCGGCCAGGTCGAACGGCAGGTTCGCGAACGCCTCCACCTCGGCGGAGTCGTCGACCACCAGTTCGGGGCGCGCCTCGGGCAGCACGAGCTGGCACGGCTCGCCGTCGGTGGCCGGGTAGAGCGTGCGCAGCACCTCGTGCCGGGCCACCAGGTCGGCCAGCGCCGACTCCAGCGCCACCGCGTCCACCGGCCCGCCGAGCCGCAGCACCATCGGCAGGTTGTACGAGGAGCCGGAGCCCTCCATCCGGTCCACGAACCACAGTCGGCGCTGCGCGTAGGACAGCGGCAGCACCTCGGGGCGCTCGGCGGGCACCAGTGCCGGGCGCACCGGGGCGCCGGACAGCTCGCCGACCCGGGCGTCCAGGCCGAGCACGGTCGGCGCCCGGAACAGGTCGCGCACCCCGACCTCCACGCCGAGCACGGCGCGAATCCGGCTGGTCAGCCGCACCGCGAGCAGCGAGTGCCCGCCGTGCCGGAAGAAGTTGTCGGTGGCCGCGACCGGCCGCCCGAGCGCCTCGGCGAACAGGCCGCTGAGGATCTCCTGGCGCGGGGTCAGGACGTGCTCCCCCACCACCGCCTCCGGCGCCGACAGGGACTCGACGAGCCGCGCCGACTCCGCCCGGACGGCGGCGCGGTCCGCGACGAGCAGCAGGTACTCCTCCTCGGTGACCACCCGGGCGTCGCCGATCCGGGTGCCCGGCGCGGTCACCATGGTCCGCAGCACCCGGGCGAACACGTCCGCCACCAGGGCGACGGTCCACTCGTCGAACAGGTCCGTCGCGTACTCGAACCACAGCTCGACCCCGGCGGGCGCCCCGGTCGGCCCGAACGCCTCCGCGCAGGACACCGACAGGTCGAACTTCACCGATTCCAGCCGCGACGGTTCCTCCACCGCGGTCAGCCCGGGGAAGTCCACCACGGCCGCGGCGTTGTTCTGCAACGTGAGCATCACCTGCACCAGCGGGTGCCAGGCCAGCGAGCGCACCGGGTTCAGCGCCTCCACGACCAGGTCGAACGGCAACTCCTGGTGCTCGAACACGGCCAGGTCGGCCTCCCGAACCCGGCCGAGCAACTCGGCGAAGGTGGGGTCGCCGGAGGTGTCGGTGCGGGTGACCAGGGTGTTGACGAAGAACCCGACCAGGTCGTCGAGCGCCTCGTCCCCACGACCGGCGACCGCGGTGGCGATCGGGATGTCCTGACCCGCGCCCAGCCGGTCCAGGGCGACCGCGAGCCCGGCCTGCAACGCCATGAACAGGGTCGCCCCGTGTGAACGCGCCAACCCGAGCAGACCGGCGTGCAGGTCGGCGTCGAGCGCGTGGATGACCCGGCCGCCCCGGCTGGTGGGGGACGCGGGGCGCACCCGGTCGGCGGGCAGGGCCAGCACCGGGGGTGCCCCGGTGAGGGCGTCCCGCCAGAAGGCGGACTGGACCTCCGCCAGCGTCCCGGAGTCCTCTTCGGACTCCAACACGTCCCGCTGCCAGAGCGCGTAGTCGGCGTACTGCACCGGCAGCGGTTCCCACCCGGGGGCCGTGCCGGTGCGGCGGGCTGCGTAGGCCTCGGCCAGGTCCCGCAGCAGCGGGGCCATGGACCAGCCGTCGGCGGCGATGTGGTGCAGCAGCACGACCAGCACGTGCTCCTCGGCCGCGACCCGGAACGCGGTGGCCCGCACCGGGAGGTCCGCCGCGAGGTCGAAGGTCGAGTTGGCGAACTCCGCCACCCTCCCCGTGGCCTCGTCGGCGGAGCACTCCTCGACGGTGAAGGCGGGCGCGGTGGCGGGCAGCACCCGCTGGAGCGGCTCGCCGTCGACCGCCGGGTAGACCGTGCGCAGCACCTCGTGGCGCTCGACCACGTCGGCAAGTGCCGCGGCCAGCGCGCCGGTGTCCAGCGCGCCGGTCAGCCGCAGCACCACCGGCACGTTGTAGGACGAACTGGGCCCCTCCAGGCGGTTCACGAACCACAGCCTGCGCTGCGCGTAGGACAACGGGATCATTGCCAACTCCTTCGGCTGTGGTGGGTGGACCCTTGGGACAAGAGGGGTTCGGTCAGGAGAAGAGGGCTTCGATGACCTGCGCGAGGTCGCGCAGCCGCGGGTTCTGGTAGACCGCCTTGACCGGCAGGGCGACCCCCAACTCCGCGCGCACCTTGGCCACCAGCTTGATCGCCAGCAGCGAGTGCCCGCCGAGCTTGAAGAAGTTCGCGTCCGCCGACAGGTCTTGCACGCCGAGCACGTACGACCACACCTCGGCGATCAGCCGCTCGACCGGACTGTCCAGTCCGGTCGTCCCGGCGTCGGCCGGGGCGGTGACCACTGGTGCGGGCAGTGCTCGGCGGTCGAGCTTGCCGTTCACCGTGCGGGGGAAGGATTCCACTGCGACGAGGACCCCCGGGACCATGTATACCGGAAGAGTTTCCTTCAGGCGTTCAGTTGTCCACAGGGGGGAGATCCCGGGCTTGCCACGGTAGTAGCCCACCAGGCCCGGACCGGTCGGGGAGTCGTCCCGGTAGAGCACGGCGGCTTCCTCGATGCCCTCGCACCGGGTCAAGGCGGCTTCGATCTCACCCAGCTCGATCCGGTGACCGTGCACTTTGACCTGTCCGTCGCGGCGGCCCAGGTACTCCAGGCGACCGTCGGCGTGCCTGCGGGCCAAGTCACCCGAACGGTAGACCCTGCTGCCGTCCGCGGCGGCGATGAACCGCTCGGCGGTGAGGCCGGGGCGGTTGCGGTAGCCGCGGGCGACCCGCTCGCCGCCGAGGTGGATCTCGCCGACCTCGCCGTCGTCCACCGGGTTCAGCTTCTCGTCGAGCAGGTGCAGCTCCAGGCCGGGCAGCACGGTGCCGATGTGCGGCTCGTGCTCCGCGGTGACCCACCCGGCAGTGGCGTCCACAGTGCACTCCGTCGGACCGTAGAGGTTGACCGCGCGCAGGTTCTCCTGCGCGGCCATCCGCTGCCACAGCGACGGGCTGATCGGTTCACCACCGACCAGCAGCGTCAGCGGCCACGCGATCTCCGCCAGGTGCGGCAGCAGCGGGTCGGCGTGCGAGGGGGTCAGGTCCAGGTCGGTCAGCCGCTGGTCGACGACCAGCTCGGCCATCAACGCCGGGTCGGCCCGGGTGGCGTCGTCGAGCACGACCACGGTGTCCCCGCGGCACAGCCGGGTCCACTGCTGCACCGACGCGTCGAACGAGGCGGACGCGTTCCAGCCGACCCGACCCGCGGTGGTGGCGGCGATCCCGGCCGACTCCAGCGCGTCGAGCAGCAACGCCGCGCTCCCCCGGGTGATCTCCACGCCCTTGGGCAGGCCGGTGGAACCGGAGGTGTAGATGACGTAGGCCAGCGTGTCCGGCTCGACCGGCACCGGGGCGAAGTCGGCGACCACGCCCGCGGTCAGCGCCTCGACGGACACGGTCCGCACCGCGGCGGTCGCGGACTGGCCGATGACCAGCTCGGCGCGGGCGTCCTCGACGAGGTACCGCCTGCGCTGCTCCGGCAGCGCCGGGTCGACCGGCAGGTACGCGACCCCGGCGGTGAGCGTGCCCAGCAGGGCGACGACCAGGTCAGCGCCCCGGGGCAGGCTGATCGCGACCAGGCTCTCCGGGCCGACCCCCCGGGCGGTGAGGGCGGCGGCGACCCTGGCGGCCTCGGCGCGCAGTTCCCCGAAGCTCAGCTCGCGGTCCCCGGCGACGAGCGCCTGCCGGTCGGCGGGCTGCTGGGCGAGGCGGGTGATGAGGTCCATGTCAGGCCCCGTACGGGGTGGTCGAGGGCTGCGCGGTGGGGGCGCAGTCGGACAGCTCCACCGGGTCGCCCATGCCCACCACGATCTTGCGGGCACCGGAGAACGCCTCCCGGCCGTGCGCGCACAGGATGTTGTCGACCAGCAGGAGGTCACCCACCTGGTAGGTCTCGCGCATGGTGACCTCGTCGTAGGCGGCGTTGAGGGTCGCGGCCTCCTCCTCGGTGAGGGGGGCTCCGTCGCCGAGGTAGGTGGCGAAGGGCAGGCCGTCGGCGCCGTAGGTCTCCACCAGCACGTCGCGGATGTCCGGGTCGAGCGTCCAGGAGTTCCAGAACGCCATGTGGTTGAACCAGACCCGCTCACCCGTCACCGGGTGGCTGACGATCGCGGACCGGCGCTGGGTGGTGCGCAACGAGTCCTCGTCCAGCCACTCGTAGCCGATGGTGTGCTCGTCGCAGTAGGCCTCGGCGACGGCCTTGTCCTCGGTGGCGAAGCTGGTCTGCCACGGCAGGCCCGCCATCTCCGAGAAGTTGCGCACCAGCAGCCACCCGGCCTCCTCGCAGCGGGCGCGCAGGTCCTCGGGCAGCAGCGCCAGCACCCGGCGCATGTCGCCGACGGTGGTGGCGCCGCCTTCCTCGGGGGCCACCAGGCAACCGAAGAGCAGCGCGCCCGGGAAGTCCAGGGTGTAGCTGTTCTCGTTGTGCAGCCGGATGGGCTGGACCGCGGGGAGGTCGGTGGAGGAGAAGACACCGCCGCCGAAGTCGCTGCGCGGTGTGGCCTTCTCCTTGTACGAGGCCAGCTTCGGGAAGAGGACGTCGCGGATGGCCGCGAACGCCTCGTTGCCGGTGACCGGCAGGCCGCGCAGCATCAGGCAGCCCGAGCGCAGCAGCTCGGCGCGGATCGCGGGCAGCGCGTCGGCGACCCAGCGGGCCGCCTCGTCCAGGTCGGCCACGGCCGGGGCGGTGGCGATCGGGGGCTTTCCCGGCTCGCGGCTCAGGTCCAGCTCGCGCACGGAGTTGTCGAGGGATGTCATGGGGTTGTCGTTCCTCCTGGGTCAGCCGAGCAGGCTCTGGACGACCTGGCCGACCCGCGTCAGGAACGGGGGCAGGTCCTGCTGGAAGTAGAAGTGGTCGCCCGCGAACAGCTCCACGGTGGCGCGGTCGGTGGTGACCTCCGACCACGGCGCCAGGGTGTCGAGCGGGACGATCGGGTCGGCGTCGCCGCCGAGCACGGTCACCGGGCAGCCCAGCGGCGTGGCCGGGCCGGTGTAGCGGTACACGTCGTCGATGCCGAAGTCGGCGCGGATGGCCGGGAGGATGATCTCCCGCAGCTCCGGCTCGTCGAGGATGCCGTCCTGGGTGCCGCCGCGCGCCTTGATCGCGGCCACGAGCTGGTCGTCATCGAATCGCCCGGCGTCGACCGGGGCGGGGTTGGCCAGTTGCGGCGCACGGCAGGCGCTGACGACGAGCCCCAGCGGCGGGGTGCCGCGCTCGGTGAGAATCCGGGCCACCTCGAAGGCGACCAGCGACCCCATCGAGTGACCGAGGACGACCAGCCGACCGGTGTCCTCCGGCAGGCAGTCCACGACCGGGCCCGCGAGGTCCTCGACGTTCTCCGGCAGGTCGTCGACAAACCGGGCGCCGCGACCGGGGTACTGGCCGATGAGCAGGCGGATGCTCGCGGGCAGGTGCTCCCGCCACTCGGCGTAGGCGTGCGCGTTGCCGCCCGCGTGCGGCAGGACGAGCAGGTCGGTGGTGCCGGTGCCGAGGGCCCAGACCACGTCCTCGCGGTCGGCCATCGTGCCGGTGCCGTGGGCTGCACTCATGTTCGCTCCAGGGGTTCCGGTGCCGGGGTGGGGCCCGGTCTCGATGGCAGAACACTATGTGCGCCAGGGCTTCCCGAGCGGCGGCACGACCGGCAGTTCCGGGTGTTCGCGGTACTGCCGGTCGTGCCGCCCGGACGCGAAAAGGGCCCCGCCGCGGTTGACCGCGGCGGGACCTCCTCGTCGTGTCCGCTCAACTGGGGGCGCCCGCCTCGGTGCGCCTGCGCAGCATCGGCCTGCGCGCGGGCTTGGCGGTGCCCTTGGCCTCGATGACCTCGGCCAGTTGCGCCACCGTCGGCGCCTGGAAGATGTCCCGGATCGTCAGCTCCACGCCCAACGCCGTCCGGACGCGGCTGATCAGCCGGGCGCCGAGCAGGGAATGGCCACCCAGGTCGAAGAAGCTGTCGTCGATGGTGGGGTTGTCCACAGCCAACAGCTCCGCGTAGAGCCCACAGAGCACGGTCTCCCTCGGATCACGCGGGGGACGACCTTCGGCCTTCGCGGCGAACTCCGGCGCGGGCAGGGCCCTGCGGTCCAGCTTGCCGTTGGGGGTGAGGGGCAACCGGTCCAGGACGGTGATGACCGACGGCACCATGTGCTCCGGCAGCCGTTCCGCCGCCCACGACCGCAGCTCCGCACCGGTCGCCGCGGCGACGACGTAGGCGACCAGCCGAGCCGGGCCGTCGGCGCCCCAGGCGACCACCGCCGCCTGCCAGACCTGTTCGTGGCCGGTCAGCAGCGCCTCGACCTCCCCGGGCTCCACCCGGAACCCCCGGATCTTCACCTGGTCATCGACCCGGCCCACGAAGTCCAACACCCCACCAGCGGTCCACCGCGCAAGATCACCTGTGCGGTACATCCGCTCACCAGCCTCCCCGTACGGATCAGCCACGAACCGCTCCGCCGTCGTACCGGGCCGACCGGCGTACCCACGGGCCAGGCCGACACCACCCAGGTACACCTCGCCCACGACGCCCGGGGGAACCGGTTGGAGCCACCTGTCCAGTACGTACGCGCGCTTGTTGACCACCGCCCGGCCGACCGGAACCGACCCCTCGACGTCAGCGGGCACCACGTGCGTCGTGGTGAAACCCATCGACTCCGCCGGACCGTAACCGTTGGCCACACGCAGGTCCGGGAACCGGGCGAGCACCCGGGCGACGTGCACGGCAGAGGCTGCCTCGCCACCGGTGAACGCCAACCGCACGCCGGTGAACGCTTCCGGTGACTCGTCGACCAGGTAGTTGAAGAGGCTCGAGGACACCTGGAGCATCGTCACCCCGTGTCGGGCCACCAAGTCCGCCACCACGGCGGGTTCCGGGCGCTGTCCTGGGTGCAGCACGCACACCCCACCGAACGCGAGCGCGCCCCAGAACTCCAGCGAGAATGCGTCCCACGACACGGGCGAGCATTGGAGGAACACCTCGTCGGGGCCGAAAGTGGCGTAGTCCTGCCCGAGCAACGTCCCCACCAACGCCCGGTGCGGCGCCACGACCCCCTTCGGCCGTCCCGTCGAACCCGACGTGAACATCACGCACGCCACGTCGGCAGCCGACAACGGCAACCCCAGGTTCTCCGCCGAGCCGACCGAGTCCTCCACGACCGCACGCACCCGCGAGGCCGACCCCGTCGAGGTGACCACCAGCGAAACCCCGGTGTCCTCGACCACCACCGCCAGCCGCTCGTCCGGGAAGTCCGGGTCCAGCACGGTGTACCCGGCCCCGGCCTTCACCACCGCGACGACCGCCACGGCGAAATCGATCCCACGCGGCAACAACACACCCACCACATCCCCCCTCCGCGCTCCCGCAGCCACCAACTGGCGGGCAAGCCGGTTCGCGCGCATGTTCAAGTCCGAGTACGACAACTTCTCACCCTTGAACACCAACGCCGTCCGATCGGTTGCAGCGACGCGCTCGAACAGGTCGACCAGGGTCACCTCGGGAACCTCGACGGGGGTCGGGTTCCACTGCGCCAAAACACGCGACCGGTCGTCCTCGGAGAGGACGGCAACCTCACCCACCCGCAGCCCCGGATCGGCGAGCACCTGGGCCAGCACCCGCCCGAGCGTCATGACCAGCCGCTCGACGGTGGGGGCGTCGAACACGTCGGTGTTGAACACGACCAGACCGGTCATGTCCTGGCGCAGCAGGAACTCCAGGTCGAACTTGGCCGTCCCGGTCCCGACGTAGTCCATCCCGGCAGGCGGGGTGTCCTCCAGCGCCAGGCAGACCTGGAAGAGGGGGTGCCGGGAAAGGGATCGCGCGGGGTTCACCGCATCAATCACCCGATCGAATGGGATCTCCTGGTGGGAGTAGGCGTCGAGGTCGGTGGAACGCACCCGTCCCAGCAGTTCGGCGAAGGTCGGGTCGCCGGAAGTGTCGGTGCGCAGAACTACCGTGTTGACGAAGAAACCGACGAGACCGTCCAGGGCGCTGTCCTGGCGGCAGGCCACAGGAGAACCGATGGGGATGTCCGTACCCGCGCCGAATCGCGTCAACACCACCGCGAGTGCCGCCTGCACGACCATGAACGGGGTCGTCCGGGTGCTCCGCGCCACCTCGACGAGCCGATCCCGGTCCCCGGGGTCCAGTCCGAACGGGACAGTGCCGCCGCGGTGCGACCGCACCGGCGGGCGCGGGCGGTCGAACGGGAGCACGATCTCCTCGGGCAGGTCCGCCAGCGCTTCCCCCCAGAACGCGAGACCCCGGGCCACCGTGCTCGTCGGGTCCGACTCGGCGCCGAGGAGGTCGCGGTGCCACAGCGTGTAGTCGACGTAGGAGATGGGCAGCGGAGCCCACTGCGGGTCGTCGCCTGCGAGGCGGGCGGTGTAGGCGGTTTCGAGGTCGGCGAGCAGGGGGCGCAGCGACAGGCCGTCGGTGGCGATGTGGTGCAGCAGGATCAACACGCGGTCGTCGAACAGGGTCACCCGGAGCGGTGCCTCGACGGCGAGGTCGAACCGGTGCGCGGCGGCGGCCCGCACGGCCTCCTCGCTCGCCTGGCCCGCCTCGTGGAACACCTCGGCCTCGGGCAGCACCCGCTGGTACGGCTCGTCCTCGGCCACCGGGAACACCGTGCGCAGCGGCTCGTGCCGGGCGACGACGTCGCGCACGGCCGCGGCCAGTGCGCCGGGTTCGACCCGGTCGAGGCGGAACACCATCGGCACGTTGTAGGCGGTGCCCGCGCCGTCGAAGCGGTCGAGGAACCACAGGCGGCGCTGGGCGGGCGACAGCGGCGGACGCTCCGGGCGCTCGGCTGCCACCAGAGCTGGGCGCTCGCCGTCGGAGACGGTGATGCGCGCATCCAGGGCGGCCACGGTCGGCGCCTGGAAGACATCCCGGATGGTCAGCTCCGCGCCGAGCACCGCGCGGACTCTGGCGGCGAGGCGGGCGGCGAGCAGGGAGTGCCCGCCCAGGTCGAAGAACCCGTCGTCGACCGTCACCCTCGGCACCCCGAGCACCTCGGCGTAGAGCCCGCACAGGATCTCCTCGCGCGGGGTGCGCGGCGCCCGGCCCGCACCGGCGGCGGTGAACTCCGGCGTGGGGAGCGCGGCCCGGTCGAGCTTCCCGTTGGCGGTCAACGGGAGCCGGTCGAGGACCACGACGGCGGCGGGCACCAGGTGGTCGGGCAGCCGTTCGGCGGTCCACGCCCGCAGGTCCGCCCCGTCGACGTCCCCGACGACGTAGGCGACGAGCCGGTCCGGGTCCCGCAGCACGACCACCGCGACCTGGGTGACGGCGTCGTGCCGGATGACGGCGGCCTCCACCTCCCCCGGCTCCACCCGGAAACCGCGCACCTTCACCTGGTCGTCGACACGGCCCACGAAGTCCAACGCCCCCTCGGCGGTCCACCTGGCCTGGTCGCCGGTGCGGTACATCCGCTCGCCGGGCACGCCGAACGGGTCGGCGACGAACCGCTGCGCGGTGAGCCCCGGCCGGGCCGCGTACCCGCGGGCCAACCCGACACCGCCCAGGTACACCTCACCGACCACCCCGACCGGCACCGGCCGCAACCGGCCGTCCAGCAGGTACGCGCGCTTGTTGACGACCGCCCGCCCCACGGGCACCGAGCCCTCGACGTCGGCGGCGACGGTGTGGGTGGTGGTGAACCCCATCGACTCCGCCGGACCGTACCCGTTGGCCACGCGCAGGCCGGGGAACCGGGCGAGCACCCGGGCGACGTGCGCGGCGGAAGCAGCCTCACCACCGGTGAACGCCAACCGCACCCCCGCGAACGCCTGCGGCGACTCGTCGACCAGGTAGTTGAACAGGCTCGACGACACCTGGAGCATCGTCACCCCGTGGCGGCCCACCAGGTCGGCGAGCAGCGCGGGGTCGGGCCGCTGCCCGGGCTGGAGCACGCACGTCCCGCCGAAGGCCAACGCACCCCAGAACTCCAACGAGAACGCGTCCCACGACACCGGGGAGCACTGGAGGAACACCTCACCCGGCCCGAAGGTGGCGTACTCCTGTCCCAGCACTGTGCCCACCAGAGCCCGGTGCGGTGCCACAACCCCTTTCGGCCGCCCGGTCGAGCCGGAGGTGAACATGACGCAGGCGACGTCCTCCGCGGCGACG
Source organism: Actinokineospora spheciospongiae (assembly GCF_000564855.1). Taxonomy (GTDB): domain Bacteria; phylum Actinomycetota; class Actinomycetes; order Mycobacteriales; family Pseudonocardiaceae; genus Actinokineospora; species Actinokineospora spheciospongiae. Next base: position 63,274 of record NZ_AYXG01000016.1, read on the forward strand.
GCGATGCCCAAGTCGTCCTCGTCCCGGCCACCGTCGCTCCGTTCGCCGTCGATGACCACTGGCGCCGCCTCGACCCGGCCGAGCTGCGCGGCCTCCACGGCCACGACCCGCACCCCCGCGTCCGCGACGACGAGGGCCAGCCGCTCGTCCGGGAAGTCCGGGTCCAGCACCGCGTACCCGGCCCCCGCCTTGAGCACGGCGACGACCGCCACGGCGAACCCGATCCCGCGCTCGGCGAGCACCCCGACCAGGTCACCGCGCTCGACACCCGCCGCCCGCAACCTACGGGCGAGGTGGTTCGCCCGGGCGTTCAGGTCGCGGTAGGAGAGGCGTTCGTCATTGAAGACCAACGCCGTCCGGTCGGACCGCGCGACCTTTTCGAACAGGTCGACCAGCGTGACGTCCCCGGTGTCGACCGGGGCGGGGTTCCACTCCCGGAGCACAGTGTCGCGCTCGGCAGCGGAAAGCACGTCGACATCGGCGACACGGACGTCCGGGTCGGCGGCGAGGGCCCGCAGCAGCTCCACGTAGGTGCGCAGGTGGGCGCTCAGGTCGACGGGCAGGGCTTCGTCGATGGTGAACTCGGCCCGCAGACCGCCCTCGGCGAACCTGGTGACGGTCAACGCCAACTCGTCGGCCGTGCCCCCGACCGACAGGACGTGCGGCCGGGCCACCACGCCGTCGAGGTCGGTGTCGGCGTCGTCGGCGATGACGTTGACGACCGGACCGAAGTGCCTGCGGCCCAGCTCGCGCAACAGCTCGGTGGGGTCGAACCGCTGGTGCCACTGGGCGAGCCGCACCGAGGCCGACACCTCGGCGGCCAACTCGGCCACGGTGGCCCGCGGGTCGATCGGAACGCGCAGCGGCAGGATCGTCGCGGCCATCCCGGCGGCGGCCCGGGCGCGCCTGGACATGCGGCCGGTCAATGGGAGGCTGAGCAGCACGTCCCGGTCGCCGGTCCACAGGTGGCGGTGCAACACGGCGGCGGCCACAACAGCTTGCTGCCAACTGACCCCCGCCTTGTCGGCAAAGGCCCGCAACCCGTCGAACACGGCCTCGTCGAGGTGGGCGCCCACCCGGGTGATGCGGTTGCTCAGCGGCTGTTCCCCCGGGGAGACAGCAGCGGGCGCGTCGGCCATCAGGGTGCGCCAGTACTCGGCGTCGCGGCGGTACGCGGGCGAGTCGGCGTACCGTTCCTGCTCGTCGAGGACGTCGGCGAACGACCCGATCGGTGTGCCGCCGCCGCGGTAGACCTCGGCGATCCGCCGCCACAGCAGGGTCTGCGCGTGTCCGTCGTGGACGGTGTGGTGCATCCGCGTGTACCAGAACACCCGCTCGTCACCGACGCGGATCAGCACGTGCCGGAACAGCTCGTCGGCGACGGTGTCCAGGTCGGTCCACATGAAGTCCTCGGCCGCCGCCACGGGGTCGGCCTCCCCGCGCAGGTCGACCACCTCCGGCTCGTTGTTCCCCACCGGCCCGAACTCCTGCGTCGGTTCACCGTCAACCTCGGTGAACCGCAACCAGAGCGCGTCGACCTCGGCGACCACCGCCGCCGCGGCCGCCCGCAGCCGGTCGTGGTCGACGGGCCCGCGCACGTCGAGGTGGCCGCCCACGTTGTGCGCCGGGCTGCTCGGGTCGAGTCGCTGCGCGAACCAGATGCCGCGCTGTGCCGGGTTCAGCCGACGCCCTGCCATGGGAAACCCTCCGCTGTGTGCGCAACGCCGGACCGGACTCCCCCGGCCCGGCGTCCTCGCCCTGGTGTTGGTCGGTGCCGATCGGTACTGGTCAGTGCTGGTCGACGAGGTCGAGCAGGTCCTGCACGGTCACCACGGTCTTCAACTTGCTGTCCGGGATCTCGATGCCGTAGGAGGTCTCCAGCTCCACCAGGATCTCCACCATGGACAGCGAGTCGATGCCGAGGTCCACCATCAGGTTCCGGTCGGCCTCGACCTTGCCGTCGAGCGCGGGAAGCACCTCGACGATCGCGCGGTCGACTTTCTGAAACGTCTCGGTCATGGCCTTCTCCCTCTCGCGGCGTCCGTTGAGAGGATTCAAGCCCCGCCGAGCGCCCGCCTGCGGCAGTTCCACAGGCACTTCGGCGGCGGCCGTCAGACCGCCACCAGCATCTGCGCCAACACCGCCCGCACCAGCGCGGGCACCCGGAACCGATCGGCCAGGTGCGGCCGAACCACTCCGCGCAGCAACAACCCGCGCACCAACCGACCGGACTCCGGCAGACTCCCCCCGGTCACCGCCACCACGTCGTCCAACGTGAACTCCTGCGGCAACCGACCCAACAACCCCGGATCAGGGAGGTCCCGCACGCACCGGACCAGCCCCTCCCGCACCCCGGAAGGCCGCAACACCCCCTCGACGTGGTCGAGCGGGTCATCCCGCAACGCCACCGCCAACCGCACCGGGTCGTAGACCGCCAACCACGAAGCCGCCGCCGCCAAGGCCCGGGGCAACCCGTCCAACCCGGCGCAGATCCCGACCACGGTCTCGTCCTCCACCACCGGTCGCTCAGCGCGAGCGTGGTGCAGGAACAACCGCACCGCAGCCTCGTCCCCGAGAGCGGAAAGCAGGAAGGGCCGCTCCCCAGGAAGATCAGCAGGAGCCGTTCCGACGACGAGCACCCGCAATGCGGGGCAGTCCCGCAACAACACCTTCACCCGCTCCCCGTCAAGCACCCGCGCGGGGTCGTCGAGGACGAGCAACGTCTCCCGCCCCGCGATCAACTCAGCCAGGTCACCCGCGGCCCGCTCATCACCCGTCCGGCAGAGCCCGGCAACCCCCGCCTGCACAACGGCGGCAAGCCGCTCATCCCGAATCGGGCAGTCCACCCCCACCCACAGCACAGGCACACCCCCTCGGTGCGCCCGCGCGGCCACCTCCACCGCCACCCGGGTCTTCCCCACCCCACTAAGCCCCACCAGCCCCACTAATCGACTGTGCCGCAACTCCTCAACGAGTGCGTCGACCTCCACCTCCCGCCCGATCAGTGGCCCCTGCACCCCAGGCGCGGGGGCGAGCTCCACGGCGTAATCGGTCCGCAGGGACCACCCCGTCCGCCCCTGGTGCGCGGCCCGCTCCAGGTCCTCCCGCGCCTGCCTGCTCAACCGGAGCGCGTCAGCCACCAACCGCACGGTGTCCTGCCGCGGCCGCCGAGCCCGCCCCTGCTCCAGATCCCGAATGGCCCGCACGCTCACGGTCGACAAATCCGCCAACTCCCGCTGCGTCAGCCCGACCCGGGTCCGGTGCCCGTGCAGCAACCGCCCGAACCGGGTGTCGTCGACCTCGGACATGTCCGCCTCCTCGGGTGGGCGGGACAGATGGCCCCGCCTTTCTCGCCCCCCAATCCAGTGAATCCCGCTATCCCCCCGGCATCACGATGCCAATCAACCGACGATAGGAGAGTTTTCACAGGTCAAGCACCCCTCTATCACGCGACAGCCGATCCGACCACTGGTGATAGCACGGAGATAAAGGCGGAGATAGCCGGGGAATTGGACGGCCTCATACCTTTTTGTCAGCAGCCGGAAACACCCCCAGAAGGAGCCCCCAGATGCGCACCACCGCCGCCAAGATCGCCGCCACCACCGCCCTCGCCGCCGCCCTGTTCCTCGGCACCGAATCCCTCGCCCAGGCCACCACCACCCCGATCCCCGCCCAGAGCACGGCCACCACCAACAGCAACCCCTGGGACCAGACCCCCACCACCACCGACAGCAACCCCTGGGACTGATCCACCAAACCGCACCACCGCACCACCGCACCACCGCACCACCGCACCACCGCACCACCGCACCACCGCACCACCGCACCACCGCACCACCGCACCACCGCACCACCGCACCACCGCACCACCGCACCACCGCACCACCGCACCACCGCACCACCGCACCACCGCACCACCGCACCACCGCACCACCGCACCACCGCACCACCGCACCGGATGATGCGAACGAATGCCCAGCCGTAACGCAAGTTTCCCTTCCGATGCACAGGCACACCGGCACAAACGCCGATATCCGTGACAAGCGCGCTTCCCGAGCCCGCAGCGCCGGGACCCACCGCCACCGGATACGCCGTCATCACCCCGCACACCACCGGGTCCCCCTGCGCAACCTCGAACGAACACCAACCGGCAGCCACCTCTCGGCGCCGCGCGGCTTCGTGCCAACGCCGTACCGGCAACCCGAACCCCACCCAGTGCGGGCCGCGCCAAGCGCTGGCCACCTGAAGCCGAGCCGCTGCGCACGGCGCACGGCGCCCGCAGGCCGGGAGTGCCAACTGGATCAGTGCACATGGCACGCGGTGGCCATCAGGCAGGAGCGCCAACCGAACCAATGCCCACGATGCACCGAGCTCGCTGGGCGCACCATGACCACGCGCGGCATTCGTCCCCGCGCCACCGCAGCACCAGGTGCCGGGGGCACCAGAGTGCCGGGGGCACCGGACGGGTCCGGCGCCCCGGTGGGTGGTCACCACGGGTGGGGCGTTGGCCGTGTGGGTGTCGCAACCGCGCGGGTGTGTCGGTCGGGTCAGGTGGTGGGGCGGCGAGGCGTCACAGCGGGGGCGGGCTCACTCGCTGCTCTGGTCCACTCGCTGCTCTCCGGTGCACCTGCGCCCCCACCACATCTCCACGACCCACACCCGCGACCGCCCACCTGCCTTCGCGCGCCATTCCGAATTCAGGCTAGCAGACACGTACGACATTCCAGGGCTCTGTCGACGTCCCCTGTGGACAACTCCGTCGGCAGCCCCGAACAAGGGTGCCCTGGCACGGCAAACAGCCGGATGCTCCACATCATACCGTCGTGACCGGGTTCGATGCTCGTAGCAGTGCCAGCTCTCGTTCCGCTGCCGCGCGGTCGCGGACCATGCCGCGTTCTGCGAAGGTGGCGGCGGCGGCGTCCAGGAGGTCGACTGCTCGGGTGTGGTCGCCCGTGCGGGCGAGGAGGCGGGCGAGTTCGAAGCGGATCACGGCCGCGCCGCTGTGGTCGAGGATTTGGTCTCGGACTCGCAGGGCCTCTTCGTAATACGCCTGGGCGCGGGGCACGTCGCCTGCTGCGGCGCAGACTTCGCCCAGGTTGGTGAGGAGGTGGCCTTCGCCTATCACGTCTCGGGAGGAGCGGACCATGTCCAGGACCCTGGTCATGGTTTCGGTGGCGCTGGTGTGGTCGCCCGCTTGGGATTGGACCTGGCCCAGGCGGCGGAGGGTGTGGGCCATGCCGCTGGTGTAGCCGACCTGGCGGTAGATGGCCATGGCCTCTTCGAGGTGGGTGTGGGCCTCGGTCATGTGGCCGCGCCTGGTCAGTATGTGGGCGCTCTGGGTGCGGACGATGGCTCGGCCGACGACGTCGCCCGCGCGGTCGAAGTCGTGGAGGGCCTTGGTGTAGAGGGTGAGGGCTTGGTCGTCGTCGCCCGCTTGGCGGTGGAGGAGGGCGAGGTCTCGGTGGCAGAGGCCGAGGCCGACTGGTTCGTCGAGGGTGGTGAACAGGTCCAGGGCGGCGGTGAGGGCGGTTCGGGCCTGGGCCGGTTGGCCCCGGTTGATGTGCAGGGTGCCGAGGCTGCTCAGCAGGGCCGCGGTGCCGCGGGTGTTGCCGGTGCGGCGGCACAGGGCCAGGGCGTCCTCGTGGGTGTTCTCCCAGTCGTCGAGGTAGCCGCGGGCTTCGAAGAGGGTGGCGACGGTGACGGCGAGGTCCCAGCAGGCTTCGTCCAGGCCCGCAGTGCGGGCCTGGGTGATGGCTGCGCGGAGGTTGGCCTGTTCGCCGTCCATCCACTCGAGCGGGTCGGCGAGGACGGCGCTGACGTAGTCCTCCGGGGGGTGCCAGCGGGGGGCGGTGCCGTGCAGGACCGTGTAGTCGCCGCCGTAGATGCGGCGGTGGGCCTGTTCGGCGATGGCGAGCCAGCCGCCGATGACCCGTTCCACCGCGTCCGCGGTCGGGGTGGTGACCTGTTCGCGGGCGAAGAGGCGGACGATGTCCTGGAAGCGGTAGCGGAACTCGCCGGTGGTCTCGACCGAGGCGACGTCGAGCATCTGGACGTCGACCAGGGGTTCGAGGAGGTCCGAGGGGAAGGGGCGGTCGTCGTCGAGGACGGCGCCAGCGACCCAGCCGGGGAGGGTGGGGCCCTCGACGGCGCTGAGGAGGCCGAAGAGGCGGCGGGCGGCGGGGTCGAGGCCGTCGTGGGTGAGGGAGAGGCTGGCGCGGATGGTCATCTCGCCGTGGGCGAGTTCGTCGAGGCGGTGGCGTTCGTTGGCGAGGCGGGTGACCATCGACGCGAGGGACCAGTGGGGGCGGGCGGCGAGGCGGGCGGCGATGATGCGCAGTGCCAGGGGGAGGCCGCCGACGGTGCGGACGAGGGCGGCGGCGGCCTCGGGTTCGCGGGTGACGCGGTCGGTGCCGACGACTCGGCTGAGCAGTTCCAGGGAGCGGGCCGGGTCGAGGGAGTCCAGTTCGATCTGGCGGGCGCCGGGGACGCCGGTGAGGCGGGTGCGGGTGGTGACCAGGACCGCGCAGGTGGAGCTGCCCGGCAGCAGGGGGATGACCTGGCTCTCGGCGACGGCGTCGTCGAGGACGACGAGGACGCGCCTGCCCGCGAGGAGGGTGCGGTAGACCTCGCGGCGTTCGGCGAGGCCCTGCGGGATCATCGGGCCGGGGATGCCGAGGGCGACGAGGAAGCGGCCGAGGATGTCGGCGGCGGCGCTGGGGTCGTCGCGGGTGCCGCGCAGGTCGCAGTGGAGTTGGCCGTCGGGGAAGTGTTCCTGGGCGACGCGGTGGCCGATGTGGGTGGCGAGGGTGGACTTGCCGACGCCGGGGCGGCCGACGATGACGACGACGCCGACGGCGCGGCCCTCGCCGGTGAGGACGGCTTCGGCGGTGGCGATGAGGGCTTCGTCGCCGAGGAAGTCTGCGGTGTCGGCGGGGAGTTGGCGGGGGACCTCGGTGCGCTGGCCCGCGGGGGCGGCGGTGGGGCCGGGGTCGCGTTCGGGGGTGGTGGCGTGCTGGTGCAGGGTCGGGTCGCCCGCGAGGATGGCGGTTTCGAGGAGCCGCAGTTCCTCGCCGGGTTCGAGGCCGAGTTCGTCGATGAGCAGGTCGCGGGCGGCGCGGTAGACGTCGAGGGCTTCGGCCTGCCTGCCGGAGCGGTGCAGGGCGAGCATGAGCTGGGCGCGGAGGCGTTCGCGCAGCGGGTTCTCCTGCACCAGGCGGGCGATCTCGCCGACGAGGTGGTGGTGGCGGCCGAGGCCGAGTTCGAGTTCGAGGTAGGTCTCGGTGGCGGCCAGGCGGTCCTCGTCGAGGCGCAGGGCGCGGGTGCGCAGGGCGCGGTGCGGGATGCCGCTGAGGCAGGGGCCGCGCCAGAGGGCGACGGCGGCGCGGAGCAGGCCCGCGGCTTCGGCGGCGCGGCCCTCCTTGGCCAGGACCCTGGCCTCGGCGACGGTGCGGGTGAAGGAGTGCACGTCGAGGCGGGCGGGGTCGACGCGCAGGGCGTAGCCGGGTGGGCGGGTTTCGATGGGGACGTCGACCCCGGCGTCGGTGAGGCTCTTGCGGAGGCGGGACACGCAGATCTGCACCTGGGTGCGGGCGGTGTCCGGGGGTTGGTCGTCCCAGAGGGTGTCGACGAGGTGTTCGGTGCTGACGACCTGGTTGGCCTCCACCAGCAGCGAGGCCAGGATGACCTGCTGCCTGCCGGGTGGGATGCGCACGGTGCCGCGGGGGCCGTGCACCTCTACCGGGCCGAGGATGCGGAACGCCGTGGCCGGTTCGGTTCCCGTCGCCGTGTCGATCGGGCACCTCCGCCGAGTCCGGTCATCGAGCAACGGGCTGACTGTAATCACGGTTAATCAGCGCTGTATATACGACGGATGCCAACGGGTTTCGCCCGTTCGGCGTCCTGGTGGGGGCCGTTCGCAGGCAGTGGCGGCGCGGTGGCGACGCAGCGCGAGGTGTCCGGAAACCGCGATGACGGAGGGTGGCTATCGGTTCGGCGACGGGGGGATAGCGGGCGGATAGCGGGCGGTTAAACCGAGGCGGCACAGTGATCTCCACGCGGCCGAGGTGAGTGTGCACCGGGGCCCAGTCCGAGGGGGAGCCCGATGGTGGGGACCGTCCCGAGCACCGCGACCACTGCGGCCGCCGTCGACCACGTGCGCCTGGCGTACCTGTACCTGGACGCGGGCGACCTGGACGCCTACGCGTCGCTGGTGCACGAGGACGCGCAGTTCCGCAGACCCGACGCCCCGGACGCGCGGGGGCGGGTGGAGGTGTTGGCGATGTTGGCGGTGTGCGTGCGGGCGGGTGGGTCGCACGAGTTGTTCAAGGTGGTGGCCGACGGGGACTGCATCGCGGTGGTGGGGCACCACACGTCGTCGGACGGTGCGGACGTGGAGTTCGCGGACTTCTTCACGATCGCCGACGACGGGTTGTTGCTGGGGTGTCGCCGCTTCTACTACCTGGCGCCGTAGGCGCGCAGGGCGGTCTGGTCGGCCCGTCGGCGGCGTGGGCGGTGGCGCGCAGGGCGAGGGGCGGGGGCGTTCGCGGTGTCACCGGTCAGCGCTGGATCAGGGGAGGATGGAGTCGACGTAGCCGCCGTCGACGCGGAGGGCGCCGCCGGTGGTGGCGGAGGCTTGGGGGCTGGCGAGGTAGACGACCATGTTGGCGATTTCCCCGGGTTCGATGAGCCTGCCGAGGAGGGACTGGGGGCGGTGCAGGCGCATGAACTCGCGCTGGGCCTCCTCCCAGGGGAGGTCCTTGTCGACCAGGCTGTACACGAAGTCCTCGACGCCGCCGGTGTGGGTGGGGCCCGCGATGACCGAGTTGACCGTGACGCCGGTGGCCTTGGTGGCTTTGGCGAAGCCTCGGGAGACCGAGAGCAGGGCGGTTTTGCTCATGCCGTAGTGGATCATCTCGGCGGGGACGACGACGGCGGAGTCGCTGGCGATGTACTGCACGCGGCCCCAGCCCGCGGCGATCATGCCGGGGAGGTAGGCGCGGGTGAGGCGGACGGCGCTGAGGACGTTGACCTCGAAGTAGCGGCGCCAGTCGTCGTCGGTGATGGACAGGGGGTCCTGGGCGCCGAAGATGCCGAGGTTGTTGACCAGGATGTCGACCGCGGGGAGGGCGTCGACGACCTCGGCGGTGCCCTCGGCGGTGGTGAGGTCGCCGGGGGCGGGGAGGAAGGTGCCGTCGAGGCGGTCGATGGTGGCCTGGACCTTGGCCGCGGAGCGGCCGTTGACGGCGACGGTCGCGCCCGCCTCGGCCAGGCCCGCGGCGATGGCTTCGCCGATGCCCTGGGTGGAGCCGGTCACCAGGGCCGTCTTGCCGCTGAGGTCGAGCCGCACTGCGCACTCCCGTGGGTCGGGGGGCCGCACCCGGCGCGCGGCCCGCGCACCCATCCTGACCGAGGACCCCCTTCGCCGCAGGGGTCCTCGCCGAACCCCACCCCGGCAGGTAGGGGGAGAAATCTCCTAGGGGGTTCGCGGAATAATCCATTTGGGACGTGACACGCGCCACTGTGAGCGTGTTTTCCCGCCTGGACCGGACGAACGCGAACCGAGCTTGCTTCCTGTCCTCGACTTCGCCCGTCCACACCCGGGGAGGTCACCGCGGCGCTCCCCGGTGTTCAGCCCCCGGTCACCGTCCTGATCGGACGGGCCCCGATCGGGCGGCGTCGCGTCGGTCAGACGGCGGCGCGGTGCAGGAAATGGGGGTCGAGCGTCTGGTCGGCCCGCAGGATCGCCTGCTGCAACGAGCGCAGCATCCGGCACGGTTCCAGACCCAATTCGTGGTTGAGCGTGCTGCGTAGCTGCGAGTAGACCCGCAGCGCCTCCGACTGCCGTTCCGAGCGGTAGAGCGCGATCATGAGCTGGCGGTAGAACGCCTCCCGGAACGGGTGCTCGCTGACCATGTTGAGCAGTTCGCCGATGAGGTGGCGGTCGCGGCCCAGGGCCAGGTCGGCCTCCACGCGCATCTCCACCGCGGAGACGCGCAGCTCGTCGAGCCGGATGGAGGCGTTGCGCAGCACCGGGCTGTCCTGCAGGCCGTGCAGGGTGGAGCCGCGCCAGTGCGCCAGCGCCGAGGACAGCGTCTCCGCGGTGCCGACGTGGTCCTCGGCCTCCAGCAGCCTGCGGCCCTCGCAGATGAGCTGCTCGACCCGGAAGGCGTCGACGGTGCCCGGGTCGGCCTCCAGCACGTACCCGCCCGCGCAGGTCTTGACCGGGCTGACCTCGGCGCCCTGTTCGCCGAGGAACTTGCGCAACTGGGAGACGTAGACGTGCAGCGCGGTGCGGGCGCTGCGCGGCCCGTGCCCACCCCACATCGATTCCAGCAACTGGTCGAGCGAGACCACCTCGTTGGCCCGGACCAGCAGCGTGGCCAGCAGGATCTTGACCTTGGCCGCCTTGGGTGTCCCCACCCCGTTCGCGCCGACCACCTGCAGCGGTCCGAGTACTCGGTATTCCATTTGTCCGCACCCCGATTTCGCGCCGAAAATTGCACCGGATCAACCGCGATCGTCGGTCCCCGGCCCTTTGTGACCGCGCTTGGACGACTTTCCCGGGTCCGATCCCCCGATTGCGGACCCTTAGCGGTTTGGCTAATGGCACTAGTCTGCACCGAGGTTCCAGCGGACGTAATCCACCGAAGAGCGCAACCTGGGCTGGACCGAATGCCGCGTGCGCCGCAATTAACACGCACCTAACAGTGAACGCCGATAACTCGGTCCGAATTGCGGTCGAAACCCCTAGCGGCACCACAGGAGGCGCAAGGGGGTGCCCCCCTAGGCATATGTCGGGACCCGGACCGGCGGGTGGCGGAATGCGCAAGTTCAGATAATAGCGCTACTCGGATTGTGTCCGCAGACGCCGGAAGCCGCCGCCCGGGGTGGGGGCGGCGGCTTCCGGCGTGGGGGGTGGGGTCAGCCCTGGCTGACGGTCGGGCGCAGGCGGTCGGACACGGCTTCCCACAGGCTGCCCGGGCTGGCGAACGCGGCCGGGGTCAGCACCTCGTCGGGGATCTGCACCCCGTAGGCCTCCTCCAGCTTGACCAGCAGCTCCACGGTGGCCAGTGAGTCCAGGCCCGCGGCGCGCAGGCTGGCCTCCGGGCTGACCGGTCCGTCCCCGCCCAGCCGGGGCAGCGCCTCGCGCAACTGCTTCTCGAACTCGGCGTCCCACTGCACGCTCATGTGGTCGGGTCCCTTCTCCTGGTAGGCGTCTCCGGTGCGGAGTTCGGTGACCGGCTCGCGGGCGAGCCGCAGCCGGGAGGCGTGCACCACCGCGCCGCCGCGCAGCAGCACCTCGGTGGGCGCGGGCCTGCTCAGGAAGCCCACCAGGCTGGCGGTCAGCCCGTAGGCGCCCACGTTGGGGATCTCCAGGAGCTGCCCCGGGTGCGGCGCGGGCAGGCTGGCGGCGCGGTTGACGATGTCGGCCGGGGTGCACAGCGGGCCGACCAGCGAGGTGGGCACCCGCTCGGCGTCGGTGGGGGTGGCGGGGCGGGCCGTCATCGGGCGCAGCCTGCCGATGCCGGAGAGGCCGCCGAGGTGGTGGATGCCGGTGTCGAGGACGGTGTAGGTGCCCGGTCCGCTGGTCTTGACGTCGGTGACGGTGCACACCAGGGTGCCGCTGTCGCCGACGAGGTAGCGGCCGGACTCGAAGACCAGCTCGAACCCGGGGGTGCGCCAGGCCGGGAAGCGCGCGTCCAGCTCGCGCTCCAGCGGCTCGCGCAGGGTGGTGTAGACCGGGCGGTCGCCCTCGCCCGCGTACGGGGTGGAGAAGCCGCCGCCGAGGTCGAGGTGGGTGACCTCGATCCCCCACCGGGCGGCCAGGTCGGCGGCGACCCGGACGCTGCCGAGCAGTTCCTCGCGCAGCGTCTGCTCGTCGGGGGTGTTGGTCAGCGGGTAGAAGTGGAAGCCGTGCACGGTGGCGCCGGGGACGGCCAGGTCGGCGCCGGTGACGTCGGGGTTGGCGTCGAGGTCCAGGCCGAACTGGGAGGGTTGGCCGGTCATCCGCAGCCCGGCGCCGCCCGCGTTCGACGGCGGGTTGACCCGCAGCAGGCAGGTGGCGCGGGTGCCGTGGGCGAGCGCGACCGAACCCACCCGGCGCAGGTCGGCCAGCGATTCCACCGAGTAGTGCCGGATGCCGGAGGTGAACGCGGCGGTCAGCTCCTCGACGGTCTTGCCCGGCCCGCCGTAGAGGCACTCGGCGCCGTCGAACCCGGCGGCCAGGGCGGACGCGAGCTCGCCGGTGGAGGTCAGCTCGACGCGGCAGCCCGCGCCGCGCAGCACCCGGACCAGCTCCGGGTGCGGGTTGGCCTTGAGCGAGTACATGACCACCGCGCCGGCGGGCAGCGCGGCGCGCAGGTCGGCCGCGGCGGCCTCGACCTTCTCGGCCCGGTACACGTACAGCGGGCTGCCGTAGCGCCCGACCAGCTCCGCGGCGGTGGGCCCGCCCCCGTCAGTCGCCATTCGCGGCACCTTCCCAGTCGCTGAGCAACGCCTTCTTGTCCGTCTTGCCGTTGGGGGTCAGCGGCAGCCGGTCGCGGACCGCGCACACCGGGGGCACCTTCGCCCGCTCCAGCCGCTCGGCGAGGCCCGAGAGCACCGCCTCCGGCTCGACCGCGCCGGTGACGACCAGCACCATGTCGCGGGTGCCGTCGGGGGGCAGCAGCGCGGCGGCGCCCACCCCGGGCACGTCGACGGCGGCGGCTTCGATCTCGATGGCGCTCATCCGGGTGCCGTGCCGCTTGAACTGGTCGTCGCGGCGGCCCGCGAAGTACAGGTGCCCGTCGGCGTCGAGCCGGCCGTAGTCGCCGGTGAACAGCCGCGCCGCGCCGGTCTCGGGGTCGGTGCGGAACCGCTGGGCGGTCAGCTCCGGGGCGCGCCAGTAACCCGCCATCACGTGCGGGCCCTCGGCGACGATCTCGCCGACCTCACCGACCGGCAGTTCGGCGCCGTCGGAGTCGAGGATGAGGACGCGGGTGCCGGGCAGGGCGGGGCCGACCGAGCCGGGCTTGGCGAGGTCGCCGTCCGCGTCGAGGATGCAGACCCGCTTGCACTCGGTGATGCCGTACATCGGGACCACGCCCGCGTTGGGGAAGGCGGCGCGCAGACCGGCGGTGGTGGGGGCGGTGAGCGCGGCGCCGGTGTTGGTGAACAGCCGCACGTCGACCGGCGGGGCGCCGCGGCGGGCGAGCCGGGTGAGCATGTCGGCCAGCGACGGCACGATGGGCACGACGGTGGCGCGGCTGGCGCGCAGGGTCGCCATCAGCGCCACCGGGTCCTCCGCGTCGGCCACGCGCAGTTCGGCGCGGGCGAGGGCGGACAGGAACACCTGGTAGAGGCCGTAGTCGAAGGACAGCGGCGAGGCGGTGAGCACGACGTCGTCGGCGCGGTAGCCCAGCCGGGCGGCGATGGCGGCGGCGGCGAAGCGGACCCGGCCGTGCGGGCACACCACGCCCTTGGGCGCGGAGGTGCTGCCGGAGGTGTAGATCAGCAGCGCCAGGTCGTCCGGGCCGACCTCGGCGAACGGCTCGTCGGCGCCCTCGGCCCCGGCGAGCACGGTCTCGGCGGGGACCAGGGTGGCGGCGGTGCCGCGGGTGGAGGCCGCGGCGGCGGTGTCGGTGCCCGCGGCGACGACGAGGACCGGTTCGGCGTCGGCCACGACCTGCGCCAGGTGGTACTGCCGCATGGTGGGGTTGATCGGGACGACGACGGCGCCCGCGCGGAAGGCGCCGTAGAGCAGGGCGACGAACTCGCGGGTGTTGCCCAGCCGCAGCAGGACGCGGTCGCCGCGGGTGATCCCGTTGCGGCGCAGCCAGTTCGCGGCGGTGCGGCTGATCGCGTCGAGTTCGGCGTAGGTGTGCGTGCCGCCGCCGTCGGAGACCGCGGGGCGCCCGCCGGCGACCGCGGCGGCCTCGGTGAGCAGGTCGGCGACGGACCCGGGGGACTCGACCGCCTCGGGCGCGCTCAGCACCACGTTCGTCATCTGCACACTCCGTCATCTCCGGGGGCGTGGGGCTCGCAGGTCTGGTGCGGCGGCCCGCCGGGCCGCTCCCGCCACCACCATCGGGCACCCGGCTACTCCGGTCCTTAAGCGGCGCCTAGGGCCTGTCCTGCGGATCTTCACTTGAGATGGAGGACGATGCAGGCGAGGATGATCTCGGCTCGGTGGTAGGCGGCTCGTTTGGCGAACCTGGTGGCCAGGCCGCGGAACTGCTTGAGCCGGTTGAAACAGCGTTCGACGACGTTGCGCATCTTGTAGATGTCGGTGTCGAAGGCCGGTGGCCTGCCACCGGCCGAGCCCTTGGCCTTGCGGTGGGCGACCTGGTCGACACGCTCGGGGATAGTGGCCTTGATCCGTCGCTGTCGTAGCGCGGTGCGGGTGCTCGGGTGGGCGTAGGCCTTGTCGGCGATCACCCGCCCGACCCGCACCCGCTGCCCGTCGACGTCGATGTCATCGATGTCCTCAAGCAGCGGCAGCAGTTGCGGGTTGTCCCCGGCCTGGCCGGGGGTGAGGATCACCGCCAGCGGCAGACCGGCCGCGTCGACGGCCAGATGGAGCTTGGTCGTCAGCCCTCCGCGGGAGCGTCCGAGGCATTCCCCGTCGATGGCGAGGTTCTCGATCCAGTCCGCGCAGCCCCCTTTTTCCGGGCACCGGCCGCGTGTTGGTGGGCCCGGATGCTCGTGGAGTCGACGCTGACCACGAAGGCCACGTTGTCCTCGAGTGTCCCGAGTGAGTCGTCTTTGACGATCACGTGCTCCAGTATCCGGTCCCACGTCCCGTCGGCGGTCCACTTCCGCAACCGTTCGTGCGCTGTCTTCCACGGCCCATACCGTCCTGGCAGGTCACGCCAGGGCGCGCCGGTGCGTTCCTTCCACAGGATCGCGTCGATCACCTGCCGGTGACTGCGCCACCGACCACCGCGCTGCCCGCTCTGCGCGGGCAGCAACGGCGCGATCGCAGCCCAGGCCTTGTCCGTCAGCTCACCACGTCCGACCACACCCCATCATCTGCACACGATCATGGGAAAGATCCGCAGGACACGCCCTAG
>NZ_AYXG01000017.1 GCF_000564855.1 Actinokineospora spheciospongiae
CCCCGACCACCACTCACCCACCACTCACCCACCACTCACCCGCCCCCACCACACCATCCACCCCATCCCCACAGATGACCCCCACTGCGCCCCAACGCCCCACCGCGCACCCACCCCGAGCCCCGTCTCCAGACAAGGTCGCCGAACAAGGTCGCCAAATCGCTCTCCGCAGGAGATCCCCGCTGGTCAACACGATCGCGCCCAGCGCCCGCCAACCCAGGGAGCACGCACCGTGGGGGTCTGGGGGGTCGCCCCCCAGAGGGGGTGGACACACGAAAGCGGCGAGTGCTCTCCACGAGCACTCGCCGCCATTCGAGTGGGCGAGGGGGGAGTTGAACCCCCACGTCCTTTCGGACACACGGACCTGAACCGTGCGCGTCTGCCATTCCGCCACTCGCCCGAGTGGTTGTGTCCCCCGGGGGGAACGGGGAGAACACTAGCACGGTCCGCGGGGGGCCTCGCACGGGGTTCGCACATCCCCGTGTCGTGCCTGGCGCACCCGGATACGATCGGCACAGGAGCACGCACGGGAAGGAGGGTCCATGGGCATCGGGCAGCGGTTGAACCGCAAGCTGGAGGACATCGTGGGCAACTCCTTCGCGCGTGTCTTCGGTGGCAACGTGGTGCCCCAGGAGGTGGCGCAGGCGTTGCAGCGCGAGAGCGAGGACAACGTCCGCGAGTTGGCTGGTGGCCGGATGCTGGCGCCGAACCACTACGTGGTTCAGCTCGGGCCCGGCGACCACGACAACTTCGCGGGCGATGAAGACCGCATGAAGGCGCTGCTCGCGGACTGCGTGGCCGAGCATCTCAGCGAGCACGGCTGGGACACCTACGGCGACGTCGTAGTCTCCTTGGAGCGCTCCGACGCGCTGCACACCGGACAGTTCCGAACCCGCTCGTCCGTCGACCCCGACGTGAAGGCTCACGTCTCGGGCGCAGGCCACCAGGCAGGCAGACGGTCGGCACAACCCCGCAACGCAGGAGACCCATCCATGAGCCAGCCTCCCGGCTACGGCCAAGCGCCCGAGGGCGACCCTTACGGACAGCAGTACGGGTACGGCCAGGGGCAGTACGGCAACGATCCCAACTACGGCCAGCAGCAGGGCTACGGCCAGCAGCCGCAGCAAGGCGGCTACGACCAGCAGGGTTACGGCCAGCAGGGTGGCTACGACCAGCAGGGCGCCGGTTACGGCCAGCAGGGCTACGACCAGGGCTACAACCAGGGTTATGGCCAGCAGCAGGGCGGCTACGACCAG
>NZ_AYXG01000018.1 GCF_000564855.1 Actinokineospora spheciospongiae
CGGCCAAACACATCCACCCACCCGGGCAGTTCGCTCGCCGGGCCGCCGGTTTTCAGGGTGGTCGGCTGACCGAGCACATCCACCCACCCGGGCAGTTGGCTCGCCGGGCTGGCGGTTTTCGGGGTGGTCGGCGGCGAGAGGGCAGACGGCTGCGCCGAGGGGGTAGGCGTAACTGGTGGCCGGGTCGTCCCGCGCCCCGCGCCTCGCCATGTCCCGTCCCGCGCCGCGCCTCGCGCCGCCTCGCCTTGCCCCGTGCCGCCCCACCGCGCCGCCCCGTCTCGCCCCGGCCCCGCGCCACCTCGCCCCAGAGCGGACCGCGCCGGGCCGCGCTGCCCCGCCCCGCGCTGCCCCGCCCCGCCCCGCGCCGCCCCGCGCCCGCTGCGCCGTGCCGCGCTGCGCCGTGCCGCGCTGCGCCGTGCCGCGCTGCGCCGGGCTGCGCCGTGCCGTGCTGCGCCGTGCTGCGCCGTGCTGCCTCGCGCCGCGCCGTGCTGCGCCAGACCGCGTCGGGCTGGGCCTTGCGGTGCCGTGCCTTGCCAACCCGCTTCGGTCCGCCTTGTCCGTGTCGCGCGGGCTGGGCCGCGCTGGGCCGGGCGGTGCCTCGTCTCGCGGCTTGCGGCGCCTCGCCGTTGCGGGCCATGCCTTGTTGAGCTGTGCCTTGTGTCGGGTGCTGTCCACTTGCGCCTTGTCGAATCTGCCCTGCTGTTCCAACTGATTCCGCTGCGATCGACCGGTTCGCGTGTCGGTGTCGCATTGGGACGACGCTCCTCCTGTCCGGGTGCGACAGACGACGAGGCCCGCCGTCCGTGGACGGCGGGCCTCGGGTGCGTGGCTCAGCGGGCGGAGGAGGTGTCCTCCCCTGGCCGGTCGTCGTGGTCCTTGGCGCGGGGCCAGGCGGGGGTGTCGTCGTCGGTGCGGCGGAGGTGGCGGCGTTCTTCTTCCTGGTGGGCGGTGATGCGGGGCCAGCCGGGGTTGGCGACGGCGCTCAGGGCGGGGCGGTCGGGGGTCGGGGTGTCCAGGCGCTCGGCCTGGTAGTGGGGGTCGGGGTCGGTCTTGGTGACCGCCGCCGTGAGCTGGGCGAAGGTTGGGAGGAGTTCCGCTGCCTCCCGGACCTGTTCCGGGTGTCGGGACAGCCACCAGACGACGGCCGTGCCGGGGTCGGTGAGGACCTCTTCGGCGAGGTAGGCGCGGGCGTGCTGTTCCAGTTCGCGTTCCTGGTGGCGGACCTGCTTCTCCTTGCGCAGCTCGGTGAGCCGGGCCAGCCTGCGGGCGTCGTCGTCGGGGACGGTGAGGCCGATGGACTCGGCCCAGGAGATGACCTGGCCGGAGCGGTCGGGGAGCATCGCGCCCAGTTCGGCGGCCAGGCGGGTCTGCACCGCGTCGACGTCGGTGGGGGCGCCGGTGATCGTGACGACCCTGGCGCGTTCCAGGATCGCGTGCACCGCCAGGCCGCGCAGGTTGCCGTGCTGCTGCTGGCCCTGTTCCTGCGGCACCCAGCACACCGTGCAGGAGAGCAGGAACCGGTAGTACGGCTCCGCGCTGTCCACCGGGATCGACGGCACGTGGTGCTCGGAGTGCGGCGGCGTCGGCGGCTTCGCGGCGGCGGCGCGGCGCCGGGCGGCCTCGTCGCGCAGCGCGCGCTGGTCGCGCTGGAAGAGGATCTGCTTGACGACCAGCCCGCTGAGCCCCAGCGACACCAGCAGCGCCAGCATGATCAGCCATCGGCCCCAGCCCAGTGCGAGCCCCAGGGCCCACGGCAGGGCCAGCCCCACGACCACCACCAGTGCGGGCGCGCGCCAGCGCGAGGTGAAATCCACACCTAGGTGGGTACCTGCTGCGGCCGTCGAGGAGTAGACACATCCTGGACATTCGCTCGAACATACGAATGCTGCTCCCATCACCGGTCGGCACGCTGGGCCGGACGGGGGATGGACATATCGCCGGTTCCACGCTCCCGAACCGGGTGATCACGCGGAGCCGTTGGTGCCCGGTGACAACACCGCACACTCACATCCGCTCAATCCGCCCCGCCGTCATCGGACGACGTCACCGGACCGGACCGCCGGGCGCCCGCGGGCGGATGCCCGCGGGCGAGCAAAATCCTGTGACTGGACGTGATCACCGGGTGTCGGTCGAGGCGGCGGCACCCGGTGGGACGACCGGCGGATGACCGCACCACGGAGCGTGCCCCACGCACCTCGACCGACAGCGGTGTCAGCCGGACCCGTCGTCCACGACCATGCTCAGGTCATCGACTCCGTAGCGGTTCCTGAGTTCACCGGACAGCGCGCTCTGCCCGTTCCCGTCGAGCACTCGCGCCAGGTCGTGAACCAGCACCAAGCGCCTGCCCTGGTCCTCGTGGACGGAATCGACGACGTCACAGATGCGTTCGAACAGGCTCTTCGGTTCGAGCACAGGCGAGGTGACCGAGGAGGGTTCCAACTCTCCGCGGATGATCGCGGACAACCGGGCGAGCGTGGGTGCCAGATCCAGGGTTTGCACCGGTTCCGCGCGGTGCCCCGCCAACCACCACGCCACCGCGCTGCCCGGGGTCTCGAAGACGTCGTCGGTGAGGTACCTGCGCATGTTGCGTTCCTGGGCGCGCTCGCGGTCCCACAACTCCTCGTCTTTGCGCAGTTCCGCCATCCGGGCGAGTCTGCGCGCGTCCTCCTCGGGGAGGGCCAACACGACTTCACTCGCCCACGTCCCCACCCCGTGGCCGTCCGGGCGGCGCGCCTCCACCTCGGCGGTGACGGCGCGGGCCGCCGCGTCCAGTTCTTCTGGTCTGATCGACGCGGTCACCCGGGCGGCGCGGTCGAGGATCGAGCGGATCGCCCGGTCGCCGTGGGTTCCCGGGACCAGTGAGTGCCAGTGGACCCGACAGGAGAACGTGAACCGGTAGTCCGGCGCTGCGGAGCGCAGTTGCACGCCTTCGACGACAACGTCTTCGACCACCGGCTGCGGTGCGGGTTCCGGTATGGGTTCCCTCAGCGGCTCCCGGTGCGGCCGCACGGACAGCGTCCACTGCTCGTACAGCCGTCGGCCGATCACACCTGCGGCGATCAGGCCGACGGCCAGCAGTGGAATCCACACCCCCGCGCTGAGGTCGAATGCCGCTGCCAACAGCAGTGGCAGCCCCACTGAGGCGCACCCCAGGCCCGCCAACGCCAATTTCCTGTTGTCCGTCAGCACCGCTGTTCCTCCTTCGTTCCCACTGCCAGGGGGTCCCGGACGAGTTGAATCCTTCGTTCCATGTCGATCGCCGCTCGGCGGACCCGCTCGTCTTCCGGTGACAGGCGCAGCAGGCGCCGGTTCGCGGCGAAGAGGTCGGCCAGCGGACCCCAGGCACCCGCGCAGGCTGTCACCAGCACATCCATCACGGCGGGGGAGCCGGTCGCCATCCAGGTCATGGCGGTGTCCGCCCAGCCCTCGTCCGCGAGCGCCGCCCGCCACCCCGCCACGACCTGGGCGCGGACCGCACTGTTCGCCAGCAGGGACTTCCCACCCGGCCCCGCTGAGACGAGCCGTTCCGGGCGCACGACTGCCCGGAACACCGCGGGCCTGGTGGTGCTCTCCCCGTCCGCCAGGAAGCGGCGAAGCATCTGCCGGTCCTCGGTCAGCCGGACGAGAGCCGCTGTGGCGAGCGCGGCCGTGGCGGCGTCGGGGTGCTCGGCCAGGTATCGCAGTCGGACGATGGCCTGGTTCGGGAAGTCGACACCCAACACCCGTTCGCACACCGCCACCACCGCTTCAGCCAGGGCTGGGCTGAGGGCTGGGTCGCGCGACCAGAAGTAGACGCGCCGTCGTGCCAGGTAGCCGAACCGGTCGTCGACCGCGGCACGACCCAACAGCGCCAGTGCTTGCTCGCGCAGAGGTTTGCGCTTGTCTGCCCAGTTCACGACCACGCTGAGCACGTCATCGACGTACCCGGCGCGCATCGCTTGGCTGACGAACCGCTCGGTGATCCGTTCCAGGTCCGCGTCGTCGGTGGTCCGGTCCAGTCCCACGGCCGACACCCAGGACGCGAATACCGCGTGCATCTGCGGGTACGCGTCCCAGAGGTGCGCCAACACCGCTTGACCCCGCCAGGTGTTGTCGAAGCGGACCCTGCGCTGCTCGACCACTGCCTGCAACCTGCTCGCCCGGATGGTCAGTCCGACGTCCTGGAGTTGGGGCGCAGGTTCTTCGGTGTACTCCACCTGCTCAAGCAGCTCCCGCTCGGCGGCGGCGACCACATCCACCGATCCGCCTTCCAGCAGGGCCAGCGCCGCGCTGAGCGCTCGGGCGCGGGTGTCGAGGTCCGACATCATCCGCGTCACCGCGGACGCCTGCTCATGGATGACGGCCAAGGCCGTGCGCAGGCGCTCGATGATCCCACCCGCGGTCGCCACCGCGTGGTGCACGAGTTCGGCGACCCCGTCCATACCCAGTTCTTCTATCTGACCTCTTAGGTCAGCAGGCACCTCGTCGGCGCGCAGGTCGAGGTCGTGGGTCTCGAGGTGCGATCGGAGCACCGCGATCCGGTCGGGTGCCACGACCTCGGTGCACAGGGGGCGGAGGTCGGGCGGCAGCCTGCGCTCGGCCCACGGCGGCAGGACGACCACGAGCCGAGCCCGTTTCACCGCCACCTCCGCGCGTAGCCCCACCAGTCTCCGGCAGCACGCGTCAAACGTCTTCTCGTCTGCTTCGGACAGGTGGAGCAGCAGGTTGTCGCCGCTGAGCACCGCGTCCGGTTCGATCAGTGAGCCGCCGTCCTCGGGTTGCACCGAGATGAGCCGAATGGGCTCTCCCTCCGTGCGGCTCAGCAGCATCCGCGCGGTCGCTTCCTTGCCCGCACCCGACTTGCCGCCCAGCAGCAGCGTGGAGCCCTCCGGCCGCACCCTGCTCAGCATCGCGTCGAATCCGGTGGGCCGGACGAACCTGGCGCGGAGCCAGGAGAGCCCGTCCGCTGCCACCGTCTGCGGGGCGGTCCGCCGCAGCAGCGACGCCAACGCCTCGCCGTCCAACGCGGCTGTGATGTAGTTCTGCGTGCCGTGGTTGGGGGAGTTCTGGTTGATCCCCGAGAACATCCCGCTCGCGCTGGAGAAGTCCATGGTCCCCTGCGTGCGGCCGGGGAGGTCGTCAGTCATGTCCCACCCGGTAGTTCTGCTTGCCGTGGTTGGTCGAGTTCTGGTTGACGCCCACGAAAGTGCCGCTGGCACCCGAGAAATTCATGGTGTTGCTCGTGTTCGCGCCGAGTTTCTCCGCCACTGCTGCCGCTGGCGGTGCCTCCGGTGGGACGAACCCCTGTTTCAACAGATCCCCGGTCGGCGTGGGCACCCGCAGGTAGGCGGTGCCCTCGAACTGCTTGACCCGTACCGGGGTGGCCACGTAGTCGTCCGGGGACTCGCCGGTGTAACCACCCTGGACGGCGTTGGCGTAGGCGGCCTGCGACACGATCGCGGCGACGCAGGTCTTGTGCGTCGAGCGGGTCAGGAGATCGCGCACCGGTTCGGCGTCCAGGAGCCGGTGGGCTTGCACCCTCGCGTCGCCGCTGCCGGTGCTCAGGTCAGAGATCGAGTCGTCTGTCATCGGTCCGACCTGCACGCTCACCCGCATCCGCATCGGCGCCTCCGCCGCGGACAAGGTGTTGCGGTAGTCGAGTTCCTCCTGCAGCGCGGGGAGGAAGGGGTTGAGCAAGAGCGGGAGTTTCGTCGAAGTGAAGCCCAGGTAGTAGCCGTCACCGGTGCCGCCGCTGAACCTGGTTTCGTCCCACATGTCGACCAACCCGCAGCGCTGGAAGGCCTGCCGCAGGATCAACGGAATCCGGTCGGTGAGTTCGGCGTGGTACCGGCCCGGCCGGGTGCTGAAGTCCTTGACGTCGACGATCAGCAGGGCGCGGTGCGGTGGCATTTCGACGGGTGCTGTGCGGGACATGTGGCTCCTCTCGGGTGGGGGCTCAGTGTTGCCCGGCCGCCGGTCCCGGACTGTCCGGCGGCGGACAGTCCGGTGGTGACGCAGGTCATAGCGGATGGTCGACGGCGAGGATCGCCAGTTGTCGTCGGTCCAGTACGCGCAGGCGCGGACCGGGCGCGAGCACGCCCTCCACCCGCAGTGCCGCGATCTCCTTCGCCACCGTGCTGCGGGACAGGTGGAGCGCATGGGCGATCGTTTCCTGCGGCAGTGGCACTCGAGACGGATCGGCGGTACCGGGGTCGGCCAGGGCCACGATCTCCAGCAGCAAGCGGGCGAGCCGTTGGGTGGGGGAGAACTGCGCCAGTTGCACGTGGAATGGCACGGTTTGGGACAGTTTGGACACCATGTAGTCGGTGAAGGCCTCTTGGCGGTCGTGTGCGGCGAGGATTCGCCTGAACGCAGGGAATGGCAGACGACCCGCCGTGCAGTGGTCGATCGCCACGACCGAGGCTGTGCGGACACCCGTCGGGTCCGCGGTCAGCTCCCCGACGAGGTCACCTGAACCGCGCAGTGCCACCAGCAGGTCGGGCCGGTCGTTCTGCCGCGCCATCACCCGCACCCGACCGCTGGTCAGCATGAGGACGTATCCACCCGGATCTCCCTGGCGCAGCATCGTTGCCCCGGCCCGGAACACGTGTTGTGTGCTTTCCGCTCGAAGTGCCTGCCAGACGCGTTCCCCGACGAGCAGCCGAAAACCCTTGGTCACGGGTCAAGCTGTACCGGTCGGGCGTGTTGTGTACGTCCGGAGTACTGAGCCTTCGCCCGAATGGATCAGTCCTGCGCCGCCAGCGCGGCGCGGATCTTCTCCGCGTACGCCGCCGCCGGGTTCTCCTCGTCGTACGGGTGGCGGGGGCCGAGCCAGAAGCGGAGGCCGTCCTTCTTGTGCCGGGGGATCACGTGCAGGTGCAGGTGCGGCACGGATTGGCTGACGATGTTGTTCACCATCACCAGCGAGCCGTCCGCGCCGAGACCGTCCTCCACGGCGCGCTCCAGCCGCTGGGCGAGGGTGAAGAAGGCGGGGACGTCGGCGGCGGGCAGGTCGCTCAGGATGGTGTGGTGGGTTTTGGGGACCAGCAGGACGTGACCGCGGAAGAGGGGGCGGTGGTCCAGGAAGGCGAGCGCCCGGTCGTCCTCGTGGACCACGTCGGCGGGGAGCTCACCAGCGAGTATCCGACAGAACGAGCACGTTTGCGACATCAGGTCCTCCAGGCTGCCCATGGGTTCATCACACTCTGGGCACAATGGTGCGGTGACCGTTCCAGACACGCCGTACCAAGTGCGCAGAGCTCCGACGCAGTACCGGGCGAGCCGACAGATCGAACGGATTCTGGACGCCGCCTCGCGTGTGGTCACCGAGAAGGGTTTCGCGGGTACCACCACCGCCGACATCGCCAAGTCGGCCAAGGTCTCCATCGGGTCGGTCTACCGCTACTTCCCGGACAAGGTGGCCGTGATGAAGGCGGTGGTGGAGCGGAACTCGGCGCGGTACCAGCGCCGGGTGGACGAGGAGACCACCGCCATGCCGTCGCACCGGTGGCGGGAGGCGGTGGAGCACGCCTACGACATCTACGTGGACATGTGCCGCGGTGACGACGGCTTCCGCGCGCTCAGCGGTGCCGGGATCGCCTCCGGTGAGCTGGAGTCGACCGCGGCGGGGGTGGAGGACCCGCTCTCGCCCGCGTTCGCCCAGATGCTGACCGCGCGCTTCGACTTCCCGGCCTCGCCGGAGCTGCGCACCACCATGCTGCAGGCGGTGACCATCGGCGACGTGCTGACCAGGTTGGCGTTCCGGCTCGTCCCGGGTGGACACCCGGAGACCCTGGCGCAGACCAAGCGCATCATCGTGGACCTCTTGGCGCCCCACGCGCCCTGACGGTGTGGGTGCGGCGCGGCGGTGCTGGGACTTGCACCGCCGCGCCGCGGTCTGCTCCCCCGGGGTGACCGGCCCGGGGATGTTTGTATGGGTGAGCAACAAACCCGCCTCCCAGGGTGGCGATCTGAGCCCGCCCGGCATACCGCCGTTCAGCGCATTGTGTGACGCGCCCGACCGCCGTTGAACCGGATTCGACGCGATCGCGGTTCCACCAAACCGGACACGCCACCGCGTCGAATCACGCACGGGACCGCCGTGCACGGCGGCCTGCCGTCGGGGACAGACCTCGACGGGACGCCCACCGCCGGAGAGGGGTGCGACGCCGATGGCGCACACAGCCGAACTCGATCCGATCGATGTGGCCATCCTGCGCGAGTTGCAGCGCGACGCGCGGTTGCAGAACAAGGAGCTGGCCGCGATCGTGGGGGTCGCCCCGTCGACCGCGCTGGAACGCGTGCGCTCGCTGCGCAGGCGCGGCGTGCTGACCGGGTTCCACGCCACGGTCAGCCTGTCCGCGCTCGGCAGGCCGATCAGCGCGCTGCTGTCGGTGCGGGTCCGCCCGCACCGGACGCAGATCGCCGAGGCGTTCACCGAGTACGTGCTCGGGCAGCCGGAGACGGTGTCGATGATGCACGTCGCGGGCCCGGACGACTACCTGGTGCAGGTCGCGGTGCCCGACACCGACCACCTGCGCAAGCTGCTGGTGGAGCGGCTGGAGACCCGGCCCGAGGTCATGTCGGTGAGCACGGTGCTGGTCTTCGAGGCCGTCGACCGGGTCGTGCAGGCGCCGCTCGCCTAGCGGACGCGGAAAGGCCCGGACCCCGCAGCGGGTGTCCGGGCCTTCCTCGGCTCAGGTCAGTTGTTGCTCGCGCGGCGGCGCACGGCGATGAGCGCGCCCGCGCCACCCAGGACCAGGACGCCACCGATGGCCAGCGGCAGCGCGATGCTGGCGCCGGTGTCGGCGAGGTCGTCCTCGGCCGGGGCCGCGGCCGGTGCGGGCGAGGTCGACACGGCGGCCGAGGTGGTCGTGGTCACCGGCGGGGCGGTGGTCTCCGCGGGCGGGGTGGTCGTCGACGCGGGCGGCGTGGTGGTCTCCGCGGGCGGGGTGGTCGGGGGGACCACCTTCTTGCAGGCGTCCGCCTCGGCCTTGGCGGTGAAGCTCCACTTCTTCTCACCGGTGGGGTCGTCGCTGGTCTTCACGGTCAGCACGTACTCGTGCTTGATCGTGGCGTCCTGCTTGTCCCAGGTCTGCTGGTGGCCCTTGCCGAAGCTGCCCTTGCCCAGTTCCTCACCGTTGTCGGTCAGGGTCCAGGTGTTGGTCGACCCCTGGGTGTAGTCGTGCAGGTTGACCGTCACGGTGGACGTCTCCTTGTCGCACGACGCGCTGACCTTGCCCGCGTGGGCGGAGGCGACGCCGGTCAGGCCGAAGACGGCGGTGGAAGCGAAGATGCCGATGACCGCGGTGCGGGCCAGGACACGGGAACGGGACGTGCTCACGGAAACTCTCCTCGGTTCGTGCTGGAAAAGTCGCCCGCAGCCCCGACTCCCGTAAGCCGCGTGACGTTATGGCGGGGAGACTAGCCACCTACATGGGTGACGCGGCAGCCGGGTCGACACTGATGGTGTATTCGTTATCAAGAACAGGGGGTCGCACCTATCGCTCGAACGGGTGAGATGGGCTATTGATGCTGGCTGAGTGTCGCGCATCGGGGCGGCATCCAGGTGGTCGTGCGGTACCGCACCGGGTACTTCCCGTTATCGGGGTCGGCATCCGCGTGGGTCCGGTGCGGCCGAACGGGTGGTGCCGCTGCGCCGTTCCGGTGGGTTCCGCGCCTGTCGGGCCGGTTTTCCGGTGGCGCCGCCATTCCCGGATGCGAAAGCGGCGGAGTCGATCAATGGACGCCTGAACGGGCGTCGATCGATTGGCGGCGGAATTGCTCACGCCGGGTCAACAACCGGGTTTCGCCACCTCGGGCGCAGCCGGTCCGCGCCGAGGTTTTGCGCGGGGACGTCTGTGTCGGGTGGAGGTTGCCCGCGATCAATAGGCTGTCGGGGTGAAGACTCCTTGGTGGAAGTTCGTGCTCGTGGTGGTCTGCTTCCTCGTCGGCGGCGTGTGGACCTTCCAGGGCCTCGGCGTGATCGGCGGCAGCTTCATGACCGGCTCGCCGGTGTGGCTGGCGATCGGCCTGGTCCTCGTGCTGGCGGGGGTGTGGCTGCTGGTGGAGACCCTGCGCGCGCGCCGTCGCTGAGGGTGTTCCTGAGAGTCTTTTCAGTCGCTGAGAGTGTCCTCAGTGCTGTCGGTGGGATCATCTGTGCATGAGACGTTCCCTGGTCGCCCTCGGTCTGCTCGGCGCCGCGGCGTGGGCGCTGCGCGACATCCCGGTCGCCGTGGGCGGTCGCGCCCGCGGCGACCGCGCCAACCGGGTCGCCCGTTCCCCGCAGTTCCGCGACGGCCGGTTCCGCAACCGGCCCACCCCGGCCGCCGACCGCACCCCGAGTGCCGCCATGGCCCCCACCACCCTCGGCAGCGCCCTACGCGAGATGGCCCTCGGCAAGGAGCAGCGCACGCCCCTCGGTGACATCCCGCTGGTCACCCCCACCATCCCGGCCGAACGGGCCCAGGGCCTGCACCTGACCTGGTACGGCCACGCCACGGTCCTGGTGGAGATCGACGGCGCCCGCATCCTCTTCGACCCGGTCTGGAGCGACCGCGTCTCCCCGTCGAGGCTCGCCGGTCCCCGCAGGCTCCACCGCCCACCGCAACCGCTGTCGGAACTCCCGGCGGTCGACGCCGTGGTCATCTCCCACGACCACTACGACCACCTCGACCTGCCCACCATCCGCACCCTCCTGCGCACCCAGACGGCGCCGATCGTCGTCCCCCTGGGCATCGGCGCCCACCTGGAGCGCTGGAAGGTCCCCGCCGACCGCATCGTCGAACTCGACTGGTCGGAGAGCGCGGAGGTCGCGGGCATCACCCTCACCGCCACCCCCGCCCAGCACTTCTCCGGCCGCCTCTTCACCCGAGACCGCACCCTGTGGACCTCCTGGGTCGCCGCGGGCCCGGTCCACCGCGTCTTCTACACCGGCGATTCCGGCTACTTCCCCGGCTACGCGGAGATCGGCGCCGAACACGGCCCGTTCGACGCCACCCTGGTCCAGATCGGCGCCTACAACGACAACTGGGCCGACATCCACATGACCCCCGAGGAGGGCCTCGCCACCCACCTCGACGTCGACGGCGGCCTGCTGGTCCCGGTCCACTGGGCCACCTTCAACCTCGCCACCCACCCCTGGACCGCCCCCGCCGACCGCCTCTGGCGCGCGGCCCGCGCCCACGGCGTCCCCGTGGCCATCCCCCGCCCCGGCGAACGGGTCGACGTCCACAACCCCGCCCCGGTCGACCCGTGGTGGCAACGCCTGGGCACCCCGTCCGGAACTCCCACCCGATCAAGCGACACACCGACCCCGGAGTTGACCACAGCCAAGATCAACACCCCCTCCCCGACCCGCTGCCCGAGCTAGAATGGCCGCAAGGGCGCCGACCCCCGAGGGGAGCGCTCGTCAAGCCCCGTACGCCGATGGGTGTGGTCGGATTTCCCAGGCCGGCCGTTGGAACTGATCGTTGTACACGATGACGTCGGCGTGGTCGTGGGCGTCGAGGTAGCAGCCCTCGGCCGAGTACCGGCCGCGTCGGTAGCGCTGCGCACGGGGGAAGAGGAAGTCGTCGACGGTCGCGCGGATGACGTCGCGGTCCTGCGCGCGCAGGACGACGGCGAGCTCGTCGGCCGGCGTGGTCTTGCCTGCGGCGGGCGGCCCGTCGATGGCGACCCGCAGCGGATGCGCGATCGTGGCAGAGCTGATCGCCTCGGCCAGCCTGCCGATCAGCTCGCCGCGGGTGCTTGGTCCATTGCTGCCTCTCGCGGTCTCCGTACACGGCCTGGGGGTCAGTCCAGCCCCAACCGCACCAGCGCCCGCGCGAAGGCGTTCTCCCCGCCGTAGCTCCACGGCAGCGCCGACGGCCGGTTGCCGACGAAGGCCAGGTGCTTGCGGGCGCGTTCGTGTTCGCCCGCCTCCAGCATCGCCCAGCCGAACAGGTTGTGGGCTTCCTTGTCGTAGGCGCGGACCCGGTTGGACTGGCCCCACTTGCTCTCCGCGGCCAGGACCTCGTCGCGGAACGGGCCGCGGAAGTGGCGGGCGTGCAGGCGGACGTAGGCCCAGGTGCTGCCTTCCTCGATGAAGCGGTCGCCTTCCTTGAGCAGGTACTCGGCGTGGGCGAGGGGGAGCATGGCGGCCAGTGGGCTGCCGGGTGGGGCCTTGGCGACGGTGTCCCTGGCGAACTCGAACATCTCCTCGTGGGAGCCGCCCCACTTGAGGGCGAGGGTTTGGAGTCGGGCGCAGTGGGCGGGGTAGGAGGTGGGGCAGCGCTTGGTGGCTTCGAGCCAGACCAGGTCGCGCTGGGCGGGGTCGAGTTGCATGCCGCGGGCGTAGCGCTGGAGTTCGACCCAGGGGGTGGCGTCGGCGGGGGCGAGTTTCGCCGCGGCCATCAGGGGGTCGCGGGCTTCGCGGAGGCGGGCGGTGAACAGGCGGAGGCGGTCGTCGCGGATCGTGTGGGCCCAGCCGTCGCCGCGGATCTCCCAGGCTTCGGTGATGAGGGTGGCGCCCAGCCAGAGGAGGGCGTCGGCGGCTTCGCCGGGGGGCAGGCCCTCGGCGATCATCGCGCGGATCTCGGTGGACTGGCCGATGGCGGCCTCGGCGAGGGCGCGCACCCGCTGGGTACGCAGTTCGTGGTAGTCGCGGCACTCGCGCAGCAGTGCCTGCCCCGCCTTGCGGTGCCCGTCGCGCACGGCGTCCACGCCGGCGTCCAGGGCCATGTCGTCCCAGCAGCGGTCCATCACCAGGGTGTCGGCGATCGCCGACACCGCTTCCCGCGCCTTCTTGCGGCCGAACAGTCCCATGCCCCGAGGGTATCCACCCGCCCGGGTTAGGCTCGGGTTGTGCTCACGTTCCGCCGCGCCACCCCCGATGACGTCCGGTTTCTCGTTCCCCTGGTGGAATCCGCCTACCGCGGTGACGCCAGCCGGGCGGGCTGGACCACCGAGGCGGACCTGCTCGACGGGCAGCGCACCGACCCCGGTGGGGTCCTGGAGGCGATCACCGGACCGGGCAGCGCGGTGCTGGTCGGGGAGCGGGGCGGGGAGGTCGTGGTGTGCTGCCAGGTGGCGGTGGTCGACGGCGCGGGCCACTTCGGGCTGTTCGCCGTGTCGCCGCGGCACCAGGCCGGGGGTGTCGGCAGGCTCGCGCTGGCCGAGGCGGAGCGGGTCGCGGCGCGGGAGTGGGGTGTGTCCGAGATGCGGATGAAGGTCCTCACCGCCCGCGAGGACCTGATCGCCTGGTACGTCCGCCGCGGTTACGCCCGGACCGGTCGGCTCTCCCCCTTCCCCTACGGTGACGTGCGTTTCGGCGTGCCCCGCCGCGCCGACCTCGCCTTCGAGACGCTGGTCAAGCCCCTTGCGTCCTGATCGGACAGTGCGGGCGGCCCCGGGCACCGCCGTGTCCCATGCGCGCGCGACAATGCGGTGGTGTCCGGACCCACGATCCACGACCACATCCGCGCCCACCTCGACCCCAGCGGCCACGGCCTGCTCCCCGGTGGCGCCGAGCTTCCGGACGAGCCGACCGGCGGCATCCGGTGGGCCTCCGGCGCCCGCGACGCCCGGCCGGTGCTCGGCCGGTTCGGGGCGGGCCCGGACGCGGGCGAGCTGGCCGGGTTGGTGGCCGACGCGCTGGCCGGTGACCCCGGGTACGCCGCGCTGTACGAGGCGCTGACCGCGGGCGCGGCCGAACCCGCCGGGGTCGCGCACCTGCCCGCGGGTCCGCTGCACGACCTGGGGGTGCGGCTGGTCACCGGGGCGCGGCACCGCGAACCGGTCCGCTTCGGCCTGGGCCTGCTCGGCGCCGACGACACCGAGCTGCTGCTGCTCATCGGCAGGCACGAGGAGTTCACCGGCGCCGCCGCGGCGACCATCGAGGCCACCCACGCCGACGCCGAGCCCGCGCTGCTGCGGCTGGCCGACGCGGTGACCGGGTGGGGGCGCATCGGTGTCGTCGAGCGGTTCGGCCCTGGCGCCGGGCCGGGGGTGCGGGACTGGTTGCTGCGCGGCGGTTTCCGCAACGCCGTGCTCGACGCCTACCTCGCCCACCGCGCCGCCACCGTGGGCGACCTGGCCGCCGCCCTGTCGGCCCCCGCGGTCGACGGCGAGTTGCTCACCGCCGCCTGCGACATCGTCTGCGCCCTCCTCGACGGCGGCCCCGCGGCCACCATCGACGACTACACCGACGCGCCGCGCGCCCTCGCCGCGCTGCTCACCCACCTGGAGGCCCACCCCGGTGAGCTGCGGCACCTGGTGGCCCTGGCCCGCCTGGACGACTACCTGGCCGACGGCGGCTGGCCCGCCCGCTACCGGCGGCAGTGGACCATCGCCCGGCACGAGGCCCTGGTCCGCCGGGTCCGCGACCTGCTGGCCCGCCCGCACTGGCCCGCCCTGGTCACCGCGGGCCTCACCCGCCCCGACACCTTCCACGACGCCCGCCAGGCCGCCCGCGCGCTGGACGTCGACACCTTCCCGGCCCTGCTCGACCACGTCCGCGCGGGTGCGGGTGACTGGCCGCTGCTGATGGCCGAGACCACCGCGGACCGGCTGCCCGGGGTCCTCGCCCTCGCCGCGGCGGCCCGGTTGGCGCCCGCGGACCTGGACACGGTGGTCACCGCGTTGCGGGCGCACCCGGGCCACGGGGTCGACCTGGTGCTGGCGTCGCTGGCGTCCCCGGTCGGGCGCAACCGGGCGATGGCCGTGCGGACGCTGGTGGGCTGGGGGCCCGCGGCGTGGGCGGAGGGCATCCAGTCCGCGCTGCGCCGGGCGATCGACGCCGAACCCGACCCCGCGCTGCGGGAGAGCATGGCCCAGCTCCTCACGGGCTGACCGTGTTGACGAACCCCCCGCCGGGCGGGTCTGCTGTGACCGTGTCGACCACCGAGTACCGCCAGAGCCGCTTCGTCCCGCCGCCCGGTGCCACCGAACTGCTCCTGGTGCGCCACGGCGAGTCCGCGCCCGCCCGGCCGGACCGGCTGTTCCCGCTGGTCGACGGCCAGGGCGACCCCGAGCTGGCGCCGGACGGGGTGGTGCAGGCGCGGCGGGTGGGCGCGCGGCTGGCCGCTGCCGGGGTCGGGGCGATCTACGTGACGAACCTGCGCCGGACCGCGCAGACCGCGGCGCCGCTGGCCGAGGCCACCGGGCTCGCGGCGGTCGTCGAGCGGGACCTGCGGGAGGTCCACCTGGGGGAGTGGGAGGGCGGGGCGCTGCGGTGGAAGGTCGCCGAGGGCGACCCGCTGGTGGCGCGGATGCGGGCGGAGCAGCGGTGGGACGTGATCCCGGGGGCCGAGGGGCTCGACGCCCTGCGGGAGCGGATCGGCGCGGCGGTGCGGCGCATCCACGCGGCGCAGCCGGGGCGGCGGGTCGCGGTGTTCACCCACGGCGGGGTGATCGCCCAGGTGCTCGCCGTGGCCACCGGCGCCGCGCCGTTCGCGTTCCTGGGCGCGGACAACGGTTCCCTGTCGCACGTGGTCGTCGACGGGGACTCCTGGCGGGTCCGGCGGTTCAACGACACGGCGCACCTGGCGGGGGACCTGTCCGTCGCGGGCGAGGCGCAAACCTGAGCCGCGTTCACCTGCCGGGGGCTGGGGTGCGGTCGGGGTGGGCTGGTGGTTGGGTCTGGGGCATGGGTCTTGATCAGTACCTGGACGGGTGGCGGCCGGGGGTGGTGGAGGTCGAGGACGGGCTCAGCGGGGCGCCCTCGGCCGCCTTCGCCGCCGCGCTGGACCAACCCGGGGTGAAGGGCGGCGCGCTGCCGCCGTTGTGGCACTGGTTCCACTTCCTGCAGTGGCCGCCGGGCGGTGACCTGGGGGCGGACGGGCACCCGCTGGCCGGGCACTTCCTCCCGCCCGTCCCGGACCGGCGGCGGATGATCGCCGGGGGCCGGGTGAGCTGGCGCGCGCCGTTGCAGCTCGGGCGGCGGGCCACCCGGGTCTCGGCCCTGCAGGGGGTCGAGGTCAAGCGGGGGCGCACCGGGGAGATGGTGTTCGTGACCGTGCGGCACGAGGTGGTGCAGGGCGGTGTGCTGTGCCTGGTCGAGGAGCACGACGTGGTCTACCGCAGCGGTGACGCCCAGCGGCGGGCGTTCGAGCGCCCGGACCGCAGGGTGGAATCCGATTCGCCCTGGCAGTTGCGGCTGCACGCCGACTCCGTGCTGCTCTTCCGGATGAGCGCGCTGACGGCCAACTCCCACCGCATCCACTACGACGAGTCCTACGCGCGGGACGTCGAGGGGTACCCGGGTGTCGTGGTGCACGGGCCGCTGCTGGCGCTGCTCATGGCCGAGTTGCCCCGGCGCGCGGGGGAGACGTTGGCCTCCCTGCGGTACCGCTTCAAGAAACCCGTGTTCGCGGGCGACGAGGTGCTGGTCACCGGCGGACCGGACGGCGGGTTCGCGGTCGTGGGGGCGGGCATCCACGCCGAGGCGGAAGCGCGGTTCGGGCTGTGATGGGCGACCTGGACCCGGTGGAGCGCGAGATCGTCGCCACCGTCCGGGCGTTCGTGGACAAGGACGTGCGGCCGGTCGCCCGGGACCTGGAGCACGCCGACACCTATCCCGAAGAACTGATCGAGCAGATGAAGCGGATGGGGGTCTTCGGGCTCGCCGTGCCCGAGCCCTACGGGCAGGTCCGGGTGTCCACCCCGTGCTACGCCCTGGTCACCGAGGAACTGGCCCGCGGGTGGATGAGCCTGGCGGGCGCCATGGGCGGGCACACCGTCGTCTGCGACCTCCTGCGCCGCTTCGGCACCGACGAGCAGAAGGAGGACTACCTGCCCCGCCTGGCGACCGGGGAACTGCGGGCCACGATGGCGCTGACCGAACCCGGTGGGGGCTCCGACCTCCAGGCGATCCGCACCACCGCCCGCCGGGACGGGGACGAGTACGTGGTCAACGGTTCCAAGACCTGGATCACGAACGCGCGGCGGGCGGGGCTGGTGGCGTTGCTGTGCAAGACCGACCCCCGGGCCGAACCCGCGCACCGGGGGGTGAGCGTGCTGCTCGTGGAGAAGGTCCCCGGGTTCACCGTCTCCCGGGACCTGCCCAAGCTCGGCTACAAGGGGGTCGAGAGCTGCGAGCTGTCCTTCGACGACGCCCGGGTCCCCGTCGGCGCCGTGCTCGGCGGGGTGGAGGGCAAGGGGTTCGCGCAGATGATGGCCGGGTTGGAGATCGGGCGGGTCCAGGTGGCCGCTCGGGCCACCGGGGTGGGTCGGGCGGCGTTCGACGACGCGTTGCGGTACGCGCAGGAGCGGGAGAGCTTCGGCAAACCCATTTGGCAGCACCAGTCCGTGGGCAACCTCCTCGCCGACATGGCGACCAGGTTGACGGCCGCGCGGCGGCTCGTCCTGCACGCGGCGGCGCTCATCGACCGGGGGGTCCGGGCTGATCTGGAGGCAGGCATGGCGAAGTTGTTCGCCTCCGAGACGACCATGCAGATCACCATCGACGCGATCCGGGTGCACGGGGGGTACGGGTACTCCACGGAGTTCGACGTGGAGCGGTACTTCCGGGACGCGCCGCTGATGATCGTGGGGGAGGGGACGAACGAGATCCAGCGGGATGTGATTGTTCGGCGGCTGGTGGAGCGGGGTGGCTTGGATTCGCTCGGGCTGTGACTCAGGGGTTGCTGGGCCTGCCTGGCTCAAAGCCCGGTCGTTTTATGGGCGTGCCCGGGTGGATCTGCTCAACCGTGCCATGGGTTCAAAGCCCGGGATTTTTCGGGGCGTGCCCGGGTGGGTGGATCTGCTTGGGCG
>NZ_AYXG01000019.1 GCF_000564855.1 Actinokineospora spheciospongiae
CATGATCGCCATAGGGGCCCCGGCCAAACACATCCACCCAGCCGGGCACACCCGCAAAAAACCCGGCGCTCGAAAGCTGAGCGCACCCACCCGGGCACACCCATCAAAACCCCGGGCTCGAAAGCCAAACACATCCACCCAGCCGGGCACCACCAACAAACGACCGGAAAGACCAGCCGAACCTAGTCCAATCGCCCAGTCAGATACCGCTGGATGTTCGGCCCCACAGCCGCCACCAACCCGTCCACCCCAGCGGAAGCCAGCGGCTCGAAGTGCACCACGTACCGCACCATCCCCAGCCCCATCACCTGCGACGCCACCAGCGTCGCCCGCAGCTCCCGCCCGTCCTCCGCAACAAGATCGCTGATCCGCCCGAACAGGTTCTCCAGGAAGAAGTCGCGCAGTGAACTCCCCGCATCCGCGTGCGTGGCGACGCTGCGCACCAGAGCGGTGAACCGCGTACCGCCCTCGGCGTCCCAGCTCGTCAGGAACGCCCGCGCCATCCGTGCGCCCAACTGCCCGGCCGGTCCGCTGCGCAGGTGCGCGACCAGCGGCTCCACCTCGAACGGCAGCCGCAGCACGGCCTCGGCGAACAGCGTTTCCTTGCCGCCGAACCAGTGGTTGACCATGGCCGCGTCCACCCCGGCGCGGCGGGCGATGGCGCGCACCGTGGCCCCGCTGTAGCCCTGCTCGGCGAAGACCTCGCGGGCGGCGGCCAGCAGGGCGGCCCGGGTGTCGGCGCCACCGGGGCGCCTGCCCCGCCTGCGCCCGGTGCCGGGCCCGGGTGGCCCGGCGGTCGGTGTGCTCATCACCGGACATCATGCCCGAAACCGGGTCCGCGCAGGTCACCGATGCCCTCGACCCGGTGCCGGGGGTGGCGCCGGGGGCACGGCAGAATGACGTCATGGTCAGTGTGATCGGCGTCCCGTCCCGACCCGCGACGAACGCGGGGATGGGGGCCGTCAGCCCCGGTCGTGAGCAGTTCCACGCGCTGGCGGCCGATCGGCGGGTCATCCCGGTGGTGCGGCGGGTCCTCGCCGACGCGGAGACACCGGTGTCGGTGTACCGCAAGCTTGCGGGTGACCGGCCCGGCACGTTCCTGCTGGAGTCGGCGGAGAACGGCCGCTCCTGGTCGCGCTGGTCATTCGTCGGGGTGCGCAGCCCGGCCGCGCTGACCGCCACCGGCGGTGAGGCGCACTGGACGGGCACCCCGCCGGTCGGCCTGCCCACCGGGGGCGACCCGCTGGCGGCGCTGCGCGAGACGGTGCGGCTGCTGCACACCGACCCGCTGCCGGACCTGCCGCCGTTGACCGGCGGCATGGTCGGCTACATCGGCTACGACGCGGTGCGCAGGCTGGAGAAGCTGCCCAGCCTCGCCGAGGACGACCTGGAGCTGCCCGAGCTGGTCATGCTGCTGGCCACCGACCTGGCCGCGGTGGACCACCACGAGGGCACCATCACCCTGATCGCCAACGCGGTGAACTGGGACGACTCGCCCGAGCGGGTCGACGCCGCCTACGACGACGCGGTGGCCAGGCTGGACGCGATGACCCGGGCGCTGCTGAGCCCGGCGCCGTCGACCGCCGCGGTGTTCGAGCGGCCCCGCCCG
Source organism: Actinokineospora spheciospongiae (assembly GCF_000564855.1). GTDB lineage: Bacteria > Actinomycetota > Actinomycetes > Mycobacteriales > Pseudonocardiaceae > Actinokineospora > Actinokineospora spheciospongiae. Next base: position 1,610 of record NZ_AYXG01000019.1, read on the forward strand.
GACTACGCGCGCAGGCGCGAGCCCGCCGACTACCAGGCCGCGGTGCGCAAGGCCAAGGAGGCCATCCGCGCGGGCGAGGCGTTCCAGGTGGTGGTGTCGCAGCGGTTCGAGATGACCACCGACGCCGACCCGCTCGACGTCTACCGGATGCTGCGCACGTCCAACCCCAGCCCGTACATGTACCTGCTGCGGCTCGACGGGTTCAGCATCGTCGGTTCCAGCCCGGAGGCCCTGGTCACCGTGCGCGACGGCCGGGCGACCACGCACCCCATCGCGGGCACCCGCTGGCGCGGGGTGGACCCGGAGGAGGACATGGTCCTGGAGAAGGACCTGCTCGCCGACCGCAAGGAGCGCGCCGAGCACGTCATGCTGGTCGACCTGGGCCGCAACGACCTGGGCCGGGTGTGCGCGCCGGGCACCGTGCAGGTGGTCGACTTCTTCCGGGTGGAGCGCTACAGCCACGTCATGCACATCGTCTCCACGGTCACCGGTGAGCTGGCCGAGGGCAAGACCGCCTTCGACGCCGTCGCCGCCTGCTTCCCGGCGGGCACGTTGTCCGGGGCGCCGAAGCCGAGGGCGATGGAGCTGATCGAGGAGCTGGAGCCGACCCGGCGCGGCCTCTACGGCGGCGTCGTCGGCTACCTGGACTTCGCGGGCGACTGCGACACCGCGATCGCCATCCGCACCGCCCTGATCCGCGACGGCGTGGCCTACGTGCAGGCCGGGGCGGGTGTGGTGGCCGACTCCGACCCGGCCGCCGAGGACACCGAGTGCGTGAACAAGGCGGGTGCGGTGCTCGCCGCCATCGCCGCGGCGGAGACCGTGCGGGCCCCGGCGGACTCATGACCGAGCCGCAGGAGCCCCCGGGGCCGCCACCCCGCCGTCTGCTGTGGACGGTGGTGGGCCTGCTCGTGCTGTCCGCGGCCGGGTTGTGGGGTTCGTCGTACCTGACCTGGTCGACGAGCATCGGCACGGTCCCCGGCACCGGGGCGGCCACCAGCGCGGACGTGCCGGTGTCGGCGGCGCTGCCCTCGGTGGTGCCGCTGGCGGTGCTGGCGCTGGCCGGGGTCGCGGGCGTGCTCGCGCTGGGCCCGGTGCCGCGCCGGGTCGCGGGCGCGCTGCTGGCCGCGGCGGGCCTGGTGCCGGTGTGGCAGGCCGTCGCCGGAACCGGGGGAGCGGTCCCGGCGCGGCTGGCGGTGGCGGTGGCCGGGCTGGTCATGGCCGCGGCGGGGGGCGTCTTGCTCATCCGTGGCGCCCGGCTGCCCAGGATGGGGGCGCGGTACGCGGCACCCGGTGCGGCCAAGGAGTCCGCCCGCACCGACGACGACCTGTGGCAGGCACTCTCGGAGGGGGAGGACCCGACGGCGGGGCGGTGAGCGAGCGAGGACCCGGTGCCTCCTGCCCGCGAGGGCCGGAGTTAGCATCAATTCGGCGGGAAGGGGCAGTGCTTGTGAGGGACTACACCAGCGGAACGTCGATCGAGGGTGACCTGTGAACGTCCTCGAATCGATCGTCGAGGGGGTCCGGGAGGACCTCGCCGCGCGCGAGTCGGTCGTCTCCTTCGAGACCATCAAGGCGATGGCCGCCAAGGCCCCGCCGCCGCGGGACGCGTTCAACGCGCTGCGCGGCACCGACGTCGGGGTCATCGCGGAGGTCAAGCGGCGCAGCCCGTCCAAGGGCGACCTGGCCACCATCGCCGACCCCGCCGCCCTGGCCCGCGACTACGAGGCCGCGGGGGCGCGCGTGATCAGCGTGCTCACCGAGCAGCGCCGCTTCGGCGGTTCGCTGGCCGACTTCGACGCGGTCCGGGCCAAGGTCGACATCCCGTTGCTGCGCAAGGACTTCGTGGTCAGCCCGTACCAGGTGCACGAGGCGCGGGCGCACGGCGCGGACCTGGTGCTGCTGATCGTGGCCGCGCTGGAGCAGCCCGCGCTGGAGTCGCTGCTCGACCGGGTCGAGTCGCTGGGCATGACCGCCCTGGTCGAGGTGCACACCGCCGAGGAGGCCGACCGCGCGCTGGAGGCGGGCGCGAAGGTCATCGGCGTCAACGCCCGCGACCTGCGCAGCCTGGAGGTCGACCGGGACGTGTTCGGGCGGCTCGCGCCCGGTCTGCCCGCCGACGTGGTCAAGATCGCCGAGTCCGGCGTCCGGGGCCCCAGCGACCTGATGACCTACGCCGGGGCCGGTGCCGACGCGGTGCTGGTCGGCGAGGGCCTGGTGGCCACCGACGACCCCAAGGCCGCCCTGGTGCAGCTCGTCACGGCGGGGTCGCACCCGGCGTGCCCGAGGCCGAGCCGGTGAGCACCCCCGAGAACACCACCGACCGCGGTGTCACGCTGGAGAACAGCACCGCGGTGGACGATGCTGTGGAGAACGCCGTCGTGGAGAGCACCCCGGTGCAGGACAGCACCACACCGCAGGACGACACCACCGCGGCGCAGAACAGCGCCGTGCACGCCGTCGCGGAGCAGGACCCGCACGCCCCCGGCGCGCACGACCCGGACGCCCGCGGCCACTTCGGCCCCTACGGTGGCCGGTTCATGCCGGAGGCGCTGATCGGCGCGCTCGACGAGCTGTCGGCCGAGTACGACAAGGCCCGGCTGGACCCGGCGTTCACCGACGAGTTCACCCGGTTGCTGCGCGACTACGCGGGCAGGCCCTCGCTGCTCACCGAGGCGCCCCGCTTCGCCGAGCACGCGGGCGGCGCGCGGGTGTTCCTCAAGCGCGAGGACCTCAACCACACCGGCTCGCACAAGATCAACAATGTGCTGGGCCAGGCGTTGCTCACCAAGCGGATGGGCAAGAAGCGGGTCATCGCCGAGACCGGCGCGGGCCAGCACGGCGTCGCCACCGCCACCGCCTGCGCCCTGATGGGCCTGGACTGCGTGGTCTACATGGGCGAGGTCGACACCGAGCGGCAGGCGCTGAACGTGGCGCGGATGAAGCTGCTCGGCGCCGAGGTCGTCCCGGTGGCCTCGGGCTCGCGCACCCTCAAGGACGCCATCAACGAGGCGCTGCGCGACTGGGTGACCAATGTGGACACCACGCACTACCTGCTCGGCACGGCCGCCGGTGGGCACCCGTTCCCGCTGATGGTGCGCAACTTCCACCGGGTCATCGGCATCGAGGCCAGGGCGCAGGTGCTGGAGCAGCTCGGGCGGCTGCCGGACGTGGTCACCGCCTGCGTCGGCGGCGGCTCCAACGCCATCGGGATCTTCCACGGCTTCGTCGACGACGCCGACGTGCGGCTGGTCGGCATCGAACCCGCGGGCAAGGGCATCGAGACCGGCGAGCACGGCGCCACCCTGGGCCACGGCAGCCCCGGCATGCTGCACGGCGCCATGTCCTACCTGTTGCAGGACGAGGACGGCCAGACCACCGAGGCGTACTCGATCAGCGCGGGCCTGGACTACCCCGGTGTCGGCCCGGAGCACGCGTGGCTCAAGGACACCGGCCGCGCCGAATACCGTTCGGCCACCGACGCTGAGGCCATGCACGCGTTCCGGCTGCTCTCGCGCACCGAGGGCATCATCCCGGCCATCGAGTCCTCGCACGCCCTCGCGGGCGCGCTGGTCCTGGGCCGGGAACTCGGTCCCGAGGGCGTCATCCTGGTGAACCTCTCCGGTCGCGGTGACAAGGACATGGACACCGCCGCGAAGTACTTCGGCTTCTACGAGGAGTCCTGATGGGCACGCTCGACACCCTGTTCGCGGGCACCAGGGCCGAGGGGCGCGCGGCGCTGATCGGGTACCTGCCCGCCGGGTACCCCACGGTCGACGGCTCCATCGACACGCTCAAGTCCATGGTCGACTCCGGCTGCGACCTGCTGGAGGTCGGCGTGCCCTACTCCGACCCGGTCATGGACGGCCCGACCATCCAGGCCGCCGCGGACGAGGCGCTGCGCAGCGGCTTCCGGCTGCGCGACCTGTTCCGCACCGTCGAGGCCGTGTCGGCCGCGGGCGGCAAGGCCGTGGTGATGACCTACTTCAACCCGGTGCTGCGCTACGGCGTGGACGCGTTCTCCCGCGACCTCGCCGCCGCGGGCGGACTCGGGATGATCACCCCGGACCTCATCCCGGACGAAGCCGAGCCGTGGCTGGAGGCCTCCGCCGCGCACGGCCTGGACCGGATCTTCCTGGTGGCGCCGTCGTCGTCGCCGGAGCGGATCGCGGCCACCACGGCGGCGTCCTCCGGCTTCGTCTACGCCACCGCGGTCATGGGCGTCACCGGGGCCCGCGACGCCGTGGGCGTCGAGGCCGAGGCCCTGGTCGCGCGCACCCGGGAGCACACCTCGCTGCCGGTCGGCGTCGGCCTGGGCGTGCGCTCGGGCGACCAGGCCGCGCAGGTGGCCGGGTTCGCCGACGCGGTCATCGTCGGGTCGGCCTTCGTGACCGCCGCGCGGACCGGCCCGGACGCGGTGCGCGCGCTCACCGAGGAGCTGGCCGAGGGTGTGCGCCGCACACCCGCCCCGATCGGCTGAGCCGTCCGGGCCCCCGTTACGGTGGGCCCGTGACGAGCGCCTCCTCGCTGTTCCTGGCGAACATCCCGAGTCCCGACCGCGGGGTCTGGGAGATCGATCTCGGTTTCTTGACCATCCCCATCCGCGCGTACGCGCTGTGCATCATCGCGGGCATCATCGTCGCGATCTGGTGGGGTGAGAAGCGGTTCCAGGCCCGCGGGGGCCAGCCGGGCGCCGTCATCGACATCGCGGTGTGGGCGGTGCCGTTCGGCCTGGTCGGCGGCAGGCTCTACCACGTCGCCACCGACTACTACCGCTACTTCGGCGAGGGCAAGAACCCGCTGAACGCGCTGCGCATCTGGGACGGCGGCCTGGGCATCTGGGGCGCCATCGCCCTCGGCGCGGTCGGCGCCTGGATCGGCTGCCGCCAGAAGGGCATCCCGCTGCCGGTGTTCGCCGACGCGATCGCCCCCGGCATCGTCACCGCCCAGGCCATCGGCCGGGTCGGCAACTACTTCAACCAGGAGCTCTACGGCGGGCCGACCAGCCTGCCGTGGGGCCTGGAGATCTACGAGCGCCTCAACGCCAACGGCATCACGGACCCGCTCAACGGCGTCGCCGTCGACCACACCCTGATCGACGGCAGCCCGGTGCACCCCACGTTCCTGTACGAGCTGATCTGGAACCTGCTCGTCGCCGCGCTGGTCGTGTTCCTCGACCGCAAGCTCCGGCTGGGCCACGGGCGCGCGTTCGCCGTGTACGTCGCCGGCTACACCCTGGGCCGCGGTCTGATCGAGCTGATGCGCACCGACCCGGCCACCCTGGTCCTGGGCGTGCGGATCAACGTCTGGGTCTCGCTGCTGGTGTTCATCGGCGCGGTCGTCTACTTCGTGCTCGCCGCCAAGCGCGGCCCCCGCGAACACCTCGGCGGCGGGGCGATCGCCGTCATCCCGGTGGACGAGGTGCCCTCCACCCACCGGGACGACGAGGACCCCGACCCCGTTGTCGAGGACGACGCTGTCGACGACGAAGACCCGTTCGACGACACCGACGACCTCGACGACGATCGAGTCGAGGAGACCGGGTCTGCCGGTGGTGCTCAGCGCAAGCGCGTTGCCGACCCCGGCGAATAGCGCGTCGACCAGCCCGGTGTGGTTGCCGCAGCCGCTGGAGGCGGGCAGGTCGTAGGTCCCGGTGATCGGGCCGCCGCTCGCGGGGGTGAACCCGTCGCCCGAGGTCAGGGTCAGCGTGGTCGTGCTCCGGCAGTCGGGCTCGCCCTTGCCAGTGGCATCCCCCGCGCGGTGAGGTCCTAGGTGATGTGCCGGTTGCCGGGGGAGACCTCGACGCGGTGCGTGGAGTACGGGCCGGGCGGGTAGATGCAGTGCACGTCGAGCGTGCCCAGGGCGGTCGGGCCGCCGTCCGCGCCGCGCGGGGTGACCAGGACGTTGAAGCTCTGGTAGTACCGGGTCGGTTCGGTCCCGACCCGGTCGAACACCATCGGGGGCAGCTCACCGGAGGTGGACCACTCGGGCAGCGTGCTGTTCCCGGCGATCGGGACGCCGGTGACGGAGAAGTACGGCCGCGGGTTCTCCGTGTTCGGGAACTGCGGGCTGTGGTAGCGCAGGAACACCCGCGCGGTCGCGTCCAGCGTGACCGCGCCCGCGCCGTCGAGGGCTTGGCGCAGCGGCGTTCCCTGGGCGAAGTCGAGCCCCACCGACGCCGTCCCCCGGTAGGGCAGCGGCGCGGTCGGCACGCCCTGCCGGGCGGTGTCCGGCGCGTCCACCTCGATGTGGGCGGCGATGTCGGCGGTGACGGTGCCCACCCCCGGGACCGCTGTCGAGCACCCGCTCAGCGAATCCCCGATCCGCACGGTGACCGCCGCGGCGGAACCGGTGCCCGCCCCCGCGACGACGAGCCCGCCCACCAGCGCGGCCACCACCGCGATCGAACCGCTGGTTCTCCGAATTCCCATGTGCGGCACCACTTTCGCCGGATTGGTCAACCCTGTCCGGACTGGGATACCACCGCGCCGGGAGGCGGGGCCAGAGCCGAGCGTGAAGTGCTCACCCGGCGCGGTGGATTCCCGGAAAACCGTCACCCCGTGCCTAGGGCCTGTCCTGCGGATCTTCACTTGAGATGGAGGACGATGCAGGCGAGGATGATCTCGGCTCGGTGGTAGGCGGCTCGTTTGGCGAACCTGGTGGCCAGGCCGCGGAACTGCTTGAGCCGGTTGAAACAGCGTTCGACGACGTTGCGCATCTTGTAGATGTCGGTGTCGAAGGCCGGTGGCCTGCCACCGGCCGAGCCCTTGGCCTTGCGGTGGGCGACCTGGTCGACACGCTCGGGGATAGTGGCCTTGATCCGTCGCTGTCGTAGCGCGGTGCGGGTGCTCGGGTGGGCGTAGGCCTTGTCGGCGATCACCCGCCCGACCCGCACCCGCTGCCCGTCGACGTCGATGTCATCGATGTCCTCAAGCAGCGGCAGCAGTTGCGGGTTGTCCCCGGCCTGGCCGGGGGTGAGGATCACCGCCAGCGGCAGACCGGCCGCGTCGACGGCCAGATGGAGCTTGGTCGTCAGCCCTCCGCGGGAGCGTCCGAGGCATTCCCCGTCGATGGCGAGGTTCTCGATCCAGTCCGCGCAGCCCCCTTTTTCCGGGCACCGGCCGCGTGTTGGTGGGCCCGGATGCTCGTGGAGTCGACGCTGACCACGAAGGCCACGTTGTCCTCGAGTGTCCCGAGTGAGTCGTCTTTGACGATCACGTGCTCCAGTATCCGGTCCCACGTCCCGTCGGCGGTCCACTTCCGCAACCGTTCGTGCGCTGTCTTCCACGGCCCATACCGTCCTGGCAGGTCACGCCAGGGCGCGCCGGTGCGTTCCTTCCACAGGATCGCGTCGATCACCTGCCGGTGACTGCGCCACCGACCACCGCGCTGCCCGCTCTGCGCGGGCAGCAACGGCGCGATCGCAGCCCAGGCCTTGTCCGTCAGCTCACCACGTCCGACCACACCCCATCATCTGCACACGATCATGGGAAAGATCCGCAGGACACGCCCTAG